>JBAXTN010000018.1:0-43773 GCA_037130175.1 bacterium | reverse complement strand
TGGTGTTACCTATGTCCTGAACCTAATGCGTTACCCATGTCTTGAACCTGTACCGGAAGTAGAATCCTAGGCGTAGAGGCTCAAAAGGTTATTCAATAGTCATAATGAACCAAAAAAATTGATAAGTTCGCCAAATCTTCCTTTTCAGGTTCAGCTTTCAAGTTTCATCCCTCTCCCCTCTCCACCCTACACCGCTTCAGCCAGCAGCGCCTGTTCAGGAGTCCGGTCGTCTTCGCCACGGCGGGCGCGTTCCACGCGTTCGAGGTAGTAATCGAGAACCTTGTCAGGAATTCCTGAAATTCGGGCGGATGAGAGGGCGGCGATGGATTCCTCCCATTTCCGCTCACGGAAGAGGATGACGCCCTTCCAAAACTGATCACGGCTTCTCTCCCGTTCCGGAGAGAGCATGTTCTTGGGCGCAAGAAATTCATACAGCTCGACTCTGCGGCGACTTCCTGCCCTCTGGAGCAGGTCAATCGGACGCCCCTCGACGCTTTCAGAGGCCATGTCGTAGGATGTCGAACCGGCAAGAATCCTGCATCCATACTGTGCGCAGGCAGCGGAGAGATGACGGGTGAATTCCACGACGGGGCCGGAGACGCTGTAGCGTCCGGCACGGGCTCCACCGTAAGCGGCGGCAATCATCGGCCCGGAATTTACCCCGACACGGAAATCGAGTCGCTTTTGCCACTTCGAATCACACTCACGATTGAGATCCTCCAACCGGGAAACAAGATCGATGGCGGCACGGGCAGCCTTGGCTGCATGATTCGTGGCACCTTCAACGGGAAGCGGAGCACCAAAGACAACACGGATACTCTCCCCCGAGCACTCGTCGAGATAGCCGCCCACATCGACCAAGAAATCGGAGGCGGTACGAAGATAGAGATTAATGAGTGCCACATAATCAACAGGCCTGAGAACTTCCATCAGATCGAGATGGTTGTGAATCGTGCAGACGAGAACCGAGGCTTCATGAAGTTCGCCGGGAAAATCCACAGGCAAAGCTCCATCCACAAGCTTACGGAAACTGTCGGGACGCAGTCGCTGGCCAAAAAGACGCAGCAGCACGGGCTCTCGGGAGCCCATCTCGGTCCGCTCGAAAACAAAGACCAGGGAAACTGCTATCAAAAGCGAGAGTACTCCCGGCACGGGATTGAAAAAAATGCTGTAAAGTACCGAAACCAACGAAGCCCCCAGAAGCAAAAGAACGGACGAGAGCGCAATCAACAGAATCTCCCTCCTGCTTGCACGGAGATCGACCCAGAGTATTCCCAGTCCCAGAAGCAGGGAGACAGCAAAGATCTGTGACCTGCCGCAGGAGGGCAATGATGCTGCCTGAATAAAATTACCCCACAGCACACCGACCCCATCGAAACTCCGGGTAAAAAACAGGAGTGCCAGGAGAAAGCCTAGGAGTAAGGCCAGGAATAGGAACGATTTGATCTGCCTCATGGAAAATAGTGGAGGGTCAAAAAAAGGGGTGAAAAAGATGATGGTGTGAACTCACTGGTGGAAGAGGTTTCCATCAAGAGCTTGAGGAATCAAGAGCGCACAGAAACTGATTTTATTCAGGATCTCCGAACCAAGGCCAAAAACCGCTTCATGAAGCCCCCTCTGGGGGGTGATTTTTTTTGTCCGGCTTCCAAACAATCCAGTGTCGAACGAAAAGCCTCTTCCAGATCAGCATAGGAGGAAAATCTTTTTTCCGGATCCGGATCGAGCATCTGATTGATCAGCGAAGCAGTCTCGGAACGAAGTTTATGCTTGGACGGGAATAATCTCGCCGGCTTCAGTTTCAGGAGACGGAGTTCGTCAAGGGATTTTCCATCGGTGAGGTAAGGCGAGGTGCCGGTAAATGCGTGGTAAAGGGAACCGCCTAGTCCATAGATGTCACTGCGTAAATCCCCCGCTTCGCCGGCCAGAATTTCCGGGGCCACATAATCGGGCGTCGCCATAAGGTGCTGCTCGATTTCAGGTTCAGGCTCATCCTCTCCTATGGCATCAAGATGACGGGCCAATCCAAAGTCACCCAATTTTGCCCCCCCGGAGGCATTAAAGAGAATATTGGCGGGTTTGAGATCACGATGGACGATTCCCTTGGCATATGCCGCAGCGAGGGCTTTGAGAATTTCAAGACCGATTTCCAGCAACTGCTGCTCGTCGATGGTCCCCTTGGAAATCATGAGATCGTGCAGTGATCCACCCTCCATGAGTTCCATCTCAAGCCGGGCACCATCCGCATCCTCTTCAAGGCGGAATACTTTCACAACTCTCGGATGCTGAATCAAACCTCCGAACTTCGCCTCATGTCTAAGAAAGATGAGGTTCTCCTCATAATCTTTCTGATCCGCCTCCAGGACTTTCAGAGCCACTTCAGGCAAGGAATCCTCCTCACTGGTTTTCTGATCACGACGGGCCCGGAATACCCGACTACTCCCCCCGTGCCCTATGATCTCCAGAAGTTCATAGGTTCCGATTTTAGTTTTCACTCTGAAAACCGAGTTGCAGCCGGGACATTTCACGGTCGCAAACAACCGTTCATCCGTCAGATCAAGCAAAAGTCTGCACGAAGGGCATGCTTCCTCGTATCTGGATGACAGGGAATTTTCGCTTTGTTCCGGGGCTGATTGCGACATCGGTTGACCATACTGCGAGGAACGCACATCTTACAAGCGGTACGCCTCTTCATCTCAGACTTCAGCACGCTCCCATTTATGTCCATTCCAGTCATCCATGAAATCATTGCTTCCGAGGAGGATCGTCGCCAGAGGCTGGACATGGTTCTGGTCCGTTATCTTCCTGATTTTTCGCGGTCAAAGCTTCAGGCCCTGATCAAGGCAGGCAGAGTCACCCTACAGGGAGCCCCTGTCCGCAGCAATGACGAGGCACAACCCGGGGATGTCTATCTCGTGGAAGAAGAGCCTCCCAAGCCGCCTGCGGGAGCGCGGCCTGAGAATATACCTCTTGAGATTCTGCACGAGGATAACGATCTCCTGGTGGTCAACAAACCTGCGGGCATGGTGGTGCATCTTGGCGCAGGGCACGAGGAGGGCACCCTTGTCAACGCTCTCCTGCACCACAGCGGCACACTCTCCTCAGGCTCTGAGGAGCACCGTCCAGGAATCGTGCATCGCCTCGATAAGGAAACCAGCGGCTGCATTGTTGTCGCCAAGAATGATCAGACACACGCCTCGCTCTCCAGGCAGTTTGCAGACCGATTGATCAAGAAGACCTACCTTGCCATCGTCCGAGGAAGGCCGCGCCATGGCAAGGGAACGGTTGATCTCTCCATCGGCCGTCACCCCGTGCAACGGCAGAAAATGACACCCCGTCGTGCCCCTTCGGGACGCGAGGCGGTGACTGACTACGAACTGCTGGCCACTCATGGTGGCTACAGTCTTGTTGCCTGCATGCCGCACACCGGCCGCACGCACCAGATCCGTGTTCACCTGCAACACCTCGGCCACCCGATTGCCGGTGATCCCCTTTATGGCAAGCGCGATAACTTTGAACGCCATCTTCTCCACGCCTGGCAACTGGAGTTTACCCATCCCCGCACCGGAGAGATTATGCAGTTTAAGGCTCCCCTTCCAGCCGACTTTGCTCTCGTTCCCTTGCCAAAACCAAAAGACATCCCCAATTTTGGAAAACAACCCTAAAGAGAAACACTGATTTTATCCCATGAGCAGTCATCATCCAGCCAAGAACTGTCCACCGTTCAGCGAGGCAATCGCCACAGCACTCCCCATCCTGCAGGGGATGAAAAGAAATTTGCGCGGCGCACCAACTGCCTCGCGTTCCAGTCTGGAGCGGCTCCTGACCGCCACCCATCTCCCGGATGGCAAAAATTCAGCATTCAAAAATCAACCGTCAGTAAAAACGATCCCCGTGAGCCCCCCCCCCATCTCCCAGACTCCCTCTCCAGCCTCTCCCGATGATGGCCGTCTTGCCAAACTAGAGGAACTCAAACACAACATACTTTCCTGCACCCGCTGTCCCAACCTCGTGGCAAGCCGCACCCAAGTCGTCTATGGCGTGGGCAATCCGTTCACAGAGCTTCTCTTTGTCGGTGAGGCTCCGGGAGAAGAGGAGGATCTGCGGGGCGAGCCCTTCGTAGGCAAGGCAGGTCAGCTCCTCACCAAAATCATCGGGGCAATGGACTACACCCGCGAGGATATCTTCATTGCCAACATTCTCAAATGCCGCCCCGACATGCCTGCAGGTGTTTCGGGAAATCGCAAGCCGAAACCTGCCGAAATGGCAACCTGTCTATCATGGCTGACCCAGCAGATAGACTTGATCAAACCGAAGGTCATCGTCGCGTTAGGCCTCACCGCGGTCGAGGGACTGCTCGGAGAGCCTCGCACCATGAGGGATGTGCGCGGCAAGTGGCTTGATTATCACGGGGTTCCGCTCATGCCCACCTATCATCCTGCCTACCTGCTGCGCAATCAGACTTTGGCCGAGAAGCGCAAAGTATGGGAAGACATGCTCCTCGTGCTGGAACAACTGGGTCGGCCAATCAGCGCCAAACAACGGGGATATTTTTTGGAAAAGGAATAGTTCAATCCAGGCAACCGTGGGCCTTTCATTTCCAGAGCAACTCTTCCGCACTGCCTTTCACTGGCTTGTGATCAAGTGTTGCGGTCTCCTTTTCAGGATCACCTGCAAGGTGAGGGTCATCCAGTTGGCCCCTGTGCCACGGCACGGCCCGCTCATCATGGCCTCCAACCACAACAGCCACTTTGATCCTCCCATTATCAGCGGCTTCTTTCACCGACGACTGGATTGGCTTGCCATGGAGGAAATGTTCCGGGCGAACTGGAGTCGCAAGGTTTTCACCGCACTTAACTGCATCGCCGTGGATCGCAGCGGCGGTGATCGCACCTCACTCCGTCAGGCGCTTGGGCGTCTTTCAGATGGACGGGTGATCGGCATTTTCCCGGAGGGTGGCATCCGTGCGGGAGAGACATCGATCCTCAACGGGGCCCCGATGAAACCGGGTCTTGCCGCGCTGAGCATTCATTCGGGAGCCCCTGTGATTCCATGCGCCCTGATTGGCAGTGACCGACTTTATCAACGAACGAACTGGCTTCCCTGGACTCCGCGGATCACGATCATCCTGCTGATTGGAAAATCCGTTCATCCACCAGCGAAACAAAAGCGTGATTCCGAGGCCAAGGAGCGCTTTTCCCAGGAACTCATGCAAACTTTCCTCACGCTGAAAGAAGAAGCCATTGAACGCTTCCACCTCTCTCCTAACGACCTTCCCCAAACTCCGCAGGCGAGAAAAGGGGATGTGGAATAATCACTGATGATCTCACGGGCTTCCCATATTGTGATGGATTCGCTCATGTGCGCCTTGATGAATGCAGCACAATGGCGGCTTCGCCGTCATACCGTGACCAAACCAGAGTTGGATGCCTACCTGGACGCCTGCGCGCACCTTACTCGCGAGCATTACTTCGCCCTCCCAACCGCTGGAAAAATTCGCTGGGACCTCAAGGGAAACCGCCTTTCATGGAACTCCTCCATTCAAGGAATTTACCCGGAGAATAACATTGCCTGTGCTGATCACTTCGCAACATTAGATCGATCCGCTTCCAAAGAAGCTCCCACCATGATCCTGCTCCATGCATTGATGTCTGCAAATGACTTCGGATACCGCAGGATCGCAGCCCACTTCAACAAACGGGGCTGGAATGTACTCTTCCCTCACCTTCCCTATCATTATAGTCGGCGCCCCAAGGGATATGCCAACGGAGCACTTACCATCACTACGAATATCATTCGCAATGCGGAGACCCTGAGACAATCCGTGATTGAACTGCGACAACTCATGGCATGGGCAAGAGCGTGTGGCTCTCAACGGATCGCCTTGCTCGGCACCAGCTACGGCGGCTGGGTCAGCGCCCTAACTCTCGGTCTTGAGATGACCGATTTCACACTGTTAATCCAACCTATCGCCGATGTTCCCCATGCCACTTTCAAGAGTCCTTCCAGCACTATGATGGCCGGTTTACTTAAAGCTCATGGCATCGATGCGGCATCCATCTCCCGTCATGCACATCTCACCTCGCCCTTGCATCTGACCCCGCTCACCTCGGCGGATCGGATTACTGTCATCGGAGGAACTTATGACCATATTTCTCCTTCAGAATCTCTAAAGTCTCTTTCATCTCGTTGGGGAGGCACTTCCTATCGAGAAGTCCGGCAAGGCCACTTTGGCTATGCAGCCATGAAGCGTGCGCTTGCAGAAGCGGAACATTATCTCAATTCTCCAGCTCAATGACCACCCTCATCACCATCGGACCGACACAGGAACCGCTTGATGCCATGCGGATATTGAGCAACCGATCCAGCGGCAATCTAGGTACCCGTCTCGCCATTACTCTCGCCATGAAAGGTCACCGAGTCCTTGCACTGCGTGGAGTCGGTGCCACCGCCGAGACTGACGAATTGAAGGAACTAGGCATTGAAATTCTTTCTTTTACCAGCGCAGAGAGCCTTGGATCCCTATTGGAAAAAACATCAAAAACCGAGCAAATCGGCACCATTTTCCATGCAGCCGCAGTGAGCGATTTTTATCTTCCCGGAGCCGGGCAAGGGAAGATTCCATCCTGCAACGGTTCACTTACCTTGACCTTCCAGCCCACTCCAAAAATTCTTCCCCTGCTGAGCGGTTGGTATCCGTCCACAAAAATCATCGGTTGGAAATTTGAAGCCTCCGAAGACAAGGAATCGGCCCTCTCTGCGGCACATGCCCAGATCCTCAACAACAAGACCCTCGCCTGCGTGCTAAACGGCCCCTCCTATGGCGAAGGCTTTGGTTTTGTGGATGAGGGGAAAAACCTCCTCCACCTCCCCGACAGAAAGCACCTGTGCAAGTTCCTCGCTGAAAAATTCCAAGACTGAATTTCTTGAGACGGAACTCATCCGGCTTTTCGCACCGATCTGAGATTTCGATCATTTTTCTTCGCCTCGTGGCAATGGCCATCTAGTATGACGATTTCATGAGCGAAGACCTGAATCCCTATATTGATGCCGGCAAGATCACAGCCGCAGCCGCAGAAGCCCTTTCCAACCTGACACCTGGAGCGTTCTGTACGCACCGGAGCTGGGGATTCGGACGGATTGCCGCTTGGGAACTCATCACCGGTCAGATCACCATTGATTTCGTTTCCAAGAAAGGGCACCCGATGCAGCTCCAGTATGCAGCAGAGACACTGACCTTCATTCCATCCGAGCATATCCTGGCCCGAGCAGCATCGGATGCCGCGGCAGTGAGAGAACATGCCGCCAAGGATCCGGTGGGACTGGTTCGTTCCATCCTGTCCGATCACGGCAACAAAGCCACCGCCGATGAAATCTCCGTAGCGCTTGTCCCGACCGTTTTTGATGCGGCTGGATTCAAGAAGTGGTTTGAATCCACAAAGAAAAAACTCAAGACAGACGGGCACTTCCTCATTCCAGCCAAAAAAGGAGAGCCCATCATCCTCCAGGAAACGGCACAGAATCCCCATGAGAGACTGATCGAGCAATTCCGCACCGCCAGACATCCCAAGGATCAGGTGACGGCCCTCGACTCCGCTCTAAAGTCCCTCAATGATTTTGCCACCGAGGTGGACGAGCTCCGCTCACTCGCCGCAGAGGTGGAAGAGGCGGCCAAACGCGGAGGCAGGATTCATGCAGCGAAGGCCATCGAGCTGCTGATTGCCCGCAACGAGATCTGCTCCCGACACGAGGAGCTCAAACCGGGCCCCAACGCCGCCACTGTTGCAGGACTTCTCGCCGAATCCCCCACCAAGCTGACCGAGATCTTCACGGAAATACCCGCTGCAAAATACGGAAGGGTTCTGGAGGCATTTCCTGATGCATTTCCCGAGAACTGGGAAGAGAAAGCTCTTCGGCTGACCAAGACCTCCGAACCCCGTCTCAGCGGTGAAATCCTAAAGCTCTTCATCGCACAAAATAAACGCGAGGTCTTTGTTGAGCATACGCACCGCATCATCCGAGAACGCTCGGCCAGTTCGGACTTTGTCCTATGGCTTTGCAAAGACCGGGAAAAGGCACTACCAGAAGTCATCGATGAGGAGCTCTTTGCTGCAATCCTTGCCGCTATGGAGGCAGATCTGCATGCCGAGATCAAAAGCAAGAGACTTGAGGAATTCCTGTTTGAGGATCGGGAACTTGTTGCCGATCTTCTTGGCAAGGCAGAACGCGATTCCGCACGCCAGGCTATGCGCAAGGTCATGATGAGTCCCGTCTTTGCGGATTTGAACCGCCGCTCCCTACTTGCCCGCATCCTGAAGGTTCATCCCGAACTGGAATCGCTTGTAACCGGAGGCGACCAGGAAACTCCAGCTCCCCGAGGTGAAAGTCTTATTGTCTCTTGGGCCAGCCTTCAGCGCCGCAAGGAGGAGCTTGAGCACATTGAAAAAGTACTCATTCCCCAGAACATCCGCGATATTTCAACAGCACGATCCTACGGCGATCTGAGGGAAAATTTTGAATTCAAGTCCGCCAAGGAGCAGCAGGCCGTTCTCAACCGCCAGAAAGGAGAACTCGAACTCATGCTCAACAATGCCCGTGGCACCAACTTCGAGAACATCGACACTTCGGTGGTTTCTATTGGAACAGTGGTCACACTGGAACCAACAAACGGGGGGCCATCTGAAACCTATAGCATTCTGGGTGCATGGGATGGTGTGCCAGAGAAGGGATGGGTCTCCTATCAGGCGGTCATCGGACGCGCGCTGCTAGGAAAAAAAGTTGGAGAGATCGTTGAACTTCCCAGCGACCAGGGCACTCACTCGGTAAGAATCGCCGCCATCGCCCAGTTCACCGATGTGGCTTCTCTCGGCACGACAGTTGCTTGACCCTCTCGTCGGAATTTTCCTTCACATACTCTCTTGATTCAAAAATTCACATCAGGCACAATTCATTACTTAATATTCCATATTTACCCATGAGCGACACCACCATCACAGCCATTCACGCCCGCGAAATCCTTGATTCACGCGGCAATCCCACCCTCGAAGCCGATGTGTATCTGGCAGGCGGAGCACTTGGACGGGCCGCCGTCCCAAGCGGTGCCTCCACCGGTGAACACGAAGCTGTCGAACTGCGGGACAGTGTGAAGAGCCGTTATCTCGGCAAGGGTGTTGCCAAGGCCGTTGGCAATGTCAATAACCTCATCGCTCCCGAACTCGTGGGATACGACTCCCTCGATCAGATCTCGATCGACAAGCTGATGATTGCCCTCGACGGCACATCAACCAAAGGAAAACTCGGTGCCAATGCCATACTGGGCGTTTCGATGGCGGTGGCCCGCGCTTCCGCCACACAGCTTGGCCTTCCACTTTACAAGTATCTTGGCGGCCCTAATGCCAAAGTACTACCTGTTCCGATGATGAACATTCTCAACGGCGGAGCGCACTCGGACGCACCCATTGATTTTCAGGAATTCATGATCATTCCCAAGGGACTGCCTTCGTTCTCCGAAGCACTCCGTGCCGGAGCCGAAATCTTCCATGCCCTCAAGGCTGTGCTAAAAGATCGAGGCCTTTCAACCGCCATCGGTGATGAGGGTGGGTTCGCACCTAAACTTGACGGTGCTGAGGATGCCTTGGACTCCATCGCGCTTGCTGTCAAGAAAGCCGGCTACAAATTCGGCACGCAGATCGCCATCGCGCTGGATGCCGCTTCCAGCGAGTTCTACGATGCATCAAAGAAGAAGTATGTTTTCAAGAAATCCGACGGCAGTGTCCGCACCGGTGCAGAGCTTGTTGATTACTACAAGGGCCTCGTGGCCAAGTACCCGATCATCTCGATCGAGGATGGTTGTGCCGAGAATGATTGGGCCACATGGAAGCTCCTCACAGAGGCACTTGGAGACAAGGTGCAACTTGTAGGGGACGATCTCTTCGTCACCAATGTTGATTTCCTCCGCAAGGGAATCGAGAAAGGTGTTGCCAATTCGATTCTTGTCAAAGTGAACCAGATCGGTTCGCTCACCGAGACCTTCGATGCCATCGAACTTGCCAAAGAAAACAGCTACACCGCAGTGATCAGCCATCGCTCGGGGGAAACCGAGGACACCACCATCTCCGATATCGCCGTCGCCACCAACGCAGGCCAGATCAAGACAGGCTCCCTTTGCCGCACTGACCGTGTTGCCAAATACAACCAACTTCTTCGCATCGAGGAAGAATTGGGCGAAGATGCTATTTACGGCGGCAAACTAAAGTGGTAGTTACTCCCTGATGACATCCGGCCTGAGCATACAGACTCCCCACTCCGCAGTGGGGAGACACAGGCGTTCGCAGTCAGATTTTTTGCCTGCGGCGATGCGTGTCGTCTGGGTGCTGATTGTCTTTTCAGCATTGCTCACAGCCGGATTCACCTTCTACCCCGAATGGCTTCGTCTCAATGAGATGAAGCTCCATCTGGCAAAACAAAAATCGCAATTGGAGGAGCTTCAGAAGCTTTCCCAGCAGCGCACTCAGGAAGTACACCTTCTCCAGACAGACCGGGATTACTTGGAGATCGTCGCCCGGGATCGTCTCGATATGATGAAGGAGGGGGAAACCATCTTCCGATTGAGTGGTAATGCCCGTACTCATTGAGGATAGCGGCTAATCTACTTAGGTAAATCCACCCAGTCCGATTCTGGACAGGTCTAGTGCCGATTTGGTTCACAGCCTATCAGCAAAAAAACGGCGCTTCTCCCGTTCATCACCCTATCAGTCTCACAGTCCTCAGCACAGACACCCTACCTCATGTCCGAACAGCAGATCGACCTCACAACTCTGGATGCCTCCGCACTCGCCGCCCGTCTCGCGGCACTGCGGAGGTTTCTTTGACTCAGCAACTTTAGCGGAAGAACTGAACAGCATTGAATCCCGGATGGCGCAGCCCGGCTTCTGGGATAATCGCGAGGCAGCGCAGAAAGATATGGAGCGCATCTCGGCTCTGAAGGCGAAGCTCATCCCCCTCGCCCAACTTGAGTCGCGAGTCAATGATCTGGAAATCCTCAAGGAAATGGCAGGGGAGGAATCCGATGTAGCTTCCTGCGCACAGGCATCGCGTGAAGTCCTCTCCGAGTTCAACACCTTGACGACGGAAATCGAGAAATTCGAGCTTCGACAGCTTCTCTCCAACGAATTTGACAAGAACGACGCCTTCATCACGATCAACTCGGGAGCGGGCGGCACCGAGTCGTGTGACTGGGCAGATATGCTCATGCGGATGTATAAACGCTGGATCGAGCGCAGCGGTTTCACGGCAAGCGTCGTAGATATTCAGGAGGGGGATGAAGCTGGGATTAAATCGGTTACGCTTGCGGTCACGGGAGACTACGCCTTTGGCTATCTCCAAACCGAGCGGGGAGTTCATCGACTCGTGCGTATCTCACCTTTTGATTCTGCTAAACGACGCCATACCTCATTTGCCAGCCTTGATGTGAATCCTGATATTGAGGATGCTCCTGTGGAGATTGACGAAAAAGACATCCGCGTCGATACCTACCGTTCCGGCGGCAAGGGAGGCCAGAATGTGAACAAAGTGGAAACGGCGGTTCGCATGACACATGAACCGACAGGACTTGTCGTGGCTTGCCAAGCCGAGCGCAGTCAGCTCAAAAACCGAGTCATGGCCCTCAAGATGCTCAAGGTCAAACTCTACCAGATGGAGGCTGACCGCAAACGGGCTGAACTGGATCGCCAATACAGCGAGAAGGGTGAAATTGCCTGGGGCAGCCAAATTCGCTCCTATGTCTTCCAACCCTACCAGATGGTGAAGGATCACCGTACCGGAGTGCAGACCGGCAATGTACAGGGAGTCATGGATGGAGATCTTGATGCTTTTATTGAAGCGAAACTGAGAGGAGTGACGAAGGGCACCAGCGACGCAGAAGACGACCTATAGGGGCAGCTTGAACCTCTGGCGGAGAGCAGTAGAAACTTTTTGAGGCTCATGTGTCTTCAGATTGGATGGAGTGAGAAATTCTCCTTTTCAGCTTTCAGGTTTCAAGTCTCAGCATTATCCCTACTCGCTCCCTACTTTCCTCCCTTCCCACCACATCTTGAACTGAGCCAATGCCAGGCTGCGGTGGCTCATGGTATGTTTGATCTCGGAGGAGAGTTCGCCGAAGGTTTCTTGAAATC
The DNA here is from genome assembly GCA_037130175.1 of bacterium. Lineage (GTDB taxonomy): Bacteria > Verrucomicrobiota > Verrucomicrobiia > Chthoniobacterales > UBA6821 > UBA6821. The sequence goes on along the minus strand of JBAXTN010000018.1, from coordinate 31,603 downwards.
CGAGAGGCATGAAGATCGGGTCATACCCGAAGCCGCCTGAGCCTTTGACTTCCGTGGACAGAACCCCCTCCACGGTGCCGTCGAAGACGGCAAGCGTCTTTCCCCTCTCGGCAACGGCCAGGACACAGCGGAAGCGGGCGGTGCGTTGGTCATGAGGCACGTTCACCATTTTTTCCAGTACAAGTGCTGTATTGACTTCATCAATGCTGCCAATACCTGAAAAACTTGAGGCGGCGTAGCGAGCGGAATAGACACCCGGTTCCTTGCCGAGGGCATCGACTTCGAGTCCCGAGTCATCCGCCAGCACCAGCCCGTCGATCACGAGGGAAATCCCCTCGGCCTTAAGCCGTGAGTTTTCCTCAAAGGTCACTCCTGTTTCCTCGACCTCAGGCAGTCCCTCGACCTGTGTGGCATCAATCACCTGCACCCCCACCCCGAACATCTGCTGTATCTCACGGGTCTTGTGCTTGTTTCGAGTCGCTAAAAGAATCGTCGGGAGCTTGGCTGATGCGTTGTTTTCGGTTTCCATAGATGGCTACTCTACTTCGAACCAGATGTCCCTTACCCGCAAGCACTATCCTTTCTCCGAATTTGAACCCCGCTGGCAGCAGTATTGGCTGACGACGAATGCGTTCCGCGCTGCCAATCCCGGTGATCCTGATTTCCGGCCTGAGGCGGAGAAGTATTTTGTACTCGATATGTTTCCCTATCCGAGCGGCGACGGTCTGCATGTCGGCCATGTCGAGGGATATACTGCCACCGATATCCTTGCCCGTTATCACCGCCTGAAGGGGGACAATGTGCTCCACCCGATGGGCTGGGATGCCTTTGGTCTTCCCGCCGAGCAATACGCGATCAAGACAGGACAGCATCCACGCATCACCACTGAGCGTAACATCAACAACTTCCGTACCCAGCTTCAGTCGCTCGGCTTCAGCTACGACTGGTCCCGCGAAATCAGCACGACCGATCCCGAGTATTTCAAATGGACGCAGTGGATTTTTCTCCAGCTTTACAATGCCTGGGTGAACCCGCTCACAAACAAGGCCGAACCGATCTCCACCTACACCGGTTCCGATCAAGACAGCGTCCGTCTCGCTTATGTTTCCGACAAACCGGTAAACTGGTGCCCGGAGCTCGGCACCGTGCTGGCCAATGAAGAAGTTGTCGATGGGAAGAGCGAAGTCGGCGGGTTCCCCGTCGAGCGTCGTCCGATGCGCCAGTGGATGCTTCGCATCACCGCGTACACGGAACGGCTGATTGCCGATCTCGATGGACTCGACTGGCCGGAGTCGATCAAGATCCTTCAGCGTAACTGGATCGGTCGCAGTGAGGGAGCAGAGGTGAGTTTTGCTCTTGCGGGAATCGAAGAGAGGGTCACCGTCTTCACCACGCGTCCCGATACTCTCTTCGGTGCGACTTACCTTGTCCTTGCTCCCGAGCATTCACTCGTCGAAACGATCACGACAGCAGCCCGGCATGAGGCTGTCGCTGCCTACAAGAAAGCCTGCTCAGCCAAGAGCGATCTGGAACGCACCGATCTTGCGAAAGAAAAGACAGGTGTCTTTACCGGTGCCCATGCGATCAATCCGGTGAATGGATCCCAGATCCCGATCTGGATCGCAGACTATGTCCTCATGGGTTATGGCACAGGAGCCATCATGGCCGTTCCCGCCCATGATGAAAGGGATCATGAATTTGCCGTGGCGTTTGATTTGCCGATTGTTGAAGTGGTACGATCAAACGACTCCCAAGGTGAAACAACTCAGGGATGTTTTAGTGGCGAAGGGATCGCGGTGAATTCCGGTTTCCTGAATGATCTCCCCACCCCCGAGGCGAAACAGACGATGATCGCCTGGCTGGAGGAGAAGTGCGTGGGTCATGGAACGATCAGCTACAAGCTGCGCGACTGGCTTTTTTCCCGCCAACGCTACTGGGGCGAGCCGTTCCCCATTGTCTGGGAGAATGGCACCCATCGCGCCCTCTCCGACGAGGAGCTGCCCGTGGAGCCGCCGGAGATCGAGGATTTCAAACCAACTGGCACGGCGGAACCACCTCTTTCCAAGGCCCTAGAGTGGGTACAGTATTCCGAGACGGCACGACGAGAGCTCAATACCATGCCGCAATGGGCCGGCTCCTGCTGGTACTACCTGCGCTTCTGCGACCCCAGAAACAAGGAACGCTTCATCAGTGCCGAGGCTGAGCAGTACTGGATGGGAAGTCAGGGCACTCCCGGTGGTGTCGATTTGTATGTCGGGGGTACCGAACATGCCGTGCTTCATCTGCTCTATGCCCGCTTCTGGCACAAGGTTCTCTTCGACCTGGGTCATCTGACTACAACGGAGCCGTTCCAGAGACTCGTGAATCAAGGCATGATTCTCGGTGACGATGGACAGAAAATGTCCAAGAGCCGTGGCAATGTGGTCAATCCAGACGAGGTCATTTCCGAATACGGGGCGGATTCCCTGCGACTCTACGAAATGTTCATGGGGCCGCTGGAACATGGCAAACCCTGGAGCACCACCGGCGTGGAGGGTGTTTACCGTTTTCTTGCCCGTGTCTGGCGTCTCGCCATGACGGAGGATCAAGAGGGCAACTACATCCTCTCAGAGGATCTGGCCGAACAGGAACTCACCAATGCTCAGCGGCGCGTGCTTCATGCCACGATCAAGAAAGTCACTCATGACATTGAGTCACTCTCCTTCAATACGGCAATCTCACAGATGATGATTTGCACCAATGAGTTCACCAGTGCCAAACCCCGTCCGGTCGAATCACTACGACTTTTCTTGCCGCTTTTGAGCCCTTTTGCGCCTCATCTGGTCGAGGAAATCTGGTTCCGACTGGCTCAGAAATTCGCTGGGTTCGATGGGCTTGCCTCCCAAAGCAGATGGCCGGTATGGAATGAGGATTATCTCGCCGTTAATGAGATTTCCTACGCCCTTCAGGTGAATGGAAAAGTGCGAGGCCACCTGACTGTCCCGATCAACGCAGACAAGGAGTTTGTCGAAAAGGCAGTTCTTGCTGATCCCTCGCTGGCATCTCAGCTGGAAGGCAAGGAGATCAAAAAAGTAGTTGTGGTTCCGGGGCGACTCGTAAATATCGTGGTCGTCGGATAAATTAGCCCACCCCGTATCATATGAAATTACTCCCTGTTCTTACGCTCGCCGCCATCATTCCTCTCTCATCTCTTCTCCATGCTGAAGACTCTCCGCTGGAAAAGCAGATGCAGATTCTGGCAAGAGGTACAAAGCAACTCTCCGCACAAGTTAACGATCCGAGCAGGCAGCAGTCAACGGTGACACTGATTGAGTCGCTCAGAAAAGCGGCTCTCGATTCCCAGAATCTCGAACCTCGCAAGACTGCCACCGTGTCGCAGACTGATCGCGCCCCGTTTCTAGCTGCTTATAAGGCCCAGATGCAGAAGCTCGCAGATACCTATGGCCAGATCGAGGAAGCTGTGAAGGCAGGTCAGTATGACAATGCAAAGTCCCTGCTTGGCAAACTTGGCCAACTGAAGAAGGAAGGGCACGAGAAGTTCAAGCAGGACTAATGAACCACCTCTCCGGGGGTCTGTATAACAGACATCAGCATCAACCGTTGGAAATTCTCAGAATGACTCTCAGTATCTTTATGCGGCAATTTCTCGCACGGAAGATTTATTTCGATGCTGCCTTGCTGCGGTTCTGGATATAGGAACTCCGGGCTGCCAGATAACGATCGAGAGTGTTCTCTGTGACAGCATCATAGGCACCGAGTCTGTCGTGCAGAGTGCGTACCGAATCAGGCGTCGTCACGGCAGGCATCCAAACGACAGCAGGGAACCAGATCGATACCCAAAACACCGGACTCAGGGCGATGTCCCCGGCTAAACCGACCGTATCACGCGCGCTTCTTGGGCCAAAAATAGGGAGGACAACATAGGCTCCATGACCGATGCCCCATTTGGCAAAGGTTTGTCCTGTATCAGGACGAGGCAGATCGGTCAGTGCGGGAATACGATCCGAAACTTTCATAACTCCCCCCACACCTGCAACGGTATTGACCACAAATTTTTCGGACTCCTGTCCCGCGCTCTTTAGCCTCCCCTGCAAGAGATCATTCACGAACCGCTTCGGGAACTCCAGATTGTCAAAGACATTAAAGACCCCCTTCCTCACCACGGAAGGCACCACGGTATCATAGGCCCTGGAAACGGGGCGGAAGATATATCTGTAAATTTGATGATTCACCCAGAAGGTTCCCCTATTCAGCGGCTGGATAGGATCAGGAACGGAAGCAGCTCGACCATACTCGTCATTCAGATCGTCATCGGATAATCGCACCGACTTGCCATCATGAGATTTGATCTTGGGTGATTTTGCTTTTTTCACCACCGTGACCGCTGCGGTTTTCTCAGCAACGGATGCGTGGATGGCACTCTGGGCTGCCATCATGAAAAGGCATAGCACGATGATAGGATTGATTTTCATTTTGAGGTAGCAAGTGAACGGTTGAGTGCCTTGATCACAGCTTCCGCCCCGCCCTGCTTGAACTCGGCATCAAACTGCGTCCTGTAGTTGGCGATCATGCTCACCCCCTCGATCACGACATCCGTGATGCGCCAGTCGTCAGACTCATCAAGACGGTAAACGACATCGTAGTGACTTCCCTTATAAGAACTGGTTGTCGGTATCTCGACGCGACCCGGTGCCGGAGATGAGGCAGCCTTGAAAGTAACCGAGGGAAGTTCGCCGGGAGTAAATTTTGCGGTATAGGTTCGGATGATCAGCGTCGTAAAAAGGCCGACGGCTTCCTTTTGCTGCTCCGGTGTGAACTGGCGCCATCCCGGACCGACCGCACGACGGGTCATGGTTTCGAAACTGAGTATATTTTGCAGTGTCGGTTTCACCCCTGCTGCCAAGGCATTGCGATCCGGCGCGTGCGCTGCGATTTCAGTGACTTGGTTGACGGCGGTCTTGAGACGCTTCTCAGCCTCATCGGTGGAGGCAATCAAAGCACCCCGTGAGAATAGGCAGAAAACCAATAGTAGAAGAGGAAGCTGTCGTTTCATCATGGCGAAGGCAGGCTTTTCTTTTCTTTGGTTTCCTTGTCTTTGTCAATGGATCCAAACGCCATTTTTCCAATTAACGACTCCAGATCGACTGCGGATTCCGTCATGGTGATTCTTGCTCCGGGCTGAATAAAGGTGCTATCTGCTCCTGGAGAGAGAGCAATATACTTGTCACCGATCAACCCGGAAGTCTTGACGGAAGCCATGGAATCCGTGGGGAGATGAAGGATTGAAGTGAGACGGAGGGTCGCGATGGCACTGTAATCCGATGGATCCATCCTGACACTCTCGACCCTTCCCACCGAGACGCCGGAGAGCAGCACACTGCATCCGGGATGAATACCACCCGCATTGGCAAATCGGGATTCGATCAGATAAGAATTGCCGCTGACCATGGAGCCTGTGCCCAGCTTGATCGTCAGGTAGGCAAGCGCGGCCAATCCAAGCAACACAAAGACGCCTACCGAAAGTTCGAGTTTGGTATTTTTCATAAAATAATCACATGGTGAAGTTTTTTTGGCGGATTGCGTCAATAGAATTGCTGAGAGACTCCGCGCTGTCACGAAAACCACACACAACGGGCTGAACGGATGCGGAAAATTCCGCAGGAGTTCCCTCGAAGCAGATTTTTCCATGATTCAACAGTGCAACCCGATCGCTGGCAACCAACGCCTCGGGAACATCATGAGTGACGACCAGTGCTGTAAAATGGAACTGGCGTTGATATTTTGCGATCATGGTGAACACTGCATTCCTGCGAATGGGGTCAAGTCCGGCCGTCGGCTCATCAAACAGAACGAGTTCGGGCTGGGTCACGATGGCGCGGGCAAGCGCAAGTCGCTTTTGCATTCCGCCGGAAAGCTGACCGGGATAGCGCTCATGAAAATCATCCATTTCGAGTTGATGAAGGGCTTCCATACTGCGTTCACGAATCTCCCTGAGGCCAAGGTTTGTGGTCTGCTCCAAAGGCAAAGCTACATTCTCCAATGCAGTCAGAGAATCGAAGAGGGCATTGCTTTGAAATAGAAAGCTGCATCGTTTGCGAAACTCCGTGCGCAAGGCGCTGTCCGCAGCGGTAAGCTGCCGTCCATCGAAACTGATCCTGCCGGCATCAGGATGGAGAATATTTGCCAGACACTTTAGAAAGACGGACTTGCCTGCCCCGCTTGGGCCAAGAACGGTAAAAAGGCTGCCTCGCGGCACCCCCAGATCGATCTCGTCAAGGACGCAACGCGCGTCGAAGGACTTTCGCAAGCCTTCAACTTGAATAATGAACTCCCGGTCAGCCACGCTCATCTTTAGACAAAAAAGGAGGTGATGATGTAATCTGCTATCAGCACGATGATGCTGGAATAGACCACCGCCCGTGTCGTGGCAGCACTCACTCCACGCGCTCCCGTAGCCGTGCGGGAGCGATCGGCATGGAACCCCTGCCATGCACAGATACTCATGGATAAAAGCCCGAAGATTAGTGCCTTCATAAAACACTCTCTCAGATCCCTGAACTCGACGGCATGTTCCACCGATGACCAGTACACGCCTGAATCGACACCCAGCAGAAGAGATCCTGAGAGAGCCCCCCCCCAGAGTCCCACTACCACAAAAAGCGCCGTCTGGGCGGGAAAAGTCAGCAGTGAGGCGATCAACCGAGGAGAGACCAGATAACCGTGACTGCTCACCCCCATGGTCTCCAGCGCAACGATTTGTTCGGTATTGCGCTGCATTCCGAGTTCCGCAGCCAGTGCCGAACCGGCTTGACCAACAAGCATCAGGGCAGCCAGGACGGGAGCCATCTCCCTCACCAGACTGAGCGAAACCAAAGCCCCGAGCAATCCTTGGGAACCAAAGCGGCTCAGCACATGATATCCCTGCAATCCCAGCACCAATCCGGTGAAGATACCGACAATCAGGATCACTGGCAGGCAGACAGTCCCTTGTTCATAAACGGCCCGGATCACCCGATGTCCCAGCCTTCTGGAATGCGCCACCGATGACAGCGACCTACCAGTGAAGACGGCAAAATCACCGAATCCGGAGATTATCTGAAGACTCTGAGTACCTATCAAATGCAACATTGCTTCAAGTGATAGCCATAAGGAAGGACTTCTACAAGTGGGTTGACTGGGACTCGAACCCAGAACCAATACCTTAAAAGGGTACTGCTCTACCATTGAGCTATCAACCCATAGCAACACTCCGGAGGTTAACTCACGGGAGTGACGGGGGAAAGAAAATGCTATTACTTCGCCAGTGTGTCGAGGGCTTTTTGCACTTCCTGTGCAGCACCACCTGTCTGGGCACTGAGAGAAACCCATGCAATCTTGCCATCTTTGATGATGAAAGACTGCCTTTTTGTCACGCCGATCACAGGAATTAGCGGCACATGAAAAGCCTCTGCCACCTTGCCATTGGGGTCGGCAATTAAGGTGAAGGGAAGTTTCCGATTCTCATGAAATTTTTTCTGGGCTTCGACCGAATCCTTGCTCACCCCGAGAATCTGGAGTCCTTTGGCATGAAGTCCCTCATAGGCATCGCGTAGCGAACAGGCTTCGGCGGTACATCCGGGCGTCTCGGCCTTTGGGTAAAAATAGACGAGCGTGATTCCCCTGGCATAGGCATCGGCAAAGTTGACGGGCTTGCCATCCTGATCGTTGGCAGTGACTTGCGGTGCTGGAGATCCGACGGGGAGCGGCTCGCCGGAGGCCGCATGAGAGAAGAGGGTAAAAAGATTCATTGTTAAAAGAAGTGCCAAAAAGCGTTTCATTGGATTACTCATACCATCATCCTTGTGCATCACAAGCATCACAAGCGTTTCGATGGTTGTCTTCCTTCTGAAAACAAAGCTATCTCCTTAGAGGCTGTGTGAAAAGTCCCTGCGAGGTGAGTTGATGGAGATTCTGGAGCTGAGGCCAGGAGAAGAAGAGGGAGTGTATGAAGATCATACACGACCGAGTCATCGACACTGCATCAGACCGGAAGAGCCGCAACCCTTGAAGGGCAGAGGGTCTTGGAGACGTGAACTTTGTCGTTCGCTGGTCGCGTATACCCCTAGATATGCTCCTCACTCACGCCCCCAACTCCTCTCTGCTCGCCATGCGCGGACTTTTCAGACAGTCTCTTACCCTCCTCTCTCATGAGTTTCATAGGTAAAAAAGCCCTCTCCATCCTCCCGGCTATCGTGTTCCTTGCGCTCACGACCCTGCTTGTTGAGGGCTGCCAGCTCCATCGCACTCCCGATGCACGACTGACATCTCCAGTTCCGCTCCTTCAGGAGATTCTTAAATCAACAGACTCTCCAGTATTCATCACACCCGAGTTTTTCCCATCTATCGCCTCACTTTCAGGCCCGCAAGTATCGCTTCTCCCCTCAGTCACCGACTCTGAATCGGCAGCAAGGGATAAATCGGCTTTCTGGAAAATGAACCGTGAACGCCATTTCGGAGCGGTCTTCCTGGGGGCAAGTCCGGCTTGGCAATCACTCACCAAGTCCCTGCTTGCCTCTTCCCTCTGGACGCTCACCGATCTCTCCCCCTGGGGATACCTATTCAGACCAAAAGGTGACCATGCCACTGACTGGCAGCTTCCATCCGACCAAAAGCTCAGGGAAATCTGGCCCGACACAAAGGATCGCGCCCGATACATGATGCTGACTGCGTCCAATCTGGCTGAGATCGGTCGCCTCTCCGAAGCGACACAGTTGCTCGATATGGCTGCTACCACGAAGGAACTTCCCTCCCTCCTGCTAAGTACCAGAGCCTCCCTGTCAGCATCCCAAGGCCACTGGCAAGATGCGGCGGGATATGCGAAGAAATCCCTCGATGCTGATACCGGCAACCATGCCGCCCGGGAGATTCTCATCCGGGCACTCATTGAGACAGGAAGCGCCGATGAGGCACTGGACAACGCCCAGTCCTTGATCACCCTCAAAGGAGAGAATGAAAATTCGCTCTTCCTGCTCGCACGAGCGGCCAATGCCGCCAACTCCGGAAAGGAAGAGACCGACGCACTGTTAAGGCTTGTCACACTTGCCCGTCGTCATAGGGAACCACTCGGGGCCAGCCTCACCTATCTGGGTCAAGCCTATGCCAAACAGGGGGAACGGGGGAATGCCCTGAGGGCATTCCAAGAGGCGGCATTAGCTCCAGAACTTTCCGATGAACAACACGGGGTGATTCGCGAATTGATGGATCACATCATGGAAGGGAACGCCTCATCATCCACACTTCCCACGCTTAAAAAACCACTGGATACCAATCCATGATGGATTTAGCTCCCCACTTTGATACGATCAGCCGATGAGTTCCCGTAAAAAATCCCCTTCCAAGTCTCCGTCGAAATCCCTGGCTCGCGCCCACTCCTCACTTCTGCTGGACGGCCCGAGCCGCGCCGCTAGTCGCGCCATGCTCTACCCCGTGGGATTCAGCGACAAGGATTTCAAAAAATCGATCGTCGGCGTTGCCTCGACCTGGAGCATGGTCACTCCATGCAACATGCACATCGACGCTCTGGCCCGCGAATCGGCACTCGGCATCGACAAAGCAGGCGGCAAAGCGATCATCTTCAATACCATTACCATCTCCGACGGCATCTCGATGGGCACCGAAGGAATGAAATACTCCCTTGTCTCACGCGAGGTTATCGCCGATTCGGTTGAAACCGTTGCAGGCTGTCAGGGATTTGACGGGCTTGTGGCTATCGGCGGGTGCGACAAGAACATGCCGGGTTGCATGATCGCCATCGCCCGTCTGAACCGCCCCTCCGTCTTCGTTTATGGCGGCACCATCCTGCCGGGATGTCTCGATGGAAAACTGGTGGATGTTGTCTCCGTCTTTGAAGCCGTCGGGCAGGAAGCTGCTGGCAGCATCTCCTCCAAAGAGCGCCAGGCCGTCGAGTCATGTGCTATACCGGGTCCCGGTTCCTGCGGCGGGATGTACACCGCCAATTCCATGGCCTCAGCCATCGAGGCGATGGGCATGAGCCTTCCAAACAGTTCCGCTCAAGCCGCTATCTCCTCGCACAAAGTGCAGGATTGCCGCGATGCAGGGGCGGCGGTTCTCAATCTCCTGAAGAAGGGAATACGCCCGCTTAACATCATGACCCGCGAGGCTTTTGAAAATGCCATCACCGTCGTCATCGCCCTCGGCGGTTCCACCAACGCGGTATTGCATCTGCTGGCCATCGCCCATTCCGCCGGCGTGAAGCTGACTCTGGAGGACTTCACCCGCATCGGAAAACGCGTTCCCGTCCTAGCTGATCTGAAACCAAGCGGAAAATATCTCATGTCCCAACTTGTCGAAATCGGCGGCATTGTTCCGTTGATGAAGCAACTGCTCGCCGCCGGACTCCTGCACGGCGACTGCATGACCGTCACCGGCAAGACCCTCAGACAGAATCTTGCAGCCTTCAAACCGTATCCGAAGGATCAGCAGATCGTGCGCCCCCTCTCCGATCCGATCAAATCCGAGAGTCACCTTGTCATCCTGAAGGGCAATCTCGCTCCGGGTGGGGCCGTCGCCAAAATCTCCGGCAAGGAAGGTCTCCGTTTTGAAGGAAAGGCACGCGTTTTTGAATCCGAAGAGAAAGCACTTGAGAGCATCCTTGCAGGAAGCATTAAGAAAGGTGATGTCATCGTCATCCGTTATGAAGGCCCCAAGGGTGGCCCTGGGATGCGCGAGATGCTTTCCCCCACCAGCGCCGTCATGGGGCGGGGACTCGGCAAAGATGTCGCACTCATCACTGATGGGCGATTCTCCGGCGGCACACATGGTTTTGTGGTGGGACACATCACGCCGGAAGCATTTGTCGGCGGCCCGCTTGCGCTCGTGAAGAATGGGGACACGATCGTGATTGATGCGAAGAAGCATACCCTCTCGCTCACCGTCAGCACCTCGGAACTTGCCAAGCGAAAGAAGGCGTGGAAGCAACCCAAACCCCGCTACCATCGCGGCGTGCTGGCCAAGTATGCCTCCCATGTCACCGATGCCTCCCACGGTGCCGTGACGGACGACGGGTTATAAGCCGAAAAGTGGAAGCATTAAGGCTTCAGGAGGAGAGGCCAATCCTCCTCCCTTATCCTTTTTTGATCACCTCTGGGAATTCTGCGGTGATCCGATCATAAACCGTCTTCGCGAACTGAACGCGCGCAAACCACTTAAAATCACCGGGAATCACTCTCCAGGGAGCAACCCTAGTGGAAGTCTTCACGAACATTTCCTCGGCAGCCTTGAGGTGTTGGTTCCACTTCCGGCGGTTACGCCAGTCCTCATCATTGATTTTCCAATGCTTGTAGGGGTCGGCTTGCCGTTGTTTGAAACGCTTGAGTTGTTCCGCCTTGGAGACCTGGAGAAAGAGCTTGATAATGATCGCCCCATCGTCGGTAAGCGTGCGTTCCAGTTCGTTGATCTCGCCGTAGGCCCTCTTCCACTCCGCATCCGTGGCGAACCCTTCAACGCGCTCCACGAGCACGCGCCCGTACCATGAACGGTCAAAGACCGCGATCTCACCGTAGGGGGGGAGTTTGTTCCAGAAACGCCAGAGATAGTGATGCTTGTATTCCTCGGGTGTCGGTTTCTGCGTGGAATAGACACGGATCAGACGAGGGTCGAGCCGTTCCAGTGTCCTTTTGATCGCCCCTCCTTTGCCCGCCGCATCAGGTCCCTCAATGAGGATAATGACGGAGCGTTTGCTCTCCTTGAGTCGGAGTTGAAGACTGAGCAGTCCGAGTTGGTATTTTTTGAGATCGCGTCCGTATTCCTCTTTGGAAATCGGGGTATTTTGATCGAGGCTATTGAGGCGAAAGTTCTTAAAATTCATGAATAGAAAGGGAGATTTTTTAATATGGAACTCAGGAACTCAGGAATTGGAAACTGAATAATGAAATCGCTTCCGTATTTTTCCAATTCATCGACCCAATGCCTGTAGGATGATGCTCTCAGTCAGCAGTTCGGGAAGCACGACAGGCTCACTCCCTTTCCCCGCGGGATAAAAAACAACAAGCGGAACACCCACACGGCCAAAGGATTTGAGTGCCGCGGTGATTGCCGGATCGGAATTCGTCCAATCCCCCTTCATTGTAGTGATCCCCTTCTCGCTTAGTAGCTGTCTGACGGCAGGCACATTGATCGCCGTGCGTTCATTGAACTGGCAGGTCAGACACCACGAAGCGGTGAAATCGAGCAGGACAGGTTTCCCCTCATCGCGCAATTTACGGAGGGCATCAGGCGTGTAGGCAACCCAGGGGATCCCTTTCTGAGATCCCTCGGAGATGGCAACGGGAGTGGCTTTTATTATCCCTGGAAGCAGGAGCACCAGTCCAATCGTCAACAGCACGGTCATCAAAAGAATGACCGTGACAAAGAAACGATCACTGACTCCTTGGAGTGATCCATAAACCCAAGCAGCGAAACCAAACAGGAGGAGCAGGGCCAGCAGGGCCAACACCGCATCACTCCCGCGCTGATTTTGGAGCACCCAGAGAAGCCAGAGATTGGTGGCCAGCAAGGGAAAACCCATCAATTGTTTCAGACGCTCCATCCAGACTCCCGGCTTGGGAATGAAGCGCCGCCAACCGGGACGCGCCGAGAGGAGCAGATACGGTAGTGACATCCCAAAGGCCACCGAGGCAAACATCGTCAGAATCACCACCGGGCTCTGGCCGAAGGCAAAGCCAAGCGCGCTTCCCAGGAAGGGAGCGGTGCAGGGAGTCGCCAGCAGCGTGGCAAAGAGTCCCTGAAAAAACGACCCTGCATATCCATCATGCGTCGTCGCTTGATCCAGTGAGTTTGCGGTACTGCCGGGAAGTGTGAGTTCAAAAACGCCGAAGAGATTCAGGGCAAAGAGAAAGACCAGCACACTCAACCCGATCACAAAGAGCGGATTCTGAAACTGGAAGGCACCCCAGGTCACTTGTGATCCCCCGGCCTTCAACACAATCACCAGCACCCCAAGCCCTAGGAACCAGAGAAAGATTCCGGCTGTAAAGGCGAGCCCGTGACGAAGAATACGGGCAGGAGATTCCCCCGCTTGGGAAATAAAGCCGAAGATCTTCAGCGAGATCACTGGCAGGACGCACGGCATCAGGTTCAGGATCAGGCCACCAAGGAAGCCGGAGAAGAGAGCGGCCAGCAGGAGACCTGCTGCAATCCCTTGAGTCGGAGGGGAAACACTCTCCTTTTCTGTTTTTCCGCCGATCCACCACGCGTGTTGTGAGTCTCCCTTCCGTTCGACGACCAGCGCCTTGAAGGGAGCCGATCCATTCCAAGGGATTGTGAAGAGCATCACCGGCCCGTTGTCGGAGGGAGTGACCATTGAGATGACATGCCCCACCGTGGTTCCCTCCGCAGGCTCAGGAGTAGGAAAGAGTTCATACGAGGCTCCCATGGCTCCAGTGAAAGAAACCATCCGGTTCGTACCCCTGCCGGAAATGGTCACCTCAAATAGTGGAGCGACTGTTTCAGGCCAGAATCCCTTTGGAAGAGTGGCCGAAGTCCAACTAATAGCAGTGGGCCCCTCAGTCGGCCCCAGTACCATAGTTGAGATTGCAGCTGAACCCGGCACGCAGAGTTCCTTGCAGGCTAGCCAAGAAACTTTGGCCATGAGTTCAAAGCGCTGATTTTTCGGTAGATTCTTTGAAGGGGTAATTGTGGCACGCAGAAGTTGCTGCTTCTCGTAGCCATAGATGATCATGTCACCTGGCTCGGCATATTGTTCCGGAACAGAAAACTCCAGCGGTCCCGCACTCCATCCCTCCGGCAATTTCCACTCCACTTTGGGAGGCAATCCGGAATCACCGGAATACTGCCAATAGGTATGCCAGCCCGGTTGAAGATCGAGTACTACCGTAGCAGTGAAAGGCCTTCCTGCCACGAGAGGCACGGAAGCATCCGTGACGAGCGATGCTTTTACCCCCTCACCCGTTCCTGCAAGTCCAGAAGACAAGGGCAACAGAAATGCAGCCGACAGGAGAAGACCTCTATGGAATCTCTTCATTGCCTTCATTGTGTTGACTCTATGCGATGTTTCTCCTGCTGGCCGCCAAAAACTCTCCGGATCACCTCCTCGATCGGCACTTCCTTCACCGAGAGATCCGAAACAAGCCCACCAGCCAGCAATGCAGTGCAGGCTCGCGGCACTTCCACACGGTCGACCTCGATCTTGAGTTGCAACGAATGACGCTCCAGCACTTTGCCCGGTGGCAGGAAATCAGCGGGCAGGGGCGCACTGAAATCGGCCTCGATGATCTTGGTGGAAGTGAAGCGTGAAACCACCTCTTCTAGTGATCCATCAAAGAAAAGCTTGCCGTGGTCGATCAGGATCACCCGCTCACAGAGCTCCTCAATGTCCTGCATGTAATGGCTGGTCAGCAAGGTGACCACCTTGTAGCGGGCATTGTATTCGCGGAGAAACTCACGGACTTTTTTCTGGCTGATGACATCGAGGCCGATCGTCGGTTCATCGAGAAAGAGCACCTTGGGCCGATGCAATAGCGCGGCGATCAATTCCATCTTCATCCGCTCCCCAAGGCTTAACTCGCGCACCATCACTCCCATCTTGTCGCGCACATCGAGCAACTCCGTCAGTTCCCCGACCGTGGTCTCAAATTCCTTTCGCTCGATTCCGTAAATGGCACGATTCAGTTCTAGGGACTCACGGGCGGGGAGATCCCACCAGAGGGCATTCTTCTGTCCCATGAGTAGGGCAAACTGTCGCTTGAGTGCCGCAGGTCGCTTGGCGGGATTGAACCCGAGCACTGAAGCACTACCCGAAGTCGGTTGGAGCAGGCCCGAGAGCATCTTCAGCACGGTGGTCTTTCCCGCACCATTCGGACCGAGAAATCCGACAAACTCCCCCTCGTTCACCGAGAAGGAAACAGCATCGGCAGCCACGGTCTCCGTGTGCTTGCGGTGGAAGAGTCCGCGAACAGCTCCCGCAAGCCCCTCCTCCTTCCGATAGGTGCGAAAGACCTTGGTCAGGCCACGGGTTTCGATGACGGCTGTGGACATTGGAAAAATCAGATCAGAAGGGCTTCCCGCCAGCGAGCGCGATCTGACGGATCGCCTCATAAAGAACAATCCCCACCGAGGTTGCCAAGTTAATGCTCCGTGTTCCATCTGTCATCGGAATGGTCAGCGTCGTCTCGGGATGAGCAGCCAGCAGACTCGAAGGCAACCCCTTCGTCTCCCTTCCAAAGACCAGAAAATCTCCATCGTGGAACCCGGCATCCCAATAGCACCGATCCACCTTACTGCTCAGGAAGAAGAGACGGGCCTCCGGGTGGGCTTGCTGAAATTCTGCCCATGAGCTCCAACTCTGCACATCGACCCGCTCCCAATAATCCATCCCCGCTCGCCTCACCGCCTTCTCATCAATAGAAAATCCAAGAGGACCGACTAGGTGCAGCCTTGCTCCGGCAGCCACGCAAAGCCGGGCGATGTTTCCAGTATTCTGCGGAATCTCCGGCTCGATGAGAACGATATGGAACATGGGAGGAGGGCCGAGTAAAAAAGTAGAAAAGCAGGAAGGTGCTAAAAAACTAAAAGGTGAAACTTGAAACCTAAAGATGTCAAAAGATTAGGGGGCATGGGATGCAAAAGTAAAAAGTCAGATGATAGGTAACACCGAGGAAAAATCATCAGGGCGATTGCCTCTACCTGATCTCCCTCTAGACTCAGCCTCATGTCCGCAATAACGATCATCACTTTTGTCTTTGGAGGTCTGCTTAACCTTGCCGGTCTTTTTGGATTCTTTTCTTCTGGGGCAACACATCCCATAACCCTGCTCCCCTGCGCCCTTGGTCTCCTTCTGATCGCCTGCGCTGTGGTCTCGACTGATCCAAAACTTCACCGGCAAGCCATGAAGTTTGCGAGCATGGTGGCCTTGTTCGGTTTTGCAGCCTATGTCTCATCCTTTAGAGAACTCCTCCGTATCCTTAAAAAGGTCAGCATGATCAACCAAGGTGAGATCATCGCCGCAAGTGCCTCGGCCCTCTTCTGTTTTATTCTTCTAGCCCGCTATTTCCAAGAATTTCTGGTGAGCCGGACCAAGCAGAAGGAAAAGGATGGTGAGGGAGTTTAAGAGTCTGTCTGAACTCTCCAACCATTGATCAGTCCCGCAAACGGGACTGATCAATCCACGCCCAAGGGATCGCCCCATGGGCCAGCGCCCAATCATGAAATTGTCTGAGCGTCCATGATTCCTTTGCCATCATGTGATCTTTCAAGCGTTCCAGTTCCAGGCGTCCCAGCAGGTAGCTCATCGGCACCGTTGGAGCCGGAGTGTACCAGTTCACATCGGCGCGGGCACGAGCGGGTGTAAAACCAACACCCTTGACAAGCATCCGGGCAGCGGCTTCATGAGTGAGTTTGCCCGAGTGAAGTCCGCAGTCGATGACGATGCGGTAGGCACGCCAGAGGGCATCATGCATCTGCTGGAGGCGGGCTATCGGTTCTGAAACCCACCCCTGTTCGACGGCAAGCTTCTCACACCACATCGTCCATCCCTCGTAGAAGATAGCATGGGAGCAGAGTCGGCGGATGTGGCTTGGATGTCTGTATTGAATCGCAAACTGGAGATGATGTCCCGGATACCCCTCGTGGGCGCTGGTGAGTTCCAGACCAAAGTGCTGACGGACTTCCCTCAAGGCCTCGGTGGAATTATTTTTTGTCAGCCCAAGATCATTCACCCAAAAGATGCCACGCTGCTTTCTTTCAAAAGCTCCGGGTGAACTGTACGCAGCCGTGGGGAAGTGATCGCGCATGAAATCCGAAACCGGTGTGACCTTGAGCGATTCCCCTAGAGGCACGGGGAAGAGCCCGCTCTCGATGACGCGCTTGCGCCACTCTGCCGAAGAGCGGCTGTAAAGCTCCAGAAGGGGGGCCGTGGGTGTCCAGGCATCACGGGCTTCGACGAGCAACTGCGCTGCGGTTATCCGTGATTTCCCTGAGAGCTTCTTTGCTTCCTGTTCAAGCTCGGCACTGATTTCAGCAATGAGTCGATACCCCTCCGTCTCGATCTCCTGCATGCTCCAATCCAGTCCGCATCGTTCCCTCACCAGCAACTCAAACCGCTCCCGGCCAATGGCAAAATCATGAGGCCTGCCGGGCTTTTTCTTTTTAAGGGCCGACGCATAGGCATCGAATGCCCTCGCCGCTTGACGGGCAAGGGTGCGGGTCCTCTCGGGCTCGGGAGAGAGTGCTCTCAGTGTCTCTCCAAGGGTTTCCAAAAATTCCCTGGAACCTTTGCACGATTGGATGGCCAGTTTTGTCCATAGGGGAACGGGGTTGCGGATCGCCGAGGCCCCCTGTCTCAGAAAATCAGGGATGGCGGCCAGACGAGCCTCGATGGACAGGCGGGCCTTGCCCAGATCGTCCGCATGGCGGATTACAAGTTCAAAGACAGATCCAACCGCCGCACCGCAGCACTCCTGGGGATTGCTGCGCCAGCGCGCAAGATCGCGATCATTGAGCAACTCCGTGCGTATCAGGGAAAGAAAACAGCGCCAGTCGAGCCAATCATCGGCTTTCATAGTTTGAGCCGGGATTGCCTCCGTCTCGTCCAGCAGTCCCTCCAGAAATTTGATCCGCTCGCGGCGGGTCTGCTCATCGCTTCCGGCAAGGAGTGGCTCGAATTTTGTAAAACCCAGACTGCTCCCCCATTGCGGGAAGTCAGCACAGGTTCGCTCGATATAGCGTTTGCCGAGTTGTTTGAGTAACGAGGAGGGAGCTTTTTTTGCAGCCATGGTATGGAAAAGAAAATCAGAAAGTATGATGGAGTGCATCAGTTGATTCATGCCGATGGTTGCCGTTTTGCCGCTGCTGGTTTAGAAAGTAAGGCTACCTATGGCAGATAACCTGACAGTTCAGCTACACGAGATTGGACGCGACGCCCGTGCTGCCGCGCGCCTGCTTGCCACGGTCTCCGCTGAAAAAAAGAATGCCGCACTCCTGGCGATGGCCGATGAGTTGATTGTACAGAAAGATTCTCTCTTAACAGCCAATGAACTCGATCTTGCAGCAGGTCGTCTGCTTGGCCTCTCCGAGGCAATGCTCGATCGCCTGAGGCTGGATGAGAAACGACTCTCCACGATGGCCGGGGGCATCCGCACGGCAGCATCCCTTCCTGATCCCGTCGGTCGGATTCTTAAGGAGTGGACAAAGGAAAATGGTCTCCAGTTTCAGAAAATTAGTGTTCCTATCGGCGTGATAGGCATCATCTTCGAATCGCGTCCCAATGTGACCAGTGACGCCGCCGTGCTCTGTCTCAAGGCGGGCAATGCCTGCATCCTGCGTGGAGGCAGCGAGGCCATTCACTCCAATCGTGCGATCGCCGCCGCCCTTCAGACTGGTCTGGCAAAGGCGGGACTTCCGGCAGCAGCCATCCAGCTGATCCCCACAACAGATCGGGAGGCCGTGCGCATTCTTTGCGAGATGAATGACTCTCTTGACTGCATCATCCCACGGGGAGGCAAGGGATTGATTGAGACCGTGACAAAGCACGCCAGGATGCCCGTCATCAAACACTATGACGGGATCTGCGCCGTCTATGTGGACAAAGCCGCCGATCTAGCGATGGCTCGGGAGATCATTCTCAATGGCAAGTGTCAACGCCCCGGTGTCTGCAATGCCGTCGAGACACTACTACTCCATAGGGATATGGTGGTTGAGTTTTTTCATCTCGCAGGCAGCGCCCTTCTGGATGCGGGAGTCGAGCTGCGCTGCGACGCCGCAACGCGCTCACTGCTCCCTGAATCGTTACAAGCACACTCTCTTGTGAAAGAGGCCTCGGAGGAGGACTTCCTCACGGAATTTCTCGCATTGATTCTCGCCGTGAAAGTCGTTGATTCGCTCGAAGAAGCGGTCCTGCATATCGAGACGCACGGTTCGCATCACAGTGATGCCATCGTGACCAGCGATGCCGGAGCAGCGGAGCAATTTCTCAATGGAGTGGATAGTGCCACGGTCTATTGGAATGCCTCTACCCGCTTTACCGATGGTGGAGAATTTGGCTTCGGCTGTGAGATAGGAATCAGCACCGACAAACTCCATGCTCGTGGCCCGATGGCACTCGAAGAGCTCACCAGCTATAAATACCAGATTCGCGGAAAAGGACAGATTCGCGGTTAAAACATATTTTCCAGATGAAAAGCATTCATGCCTATTACAAAGGGAAGGTGCAGGGAGTCGGGTTTCGTGCTTCCATCCTCTCCCTTGCCAAAGGGTATGAAGTGACCGGCTGGGTAAAGAATCTGCCCGATGGCCGGGTAGAGGTTTTTAGCACGGGGGATGAAATCGAAATCGATGATTTTCTTAAAGATATCAGTGAAAGCCATCTTGCCGGACATATAGAAAACATCTCCACCCTCCCGGGGGAACCCGAAGGGAGACTCAAGGGATTCCGCATGATCAATTGATATGAACGACACACCAGCAGTCCGCATCCGCGATCTTGAAAAAGTCTTCCCCGTGCCGTTGCGCCGTCGCCAGGTGGTGGCATTGCGCGGTCTCTCACTCGACATCCCTGCATGCCATGTCTATGGACTTCTCGGCCCCAATGGCGCAGGCAAGAGCACTACCCTCAAGATAATCCTCGGACTCGTCACCCCAACATCAGGCACCTCTGAGATCTTCGGCATCCCCAGTTCACAGGTCGCCAGCCGTACCGAGGTGGGCTTTCTCCCCGAAAATCCCTATTTTTATAAATTTCTCACGGGTGCCGAGACCATTGCCTTCTATGGCAAACTCTGCGGTCTTGGCGGTCGCACACTCCGGGATCGGGTCAAGGAATTGCTCGAAATTGTCGGTCTCACCGAGGCCGGGGATCGCCGCATCAGCGGATATTCCAAAGGGATGCTGCAACGCATCGGCCTCGCACAAGCCCTGGTGCATGATCCTCGCCTGTTGATTCTGGATGAGCCTACGGCAGGGGTCGATCCGGCGGGATCTCGGCAAATCAGGGATCTGATTCTCCAACTCAAAGCCCGGGGCAAAACGATTCTGCTTACATCTCATCTACTCGAACAAGTGCAGGAAGTCTGTGACAGCATCGGCATCATGGCCAAGGGGCATCTGGTACGGGAAGGTTCGCTTGATTTGCTGACAGGAATCACCGGCCAAACGGAATACCTGATTGAAAATGCAGGACCGGAACTACAGGCAGAGATCGCAAAGCTCGCCGCTGCCCACGGAGCCAAACTCCTAGCCACCAAACAACCCCAGCTTAATCTGGAAACACTTTTCTTAAAGGCCACGGAAGCTGGAAAAGAAGGATAAAATCTGAAAAACTGATCTCTGACTTCCGAGCAATTGTTTCCAATTCATTCAGTCTTTCAGGTTTCAAGTTTCAGCTCACTTCCTCTGATCCCATTCAGCCTAACAGACTCTCCCCGGTATGAATTTCTTTGTCACTGCTACGGATACGGATGCCGGTAAAACTTTTGTCACCGCCCTTCTCACACGAAGCCTTAGAAAGGCTGGGTTTGATACCGTGGCAATGAAGCCGATCTCCTGCGGTGAGCCGGAAGATACGCTGGTGCTTCAGGCTGCTGCCGACTTCGAGCTGACTCCGGAGGAGATCACTCCCGTCTCCTACAAAGCTCCCCTTTCACCCATTGAGGCGGCAAGACTGGAAGGTGGGACTTTTGAGCCAGCCGAAATCCTTCCAACCTTCGAGCGATTGCACCTTACCCACCGTTCCCTATTGGTAGAAGGAGTCGGAGGCTGGCTCGTCCCTCTTGCCACAGCCTATTCAGGTGCGGATCTTGCCAAGGCAATCGGATTGCCGGTACTGCTGGTCGTGCGCAACCGACTTGGTGCACTCAATCATGCGCTTCTGACCCTGGAATCAATCCACGTTCATGGCCTGATATGCGGAGGCATCATCCTGAATAATCATCCTGCTGATGCAGATGATCCCGCAGCGGAGGGAAACCGTCGCCTTCTTCCCACACTGACCAGCATACCGATTTTGTTTGAAATCGCTCCGGGTCAGACCGAACTCGAACTCGCGGTAGTATAACCAAAGGCTGTTAGTCTGAAGACAGTTAGCTACTGAAAATCCATAAAATCATTCATCGGAGTGCTCCCAGATCATCTTGCAACGATTCCGTTTCCGTCTTCCGAAAATTTCTGCTTCCTTCAGTCTTTAGCCTTCAGCCTAAATACCTAATTACCCTATGCGTTCCTCAGGCCCCCAGATTGTTCTCGTCCGCCACGGTGAAACCGAGTGGAGCAAAAACGGCAAACATACCTCCTTTAGCGAGATTCCCCTGACGCTGGAAGGGGAACGCCAAGCCTCAGAACTCAAATCAGAGCTTGCAAATTGGGATTTTAAACTCGTTCTTTGCAGTCCGCGCAAGCGTGCCCGACGCACCTGCGAACTCGCCGGATTTGCCGACAGAGCCGAGACATCCGAGGATCTCACCGAGTGGAACTATGGCGATTATGAAGGGATCACGACCAAAGAGATTCGCCAAAAATCCCCCGGTTGGACGGTCTTTGACTCACCCACTCCCGGCGGGGAAACTCCCGATCAGGTTGCCAATCGTTGCGATAGCGTTATCGCCCGCCTGATGGCGTTGCATGATGACGCACTGATTTTTGCCCACGGCCATGTGCTTCGTGTACTGATAGCCCGTTGGCTCAGACTATCGCCGCAATCAGGAAGGCACTTTGTGATCCAGACTGGGACGATCAATATCCTGAGTTACGAACACGAATCCCCAGTTGTGATTTCACTCAATGCCTCCAGCTTCCGTAACGATCCTCGTCGTTAAAGAATCCGACTTGATCTCCTGCACCCGCCGCATAGGCCGAAAAGATCACTGTTTTCGAATGCTGCTCAGGATGCTCATTATTAAATGGCTGGCAAAGCACAGATTTGATTAAGTCTGTGTCGATGCAATAGCATCAGTCTATCATGCTCGATCTAATCCATTGGCACAGCCTAAACCCGAAGCCATTGGGCCCGACATCAGTGGTGGTCGACCTAGGCGCAAATATTGGCCAATTTGCACAAGCGATTCATGATAAATTCGGTTGCACAGTTATTGCTGTAGAGCCGAACCCACATTTGTTTAAGCATCTCTCAAAGCGAAGCGGAATCAAGGCCATTCATGCGGCAATTGTGGAGAATAATGGACCGGTTAATCTAATGTTGGATGAGAACCATCTCGCATCTCGCATTGTCGAGACTGAGCCTAACACAGTCGTTGTTGAAGGCTTAAGTCTCGATACGCTTTTTGAAAAGCTTGGTGTGTCCCATATCGATTTGTTGAAAGTTGACATCGAAGGTGCCGAGTTTCCCATGATACTTAAAACCTCCGATGGGGTGCTAAAACGGATTCATCAGATAACAATCGAGCTACACGATTTTTGCGGTCTGCTTAGCCCAGAAAAAGTCACCACCCTTTTGACGCGAATGCGCACCCTTGGTTTTCATGTCTCAAAAATGTCCAGAATCGGGCACCAAGATACATGGATGAGCAATGAATCCTTTCAAAAAATCAGGGCCACAGACCGCGTAGCTATCACACTATTAAAATATTTAAGAGGGGGGAGACGCTTGGTACGGAAGATGTATCTGGGTAAGGAGTGGCACATAGGGTATTGAACAGTTGGAAAATCAATTTTTGGCAGATGGTGAACGAAACTCTGTTGCCCTGTTAAAAACGCTCCCTTAATGGATCGTAGATAGCCCTCATCCTCAGAATGGCCAAGAGGGAGCCCTCTTTTTAACTCCTCACTGCGCCTCAGACCCCCTGCACAAGACCATTCTACTTCCCTTGCATTTTCCTGAGTTCCCTATTTTACACTGACACGCTCCCTCGTTATTCTTTGCAGCGTGTTTCAAGTCATTTTCAACTCCACTAGCGCATCGGAAATGAGCGCCCTTCCAAAGGATCTTCAACTCGATCTGCTCTCTGAATTTCAGATTCTGCCGGATGATCTGGGTTCCCTGAGCGGTGAACAGTTCAGCCAGATCAAACGCGATGGTCGCACTCTCCACCGTTATCGTTGCAGCGATTACCGGATTTACTTTGAACGGCATCCCGATGGAATCCTGATTCACCGGGTTCTCCATAAGAATACAATCCGTGATTTTCTCTTCCGCTCGAAACTCCCGATGACCGATGACGATCAGGCTGAGGAAACCGATCAATTCTGGAATTTGATCAATGAACCGCAGGGTTCCAAGGCAACTGCCGCAAAGCATTCCTGAACATGTCAGCAAGCTTCTCCGGAGAGGATCGGGTCGCCGCATTTCCCGTGTCGCGTCATAAAATCTTCCTGGCACATGCCGGAGTAACGGCGCTTCCCTCCTGCGCCGCAGAGGCGATGAGGGAATACATCACGGCAAGCTGCGAGGAGCAGCAGGAATTTTCCGGAGTCCTCCGTGCACTCGCTGCGACCCGTCAGGAGGCGGCGGCCCTGCTTGGAGCTGATGCCGGCGAGATTGCCCTGCTCGGACCGACCGCGCTGGGACTGAGTCTCTTCGCCAACGGACTTGAATGGAAAGCCGGCGACGAGGTGGTGCTCTACGGCGACGACTATCCCGCCAATGTTTATCCCTGGCTGAATCTGCAACGACTCGGAGTGGTCATCAGATATCTGGAACCGGAGAGTCTGGGTAAGATCACACCTGAGGTCGTCGAGGCGGCACTGACACCGGCAACCCGCCTCGTGGCCCTTGCATCCTGCCACTTCCAGACCGGATGGCGCATCGACATTCCTGCTATTGGCTCTCTGCTCCGCTCCCGGGATATTCTCTTTTCACTCGATGCGATCCAGACACTGGGAGCCTTTCCAACTCCTGCTTCCGAAGTCGATTTTCTCTCAGCCGATGCCCACAAATGGCTCCTAGGGCCTCTCGCAGCAGGGATCGTTTATGTAGCGAAGGAGCGTTTTGCAGAATGCCGTCCGACACTTCTTGGGTCATGGAATGTGAAATCCCCGGATTTTCTTGCACAACGAACCATTTCGTTTGAGGAAGGAGGGCGGCGTTATGAGCCCGGATCTCTCAATATTGCCGGAATCTACGGCATGAGAGCCTCGATGAATTTACTCATGACCACGGGCCTTGATAATGTATCCGCATTGATTCTGGAACGCCGTGATCAGCTCGAAAAGAGTCTGGCCTATTTCGGTTTTGAATTCCTCTCACCGCGCAGTCATGAACCGTTACGCTCCGGCATCGTCACGGCCCGACACCCGGGCAGCGATCCGGCCTTGCTCTTTTCCGCCATGGAGAAAGCTGGTATCGCCGCCTCTCTTCGCAAAACCCGCGATCACGGTAACTGGCTTCGCTTCAGTCCGCATTTCTACAATACCCCCGAGGAAATCAACCATGTAGTGGATTTCATCTCCGAGTTTCAGAAGGGATGACTCCTCTTTTCCCATCGGGGATGGATCAGAAAATGAATGCTTTTTAGTTGCCTTTGGGGACTCCTTCGACCATCTTAGTCGGCTATATGAAAGCCGGTCTTCATCCCGAATATAACGAAACCACGATCATCTGCGCCTGCGGTGCCGCCTACAAGACGCGTTCGACCCGGGACAACATCAAGATCGGTATCTGCTCCTCGTGTCATCCTTTCTTCACCGGCGAGCAGAAGTTCATTGATACGGCAGGCCGTATTGAGAAGTTCACCCGTCGCTATGGCAATGTGCGCGCCACCCGCGCCACGAAGCCATCGCTGACAAAGAAAGCCTAGCGATCCACTCCCGACTTCTGTCGGGAGGAAGCAGGCACTTGATCCCGGCTTGGGTTCAGGCTGCTCGGCGGCTCCCGTAATGAACCGCCATGAACCTTGATTTTGCCCCATTGATTGCAAAACGCCGCGTGCGTTTTGAAGAGTTGGAACAGGCCATCACCGATCCCACCCTCTTTGACGATGCCAAGAAGGCCCGTGAAATCCTGCGTGAGCACGCGCGGGTCAAGGAGCTGATCACGACCTGGGACGCTTTGGAAAAGGCACGCACACAACTCATCGAGAATGAAGAGTTTACCAGCGGCTCCGATGCAGAAATGGCAGAGATGGCCAGGGCCGAGATCGAAGAGATCAACGCCCGGATTCCAAAGCTAGAACAGGCCGTGATGCTCACCCTTCTTCCACCCCAGCCAGACGATGATCGTGATGCGATCGTCGAAATCCGGGCAGGCGCAGGAGGTTCCGAAGCGGCGATTTTTGCCGGTGATCTTTACCGGATGTATGCCCGTTATGCGGAAGCCAATGGTTTGGGGCAGGAACTGATCGAGGCCAGCCCAAGTGATGCAGGGGGATACAAGGAAGTGATTTTTCAAATCAGCGGCAGCGAAGTCTTTCGCCGTCTTCGCTACGAGAGCGGTGTTCACCGGGTGCAACGGGTTCCTGCCACAGAGGCTCAGGGTCGCATCCATACCTCGACCGCCACGGTGGCCGTCTTGCCCGAGGCCGAAGAGGTCGATATCGAGTTGCGTCCGCAGGATCTGCGGATCGAAGTCTGTCGTGCCGGCGGCCCGGGAGGTCAAGGGGTCAACACCACCGATTCAGCCGTGCAGGTCATGCATCTGCCAACCGGCAAGATCGTCCGCTGTCAAGATGGGCGCAGCCAGCAGAAGAACAAGGAGAAGGCACTCACCATCCTTCGCTCCCGTCTGCTTGAGGAAAAGCGGGAGGAAGAGGCCCAGAAATATGCCGCTCATCGCAAGAGTCAGATTGGCTCGGGTGGACGGGAGGAGAAGATCCGAACCTACAATTTTCCACAGAACCGCCTTACCGATCACCGCATCGGTCTGACACTATATAATCTCGACCGCGTGATGGAGGGGGAAATTGTCGATCTGATCGCCACGCTGGAGGCTACCGATACCCAAGAACGCCTGGAGGCTTCCACCTCGGAATCAGTTTAATCCGACGATGGAAGCGATGTCTCTCCTTGAAGTCTTGCAGGGAGCCGCAGCCTTTCTTGGCAAACAGGGGATTGAATCGCCACGACTCAATGCAGAGCACCTGCTGGCTCATGTGCTGGGTATCAAGCGACTCGAACTCTATCTTCAGTTTGACCGTCATCTCGGAGAGATCGAGCGCGCACCCCTGCGTGATTTTGTCCGCAAACGCGGAACTGGCATCCCCCTGCAACACTTGCTGGGCACGGTGGAATTTTGCGGTCGAGTTTTCAAAAGTGATGGCAGGGCCTTGATCCCACGCCCGGAGACGGAGCAACTCGTGGAGCGGGCACTTACCTATTCGTCATTGGACTCCATACTCGATGTGGCCACTGGCAGTGGAGTTATCCCCATCTCGCTCGCTCTGGAGCGTCGCGGGGCCACTATCACAGCGACAGACATTTCGCCGGAAGCACTCACTCTGGCCCGTGAAAACGCCATCCTTCTCGGTGTGACCTCTGTAGATTTTTTCCAAGCCGATCTCCTGCCTCCCGGAGAAGCCATCCAATTTGATCTTATCACGGCCAATCTGCCCTACATCCCTTCTGGCGAGATCGCTTCACTCAGCCGCGAAGTCCAGCATGATCCCCTTCTCGCCCTCGATGGAGGAAGAGAAGGGCTCGATCTGATTGAGCGACTGATACCGTTGGCTGCGAAGCACCTTTCTCCCGGAGGACATCTTCTTTTGGAGATAGGCAAAGGACAGCATCAACCTGTCATGGAGTCTCTTGAGCAACATAATTATCGGGACATTATCGCCCTTCCCGATTACCAAGGAGTCTTGAGGTTTGTGGAGGCAACTCATTCAATTAGCTAAAGGATACTGTAGTTCAATGGATAAAATTCTTGTGCATGGAGGGCGCAGCCTTGAGGGGGAAGTGCGCATCGGCGGTTCCAAAAACTCCGCCCTTCCCATTCTGGCTGCCACATTGCTTACCCGTGAACGGTGCGTCATCGAACGGGTTCCCGACTTGAGTGATATCCACTACATGCTCACCATCCTCAGTCAACTCGGCTGCGAAGTGGAAAGGGCAAGCGGCGTCGTTCAGGTTCGCGCCGAGAAGATCCTTACCGAGGCTCCCTATGAGATCGTGCGTAAAATGCGGGCCTCGGTCTGCGTGCTCGGCCCGCTGCTTGGACGGGAAAAAGCAGCCAAGGTTTCACTGCCAGGAGGATGCGTGATCGGTGATCGTCCGATTGATCTGCATCTCAAGGGATTTGAAGCCCTCGGTGCCAAAGTCACCGTGAAAGGTGGCGACATACTTCTTGAAGCCAGTGAACTCAAGGGAGCCCGTATCAATCTCCGTGGTCGCCATGGCCCCACGGTCCTTGGCACGGGAAATATCATGATGGCTGCAGTGCTCGCCGAAGGAACCACCGTCATCGAGGGAGCCGCCGAGGAACCTGAGGTCGTTGATCTAGCCAGTTTCCTCAGCGCCATGGGAGCCAACATCTCCGGCGCTGGCACGCAGCATATCGAGATCGAAGGAGTCAAGGAACTCCACGGAGCAACTCACAGCGTGATTCCGGATCGCATTGAAGCAGGCACTTTCCTCGTGGCAGGAGCCATCACTGGCAAGCGTGTGACGATTCGCCGCGCTGAACCGAAGCATCTCGGAGCCGTCATGGAGGCGCTTGAAAGTGCCGGCTTCGATCTCTCCCAGACCCCCGACAGCGTCACCATCTCTCCCAACGGTGCCAGACACCCGCTTCATCTCGAGACGATTCCCTACCCCGGATTTCCCACTGACATGCAGGCCCAGTTCTGCGCCCTGCTCTCCACGATGAATGGTACCAGTGTGGTTACTGAAACAGTCTTTCCTCAACGATTCATGCACATTGCCGAACTCAAGCGCATGGGGGCCGATATTATTCTGGACGATCATCATGCGACGATCCACGGAGTCGATCGTCTCAGCGGCGCACCGGTCATGGCAAGCGACCTACGCGCCTCGGCTGCCCTAGTACTGGCAGCACTTCGAGCCGATGGAGTGACCGAGATTAATCGCGTCTATCATATCGACCGTGGATACGAGCGCATCGATGAAAAACTCAATGCACTGGGTGCCCATATCGAGCGGGTCAAAGTGTAGAGAACGAAAGTTCTCCAAGGCTGTTGCGGCTTTTAAAAGGAGATGAGTTTTAATCGAAAAAATCAGGTTTTTAATCAGGAATTGACAGCTTGGCCGTTGCCGTTGCGAAGAGCTTAGAGTAAGTAGTTATTCCCATCCGATGATTCTCAAAAGCTTAAGCAAATACCGCGACGCCGGACTTCTTCTCCTTAGGATTCTGATCGGGCTTTCATTCCTTGCCCACGGACTCCCAAAGTTAATGGAGGGGCCCGATCTCTGGATCAAGCTGGGGAAATCGATGCAGTTCGTCGGAGTCGGTGCCTACCCTATTTTCTGGGGCCTGATGGCCGCCCTTTCCGAATCAGTCGGTGGATTCTTGATGCTAATCGGTTTTGCGTTCCGTCCGGCATGTCTTTTCCTGTTCTCCACCATGGCTGTGGCGACCACGATGCACTTTCACACGACCCCAGGAAGTTTTCTGGATAAATGGGAAGTCGCCTCTCATGCGACCGAGCTTGGCTCACTCTTTCTCTCTCTCCTGCTCATCGGTCCGGGAAAATTCAGCGTCGATCGCGAGTAGCCACCCCACGGTAAGGTAAGTTCAACGAGCTGCAATCTCAGCATTCAGAGGTTAGCCAAGCGATCTCCTCCTTTGGGTTAGGCTTTCAGCCGGAGTTTTCTGCCAATGACTCCGAGAAACTCCGACAGTCCCTCGATTTTGAGAAACCAACTGACCAGAAGAAAGAAGGATGCGGCCGCCACGATCACTGAGAGCAATGCCCCGGCGCGCATCCCAACCGACGAGTGACCGAGTGAAACCAGCCAAGGATGAGTCAGCCATCCGACCGCTGCAATCGGGACGGAGGCCAGGAAGCATTTTCCAAGGGTACTGATCATGGCGCGGGATTCCAGCGAACCTGCAACCCTTCTCATAAACAGATAGAGCAGGGAGAAGTTCACCGTTGCCGAAATGGCAGTGGAAAGCGCGAGTCCGCAATGTCCCATCCGAAGTTGGAAGATGAAGATCCAGTTGAGCAGCAGGTTGAGCCCAATGGAGATGAAGCTCACCGTCATCGGGGTCCATTTGCGATTGATCGCGTAGAAGGCCGGAGCCAGCACCTTGATGCAGGAGTATCCCACAAGCCCGATGGCATAGAACTGGAGGGCCTCCGCTGTGTGCAAGGAGTCCGCATCATGGAATTTTCCCCGCTGATAGATCAGGGCGATAATGGGTTGCGCAAGCATGATCAGCCCGACCGCAGATGGAAAAGTGAGAAAGACAGCAAGCCTCATTGCCCGGGCCAGCGTCGCGCTGAATCTTCCCATCTCCCCGAGAGCCGAGGCGCGAGAAATTACCGGCAGGGTCACCGTCGCCACAGCCACCCCAAAGACACCAAGCGGCAACTGCATCAGGCGGAACGCATAGGAGAGCCAGCTTACAGGACCATCTCCAAGATAGGATGCAAAGATGCTGTTGATCATCACATTCACCTGCACGGCACTCGCTGCAATCACGGCCGGGAGCATTAGGAGCAACACCTGCCTCACCCCGGGATCGCGCCAGTTGAAGTCCAGCATGAACCGAAATCCAGCCTTATAAAGAGATGGTATCTGAACTCCCAACTGAAGCAGTCCTCCGAGCAGAGTGCCCAGAGCGAGTCCGATCAGGGACTTTTCACCGAAGTGGGGGTCGATCCACCAGCCAAAGGCGACGCCGCCCGCGATCGATCCGATGTTAAAGAAACTGGAGGCCAACGCCGGGGCTGTGAAGAGATTCCTGGAATTGAGCATTCCCATGACCAATGCCGCGAGCGAAACCATCAGGATAAAAGGATACATGATCCGCGTCAGTTCGATGGTCAATGCCGCTTTTTCCGCCGGGAAGCCGGGTGCCAGAAATCCGATAAACTCAGCTGCAAAAATTACCCCCAAGAGAGAGACCAGACTCATGAAGATGGTTGTCAGCGTCATCATCTTCGAAGCCAGTTTCCAGGCAGATTGATCCCCTTCTTTGGCAATGCGTTGGGAGAAAACAGTGACAAAAGCTGTCGAGAGAGCTCCCTCGGCAAAGAGATCGCGCAGCAGATTTGGTGCCCTGAAGGCCGTCAAAAATGCATCCATGCCGCGTCCTGCCCCGAAAAGTCCGGCAAAGATCAGCTCTCGGGCCAAGCCCAAAACACGGCTGAGCATGACAGCTCCGGCGACCACTCCGGCGGCTTTGGTATTGAGGCGATCGTCACTCATGGAGAGAAACTGACGCATGGCGCGATCCATGGGAAGCACGGCGCATTCGATCCATGATTGCTACTCCAATACCAACTTCAGGAAGAGCTTCGGCAAAAATGATGTCCGATTTAGACTGATCAAGTCTTCTCAAGGCTCCATAAAAATGAGCTGCTGCCTCACGCAGATCACCGGAACAGCTTAAAACTTCCAAGGCAGTACATTGTTCAATAACCGCCGGCATCGGGGATCTAAAAGCAAGAAGTGCGGGATTTTTTCTCGCTGAAGCGGAAATCCAGTCCATGATGTCCGATTCTATGATTTGAAGTTCTTTTTTTGGGGCATAGTGACTAGGCAGACTTCCCGGTGTCTTCACAACTTCAGAGGGAGGTGCAACATGTCCATATTCACTCAGTTGTTCACTAGTTATGGGACCCGGACGAAGGATTTCCAGATCCCCCCCCTTGACAGCCACAATGGTTGATTCCATGCCATGCTCGCAAGGCCCACCTTCCAGTATCAAAGGGATCATACCACCAAGTTCATTCCGGACATCTTCAGCACTCGTGGGGCTGATTTTTCCAAAACGGTTGGCACTGGGGGCGGACAATGGAAAATTCAACTGACGCAGCACTTCCTGAAACAACGGGTGTGCTGTGACTCGTACTGCAACATCCTGGATCCCTGCCGTCACGAGATCAGGCAAATCGGGATGCTTTTTTAAAATCAGGGTCAATGGTCCCGGCCAGAAGGCGGCGGCTAATTGATCGACTTGGGCGCGCTGCGAAGCAGAATCAAAGAGAGCCACCCGATCGAGCCATCCGGATTCCGGCAGATGAACTATCAGGGGATCGGTAAGGGGGCGTCCCTTCGCCTCAAAAATGCGTGCTACAGCCAGAGGATTGAAGGCGTCTCCCGCAAGCCCATAGACGGTCTCTGTCGGAAGGGCGACCACCTCCCCGCGACGCAGAAACGCCACAGCCTCATCAACGCCCTCACCGCCTGACACGATTCGTGCACTCACAGTCAACGGGTAAGCTTTTTAGGGGCTTCCAGTTTGCTCTCCGTCGCGATCTTTGTCTGCGTATTGCGGAATTTGGCGAGCTGACTGGAGAGTTTTTCGTCGTGGGCTGCAAGAAGGGCCACGGCAAAAAGCGCGGCATTTTTTGCACCCGCTTCACCGATGGCAAACGAGGCAACGGGAATTCCGGCAGGCATCTGGACGATCGATAGCAGGGAGTCAAATCCCTCCATTGTCCGGCTTTTCACTGGCACGCCAAGCACAGGCACGGTGGTTTGGGCGGCAATCATTCCGGGCAAATGGGCAGCCCCACCC
>JBAXTN010000017.1:0-44697 GCA_037130175.1 bacterium | reverse complement strand
ACGACTCCGACTGGTTCCGCAAAGACGACGACGTCCGCTGGCAGTACGGCGTCCCACCGAAGGGGAATGCGAACTTCGCCTGGGTCCAGCACTTCATCCACCACCTCGCTCCGAACGGCATGGCCGGCTTCGTTCTCGCGAATGGCTCCATGGCCTCTAACCAATCCGGAGAGGGAGAGATCAGGAAAGCCCTCATCGAGGCTGACCTCGTCGACTGCATGGTCGCACTCCCGGGCAAACTTTTCTACAGCACCCAGATCCCAGTTTGCCTCTGGTTTCTGACTAGGAGAAAGAACGACGTAAAGCGCCGCGATCGCCGCAAGGAAACCCTCTTCATCGATGCCCGGAAGATGGGCACCCTCGTTGATGCCGCACATCGGGAACTAAGCGATACCGACCTCGAGAAAATCTCTTCCACCTACCATGCATGGCGTGGAGAGGGTGGTAGTTACGAGGATGTTGCCGGCTTCTGCAAATCCGCCACCACCGCTGAGATCGCCGCACATGGTCATGTTCTCACACCGGGACGCTACGTCGGAGCTGAGGAAGTCGAGGATGATGGCGAACCCTTCGAGGAGAAAATGTCCCGCCTCATTGCCGAGTTGAACGCCCAGTTCGTTGAGTCAGCTCGACTCGAGCTGGCCATCAAAGTCAACCTGAAGGGACTTGGGTATGGCGGCTAAAGTGCAAGTCGAGACTATACCTCTCTCGAAGACCACCAAGTTCATCGTGGACAACCGTGGGAGAACAGCACCAACAGCTAAATACGGAATCCCTTTGATTGCCACAAACTGCATTTCGAATAACCGGCTTTACCCATCATACGAAAATCTACGTTTTGTTTCTAAAGAGACTTACGAAAATTGGTTCCGTTCTCATCCTCAGCCTGGCGATATAATTCTGACCAACAAAGGCAGCCAGAACGGAGCAATTTGCTTAGTTCCTGACCCGGTTGATTTTGTCATCGCTCAAGACATGGTAGCGCTCCGAGCCAACGAGAAGGTTATCGATCCACTTTTTCTATTTGCGTCCCTTCGATCGGCAGATGTTCAGCGGGAAATCAAAAATCTAGATGTCAGTGGAGTTATTCCTCATTTCAAGAAAACGGACTTTGATAAGTTGCATCTGCCTTATCCTGCCCGAGGTGTTCAGGAGGCTATTGGACGTATTTATTTTGATTTCAGTGCAAAGATCGAGTTGAACCGGCGGATGAATGCCACCCTCGAGGCCACTGCCCGAGCTCTCTTCCAGAGCTGGTTCGTCGACTTCGACCCCGTCCGGGCAAAGCTCGACGGCCGCCAACCTTCCGGCATGGACGCTGCCACCGCAGCCCTCTTCCCCGACTCCTTTAAGCAATCCTCACTCGGCCATATCCCCAATGGGTGGAGCGTAAAACCGCTGAGTGAGTTGGTAGAAGTGGTTAAAGGTCGTTCATATAGCAGCGAGGAGCTTGCCGACTCAAAGACCGCCCTCGTGACACTAAAATCCTTCCTTCGAGGAGGAGGTTACCGCGCTGATGGATTGAAACCATTCACAGGAGATTACAAACCCAACCAGAGAGTCACTGCTGGCGATCTAATTGTCGCTTTCACAGATGTAACTCAAGCAGCAGACGTAATCGGAAAACCGGCACTTGTCCGAAGTGACGAGCGTTTCGAGACGCTGGTCGCTTCTTTGGATGTCGGGATTGTTCGTCCAAAGGCTGAGGGCGTATCAACCACATTTCTTTACTGTCTGTTTCTAACCGAGGCATTCCAGTCTCACACCTACGCGCACTCAACAGGGACGACCGTTCTTCACCTCAGTCCTGCGGCTATACCATCTTTCGAGTGCGCAATTCCCAACATGGAACTCGCTACAGAATTTGAACGGAGTGCTGAACCACTGTTCAAACTCATTGACGAAAACGCCAAGCAATCCCGCACCCTCACCGCTCTCCGCGACACCCTCCTCCCAAAACTCCTGAGCGGGGAGTTGAGCGTGTCGGTTTTGGAAAACGCGGAAAGGAAGGACGTACGATGACCACGAAGAAACAGAACCAGACTAGAAAGAAGCCCGCACGGTCGATTCTCCAGATGACTGCAACGCAAGCACGGGCGTTCCTGCTGAAGCCTGAGAGCTACTGCGGAATAGACCTGCCGGTTTACTTCACTTTCGCACGCGTGCTTTCATCGGTGACTAAAGAGCTTTCCGGCAAGGCTCTTTCATCAATGTCATCGAAACCGCGCGACCACGAGGGCGTGAACTATTCAATGCTATCGAACAAGGATGGGCGTCACGCTTGGCGGCCGCTTCAACTCGTTCATCCTGCACTTTACGTTTCGCTCGTCCAAAAACTCACCGAGCCCGTGCATTGGAAAGTGATTCGAGACCGATTCAGAGAATTCCAGAAGTCAGCAAACTTGAAGTGCCTCAGTATTCCGATTGAGGCCTCGACCTCGCAAAAAGACAAGGCCGCACAGATTCTCAACTGGTGGCAAGGAATCGAGCAGGGTTCGATTGAATTCGCTCTCGACTACAACTACGCGTTTCACGCCGACATCACTGACTGCTATTCGGCGATCTACACACACTCGATTGCGTGGGCTGTTCACGGCAAAGCGAACGCCAAAGCCGCACGCAACGACAAGACCCTCATTGGAAACATCATCGACTCCCACATTCAGGACATGCGACATGGGCAGACCAATGGAATTCCTCAAGGCTCGACGCTAATGGATTTTATTTCCGAGCTGGTGCTAGGTTATGCCGATCTAGAATTAAGCAGCCGATTGAAGGATGACGGAATCACGGAGTTTCGCATTCTACGCTACCGCGACGATTATCGCATATTCGTTCAGAACCCGCAAATTGGTGAATCAATCTTGAAATGTTTGACTGAGGTGCTGATTGATCTCGGCCTGAAGCTAAACGCGTCGAAGACGACCAGTTCTCAGCTCATGGTCAGCAATGCGATCAAGCCGGACAAGCGGGCTTGGCTGAGAGGTAGGCAAGGAGACGCAAACCTCCAAAGGCATCTGCTCGTTATCCACGCTCACGGACACGATTTTCCGAATGCTGGCAGCCTCACGGTTTCCCTTGCTCATTTCCACGAACGCCTCAGCGCGACGAAACGCATTAGTAATCCGCTTGTGTTGATCAGTATCGCAACGGACATCGCATACCACAGCCCGAAGGCTTTTCCCGTGTGTTCGGCAATCATCAGCAAGCTCCTGAGTGTACTACCGAACAAGGCAGCGCGAAAGGATGCGATACAAAAGATTCACGCCAAACTCTCGCAGCTTCCCAATACGGGACATATGGAAGTTTGGCTCCAACGAATCAGCCATTCGTTTGTCCCTAAACTGGGTTATAAGGAATCCCTGTGCCGGTTGGTGAAGGGTGATTCAGTTGCACTTTGGAACAATGACTGGATTACCTCTGCGATACTCAAGACGGCAGTCGATTCTACAAAGATCGTGAACAAGGCGAAGCTCCGGTCGCTCAAACCAATCGTCAGACCCAAGGAAATCGAACTATTTGCTTCAGAACGTTACTGAGATGAGCCTCAACGAATCCCATGTAGAAGCCGCCGCCCTCGAATGGTTCGAGGAACTGGGCTATGTGGTCGGGCACGGGCCGGACATTGTTCCTTGTGAACCGGCACAGGGACTCGGCACCAGTGTTGAGGGAACTTGGTTTTGGTATGAGTCCTGGCTGGAGCAGGTCAGGGAGCACTGCAAGGCAAACGCCCAACATTTCAAGTGACGAACGAAACAGAACTAATTCACTTTCCCGCCCATATTATGGACATCGCAGCAATTAATAAAGTAGCTTCAGACCTCATCAATCACTGTCTAACCCTTACGCTTCGACTCACAAGACTCGACGAGGGAGATCGCAGCCCTGTCGGCGCAGCCAGTGGTTTCTTGGTCTCCTTAGAAGGCTCGACCTATTTAATCTCAGCCGGGCACGCTCTCGCCAAAGGTGTGTGGGTAATAGAAACCGACATGATCGTTGAGAGCGAGTGCCGGACTGCGTGTATTCCCGTGAACGGTGCTTGGATTATCAAACGCCTCACTTTCGGAAAGTCGGAGTTGGAAAGCGTGGATGTCAGTTGGGCGAAGATTGACTTGGAGGAATTTCAAAAGGGGGTCCGCGTACACAAGCAAATATCCGGAAAGCCCTTCGAATTCATGGTATATCAAGGCGCATTTGGTGAAACACCCCAGCCTCAAACCACATACATTTACGCTTCACAAAACCGGGTTGTGATTTTTGAAGCTTTGGGGAAGCGCCATCTAGAAAGGCAGCCATCTTACGAACTGGAACTGGAATACACTGGAAGGAAAACCAGGCAGGGGCTTTTCGTTTTCTCGATCCCGGAACACAAAGGCCATCCGCACTACAAAGGAGCAAGTGGTGCACCAATTATCGATCCTACAGGCCAGATCTTCGCTATTTTGGTTGGAGGCTGCGAGATTAGCAACGAACTGTATGGGTACCCTCTTTGGGATGTACCCAATTTGATCCGCATTGGCGAGGAATCTCTAAAACGCTGATAGATGACCCTCAACGAATCCCATATCGAGGAGGCCACGCTGGAGTGGCTTGCTGAGTTGGGCTATGTCCTCGGGCACGGGCCTGACATGGCTCCAGGGGAAACTGCCTCCGAGAGGGAGTCCTTCTCTGATGTGATACTCAAGGGGAGATTGCGTGAGGCAATCTATCGGCTGAATCCTTCAATCCCCGAAGAGTCCCGAGAGGAAGCTTTCCGAAAAGTCCTGCTACATGAGACGACCTCACTAATCGGAAATAATCGATCCTTCCACCATCTGCTCAGAGATGGAGTGCCGGTAGAATACAAACGCCCTGATGGCTCGATTGCCGGAGATCGGGTTTGCTTGGTGGATTTCGCCGATGTGCAGGTAAACGACTGGCTGGCGGTCAACCAGTTTACCATCATCGAAGGACAACATAATCGTCGGCCCGACATCATCCTTTTCCTGAATGGTCTGCCTCTGGCCGTCATTGAGCTCAAAAATGCCGCCGATGAGGATGCCACCATCTGGAGTGCTTTCTCTCAGCTTCAGACCTACAAGGCGGAAATCCCCTCGTTGATGAACTACAACGAGGTGCTTGTAGTTTCTGATGGGCTCTAGGCGAGGATTGGTTCACTCACAGCCAATCAGGAATGGTTCAAGGTTTGGCGCACCATTGATGGAGAGACAGAGGCTCCAAAAACATCTCTGGAACTGGAGGTGCTCATTCGCGGGGTCTTCGACCGAAGTCGTTTCCTTCAACTACTCCAACATTTTGTCGTCTTTGAAGAAGATCCGGACAGTGGGGCTCTCCACAAGATTATCGCCGGGTATCATCAGTTTCATGCGGTGAATGCCGCCGTGCTGGAAACTGTTCGTGCCAGTGGAATGGCCGAGGAGGGGCGTACCAAGGAAGAACTTGGTAGCTATTGGGCGGGGCGGATGAATGAGGGAAAACCCGGAGACCGTCGTGCCGGTGTCGTCTGGCATACTCAGGGGAGCGGTAAGAGCTTCACGATGCTTTTTTTCGCTGGATGCATTGCCCGACATCCCGCGATGCAGAATCCTACCATGGTGGTGTTGACCGACCGAAACGATTTGGATGACCAACTCTTCGGTCAATTTCAGCGTTGTCATGAAATTCTGGGCCAGATGCCAGTTCAGGCAGAAAGTAGGGAACATTTGAGGGAATTGCTGAACCGTGCGAGCGGCGGAGTCATTTTCACCACAATTCACAAATTTGCCTCGGAAGCTGGAAACGGCATCGGTGCAGCCCTTTCGCAACGCCAGAACATCATCGTCATCGCTGATGAGGCTCACCGGAGCCAATACGATCTCATTGACGGCTTTGCTCGTGACATGAGGGATGCGTTACCACGCGCCTCATTCATTGGATTCACCGGAACTCCGGTTGAGAAAGCAGATGCTAACACGCGGGCCATTTTCGGAGATTACATCAGTATCTACGACATCCAGAGAGCCGTTGCGGACAAGGCCACCGTCCCGATTTATTACGAAAGCCGAATCGCCAAGTTGGGACTGAATGCTGCTGAGCTTCCAACCCTTGATGCAGAGTTTGAGCAAATCACCGAAGGAGAGGAGGAACGGACACGCCTCCAACTTCAAACCAAATGGGCTGCCCTGGAGGCATTGGTTGGAGATCCAAAACGCATCGAACTCGTGGCGAAGGATTTGGTCACCCACTTCGAAAAACGACTGGAGGGGATGAATGGGAAGGCGATGGTCGTCTGCATGAGTCGCCGCATTTGTGTGGAACTCAACAATGCTATCCTGAAGTTGCGTCCCGATTGGGCCAGTGCCAAGGATGACGATATCGAGGAGGAGAAGGGAAAAGTGTGTGTGGTCAAGGTGGTGATGACCGGTAGTGCCAGTGATGGCCCGGAATGGCAGCAGCATATCCGCAACAAAGAGAAGCGGAGGAAGCTCGCCAACCGTTTCAAGGATAGCAAAGACCCTTTCCGCATCGTGATTGTTCGGGATATGTGGCTGACGGGCTTTGATGCTCCCTGCCTGCACACAATGTATGTGGATAAGCCGATGAGAGGCCATGGCCTGATGCAGGCCATTGCACGGGTAAATAGGGTCTTCCGGGATAAACCGGGTGGGCTCATTGTCGATTACCTGGGACTGGCAGACCAACTTAAACATGCCTTGGCAATCTATACGGAGAGTGGAGGCAAAGGAGATCCAACCTACGACACACGGAAAGCCATTGCCCTCCTTCTGGAAAAGCATGGCATCGCCTGCGACATGCTGCATGGGTTTGACTGGTCGAAGTGGAGAACAGGAACTCCCAAGGAACAGCTTTCTCTAATTCCGGCGGCACAGGAACATATTCTGGAACAGGAGGAGGGCAAAAAACGCTTTGTGCAACTTGTCTCCGATATTTCCAAAGCATTTGCCCTATGTGCTGCCAGTGACGAAGCCACAGCGATCCGTGATGACATCGCATTTTTTCAGACCCTCCAGACGGCATTGAACAAGCAGGAGAGCAAGAGTGGGAGAACTCCCGACCAGCTCGATGCTGCAGTTCGTCAGCTCGTTTCAAAGGCCATCGTCACCGATGGTCAGGTCATTGATGTCTTTACTGCGGCAGGGCTTTCCAAGCCGGACATCAGCATTTTATCAGACCAGTTCCTCACGGAAGTCCGGGGACTCAAATACAAGAATGTTGCCGCCGAGCTTCTGGAAAAATTACTCAAAGATGAAATCAGGGGACGCTCGAAGCGGAACTTTGTGCAGGCCCAAAACTTCAGCGAGAAGCTCAAGCAAAGCCTCAATGCCTATCACAACCGGGCCATCTCCACGATGGAAGTTATCGAGGAGCTCATTAAGTTGGCCAAGGAGTTAGATTTGGAAACCAAGAGGGGTGTCGATTTGGGACTGACCGATGACGAGGTAGCTTTCTACGATGCCCTGGCTGCCAATGAATCTGCTGTTCGAGCTATGGGGAATGACCAACTCAAGGTTATCGCCACTGAACTCATCACTCAGGTTCGCAAGAGCACAACCATTGACTGGACTCTACGGGAGAGTGCTCGTGCCAGAATCAGGGTCATCGTGAAACGCATTCTGAATAAATACGGCTATCCTCCTGACCTCCAGGATGAGGCGGTGAAGACCGTCCTCCAACAGGCTGAGCTGCTTTGTGCGGAGATCGTGTAACCCAACTCTTGTTGATTTTCAACAAGGGCAGTTTTCCAATCACACACAGTCTCTCGTTACAAAAGAAATCGCCTCCCATAGGTTCAACCCATGACAGGCGATCAGTAATCCCAACTCAGCTTTCTCAGACAAGGAGACCCGCCGGAGATACCGGAAATCCATTCCAGATTTTTCCATCGAGGAGTCTCCCAGCAAAGGCCGGTCTAGCGGTCCCCCATTGTTTAAAATGGAAAGGGATTCCCCTCCTCAAGCATTGGTCCCTCACCCCACGGGCCCATTTAGGATCCAAGAGGCGATAGCCAGCTCCCGATTCTCCACCTAGGATTACCCAATCAATATCATCGAGATCCAGATCCACCGGACCCAATAACGGCTCGACACTCAGGAACCTTAAAGCAGCCGGGATCGAACGGAGAATCGGAATCCTCTCCAGAGCCCTCGCCTGATTTTCAACGGTCACACCAAGCCAGACATGGGGCCACCCATTCCCCCAATCTTCAGGGAGCATCTCATGGATATTCTGGGGTCTCTTAGTCAGGAGGAGCCAGTCGAGATTCGGGCAGACTCGAATCAGATTCCAGAGATCATCTCTCCAAGTTCCATCGACCTCATCATCAAAGACGTCAGCCATACTAGCCACGAACACTCGGGGTCGAGTCTCCAGACCTTCAGCCTTTCGATTCCAGATTAAAGGATTCATCCAGACATTCTCAGACCCCCTAACCCTAGGAACTCCAGCCCCCCATATATCTTTTCCTAACCTCCTCGAAAAGATCAGGGCATAGCATCTTAGACAACCCTCGCTAACCTTAGTACACCCCCACCAAGGATTGAAAGTATGATGACACCAACTTATTTCAGAATTAGCACTCATATTTTTTCACCTCCTACGATTAGAGTTATTAATATTATTCCAGTTTCGTATTTTAAGAAATCAATCTTAAATACCCATTTTTTGTTTTGTTTTGTTTTCATAATATTTATTATATGTGTTATATTTCTCAAATTGTCAAGCAATTATTTTATAAATATTACAATTTAAGAACAATTAGTTATTTGAATATAATTTAAAATAAATACTTGACAAAATAAACAATTTGCAGTAATATATAACTAACAGCCGGTCCTGAGTATTTCTCAGGTTCAAGTTAATCAGTGGTGCAAACCCACTGACCGGCTCCAATGAAAACAAACCCAACACAACCTCCCGCTAGCAGCGGAGCAACCCTCAGCCCAACCCGTCTTCTTGCAGATCGCCTGAAGAAATTGGGAGTCAATTCAAGCGGACTTCCCTCCACAGTCGTTGAAGATCTCAAGGCACAAGTGGATGCCGAGTTCGTCCAATCCAAGCAGGCACTGGCCCGCCAAATCAAAGCCCTTCAGCAAAAAGCAGAGCAGCAGTTACAGCAGCAGGTTTCACGGCTCATTACTTACAAGAAAATCGCGAAGGCTTTCGAACAGGTACAGACCAAACTACCTTCGGGGGGTGCTGGCAAATGAAGTCGTTTGAGACTTCCAGAGGGGTGTTGGGGAGAGCTCAGCCTCTCCCTGACCATGGTGCCATTTCCGAGTCCTCGTTAGAGGATGAGACAAAATGGCAATCTTGCCCCACCGAGAAGCTTCCTAGCTCTACGCAAATTAGGATCAGGCTTTCTCCAATCCACGCGAAACAATGGCTGGCTCTCCCGCCCAGGCTCCGCGAACAGGTTGCCTCAATAGTTTTTGGCTCGTTCATCGAAAGGGTTGATCTAGCAAAATTGGCCGAGGTGGCAAGCGAGCTGAAGTTGACTCGACTAGCTATCAACAACGCTCTTCAGCTCGCGCTATCAGCAGGGACTTCGCCTGACTCTTTGTCTGTCGAGAATGCAGTCCGCAACATCAACAATCTACTTGGGGAAAAAATGCAATGACTTCAATGATCTGCAAACTCATCGACTCGGGGCACACCTCAAGGAAGCTTGTCCGTTACATAGCAAGTAAGGCAGTGGGCATGACCGCCGATCTCGGATTTGGTGTCATGAAGTTTCCAAAAAATAAACAAGCGTGGGCGATCGATACCCTCCGCGCATGCCATGGCACTAGCCGCGCCTCGGAGGTTCGCCATTTGGTATTCTCCGTTGCCAAAGGAACTCCTCGTAAAGAGGCAAGAAATTTACTCCGTGCTGTCTGGGCGGATTGGATCAAAGCCTATGCCCCAGATCGCCCGTGGGTCTTCGCCATACAATTCCACAATGGGATCTGTCATGGACATGCGGCGGTTGCCAATGTTGATTCCGCCGGAAAGCCCCTCAAGTTTCGCCCTCATCAGGTGATGGCCATGGCAGCGATGAAATTTACCTCAGCTGCTGGGTCAGGATCCGGAATTGGAAAAGCTAAAGGTCTGCCAATCTATTCCAGGGCCAAGAAACTCTCCGTCCGCGATCTGGCGACCCTGATGGTCGATTCCAGCGGTGTCATTCGTAAGGAAGCATGGGACCAACTTGAGGAACAAAACCTCATCAAGGATTTCCGCCAACGAAAGGACGGTTCCTTAATCAGCTTCATCTATGAGGGAAGGCGCATTCGCCTCTCCAC
Source organism: bacterium (assembly GCA_037130175.1). Lineage (GTDB taxonomy): Bacteria > Verrucomicrobiota > Verrucomicrobiia > Chthoniobacterales > UBA6821 > UBA6821. The sequence continues at coordinate 34,417 of JBAXTN010000017.1, read as the reverse complement.
CCTCATCCGTTATGTCGAGCACGAACAATTTATGAAAACACCACCACAACCGTCACCACAAGTGGCGATCAAACCATTATCGGTCCAGCCATCTGTATCTCCAAAAGATTTGGACGCTGTGACCTCCGCACTTCGCTCGACCGCTGCAGTTTTGCAGCCAAGCCGATCCAAGAAAAAACAACAAACCCAACAACCAAACCAACCAAAATTATGAACCCATTCGATCCACCACCACCAGAAGACACACCATCCAAACCTGAGCAGCCCCAAGAGACTCCTCCACCCGCAGCTCAAGGTTCAACGGCTCCCAAGCTGAAGCTTGATTCCCTGTCTGATACCAATGATCAACCCACGAACGCGACCAAGCCTTGCGACTGGAAGATTGAATCTCTCCATCAACAGCTCCTCGAAAAACAAAGAGGCACCCTCTGCGATCTCCTTGGCAAACCACCCAAAGACTCAAGTGAAGTTCGCCAGATTCTCCAAAATCATATTTGGTTTCAGCACCATAGGATTCCTTGGAGTTCTCTTTGTCTAATGATTCGAAGACTCTACAAAGCTGCCTCCCCCTACACGGGAGGTGCCATTACGCTGGGTGGTTGGAAAAAACCGGTCCCTGTCGATGCCGCATCCTTGGTCGAGCTTGAAGCATCTCTGCGCTATGATCTTTCGCTTCTGAAAGCCTACTCGGAGATGAAGCTGCATTTGGATAAATACGATCACCAATTGCTCCTCGGAATCGGAAGGGATTTGAAAAAAGAAATCCTCTACATTGCTGAACAGCAAAGAGATCTCTTCATACCTGACGAACGCCTGATTGCGTATCTTGATGATGAGGTAATCCTGCCCCTCAAGATCGAGAAATTGAAAACTATTGTTTTTTCGAAGCTGCCTCAAATTCAGAGCTCCATCAGCCTAAAGCTTCTCAATCCCCAAAACACCGGCCTGATCTTCGTTCCAAGTAAAAGCGACAGGATAAAACCATTTAGGGAGCTCTTTGAGTTTTGCAATGCCTACAGGCATCATCCTGATGCCGCAAAATTCGGTCCCTATTTTCTGTTCATCCACCGCCCCATAACACCGTGAATCTAGAATCTACAGATGAGGATGTCTTAGAAAGGTGGGATGCAATTCGAACCATCGAATCACTCTACCCGCCAGATCGAGAGGATTATGCTGTGCATGAAGATCTTTTGTTCATTGCTCAGCATTGGAGAAGCCTTCCGACTGACGATCTCGTTCGGCTTGCCGAAACCCAAAGACTCAGGGAGGATCGAAGTTTTAGAAGCGATCCGTACTGAACTCAAAACCATCGTGAAAGTCGACTTGGATCACTCCCAAGATGATCATGAAATGACAGCAATTAAATATATAACATTATAAGATATTTATTAAATATATATAAGTGTATCAAAACAAATAAGTTGCATTTATTTTTTGTAATCGAACAGCGACTATTATTACATACTCTTGAGCAATGATCGGATTATCTAACTTATTTTTGAGTGATTTTTGCCGATTTTGCACAAAAACAGCCTCTTTAAACGCCCTTAGAATCGTTTTTATTGATCGCTGCTTGAAAGAAGTACCCATAAAATTCACTTTTGTCTATTTAACTTGATTTTTGAGATGGCAAGTAGAATAACCTTTGAGGTGTATATTGATGTGACATCCTGAGATGTGACACACCAAAATGATCGTTCTGAGAGGCAGAAAGAGCGTTTGAAAGTCAAGGGAAGCTAGGCGGGTTTCGTTGTAGAAAACCACAGCGTCTCAACTGGGGGCATCGCCTCAAGTTGAGCGATCAACTCTTCAGCCACTCCTGGTGGTAACAATTCTTTAAGTTGCTCCAACCTCTTTTTTCCCCGTTTTCTATCAAATGTGGCAATCGTTGCTTCATGCTCAATACTGAAGAAAGCCGAGGCTTCTGCTTCTGAAACTGCATTGACATAATTGTCAGTCACGACTCTTGGGGAGTTTCCCATTTCAAAAGCTGTGCGATCCGAGGACTTGTAAAGGTGGTAATGGTATGAGCCAAAAGTATGCCTCAACGAGTTTTGCGAAATTTTAACCTTTGCTATTTCCTCAATTTTTTTAATCACATCCAACCAGACGGCTTCACGGTCTTTGACTCTTGGCTTCATGCCAAAAACCAACCCAAAACGGTCATCCTCATCGAGAGAATCAAGCCAAGACTTCAGGTTGTCAGGGATAGTTACAGCCCGAGCCTTGTTGGTTTTAGAAACTGCAGAAGAAACCAAAATTGAATTTTCCTGCACATCGCTCCAATCGAGTTTATAGAGTTCTGAATTTCTGAGACCTGCGAAGAATTTGATAGCCAATGCAGGCAGAGCCTCAGGCGCGTGTATAGCTGCAACATACAGAATCCGCATCACTTCAAATATACCAATTGGACGAGGAGCTGCTTGAACAACTTTGGGACGAGCAATCCCAGCAAAAGGAAGTTTGCTGCAGTATCCCTTATCAATACCCCAATGAAACAAAATGGCTGCATATCTCAACCGCTTCACGCGCTGAGTCGCAGAAGGAGGATTGCCCCTTGCATCAAGAGCCTTCAAAGCCTTCTCCATATCCTGAGGTGTGATGTCAGAGAGTTTCTTTTTTTCAAAGCCTCGAAAGAGCCTCTTTAATTTTGCCTTTAACTCTCGGAGATGCCTTGGACTTTGATTCTCTGCCGTTTTGAAATCTACAAGTTCAACGATTGCTTTTTCTACGCTTGGACACCCAAGAAATGGCTTAATTTTTTCCTGCCACGCAGTCACTACCTCCAAAAGTGAAACCTCCTTACCCAACATCTCTTGAACAACTTTTGCCTGATCCAGAAGCTTCTCTGAAACCTTTATTGATCTCGCTTCAACATGCAGCCCTTGTTTCTCTTGGATTTTTGTAGAGGCAAACGCTGTAGCTTCCTTCCTAGTTTTGAAGGTGTATTTCTCGGGTTTGTATCCTTTACCCAAAAACCTCGTGCCAAGGCGCACCCTCCAAATCGTTTCACCTCTCACGGTGTCCTCGTAAATGGTTGGCTCGCACGAGTAGGATTTAGCCTCAAGTGAAATGGCCTCTTTTTTGGTCTTTGGCACACCCAAAAGCTACAAAATCTTTCCACATCTTTCCACAGAAATCATCCTACACTGTTAAATTGGCGGACTGTAAATCCGCTGGCATCGCCTTCAGTGGTTCGAATCCACTCCTGCCCACCATCTTTTGCATAAGCAAAAGTGTGGATTTGCGATGAATCTGGCACAGCCAGCTCGATCATTTCGATAAGCTAAGTTGTGATCTTAGGCGTTGCGCCGAAAGGCAGCGAGCAACACGCCGATTCCGATTCCAAGCAAGGCCCATGTGGAGGGTTCCGGTACGGCGAGTGGCCCAAGTCCGATCAGTCCATTACTGAGGTCATAAGTCACCTGCTGGTTGTCAAAGAAGTAGAGTCCCGCATTGAAATTGAACATGTTGGAGTGCGTGGTTCCGATGTCCTGAACCATCACGATGCCGCTTGCATTCGCGTAATCATTGCTATTGGTCTGTGTCCCGATGCTATAGACCGTCACTGGATTTCCCTGGGTATTGGTCGCCGTGAGCGAAAGCGTCAACCCATTTGACAGGAAGGCATGGGTGTTTGTGTCACCGGCAATCCAGTCGCTTGGGAAAGGGGGATTGGTGGCGTTCTGTGTGTTGTGGATATTGGGCGTTGCTCCGGTATCGGTGATGATTCCTATATTGGTGCTGTAGTTGCTGCCCGTGGCGTTGTTGCTGATCGACATGGTCATAGTGACCGAGGACTGAGAGTAAAAAGGGGTGCCGGACGCCGTGTTTGTGGGGGCCGATGTGTCGGCATTCATGTTGAAATAGTTGAACCCGGACCGATTGGTCTGTGATGAGGAAAGACCGATTTGGAGATAGCCGTTCTGTCCGTTGAGCGGGGTGTTCACAATGAAGCCCGGCGTGATCCCGTTAGTGAAGTGCATCTGCTCGATGAGGTTCACCAGTCCGTTGCTATTATACCCAAGATCCATACCGAAATCGCCATAGAATGCCCCGTCGATCGGAGGCGTGACCACTGGTCCGTTGCTCCAGTAGACATCGTTGTTCTTTTTTGTGTCGATGATGCTGACCGTCTGTCCGACGACATAAGATCCGATCGCAACACCTGAGTTCACGCTATTGTTGCTGAACAGTGAGATCTGGGCCTGCACGGTATTCCCGGAATACTGGAACCCGCTGTCGTAAAGGTTGGAAGCCGTATTGCTGCTGATCAGGGAATATTGGGAACCCCACCACGGTGAGGTATTGTTCGAGGCATAAGTGGCGTAGAATCCTCCTCCCCCCGTATCGAATTCAAAAAGCTGAGGCGCGCTGCCACCGCCCAGAGAAACCCAGATACCCCATTTGTTGGCTCCGGTATCCGTGACCGTGGAATAGAGTGGGATATTGATGATATCAGAAATGGTCTGAGCCATCGCAACCTTGGCAAGGAGGCATAACAGCACGATGGCGGGTAGTACCTTCAGCACCATGCTTGGGGTTCTCCTTCTCTGTTTCATGGAGAATTATCTATCTGCAATGACTGAAAAAATCAACGGCTCCAAGCACTGGGAAGCAACTCCACCGTTCGAGATTTCAGAGCGGTTCAGGCATTTTTCTGAAAGCTGCGCCAGTTAGTCACCGGAAGGGAAGCGAGGGCCATGAGTACCAACTGACTGAGCATGAAGCCGATGAGCCAAGGCAGTGCCTTGTTCATGAATCCGTATGAATGCAGTCCGACTCCGAGCATGTTGACTCCAAACCAGGAGAAGCTTGTGATCACATTCCCAAAGAGGGCCATGACCATGACTCCCCGCTCCTTGATGTATCCACCCAGACGCGCATGGAGGATGAGCGCACACCAGAGCACGATAAGAAGGGCTCCATTCTCCTTGGGGTCCCATCCCCAGAAGCGTCCCCACGACTGATCGGCCCAGATCCCACCAAGCACCGTCCCGACAAAACTGAAAAGCGTGGCGAAACAGATGACCCCATAGGTCATCCGATAGAGTGCCTGTGCGGATTCTCTTTTAAGGGATGGAGTGAGAACTCCCCTGACCACATAAATGGCTGCCAATGTTCCGGCAAAATACATGGCGGAATAGCCGATGGTAATGCAGACCACATGGGTTGCGAGCCAGATGTTCGTATCGAGCACCGCCTGCAGCATCTCCAAAGTGTCACCGCTTCCTGCGAGATGATGGGCGATGATCAGGGTGATGAATCCGATCACAGCGGCACAAGCCGAGCCGACACCATCCCGGAAGATCCTTTCAAGAATCAGCCCGATGATCACCGTTCCCCATCCGATAAAGATAGCCGAGGAGTAGAGATTGGTGACAGGCGGCCGCCCCTGCAAATACATCCGCGACCCGAGACCGAAGGTGTGCACCGCAAGCGCAAGCAGAAGCACATAAAACGCGGCGGTGTTCAGGCTCCGGTTGCCAAAGAGCCACGAGCAGCACACTAGTAAAAAGGCCAGCACATAGAGGCCCATCGCCTGATAGAAGGGTGCCAGTTGATTGAACACATATTCAAATGCCGAGCGCGAGGTCGGACGCGGCTCGTGCGTGACCATCCAGATTGAAAGATCGTTCAACTGTTGATTAAACAGGGTCACATTCCCCTCGTGATACGCATCGCTGATGAGGGCGTAGGCCTTGGTGACGGGGGGGATCGTGTCGGTGGCAAGTGCCCCCATGAGACTTGCCCCGATGGAGAGCCATTCGTCATGCCGGCTGGCACCCGTGGAATCCGGTGGAACTGGCAACAGGTAGGCCATCTCCGCCATTTCCCTATAACGCCCGGTGAACTGGGCAAAGGCATCCAGTTCTTTCTGTGAAATCTTGTCCCCTTTTTGTTGTTTCTTGATCGCTTCGAGCCCTCCGGGAATAGCCTTTACATAGGCTTCGATCTCGCCGGTGAAATCGTGTGCGGACTCAGGTCGGACGCTGTTCTTCAGTCGCTGGTAGAGCATCAGCGCATTGCGCAGATTACGGATCGCGGTTTGATATGGGGTGCGTTTTGCCGACTCCACCCCCTCCACTTTTTCCCCCTGTCCGTCGATCTTCTCGATAAAGGGGTTGAGTTCGGTATAGCTGAAATATTTCCGCGTGTTCTGTTCCCATCCGAACAGACCGAGAACCTCGGGATTGTTAATGACAAAAGAAGGGTATTGGTCGGCAACCGGCGCATTGAAGAGCACATCGGCCAGCCAGCGTGTCGAATCAATGGATCGCCCGTCAGCCAGCTTTAATGACTGCTTCCCATGGATGATAAGCAGGGCGTTGCGCCCCACCGTATCCAAGGGCTTGATACGGCCATCGGAGAGCACCGGAATTTTCCCGAATGTCACGAGATCAAGCTCGCCGGAAATGTTTTTCGGCAAGCGAGAGTTTGAGGCGATCCAGAGCAGGGAAATCGCCAAGATGATCCACGGGAGCGTTTTTTTCATTGGGCAAGGCTGATGGTCCGCCGACGCAGGAATCCGGCAAAGTGGAAGGAAAACTGGATGAGCAGTCCGAGACCGACAACCACGCAGGCAAGGTAGGGGGCGACAAAGCTGGGGTTATAGACATCCTGCAGGATGGTCGCGGTATCGTTCTCCATGAATCCTGATTGAAAAAATGTTTCGCTGCGGTATCTCAACGGATGATTCATGTAGATGAGTACATCGCGGTTTTCTTTCCTCTCCGGATCGATGAGAACCGCATGGCTGGCAAAGTTTTTGGGAATCTGGGTCCCCGGATAGCGCTCATGGGTGAATTTTTGAAGAGTCAGGCTATATGGCTTGTAGTAACGGGCCGGACGCATCACCAGACGCCAGGATTTCCCCGCGTAGGTAAACCCCTGCGGCGCCTCCAACTGGTCCGAAATGAGCCATGTTCCAAGCGATTGCGCCGTGACTTCCGTGGCACCTGGAATCGGAATGATCTCGACCACCACACTCTCCAAATCGCGGTCGTTTTGCGCCGTAGCGCGAGGCACTTGGGTCACCACGGCTTGGGCCCCCACCCCCTCGGTGGCGGCGGGTACTGCTTTTTCACCCGCCTTATCGAGAGATTGAATCCGCGAGTTAGGATAGAAGCTTCGGATGATGATCCGGAAAGGAAGACTTTCGTGCTCGATGACAGCCCCGGGACTCAGTCGCCCCTCGGGAATCGCTGTGACCTTGTCCATCTCCTTGCCCGATTCGTCGATCACCGCCAATTCCATGAGACGAGAGTCTTCAGAGTAGTTCTTGGTCTCCCCCGGTGCCAGCTTCATAAAGCTCTCGACCGAGAAGAGATCCGTGAAGAGTCCGCCGAGAAGCATGATGATCAACCCGGCATGGGTCATCTGGATTCCAATTTTGCTCCATGACCATTTAAAGCGGCGGACATGGGCGGCAATCAGATTGATCAGGAGGATAGCTCCGAGGAGATGTCCTCCGGGAAATACCGGCACCTTGAATCCCTGTGAGCCCGATGGCCACCAGACAAAGAGGCTCTGAAAGTAGCGTTCCTGAACTTCATGAATACCGAAGTTCACTTGGGCCAGCGTTCCCACAAATACCAGCACTAATGCAGCCGATAGGCAGACGATGGTTAGCTTCAGTGAAGATAGAAATTGAAAGAAACGGCTCAGCATGAGGATCAGGGATGAAATTGCACCGACTTGAGAAATGCCTCGAATTTGGCTTTCTCCACTTCCACGACTTCTGCGGGACCGATCAGTTTGAAAAACCAGCTCTTCCCGTCGATTCTTGCCCAACCTGCCAAGACGCGCGCCTTTGCACCATTCATATCGACTGAGAGAATCTCGCCATCCTGACAGGCAATGGGAACAATCATTGATTTCAGCTCTTCTGCTTTGAGTGCCTCAAGGCCGAGCTGGGAACGCCAGCGGTTCACATTCGCAAGATCGCCGCCCCCTTCGCCCGCAAAGACGCTTACAGAGACATCCCCTGATTCCCCGTTTTTCCCAACTGTTGTAAAACTTGCATAGCGCATCGCCGAGGGGGGTGCGGATTTCCAATCCTTCGGAGCGAACCACTTGATCTGAGGCTTTTTTTCTGCACTAGCCGGGGGCGAAGCCGCCTGTTTCGAAACTACCGTTTGGGAATTTTCGCCTTTCTTAACTGTCCCGATCCATTGAATGAATGCCTCTTTCTGAGACTCAACCAGTGGGGCATTCCCACGCATCTTGAAGAAGAAGGTTCCGTTATCACCGGAGGCGATCCCCGCGACGATACGCCCATCCTTGGAGGCGTCGCTTCCCTGAGGCAGTCCTTCCAGATCAACCACGCTGACATCACCAAGCGGCGCGGTGACATGCCTCACCATCTTCGCAAGCTGTTCGGTGGTGATCGTTGGCTGGCCAAGTTGAGAAAGCCAGCGGTTCACATTGTCGAGGACGCCCCCGGCAGCTCCGGCAAGTACCACGAGCGAGATGTCCCCGGTCGTTCCATTGGTCCCCTTGACGAGGTAGCTGGCCTGCCGCATTGACGAAAGCGGCTGTGCCTCCCAGTTTGAAGGAGGAGTTCCTGAGACCTGGGCGGGTAGCGGGGGGGGGACACTTTGATCCATGGAGGTTCCCATAGCCGGCATCGTGGGGCCCATTGGCGATCCGGATGCCATTTGTCCCATGGATGGGCTTGGATTTGCAGCTGCCGGAGCTTCCTGCGTCGGCTTGGAAACCATATAGACATTGATGGATTTCTTGTCTTTGCAGCTTGAAAAAATCAGGCACAGCGGAACCAGAGCGTACGATACAAAGGTCGGGTAAAGTTTCATAGGTGATTTGTCATGTAAACGAGGGAATAGGGGGGAGTCCAGATTCTTCCATCGCTATTCTGGTTGGTTGTTGTGCAAATAAATATGCCCTCGCCGATTTTTATAAAAAAGGAAAAATATTTCTTTTTCTTGTTGATATCTACTTAACACCTTTATTGATAGTTAGATAAGTGGTTCAAGCATGAGTTTTTGTAGCAATATACAAGCAGTAAAAGAAAACCAGCAAGTAGCACCCTCGTTTCGCTTCTGCTATCAACGGCAGCAACCTTCCACTACCAGTTCGGAAAAAACCATTCATCGCATTCCAACCCAACAAGAAAAAACAGACCATCTCATGAACATACGATCGTTTCTCAAACCGAGTCTATTTTTTCGCCGATGCTTCGATGGCAGGCGAGCCAAACTTCTCTGGATCACCGGTGCTTGTGTCGTTGTGGCTGTAGGACTGATTTCCTGCGAAACTCTGCCTCAGGCCATTATGGCCCCTCCAAACGTTCCGGGGGCTACTTTTGTCGGCTCCAAGGCCTGTGCCGATTGCCATGATGTGATCGCCCGTGATTTCAAGACTGCAGACCACGCCCGCTTGCAGGCCCGCGGCAAAAACGCAGAAAATGCCGGATGCGAATCCTGCCATGGTCCCGGCAGCCTGCATGTCAGTTCCGGCGGCAATATCAGACTGATCGTCAATCCACGCAAGGATCCTGAAACCTGCTTCCAGTGTCACCTGGAAATCCGATCCAAGTTCAGCCTTCCCTATCGACATGGGGTGATGGAAGGCAGGATGAGTTGCAGCGATTGCCACAATCCTCACAAGGGATCCATCATGAAAGGGGGCGGGGCCACCAACCTGATGGGCAAGAACGAAGTCTGTTTCCAGTGCCACTCTGCGCAGAAGGGACCATTTGTCTTCCAGCATGAGGCACTACGCGAGGGTTGCACCACCTGTCACGACCCCCACGGTTCCGTCAATCAGAAGCTTTTGGTTGCCCGCAATCAGATGCTCTGCCTCAAGTGCCACTTCCAGCAGCAGCAGAATGTCCCCGGCCAAACCTATGTGCCGGGACAGATGAGAATTGGAACAGACAACCATGCGGGCAATGTGGCGCAGGGCACCTGCTGGTCAGGTGGCTGCCATGAGGCTGTCCACGGCTCCCAAGTGAATTCGCACCTTAGGTACTAAATAAGCAATCCCAACATAATCAATCCGGAATGAAAACCACCTTCAGCACCATCCCAAACAGCTGCCTCCGATTCGTCACTCTAGCACTCTGCACGGGGGGCTTGAGTGCCACCTCCCTGTTTGCCGGTACTACCACAAATCAACCGACGGCGACGCCGGAAGATCCAGCCTTCAACAATTGGATTAATTCCTCTGTCGGCGGACTGATCATCAAGGGCAATCAGGCCCAGTTTCAACAGGCCAAGCCAACCTTTGGACCGGTTTACGGTGGGATTGACGACATGCATTACGAGCAGGCACTTGGCAACAAGACGACCTTAAAGATCGACGGTCATGCCATTTTCGGAGACAATGATTACAAGGTTATATTGGATCTGACCAAGGAGGATCTCGGCTTCATCCGAGCCGGATTCACCCAGTTCAATACCTACTACAACGGCAACGGCGGTTATCTCCCCCCCAGCTTCAATATGCCCAACAGCTGGCCCAACGGCCAGTTCACCGCCGGCCCCGAGTATACTCTGACCCGTGGCAGTCTCTGGGCTGAACTTGGATTACGCACGGCCAAACTACCCGATCTTACCCTGCGGTACGAGCACGCATGGAGGAAAGGTCAGGAGGACTCGACCGAATGGGGCGGGGCGGCGACAGGAGGTGTTTTCACGGGGCAAAACCCCCTGCCGGCTCCCTACGGAAGCACTTCAAACAACTCGGCCACCCGTAAAATTCTCCCCTCCTTCCGGAACATCAACGAAACCCGGGACATTTTCACGCTTACTGGCAAGCAGACCATCGGCAAGCCGGATGCCATCGGCGTTACCGATCTGAACCTGAACCTCTGCTACGAACTCGACAGGATGAACGACTCGCTCAACTGGCAGAATACACCCGGCGCAGCCCCGACTGCGTTGGTGAATAACAAAAACAATGTTCCAATGAGCGCCAATGCGTACAACATGACCCAGACGGACAAGCAAATCCTCAACAATTATAACGGCAACATCTCCAGCGTGACGCGTTTCGGAGAGAAGCTCTGGCTGACCATGGGGTATGCCTACTCAGCTCTCAGCAGTGATATTGACGGGGGAACCCGTGTGGCAGGTCCCATTTACGGCTCCGCCTACTCACCCTACTACAACAATCTCCAGTACGCCAACAAGTCGGGTTCCTATATCAATCTTGGAGGAGGATCTCAGGTTGGGAACAGCGTCGGCTCCATCAACATTATGTGGATGCCGATTGACGGTCTGACGATCACGCCCTCAGGACGGTTCTCGATCACCGACACGGCAAACAACAGCAACTATCTTCCTGAGATCAATCAGGTCACTACGAACACAGTCACGAAGATCGCCGCAGTCACGAAAAAAGTCGGCGGAAAAACCGTCACTGTTACGCCCGCTCAGTCGATCACCAATCCGGTCGCCTTGGTCACTCGCGCCGGAACAGCAGCAGCTCCCACCTCCATCCTGAGCACGGTCTATCTCAACGAATTCACCGAAGATGTCGAAGTTCGCTACACGAAGGTCAAGAACTGGGTCTTCTACGCGGATGCCAACTGGGACGAGCAGTATGAGTCGACGATGGATTCCTCCTCGGGAGGTGCTTCCGCAACCGTCTTGAACTTCAATGCCGTCAACGGAACTCTGGTTCAAAAGTACGCGGTGGGGGCAAACTGGTATCCCCTCTCTAATCTGAACGGATCCATCCAATACTATCGGCAGCTTCAGGGGATCAACCAGAATATCCGATCGGATGATCCCACGCGTGCCAATCAGCGGTTGCTCCAGCAGAACTGGTGCACGGATGACGGGAATGTCCGCCTGACATGGAACCCCTTCTCAACAGTCTCGCTGGTGAGCCGCTATGATGTCCAACGGACGATCATCAATTCTTCGTGGGCCGCCGATCCCAACCAGAATCCGGTGTATCCGTATGGGAACAGCAGTGTGATGAAGAACCAATCGATTACCGAGAGTCTGACATGGTCCCCACTGGATCGACTCTTCCTCCAGGGAAGCCTTGCCTATGTCCTCAACCAGATTGACTCGCCCGCAGTCAGTCAGACCGCAGCACTGCAAAGTGCCAATAACAACTACTGGACCGCGAGTGCCGGAATGGGATACGCCTTTGATAAGAAGACTCAGGTCCGGGCTGATGTCACTTACTATACGGCAAACAACTACCAGAATAATTCCCAGTATGGCGTTCCCTATAATGCCGGAGGAACACAGTACACATTTTCTGCAAGCCTTGTGCGGCAGATCACACGAAATGTCAGCATGAATGTGAAATACTACTTTGACACCTACAGTGACTCGTTGTCGGGAGGTAACAACAATTACACCGCCCAGATGATCTCGACCGGATTGAATATGCAGTTTTGACCAATTGATGAAATTATTTTACTTTTCTCTTAAATAACCTCTAACTTTCAATCGATTAGTCATTAACCAAACCCCACAACCATCATGAAAACTAAAACCGCCTCATTCATCGCTGCCGCCGCTCTGCTCGGCACCGTTCAACTTTCACTGGCCGATGACGCCGCCGCCAACTGGGGCAAATACTGTGCCTCCTGCCATGCCAAGGATGGCAGCGGAAAGACCATGATGGGCCAGAAGAGCGGTGTTGGTGACTACACCACAGCAGCAGCTCAGTCCAAGTTCACCGATGCCGAGGCAATTCAGGCGATCACCGCCGGAAAGGGCAAGATGAAATCCTTCAGCGACAGGCTGACCCCCGAAGAAATCAAGGCTCTCGTAGCCTATGTCCGCGGACTGAAGAAGTAATCAGGATCACCCAATGCAGGACTTCGTTGTCCTGATGGAGTCTCTGACTAGTGAGCGATCATCATAGTGTAGGTTGGATAAGCATCCGTCGGCTGGTTCGTAACTGGATCAGCTTGGCGGGTGCGGTGCTCGTCGTTTCGAGCATCTTCGCCTTCCTGCTCCTTCTGGCGCTCGATGTTCTCTCTCAGCACGGGAATCCCTACATGGGGATCGTGGCCTATGTGGTCACCCCTGGTTTCCTCTTCCTTGGGATCGCCCTCGTCATCCTAGGTGCATGGCTCCAATACAGGCAGGAGAGGAGAGTTTCGCCGGGAGCGCCCCCGATCACCTGGAGCATCGACCTCAAGCGCCCTCGCGACCGGAAAATCCTCGGTTTTTTCTTCTCTGCCAGTGTTATTTTCCTGCTCCTGACGGCGATCGGTAGTTATCAGACATTCCAATACACCGAGTCGGTGCAATTCTGCGGTCAGGTCTGCCATGTCCCGATGCAGCCCGAGCATGTCTCCTATCTGCGCTCGCCCCATGCCCGTGTCGACTGCGTGGAGTGCCATGTGGGCAGCGGGGCCGCCGCCTATGTGAAGACAAAGATCAACGGCATGCGCCAACTCTACCACTTGGCCATGAACGACTTCCCAAGGCCCATTACGATGAATGCGACGACACTCCGTCCAGCCCGGGAGACCTGCGAGCATTGCCATTGGCCGCAAAAATTCAGCGGGGGACTCGACAAGACATTCCATCACTACCTGTCCGATGAGAAGAACACCCCGTTTTCCGTGCGGCTGCTACTCCAAGTGGGAGGGGGCGATCCGCGTCGACCGGAACAGGGGATCCATTGGCACACCGACGAGACGCATAAGGTGGAGTATTCTTACGCAGACGATCAGCAGCAGGTGATCCCGTGGGTACGCGTCACGGATGCCAAGGGAAAGATCACGGAGTTCAAGGATTCCGATTTCAAGGGTGACCTGAAAAAACTTTCTGTCCACACGATGGACTGCATCGATTGTCACAACCGCCCCTCGCACAACCTCCTTCCACCCAACGAGGCCGTCGACAGGGCGATGGCCGAAGGGCTCATCGACTCCTCGATTCCTTCTGTGAAAGCAAATGTGGTGGCGGCACTGACCGGCACCTATACGAATCGGGAGGAAGCGTTAAAAAAAGTCGAGGCGACCCTTCGTGCTAACTATCCGAATGAACCAAAAGTTGCGGCGGTGATTGCCGAAACCAAATCAATCTACAATGCGAATTTCTTCCCCGAGATGAAAGCCGACTGGCGTGCCTACCCGAATAATATCGGTCACAAAATCTGGAACGGCTGCTTCCGATGCCATGACGGCAAGCACAAGTCCAGCGATGGAAAAGCAATGAAGGCCACCGACTGCAATTCGTGTCATCTCATCCTGGCGCAGGGAGGCAACACCGATATGCTCAAACTCAACGCCAAGGGATATGACTTCGTCCACATCGATGCCCCCTACGCTGAGTTCTCGTGCAACGACTGCCATACCGGTGGCGCACAAAAACAGTAGAATCTTAAATCACAGCGGGCGGCAGTGATTCCGATACTCGGTCGGTGACATCCCTACGACGCGCTTGAAGACGCTGTTGAATTGCGCAATGGAGCCGAATCCCGAAGCAAAAACCACATCCGAGACCCGAAGATTCGGATCCAGTAGCAGGGTCTTTGCTTTCGTGAGCCGGAATCGAACGAGGTATTCTGTCAGAGTCACCCCCGTTGCCTCCTTAAAAATCTTGCAGAAATAGAAGCGGCTGACACGGATGTGCCGAAACACCTCATCCGGCGAAACGGATCCATCGGATGAGGACTCGATGAAGTTCTTGGCATCTGTCACCGCTTCGTGCTCAAAAGGTAAAGAGGCCATCGATGATCTGAGTGCATCATCGGGTAAATGTCGGGCAAAATAGTTCAGCAATTGAACCGCCGCCTGCAGTTTCTCTTCGGGGACAACCGGAGTTTCGAAATAGACCTTCCGCGCCCGATCCAACCATTGTACCCCCTTCTCCTTCGAGAAGATCTGGGATACTTTTTCAAAATCGCGTTCTGTAGGTTGGCGCAGGAATACCTGACCACTCACCAGTGTTCCCAGATGCTTTTTTCCGTTCATCACAGGAACCGCAAATGCATTGAGCCCAACAAAGCAATGTTTGTGATGCACTTCCAATGCAGCGTTCGCTTTTTTAAGGAGGGAGCGTTGGGATTTCAGGCATTCCCGACAGCCAATCTGGGAACTTCTCACAATGAAGCAAAGCGGGTTGGCCCCGTTGTCAAAAACAATGCACGATTTCAGTTCCTCTGGTGGAACAAGTTTAAGAAAAGGCAGCCCTGTGGCCTTGCGAAACGCATCCGCATACTCCTGAAGCTCGGGAAGATCCACAAGCTTATCAAACTGAATTGTTGGTGCCCACGATTTCTCCGGTGTATCGACCGCCTTCACCGAAAAAACATTCTTTGCAGGGACTACTTCACGAAATACATCCCGCGATTTTTGTGTAGGGGATTTCATCCAATAAATACTAAATCAGCTTGTCCTCCCAGAGAAGAGGATAACTCTATACATGAAGATTTTTGTCCTGAGAAGATCTAGGTTTTTGAGATTCGTTCCGGGGTGATCAAGCTGAACATCCGGGCATCGCTTACAACTTCAATCACTAGCCGGATCATTTTTGCTGCATCGGCTGATGCAGCCCACGCTTTTGAATTCCTGCGTCATCCTCCGAAAAAAAACAGACCTCTCATTTCATCTCCAGATGCTCGATCGGTTCCGGGGAAATAGTGGTCACGCCCGTGAAAGGAAAATCAAGGTTGATAATGGTAAAGAAGGTCATGCTGATCACACCAGTCAGGAGTATCGTCATGACTGCCTGAGCCTTGAAATTACGGGCTTCAAAAAGGAAAGAGAATCCGACCGTCGCCACGGCTCCCAGCAGCAAGACGCACCAGAGCACAGGAAGCAGTCCCGAACTGGAGTCATCGATCCGCGAGGCACGGAGGCCGGTCATTGCCGAGAGCATGTGGATCGACTCCTGGAGAAACGGCTCCACGGCCGGATCCGTCACCCTGTAATTCATGTAGGCGTAGCCGATCTTCTTGAGCAATTCGGAAGTCTTTGGATTCGACTCTCCTCGTTCCATTGTCTGCCACTCTCCCTTGATCAGGGAATCCCTATACTCGAGGAGGAGATGCTGCAAATTTCCCCTCACCGGCTCAGGAAACGCATTGGTTGTGAAATAGATGTTTCCCAGAAACCTCGCCTCCTGAACAAGGTTGGACTGGGTGGTGGAAAACGCCTGCCAGGTGGTGGAGACGATAAAGGCCAGAAAAATTCCGTAAACCGTCCCCAAAGTGCTGAAAAACGGCCCCGTGACATCGTGATTCTGATTCAGATAATGCGAGGGGATGATCCGCCGCGCGATCCAGAGACCAGTCAATGAGAGCAGTACCGGCAGCACAACGCAAAACAGGAAAAGCTGCCATCCTGAGAGGCTGTAGGAGATAGTCTGTTCGAGGCACATCGGTGCGGCAACAAGGCGAGGCATGGCATGATCCTTTGACAACCTGTTGAAAAAGACAAGTTCCTTGAAAACCGCCATCTTAACTCACAACCTCTTCCTCCAGGAACCGCTGATTAAATCCCATGATGGCCGCTGTAGAGTATTTGGGTGTTTTCCAAGGCGTGAAGCGCAGAGGCAATACCCCTGCGGTCTTGCCTGCGGCCCATTCTTCCCGCAACGGCCTCAATGTGATTTAATCAGCGGTTCCTTTACTCTTTGACGCCTGAAGGATCTTACACTGAAATGGAGGGGTGGCTCACTTTCGTTTACCCTTCCTTGCCATCACTCTGATGATCTCGTGGCTTTCCACGCTGTTTACTGGCTGCACGGGCACCAAGTATGAATCCCCGGATTACAGCGTCATTTCGTCGGAGGGGGCGTTTGAAATCCGGGACTATCCTCAACTGACCCTTGTCACAACTCCGATGCAGCGGCGAGGGGAGGATGGCGCTTTCATGAAACTCTTCCGATTCATTCAGGGCCGCAACGAGAGTTCTGAAAAGATTGCAATGACCACACCTGTGCTCATGACAGGGAGCCGCTCCGGCACGATGAGTTTCATCCTGCCAAAAAAGGTTGCGGAATACGGCGCACCTATCCCTTCCAATCCGGATCTAAAGCTCACTGTCACTCCTCCCTCCCGCTATGCATGTTACCGATTCAGCGGATCGGATAACCCGGAAGCTAGTGAGGCAGCCGCCAAGAAACTGCTTACATGGATCAGTTCCCAGAAGATCCCGACAAACGGTACACCTCTCTTCGCTTACTATAATCCCCCATGGACTCCGGGCTTCATGCGACGCAATGAGGTGCTCGTAAAACTTGCTCCCGATGAGTCCGCTCATCCATAAATCTGATGGAACATGTCCCAAACGATGGATCTCTGGCTGGCCCCACATGATTTTCGGGTGCGATCCATCAATCGGATTTCCCATGGATTTGCTTCCACTCCATTCGGCGAGTGCGTGGCCATCGCGACACCAACCCACCTGCTCGCCTTACACTTCAGTGAGGATCATCGTCAGACGCTCGCCTACCTTCAATCGGTCTGGTCTAGGGCAAGCTTTCATCACTCAGATGCCGTCACCAAAATCATTCAGCTTGCACTGACGCATCCCGGAAAGATTCCCGTTCTCGCCATTGGCACCCCTTTTCAACTGACTGTCTGGGAATTTCTCCGGTCGATTCCATCAGGTTCCACGCTGACTTATGGAGCAGTCGCCAAAGCAATCGGTCGTCCAAGTGCTGCGCGGGCTGTCGGTCAGGCCGTCGGAAAAAACGATCTCTCGCTTGTGATTCCATGTCATCGCGTCGTCTCGGAAGGGAAGTTAACCGGCTTTCGCTGGGGTCTGGAACGCAAGAGGCAACTCCTTGCCAGTGAGCTTATAAACCGGAATCTGCTCGCATGAATTCTCCCATACCGCAGGCCGTGATTACTCTGGTTTTGGAAGCGGAAGCTTCAGTGAGGAGTCTCTGAAATAGGAGGTGGGGGATTTGCGTCCGTAGGGTTCTCCAAGTGCGAGATAGAGATCAATTCGGTTATTCAACCTCAAGAGTTGAGTGCTCACCAAGAGGCTCTCCTGCCCGAGCATGCTGCGCTGTGCCTGAAGGAAGGAAACGATGTCTATCTGCCCGGCCTTGTAACGCACCTCAGCAATACGGTAGGCGGAGCGTAACTCCTCAAGTGCTTTCCTCTGCAACTGCTCACGAGTGAAGAGTGACTGTTCGTTGGAAAGGGCGTTCTCAACTTCACGAAATGCAATTAGTACCTGCTGTGCATAGGCAGCCGCTGCTGCATCACGATCGGCTTTTGTCAGCCGGATGTTCCACGAGATGCGTCCGCCATCGAGGATAGGCTGCGTCAGATTTGCGGCGAGCGTGTAGAGAAAACTTTGGTCGTTGGTGAGATTTTGGAGGAGAATCGATGGAGTCCCCGCGCTTGAGGTTAGTGCCAGACGAGGAAGCCGATCCGCCTTGGCGGAAAAGACCCTGTTCACCGAAGCAAAAAGATTCCAATCCGAGGCTCGCAGATCGGGACGGCGCAGTAAAAGCTCCGAAGGAATACCTGCTGGCACCGAAACCGCCAAATGCGGCATTTGAAAGTTTCCGGTTTCCAATTCCGCCGATGGATACCGCCCCAGAATGGTCTCCAAGGATCGTTTGGCCTGATTGAAATTTTCACGACGCTGCACAAGATTGCCTTCGGCTGCTGTAGCATCAGAACTGCTCAGACTCACATCAAATGCGGAAACCGCTCCGTTGTCATAACGGGTTTTTGCGAGTTCATAGGTTTTGCGCAGACTGGCTAGGGTCTCTTCGGCAATATGGATTTGCTCACCACTTTCCAGCACAGAGAACCATGCCTTGGCTGCCTCTCCTGCAAGGGAAAGACGAGCACCCTCATAGGCAAAGATGGCCGCGGCCTCATTGGCTTTGGCGGATTGGGAAAGCCCCCTCAACCGTCCCCACACGTCGATCTCCCAACTCAGCCGCAGATTAAGCGAGTAGTTCCAATTCCGCGGATCAATCTGATATCCCAAATCTTTTCCGTTATAAAGTGGGGTGTCACTCACGGCTGCCGCTCCTACCCCTCCCATCTGGGGGTAGAGATCGGCGGAAGTAACATGGGATTGTGCAATGGCTGCCTGAAGACGCGCAGAAGCGGCTTTCAGATTAAAATTATCTGAAATGACACTCCCCACGATGGAGTCGAGTTTAGGATCGTGGAAAGATGAGAGCCAACCGGCAGGCGTGATGGGGGATCGCAATGAGGAGGCCTTCCAGTGAGAGGGAAGAGGAACCGGAGCACTCGGCGGGGACTTTTTGGGAGTTGCACACCCTGCTAGTCCAATCATCAAAGCGCAGGCTAGTAAGGGCTTAAATGGGGAATGAACAGCTCTCATTAAAATTACTCTGAACTAAGAGCCACCACCGGATCGAGCTGGGAAGCCTTTCGGGCGGGCCAATAACCGAAAAG
The DNA here is from genome assembly GCA_037130175.1 of bacterium. Classification (GTDB taxonomy): domain Bacteria; phylum Verrucomicrobiota; class Verrucomicrobiia; order Chthoniobacterales; family UBA6821; genus UBA6821. The sequence continues at coordinate 15,070 of JBAXTN010000017.1, read as the reverse complement.
CACACCGGTAACAAAAGCCGCCCCGAAGGATAAGATGACGGGTGGCAGGGTCAATACGGCCTTGGTATCACCGACCACAAGCACACTGGAAATCAGGGCACCTAAGATCACACCGATCACTCCACCCATGAGGCATACCAAGATTGCCTCGGTCAGGAACTGAAGCTGTATGTCCCGGCTTCTGGCTCCACAGGCCATGCGGACACCGATTTCACGGGTTCTCTCCACGACATTCACAAGCATTATATTCATAACGCCAATGCCTCCCACAATCAGAGCCACGGAAGCAACCGATCCCAGAAGAAAGCGAAAAGTGTCCTGAGCGTGACGCTGGGCCTCGATCATGGCCGCCTGATTAAAGATGCGAAAATCCTCACGATCCCGAAGCCTGTTCAGACGGGTCCTAATCTCGTCCTGTACAAGATCGACATTTTTAAACTCATCAACCTGCACTCCGATTTGGGAAAGTCTGGGACTACGGAAAATCCGCGCCTCTCCCGTTGCAATGGGAATGTAAGCCACATCATCCTCACGATCCCTTCCGTCCCCATGACCGCCTCGCACCGTCACGACACCCACCACCATGAACGGGGCATTGTTAAGCAGAATATATTTTCCGAGGGGATTTTCCCCTTTCTGAAACAGCTCCAGATAAGACTTCATCCCCAGCACAGTCACCGGTGAGCAGGTATCATTATCCTTCTGATCAAAGAAGCTACCCATCACGATAATCCGATTCTCAGCATCGGCATAATTAGGAGTTACCGCCGCAACGCTGCACGAGTAAGCCTTGTCACGGTAGCGAAGAATCTGCGTTGACCAGACTCGCGGAACAATTTGTCGGACATGATTGATGTTATTGATGGCTGCGACATCAAGAAGGGTGAGCACGCCCCCCTGTAGCGATGTCTTGGCTCCAGGTTCGATACGCAACATATTGGTCCCCATCCTGCTCATGGACTGCATCATGCTCTGTTGCGAGCCCTCGCCGATTGCCAGCATGGCCACCACCGAGGAAACGCCGATGATGACTCCTAGCATTGTGAGAAAAGTGCGGAAAAGATTTGCGCGCAGGGCGTGTGTGGCCATGCGCACTGCCTCCATCACTCCCGCAAAAAGAACAATCCTCTTCCTGAGCGCGGGTTCCGGAAGCCCCAGAGATGGATGAATCCCCATCACCGCTTCCTCCACCCTGTCATCCGGCAGCTGAATGATCGGCTGTACCCGTGGAGGCTGTCTCTCATCGGAAATGATATTTCCGTCTACGATGCGGATCACTCGGTCTGCCTCGGCAGCCACTCCGGGATCGTGCGTGATGAGGATCACGGTATGTCCATTTTGGTGAAGTTCATGGATCTTGACCATCAGTTCCTTGCCCCGGGAGGTATCAAGCGCACCCGTTGGTTCATCGGCAAGAATGATGCTGCCACCATTCATCAACGCCCGGGAGACGGCCACGCGTTGCTGTTCTCCACCGGAAAGCTGGGTGGGACGATTGGCCGTGCGATGCCCAAGGCCGAGACTCTGGAGGAGCATCAGAGCGCGTTCCTTGCGTTTCTCGGCAGGCATGCCGATGTAAAAACCCGGCAATTCCACATTTTCCAAGGCTGTCTGGGTTGTCAGAAGATTGTAACGCTGGAATATGAATCCAAAGACCTTTCCTCGCGCTTCGGCCCGTTGATCTGCTGAGAGGCTTGAAACATTCCGTCCCTGAAGTTCAAAACTCCCGTCTGTCGCCGTGTCCATCAAACCAAGAATATTCATCAGGGTGGTTTTTCCAGAACCGGACGGGCCGATGATCGCCACAAATTCGCCGGCCTCTATTTTCAGCGAGACTCCATGAAGAACTTCGATCTCCGCATCACCCACCGGGTAACGCTTGATGATGTTCTTAAGCAGGACTGCCGGAGGAATGGGTTTATCCATGCGTTCGCAGCATCCAGTGTCCTGAATGTCCGTCATCTTGTTAGCGGATCATGACGCGAGGACGGGAACTTGGCCCCAGATCCGTTGGACCAGTGACGACATCATCCTCATCCGTAAGCCCAGAGATCACCTCCACGGAGACCCGGTTGCTCATTCCAAGCACTACTTCGACTTCTACAGGTCTTTCGTCCCTCAACACAAAGACTTTGTTCAAACGCGGTTTTTTACCCTTCGCGTTTACCGTCTTCCCCAATTCGGGAGGGTGCTGGCGTCTGGCGTAGTCGAGGGCTGCAATAGGCATGATGAGCACATTGGTTTTGGAGATCATTGGGAAAAAAACCTGGGCGGTCATCTCGGGCATGAGCTTGAGATTCTCATTGGTCACATCAAAAAGAGTGTTGTAAAAAATCGGCGGGTTTGTTGTGGCCGGGGTAGGTTCCACACCTCTCACCGTGCTTTCATGCCGGGTATCAGGATCTCCCAACGTCGTGAAATAGACGGACATCCCCGGATGGATGCGCTGGATGTCGGCTTCCGACACCTGCGCCTCGACTGTCATGGTGTGAAGATTGGCTAGTCGGAAAAGTATCGGGGCCGTCTGACTGGCATTCAGCGTCTGGCCTTCCCTCGCCTGAACCTGCACGACCGTGCCGTCCATGGGAGAGTAGATCTTGGTGTATCCCAGATTTGCCCTTGAGGCCTTGATGCTATTTTTGGCTTTGTCGATATCCGCCTTGAGAGCCTCGATGGAGGATTTTGCACGCGAAAACTCCGCCTCGGAACGGTTCAACTCATCAATACTCACAGCATCGCTCTTAAGGAGATTCTGGTTTCGTTTGAGCCGTAGATCGGCAAGTTTGAGCGCCGCGTCAGAGGCTCCCATCTGGGCTTCCAAATTATCGAGGGTTGCTTCGTCTTCTGCAACCCTCGCTTCAAACACCGTCGGATCGATTAGTGCCAACAAATCCCCCTTATGCACATTCTGCCCAAGTTTCACACACAGCTTTTGAAGCACGCCGGATACCTGCGCCCCAATATCGACATACTCGCTTGCTCCCAATGACCCGCTCGCAGTCACGGCATCCTCAAGCGTGCCCCGGGTAACCTCACTCGTGATGTAACTGACCGGTTGGGCAAGAGTCTGCCACTTCCAGAACGCGAAGATTCCCACTAAAATCAAGAACCAAGGAAGCCAACGAAGAATAACTGCACGAGGGGAAGTCATAAAAATATATCTTTAATTCTTTTCACGCCATCATCATTTTGTGAATAATTTATAGCCAGTAGGAAATACCCTCAACGAAAGACTTATACCATGTTCATTTACGGAAAAACTGCTGCCAACGCCATTGCCGTGATGAGCTATCTCGCAACGGATCCCAAACGACGAGCCGGCTCAGGTGAAATTGCGGAATCTCGCGGCATCTCGCGCGCGCTGACTGCCAAGCTGCTCACCCAGCTAGCATCGGCAGGAATGGTCAATGGTCAACCAGGACCCGGAGGCGGCTACACGCTCGCCAAATCTCCCGATGCAATTTGCCTTCTCGATATCGTCTCCCTGTTTGAGCAAACCTCCACCAATACCAATTGCCCTTACGGCGAGGGATGGTGCGGCGTGGGCGAGCCATGTCCCCTGCATGATAAAATCTTCGGGATGATTGCATCGAACAAGCAATTCATCGAAAAGACGACCCTGGCAGTCTTCAGCTCCAATCCTCCAAAAGGATAGAATTAGCCACAGGCGGCCAGCAGTCGCACAAGATCCCCGGGAAGAGCGGATTCCCAGTGGTGATGGATTTCCCCAATTGTAAGCCCTAACACACATGAATGAAGCGCGTGCCGGGGCAGCCAGAGCTGCTGCTCCAACCCAGATGTCCAACCTGTGTTGATGAACTCAAGATAACATTCCTGCGAAGGTCCGTAGATTTTATCACCGACAACCGGAATTCCGGAATGGGCCAGATGAACGCGAATCTGATGGGTGCGGCCCGTCCGGGGCCAGCAACGGACTAGTGCAAGCGGGCCATATCTTGGATGCGTGAATACTTGCTCCAACCTGAAATCGGTCTTGGCTACTGCCCCCATTGGATGAATGCAGCGTTTCAGCCAAATCCTCGAATGCTGCACTTCTCCTAAACGCAAAATGGGCGCATCGACACTCCACTCCTCCCTGTGGGGCCACCCTGCAACGATGGCAAGATATTCCTTCTTTATTTGACTCCGTTCCATTGCCATGGCGCAGATCCTGGCCGCTTCGAGATGTTTGGCAACAAGGACAATCCCGCTTGTCTCTCGATCGAGACGGTTGATGAGGGAAACCTGACCTCCACTTGCAATCTCATAGGCGAGAAGCTCTTTCAGACGATCCCAAAGGGTGATCGGGCCACCGGGTTTACTTGGATGAACCAGAAGGAAGGGGGGCTTCTCGACGGCAAGAACGTCGGGAGTTTCACCCAAAATTTTGAAGGGAGCTTGATCAAGCATTGGTAGCAGTGCATTTGTGAACACTGTGATCCGTCTCGTCAAAGCCTCCCGTTCTTACGGCTCCCCTCCGGTAACCGCTCTGGATAGCATCTCCCTCTCAATAAACGCGGGGGAGTTTGTTGCCATAACCGGCCCCAGCGGATCGGGAAAGAGCACCCTGCTCAACTTGCTTGGTGGTCTTGATCACCCCACTTCCGGTGAAGTAATAGTTGATGGGATTCATCTCGAATCTGCAGGGGATCACGAACTCACTCTCTACCGGCGCCTAAAGCTCGGCATCGTTTTCCAATTTTTCAATCTCCTTCCCTCGATGAGCGTGGTTGAAAATGTGGAAATGCCCCTCCTTCTCCGTGGGGATCCACATCATGGAATACGCGTTTCGGCACTGGAAATACTGGGTCTGGTTGGCATGACTCATCGCTCAGACCATTTTCCCCATCAGCTCAGCGGAGGTGAAATGCAGAGGGCAGCCATCGCCAGAGCCCTGGTTCATAGCCCTTCACTCCTGTTGGCCGACGAGCCAACGGGAAATCTGGACAGTGAAAATGCCTCCCAAGTTCTCGAAGTCATGGCAAAGATTGCTTCCCGCAGGACGACAACGGTCATTATGGTGACTCATAGCGATTCCGTGGCAGCTCTGGCTGACCGGCGCATCCGCATTACGGATGGGCATATCGTCTGAAAATCAAGATCATCGACAAGAGCACAGAATATTTCATGGAAAACCAGCGTACCCTCGCCTCCAGCGTCAGCCTCACCGGTAGCGCACTGCATAATGGCGGCAAAGTCACCCTCACCCTTCATCCGGCACCCATTGGGCATGGGTATAAATTCCGTCGTACCGACCTACCGGACGAACCGATCGTGGAAGCCCAGGTCGACCATGTGAAGACTGTCGAAAGGGCGACCACTCTTGTTCAGGGAAATGCCAAGATTCAGACCATCGAGCATGTCCTCTCTGCGCTGGCCGGACTCAACGTTGACAATGCGCTCATCGAGATGGATGCCAATGAACCACCGATCGGTGATGGAAGTGCGGCGCCTTTTGTCGCACTGATTCAGGAGGCGGGGATTGTCCCCCAGGAAGCCGCCAGATCCTTTTTGGAAATTGACGAACCGATTCACCTCGAAACTCCCACGGGTTCGATCATGTCGATTTTTCCCCATCAGGGGTTCCGGATCTCCTGCACTCAGGCTGGTTCGGATGGTCGTTTTACCCAGTATCTTTCTCTGGAAATCACCCCTGAGGTCTATGCCCGCGATATCGCCCCGGCACGCACCTTCGTCCATTATGAAGATGTCAAGGATCTCATGGACAAGGGGCTTATCAAGGGAGGCAGCCTAGAAAATGCCCTTGTGATCCGTGGTGATTCCGTTCTGAGCAAAGAACCCCTCCGATTCACAGACGAATTCGTCCGGCACAAAATCTTGGACATTATAGGTGATCTGACCCTTGCAGGTCGTCCGCTGCGTGGGCATATCGTGGCTGTCCGTCCGGGACACGGCCCCAATACCGAGCTCGCTCGCGCCATCGCAAAACGCTACCGGGATCTCGTGGCAATGGCTCCACGGCCCTTCACCTCCTCGGCACCTGTCATGAATATCAACGACATCATGAGCGTGCTGCCCCACCGTTATCCCTTCCTGATGGTGGATCGCATGGTGGAATTTGACGGCGACACCAAGGCTGTCGGGGTGAAAAGCGTCACCATCAACGAACCCTACTTTCAGGGACACTTTCCGGGACATCCGGTCATGCCCGGCGTCCTCCAGGTTGAGGCCATGGCACAGGTCGCCTCCATCATCATGATGAGAAAAACCGAAAATTCGGGAAAGATCGGCTATTTCATGAGTGCCGATGAGATTAAATTCCGCAAGCCCGTCTTCCCCGGTGATACCCTTTTTATTCATGTCGAAATGCTTAGTGCCAAGAGGCGCCTCGGCAAGGCCGCCTGTAAATGCCTCGTCAATGGCGAAGTCGTAAGCGAGGGCATTCTGCTCTTTGGAATCGTCGATAAATAATATGACGCCTGCTTCCATTCACCCCACAGCAGTCATTGATCCTAGTGCCGTTATCGGCTCTGGAACAACCATCGGTGCCTACAGCGTCATCGGGCCGGGTGTCACACTTGGTGAGGGATGCGTCGCGCACAACCATGTCTCCATTGCCGGCCATGCAAAGATCGGGAAAGGGAATGAATTCTATCCCTTCTGCTCCATTGGACAGCGATCACAGGATCTGAAATATAAGGAAGAACCAACTTATCTGGAAATCGGGGATCACAATTCATTCAGGGAATTTGTGACTGTAAACCGTGGTACGGCTCCGGGTTCCATAACTAGGATCGGAAACCATGGCACATTTCTTGCATACGCCCATGTTGCCCATGACTGCACGGTCGGAAACCATGTCATCTTCTCCAACAACGGCACCTTGGGAGGGCATGTTCTCGTAGGCGATCATGCCGTCATCGGGGGACTGAGCGGAGTACATCAGTTCTGCCGTATCGGAGAACATGCCATCATCGGGGGATGCACCAAGATCGTTCAGGATGTTCCTCCCTTCATGATCGCCGACGGCAATCCCGCCGAGATACGCGGGGTGAACATGGTGGGTTTGGAACGAAGGGGGTTTTCCAGTGATGCCATCAGGGAACTGCGCGAAGCTTACAAAATCATCTACCGTAGCAATAAGAATACTGCCCAGTCTCTGGAGCAACTCCGCGACCAATTTGCCAAGTCCGAAACCATTGGAACATTGATCAGCTTCATTACATCAAGCGACCGTGGAATCGTGAGGTAGAAGAAGCAATGTCGGATAATAGCCATTAAATACTCTTAGCAACTGGGATGCTATTGTAACGATTTTGTCACATAGACTCACTTGTTTTGAATAAGAGTTATTGATAATTCATTTGCCCATGATCCCCCACAGATTTGTTGCAGTACTCTTGCTGCTCGCCGCCTTTACCTCACTTAAGGGGGTAGAGACTGTCGTGAATGGCAACGCCACCTACAACACGAACAGCAACATTAGCGGATCGGTCTCCGGATGGTCGTCAGGGTGGGGAAGTGGAAATACCAACACAGGGTGGAACTATGTCGGACAAGTCAGCGACGCAAGCGGCGTTTATCTGGGCAACGGATGGGTTCTCACCGCAGCGCATGTGAACAGCCCAACCACTTTCACCCTCAATGGTAATGTTTATAACAATACGGGTATCTATTATTCGAATTTTACCAACAGTCTCACAGGAACAACAAATGCGGATCTGACACTTTTTAAAATATCCACCGTCTCCACCGCTGGAACAAATATTCCTCTCTCTTACAATCTGACGATCACGCCAAGTGACCCAGCGGTTTTCAGCACCGTTGTCATGATTGGACTGGGAGGTACAAATGGAGTAGGTTTAAAATCATGGGGAGCAAACTATGTTGCAGGGATCAACATATACCCCATTAATGTCAATGACCGTGCAAGCGTTGATTTTGTCTCACCCAACTCAGGAACAAACTACGGGGAGATTGTTCTGGGTGATTCGGGTGGCGGTGTTTTTATCAATGTGGGTGACGCGTCTCATCCGCAATGGGAACTTGCGGGAATCAATGAGGCGATCCTGCAAGGAGGAACCAACTATTACTCGGGTTTCGTTCAGCTGAGCTCCTATCAAAGCCAAATATCAGCAATAGTAAATTCCGTCCCAGAACCGGGCACGTGGGCACTTCTGGGTATTGGCCTTCTCTTTGTCGCCCTCCCCCTCTGGAGAGGGCGACAGAAGGTTTAGCCTACTACCAAAACATGGCCCTGATTCTTGCAGCAGCCTCCAGAGCTTTCTTGCGACTGTTGAAGGCGGAGATTCGGAAGTAGCCCTCACCGGCACGGCCAAATCCGCTGCCCGGAGTGACGACAATATTCACCTCGTTGAGCATCCGGTCAAAAATCCCCCAACTCGTCACTCCCGCGGGGCCCTTCACCCAGATGTAGGGGGCATTCACCCCGCCATAAACTTGTAATCCACAAGCAGCGACCGCTTCGCGGAGGATCTCCGCAGTGCGCATATATCCGGCAATCAAGCCTGAGACCTCTGCGCGACCCTGTTCGGTATAGAGGGCGGCGGCCCCCCGTTGGGTGACATAGCTCACACCGTTGAATTTCGTCGTGAAGCGGCGATGCCAGAGCGGATGCAATGGGCGGCTCTCCGCTTCCAGGGCAAGGGCCATCACACTCTTCGGCACCACGGTGAAGGCGCACCTAGTTCCGGTGAAACCACCGTTCTTTGAGAAGCTGCGGAACTCAATGGCGCATTCCCTCGCACCGGGGATTTCATAGATTGAGTGCGGGACAGCAGGATCACTGATGAATGCCTCGTAGGCTGCATCATAGAGCAGGATCGAACCGTGCTTTCTAGCGTACTCCACCCACGCTGTGAGTTGATCGCGGGAAGCTACGGCACCGGTAGGATTATTGGGGAAGCAAAGATAGATAATATCGACTCTCTCAGCAGGAATCTCCGGCACAAATCCATTCTCCGCCGTGCACTCGAGATAAGAAATTCCTTCATACGAGCCATCCTCATTGGCCTCTCCCGTGTGACCGGCCATGACATTCGTATCGACATAGACCGGATAGACCGGATCCATGACGGCGATCCGATTCCCTTTGCCAAAAATATCAAGGATGTTGCCTCCGTCACATTTTGAACCGTCCGAGATGAAGATCTCGTCATCGGCCACCTCCAGTCCACGATCCCGGTAATCATGATTCGCAATCGCCGAGCGGAGGAATTCGTATCCCTGCTCCGGCCCATAGCCGTGAAAGCCTTCTGGCGTACCCATCTCATCGACGGCTTCATGCATAGCCTTCCGCACCGCCAAAGGAAGTGGCTCTGTCACATCGCCGATCCCGCAGCGGATCAGGCGTGCGGCAGCCTCCGGATTGGACTCGGTAAAGACCCTCACACGCCGGGCAATCTCGGGGAAGAGATAGCCGGCTTTGAGTTTGAGATAGTGGGTGTTGAGCGTCGCCATAGAGCCGGAGAGTAGAACAAAAGCGCGCCACCAATGCCAAGTCTGGAGAATGGGAAGGAATCCGGCTTGTCTTTACTGGACAAAGGTCTATCGGTCAAAGGGTGCAGGGCCTCCATCACAAACGCAGCCATTGCCGGAAACGAGTTCTCTGAATTCATTCCTGCATCCAAAGTGATTTCAGCGAAATAACCAAAATTTCAACCAAAACCCCTCTCCGCGTTCGCGATTTTTTAGCCGCCGAATAACTGTTAGGCGTTCCTACAAAAACTTGGAACCAATTCACCTCCATACAACCAAATGAAAACATATATATACTCCATTATAGCAACCTCAGTCTTAGCATATTCTGCTCTTGCTGCGCCGAAACTTCAGGTTGATGCGACTATTGCAACAGGCAACAATCAAATACTTAGCAAGCCCACTCTGATCGTAGAGAATGGAAAAGAAGCGTCAGTAACTATCGGCAGCCAAGACTCAGAGCTAAAATACACTTTTACTGCAACCCTTATTACTGGAAAAAGAGTCGATATTCGGACGGTTATTACTCAATCGAGCGCAACCAAGACAAATACCCTCGGAACTCCTGAAATTATCACTCCCCTTGGTTCTGTTTCTTCTATAAAAACTGCAGATTTAGTGCTTACGACAAAAACCTCTCTCATGAATTGATTGCAACGCCCAAACCAAGTGCTGCAACCAACGCCCTTCGAACGTGGCTGAGCTTTTTTCGTTAACGTTAAAGCCCCTGTTCCGTTTCCAGCACCGGGGCTTTGGAATTTTATCGGAGATCTAGGAATTCTCTCTAAGGCGTGCGAGTGACGCTGTAGTTTTCCTACAGCGAACGAGCGGCAACGAACTCCTGCGCCAAAATTACCGGTCAACCCGCGCTCCGCCGCCTCCGGCAAGCTTCCTGACTTCCGCAAGGGAGGCCATCGAGGTATCGCCGGGAGTTGTCATTGCGAGTGCACCATGGGCTGCACCAAGGTTGACAGCCTCCTGCGGATCACCACTGGTGAGAAAGCCATAGGCAAGACCGGAGGCAAAGCTGTCTCCTCCGCCGACACGATCCATGATCTCCAGCGAGGGATAGTGGGTGGATTCGTAGAACTTGCCCCCAGCCCAGCAGATGGCACCCCAGTCATTGACCGTGGCGGTCTTAACTCCACGCATTGTTGTGGCAACAACCTTGAAGTTAGGGAACGCCTTCACGGCCTCGCCGATCATCGCCTTGAAGCTGTCGAGTTCCAGATTGGTGAGATTGTGATCCGCGCCCTTGACCTCGAGTCCAAGGCAGGCGGTGAAATCCTCCTCATTACCGATCATCACATCGACATTCTGGGCGATTCTCTTATTCACCTCCTGAGCCTTTTCCTTCCCACCGATCCCCTTCCATAGCGAGGGACGATAGTTGAGATCATAGGCCACAATGACACCATGACGGTGTGCTGCTTCGGTAGCCTCGATCACCAGATCAGCCGTGCTCTCGCTCAGCGCGGCAAAGATACCACCTGTATGAAACCAGCGGGCACCGAGCGTGCCGAAAATATAATCCCAATCGAAATCGCCGCGCTTGAGCTGAGAAGCAGCCGTATTGCCCCGATCGGAAATACCAACCGCACCACGGACACCGAATCCGCGTTCTGTAAAATTCAGCCCGTTGCGGACGGAGCGACCGATGCCGTCATAGGGCACCCACTTGAGCATGGAGGAATCAACTCCTCCCTGAAGGATGAGATCCTCGACAAGACGACCCGCATCATTGTCTGCAAAGGCACTCAGAATCGCGGTGCGGAGACCGAAGCAGCGGCGCAGTCCACGCGCCACATTATACTCACCACCACCCTCCCAAGCGCGAAAGGTACGGGTGGTCTTGATGCGCCCCTCACCCGGGTCAAGGCGAAGCATCACCTCTCCGACGGAGATTTCATCATAGCGGCATTGATCGGCGGGACGGATTGTCAGGATGGACATTGTTTTGTTGTTGGAGGTTTAGTGAATCGCAATCCTCGAAGCTACAAAACAAATATTGAAACATCAAGCCAACGCCCTTCGGGAGCTTACTCAATAGAACTGCGAGTCGATCCTTGATAGGTACGCCCTTTCCAGCTGACCCCTTCTCCGAGACAGAGACGCCAGCTATTGAGTCCGATGAGGAGAGCCAGTGCCACTCCAACAGGATGAGCGATCAGACTCAGACAGGAAGTGCGAAACCGTAGCGTCAGCGCAAGCCTGATCAAGAGAACCAGACTCACTGCGATGAGTGTGGGGATTGTGATGTCCCTAAGCCACAGAGTCAGAGGCAAAAGGAGAAAGGGCGCGAGAAACAGGATCGATAACACGCTCCCGACAAAGAGAAAAGTGGGCAGTGATTCCTCAAAGACTGGACGGATGTTCTTGGAAAATCCTTCCCAGACTTCTCTGAAATCGGAATACATCCGACAGCACAGCAGTTCTCCACCATCAGCATTGCGGAGACGCATTCCCTCCCCTGTGCGTGCCGCAATCCTCCGTCCGAAGGCCACATCCTCAACAAGATGATCCTTGAGTGCCTCATGCCCCCCGATGCTCCGGTAAGCCTCACGACGAAAGAGGAGAAACTGTCCATTGGCCGCACCCAAATTGCTGAGTTGCCGAGGGGTGAGCCTTTTTCTCCTGACCCGCTCCGGGCATTCCTGCAGCCAGAGCAAGTAGGCAAGGGGTTGAAAAACCATTGCCAGCAGGTAAAGCATTGGGATTATCAGCTTCTCCGACCATGTCACGGTGATCTGATCAGGCCAGAGGGAGAGAAGATCAGTGCCTTGCTGTTTTGCATGATGGAGCGCACTCCACACACAGGTTGCGCCATGGATAGTGTCCGCATCGGTAAAAAGAAGATGCGTGCTCCTCTCGTCAGCAGCAACGGAAAGCTGATGGCCGGCCCAGTTTTTTCCAACCCAACCGGCAGGCAGTTCCCGACCATGGATCAATCTTAAACGATGTCCATTACCCTCAAGAAACCCAAGTTCCCGGGCTATCGGCACCGTTGCATCGCTGGAACGGTCATCCAGCAGGAGAATCTCCCTCACGGAGGGCTGCTGATTGATCAGTGAAGTGAGACACTCCCTGATACACCTCTCTTCATTTCGAGCGGGAACGAGTACCGAGACAGGGAGAACTTCCCCCTGATCGTGGTTGTGTAACGGGGCTGCCCTCAACCGGCGGAGCAGCACCATATTCAGGAGGCTGTGCAGCAGGCATAGCGCAAGCAACGGCAGGATCACTGCTTCCAGCAGGATGGCAATGACCCCCTGCATGCGATGCTATGAGTTACATCCTCAGTGACAACACCCTAGTTGTCCGAGGGAGCTGCTGCTTTCTCTTTCTTGTTGGAGGCTGGAGTGGGAGTCGGCGAGGCGGCAGCATCGAGGCCTCTTCTCTTCTTTTTATGTGTAGGTGTGGGGGAAGGGGTTGGAGATGCCTCCTCGGAAGAAGCGGGGACCGGAGGAGGATTGAGAGGAATCGTTGGCTCCACACGCACCTGTTCAAGGCGACGCAAATAGGCGGCATGCATCGTGTCAATCCAGCCAGCAAGGGAGGAATCGAGCTTTTTCATTCGCTTTGCCAGGAGATCGTAGTACTGGCGCAACGCCTGCCGCTTGGCCTCGTCGCTCTTTGCCTTGTCAGCCTGATCCAGAAGCGAACTTAGGGCCTCCTCTTTGTCAGCCTTCACTTTGACCGTATAGTAGAGGGCCTTCTGATCCTGACGCTGCTTTTCCTCGTTGCCGGCGGAGTTGATGGGCGAAGGAGGAAGGGCTTCCTGCGGAGGTGGAATGAGGGAGTTGGGGTCGCTGGGAGGAGGATTCTGTCCAGGGGAGCCCATGCCGGAATCGGTAGCGGGAGCCGCTGGTTCTGCCGCAGCGGGAGTTACTCCCTGAACCGGATTGGTGGGAGCATTCGCATCCACAGGAGCCAAGGCAGGTGAAGTTGCCGCAGCCTCAGGTGTGGCTGCCGGTGCCGGCGGAGGAACCGGGTTTTCCTGTAGTTGAAGCGGCCCCGTGAGAACGGGCGCGGCTGGAGTGGCTGGTTGAGTCTGATCCTGCGCTCTGATCGAAATGATGGAGAGGGGAAGGAGGAGGCAAAGCAGGGAGCGGAATTTCATGAAGATGGATAAATACGGAAGATTTCGGCTTGTGACAGCCGCACCCTTGCAAAGAAAACAAAAATGCGCGGTGATGGCAAGAGGTGCCGACATTGCCTCCGTCCATCATGTGCTTCAACAACGCCCAAAATACTTCACAAAGTACGATTCCGACTCCGCAAGAAATCGCCTCCGGGTGGAGAACGGATCATGGATTTGTCTGGTTGGATTCCTCCTCACAAGAATCGCAGGGACTTTCCATACTTGGTCGTGACCCGGATCTGATTCTCAGTGGCAGCGCGCATGAGTGGCATCGCATCGCTGAGGAATTGGATCACAGAAAGCGCGCCTCCCGGGCCGTTGCGCTGCAGGATGGTGCCGCCATAGGCTACTTCCGTTTTGACGGATCATTTCGATTTGGATTTTACGATTCACTTCTCCTTCACTCTCCCGACGGCTGGATTGGTGATCCGGGCACTCCGATCCGCCCCCCTTGCGATGGCAAAACAGAGAGCCCTCCTCCGCTCCGATTTTCCGCCGAAATGGAATGTTTGGAATATGTCCGTCTGGTGATTCGCGCACAGGAATATGTGGCCTCAGGGGATATCTATCAAGTTTGTCTGGCCCATCGATTCACGGCTGAATACGAGGATGATCCCTGGCCACTTTATCTTGCTCTGCGCGCAGCCTCCCCATCTCCCCATGCTGCCTACCTTGATCTGGGTGAGGAAACCGTGCTTTCAAGTTCTCCCGAATGTTTTCTCAAAATGAGCGGTCAAAAAATCCTGACTCGTCCCATCAAGGGCACTCGGCCTCGGATGCAATCTCAGGGTGAAGATGCCCGGCAGGAATTTGAACTCAAGACTTCACCGAAGGAAATTGCCGAACTGGTGATGATCACCGATCTGGAACGCAATGATCTCGGTCGGGTCTGTGAGTATGGCAGCGTCACCGCCACACAGCTTCTGCATTTGGAACGGTATGCCCAGGTTTTTCATCTCGTTTCAACAGTTGAGGGAAATCTAAGGGAGGGAGTCTCCCATGTTGAGGCGCTTGCGGCCTGTTTCCCCGGAGGTTCCATATCTGGGGCTCCTAAAAAGAGGGCTCTTGAAATCATCCATGAGCTGGAAGCCACACCACGGGGGCTCTTTACCGGCGCGATCGGTTACTTTGGATATAACGGGGAGAGCCAGTTCAATATCGCCATCCGCACGATCGTAATCAATCAAGAGAGCGATGGAAAAGGCGTTGCCGCATTCCATGTCGGCGCAGGGATTACCGCAGATTCCATTCCTGAAAAGGAATGGGAAGAAACCCTCCACAAAGCCGCTGGAATACTCCAAGCCGCCCGTGGAGGGAAAATTTCCTAGGTCTCTAAAAAATCAGAGACCAGGCTGTCATTGGGACAAAGAGTTTAGCGATAGTCCTGACGAGGACCACGGTCTTCATAACCGCCGCGATCACGGCCACCACCGCCGCCGCCACCACGATAGCCTCCGCCACCGCCACCGC
>JBAXTN010000016.1:0-44917 GCA_037130175.1 bacterium | reverse complement strand
CAGCTGATGGATCATCAGGCTGAAGGGTAAATCCACTGAGAAGGATGAGACTTGAGTAGGAATCTTTAGAACCAAATTGTAATATTCCCATTTTCTCCCCTCTAACTCAAGTTTTAGGTCTCATCTTTCAAGTTTCCGCCCCCATGTCTCCTTTTCTTCCAGGCCCCATATCCCATGACCTTTGGAATCGAGCCAACGCGCGCATTCCCGGTGGCGTGAACTCCCCGGTACGCGCTTTCCGCGGAGTTGGCGGAGAGCCTTTCTTTGTCAACAAAGCCTCCGGATGCACCATCACCGATGTCGATGGACGCGACTACACAGACTTCGTGGGAACCTGGGGACCGGCAATTCTTGGACATGCCCCCCAGGTGGTGGTTGATGCTGTGTGCGAAACAGCAACCAAGGGAAGCAGCTTCGGCATCCCCAATCCCCTGGAGGTCGAAATGGCCGAGACCATCTGTCGCATGTTTCCCTCTATCGAGAAAGTCCGCATGACCAACAGCGGCACCGAGGCCGTGATGTCAGCCATACGGCTGGCGAGAGGTTATACCGGACGCGAACGGATCGTGAAATTCGAAGGATGCTATCACGGGCATGTCGATTCACTCTTGGTGAAGGCAGGCAGCGGCGCACTCACGCTCGGCCAGCCCGATAGTGCCGGAATTCCAGCCTCCCTAGCTGCCCTCACTTCGACAATTCCCTTTAATGACCCCGAAGCATTTCATTCTGTTTTCAAGGAACAGGGCTCGCAAATAGCCGCTGTTATTCTTGAGCCGGTGCCAGCAAATGCCGGACTCTACCTTCCCGAAGCTCGCTTTCTGGAGAAAGTGCAAAAGCTTTGCCGGGAGCATGGCGCGCTCCTCATTTTTGACGAGGTCATGACAGGTTTCAGGCTTGCTCCCGGCGGTGCGCAGGAAATTTATGGCATCACTCCCGATCTCACGACTCTTGGTAAAATCATCGGTGGAGGATTGCCGGTCGGAGCCTTTGGAGGCAGGGCTGAGATCATGGATCAGCTTGCTCCTCTGGGACCCGTCTATCAGGCCGGAACCCTTTCAGGAAATCCCCTCGCCCTTGCAGCAGGACTAGCCCAGCTTCGGGAAATGGAGAGGATCAACGGGTGGCAGCTTCTGGAAAATCTCGGGGCACAGCTTGAGGAATCCATGCGCCATGCAATCAAGGGTAAGCCCCTGACCTTTCATCGGATCGGCTCCATGTTTTGCCTCTACTTCTGCACAGGCCCGGTTCGCAATCTGGATGACGCCAAGCGAAGTGACTCCGCTGCCTTTGCCCGCTACTTCCACAGGGCTCTCAAGCAGGGCCTCTATTTTGCCCCCTCTCAATATGAGGCGGGATTTCTTTCCACCTCACACACTCCCGAGGCACTGGAACAGGCATCAAAGATCATTTCTAGGATCCTCGCTGAGTTTTGAAAATACCAAAACAGCATGGCACCGTTGTTTAATAATGCTGTAGCTTCAAGCGAGTCATATCTTCTGCCGCTTTGTGAGTTACTTATTTTTAGACTTATCTTCTCATTGCCCTGAACAGCAGAATCAATATCGCCAAAGCAATGAGACAGAAAGGTGTCTTAAAGCGGCTCCACCAAGAGGCTCTTGGTGGAACGGTAAGCTGAACACTGGAACAACTTTCAGGATCAGCGTTTCCTTTCTTATAAAGCTTGATCGTTATAAGATGACTGCCTGGAGAGATTCTGAGGATTGAAATCTTTTCATGATCAGCCTGTAGTTTATATCCGGAAACAGCGAGAGGAACGGATTTGACAGTTAGTGGAGGAACATGGACTTCTTCATGTTGATGAAAAGCATCAGATCCCTTGGTTGGCACAAGTATTATATCTTCAACCACGACACGGGAGGGTGATTCATCGCCTGCCTTCCATTCGAGGAATGGCAGACGCTCGCCGCTCCATGATGTTTTTATCCCCCATGTGATCTCCTGTATTGCAGAGAGTTGTTTGGTTGGAAGCGGGGTCTCGCCGGTTGGCCTCACTTCATTGTTTTCCTGTATAGAGGGAATTGTTGAGGGTAGATCACCTGAGTGTTGATTCGATGACTCATTAAAGACTTTAACTTTCCAGAGAAGCGATTGCTTGGATTTTGATCCATCGTTAGCGAAGAGCTTGAGGAGGGCATTTCCAGGTACTGTTGGAGTCCAATTAAAAGTGATTTCTCTCATTTCTCCTCCCCTTAACTTAATCGCATTATCCTTGGAAAGACAGCCGCCAGAAGTTGAGGAGGCGTTCCATGTCACCTGTTTTGGAAATTCAGACCGATTCTGGATACGGAAGGAAATCGGTACGGACCCCCCAAGTATCAGTGTTCCTAAAGTCTCAGGTGAGATCTGCTGCACGGTGATCGGAATGAAGCGCTTCGGTTGTGGCAACTCGATCTCATTGCTGCTGAGACCATCGGAAAGCTGAACCCGTATATCTCTGTTGGTATTGTTGACCACCCCATCATCCACTTCAAGCTGATGGAAAGAAATCACCTGTGTTGTTTTTGGTGTAATCAGCATTTCGGGCGGCATCAGCCATCCATCACCACCCGTAGCATTGATTCTAATAGAATTTGTGGACTGGTTTCTTATTTCCCATTCTACAGCGCCGCATTTAGTGACTACAAAACGAGGCTGCCCGCATCCCCTTAGATGAAGTGATTCTTTGCCAACATCTGGAATAGTGGCGACTTCTCCTGAGATTTCACCAGTCTCCATCGGGGAAAATATGATGGCAATATTGGTGCTCTCATTTTCATTAAGCATCACCACATCGCACTCCGAAGAATACCCACGTGGGAATAGCAGTTTGGCATTCAGTCTACTTCCTCCAGAATTTGAAATAGTCACCTGCCGTTGGGAATTTTCCGAAACAGTCACTGCTCCAAAATTCAAGACAAGCGGTTGAAAAACAATCCCAGCAGGGCTTGGAATGATGCTGATCCTTGCGCGATAACTAATCGATTTAGCCAGACCTGCACTCTTTACCTTGAATGTGAACTCATCCTCAAGAATCCGCCCCGATCCGTCATGGTGGTAAATGACAACTGCTTGGTGATCAGAATGATTGACAGGCTTGCTCAATACCCCGTGCTCAGGCGGTATCTGTATTTCAAAAGAAATGGTATTCCCAAAGTTTGGAACCGCAGTGAGTGGTATCTCAGTCACCCCTCCTCGACTCACCCTTGCGCTTGTATCGAAGGATATAGCCGAATGGATCCCCTCCCTAGGAGATGCAGTTGCTGAGAGCGTGAGCATCAATACCCATAGCAGGACTTCCGATACACACACGATCCTGTTTGCCACTGGATACCTCTTGTTCCGAGACGAGAAACTCCATCTCATTATACAATTCACGCCTCAGGCTGTCGTAGGCATGGCATCACTCTCATGAAATGACTACTGTGGGTTTGATGTACCCGAGGCCATCACGGAACCATCAGTCCTAATGGTCAGATTCCCTTTTCGGTGGGCATTTGCGATCTCAGTGAACCACGGCATCTGTGGCCAAGAGAGTGCTGTTCTAGGCTTGCTATCAAAAAGAGTGGGCAAATAGGAAATCAAACACTGCTTTGTCGCATTAGTTGAAGAATTCATCATTCGCTTGATCGAGGGACATTGCCATTCATTGGAAGAAAGCCGCATGTTTTCTTTTGTAAAATCGAGCCACCACTGCTGCTCTTGCTGGGAACCAATCTGGATTTCCCCAGGAACCTGAGGCCATCCGTTTCCGTCATGAAGATAAAATGAGAAGGCTGTCCAGAGATTTCTCAAGCGGCCGTTGCATACAGCCCCTTCTGCATCGGTTCGCATGTATTCAAAACTAGGAACCAAAAGGGAAGCCAGTATTAGAACGATTGCGATTACTACCAACAACTCCACAAGAGTAAATCCCTTCTCTCCACCCTTTCTTGTCATGAGTTGACTAATAAAAAGTCATGGTACCTGAAGAAATTCGGACACCCGTCACTGTAAAAGTATTTTCATTGGTTCCATCATTAAAGCTTCCTCGTCCACTAAAAGATTGATTGGGATAACTGTTCTGAAGATTCGCGGTAAAGGCACCGCTGAGAGATGGTGTACCAAAAACCGAACTTGGTGGATTGGGTGCATAAAGATTAAATGTGGAAGCGAGCTGACCGGACACAGGATCAATCACTCCATTAGCCGGACCCATGTAGGTGAAACCAAGGTAATAGAGAGAGGTCACCCCTGGGATGTTGGCGGCAGTTGAGGAATTACCTCCAGCGGGATATAAACCCGTTGTCACAGAGTTGGAACCATATGTACTGAACTGTGTGGTTCCCGTCACATTGACCCCTCGGATGACACCACTGAAAGTTCCATCATTTCCAAAGAAGCTACCATTGCCATAGGGGTTGCCACTCTTATTAGACGCCCCCGCTTGAACAGTTGCGGGCATGTAGAGTGAGAATGCAGTCAAGCAAAATGAGAGAAGCAACGGGGAGAATCTTGAAACTATCATGATTATGGATTTGATATTAAGATTTTTGTACAGTCAACTACAAAACCGATTTATAGACGAGTGCTGTGAGCGTTTATCGGGGTGCAGGACGGGCTGCAGGAGCTGACCTGGCTGCAGGAGCTGCCCTTCCTATCGCTGCCCCTGAGCCTGATCCCACTGCACGAGTCACCGCGCCTGCTGATACACCGCGAGAGGGAGGGGGATTTCTTGAAATCGGTACCCTGTTGAATCCCGTTCCACCATTCACTCCACCATTCACAAATCCACCAGAATCACCCGCAACATTTCCAAAGGCTGCCAAACAATGATAGCGGCCCGCTTCGATA
This sequence comes from bacterium, assembly GCA_037130175.1. GTDB lineage: Bacteria > Verrucomicrobiota > Verrucomicrobiia > Chthoniobacterales > UBA6821 > UBA6821. The sequence goes on along the minus strand of JBAXTN010000016.1, from coordinate 40,087 downwards.
GCACTTACTCCGGTTAATGGTGGCACATCACACTGATTATCCGAATTATCACCCCAAGTAACAACTGTGCCATCGGACTTCAATACCGCCGAATGAAACCCTCCGGCAGAGATCGCGACGACTCCCGTGAGACCTTTGGGGACATCGATTTGATGAAGCTTATTATCGCCCCAGGCAACCACAGTACCATCGGACTTCAAGGCAAGGGAAAAATCCCTCCCCTGCGATATCTTCACCACACCACGCAAACCCACCGGGATATCGGCCATGGCATTGGAATTCCCCAAGTAGCTGGATCCCCAGGTCACGACTGTTCCATCACTCTTCAGGGCCATGGATTGATAGTAGCCTGCTGAAATTGCCCTAACAACGTGCGTTTGATTCAGGGTTGCTATGGTCTTGGTTTGATCTTGAAATTTAATCCCAAAGTCCACAATTGTCCCATCATTCTTGAGAGCGAGAGAGGTCCACCACCCTGCGGAGATTGCAACGACATTATTTGAGGCGGCCGCTGGTACTGATGTTTGACCATCACTGTTGTTCCCCCATCCAATCACACTGCCCCTTTTTAGGGCAAGCATATGACTATAACCACACGATATTGCGGAGACACCGTTTGATGCTTCGGCAGGCACTTTGTTCATCCCATCTCCGATACCGCTACCACCCCATACAACTACCTGACCCATAGTAGTCAGTGCAGAACTATGGTAGTAATCACCTGCACCCAATGAGATCGCTCTTAATCCATTATTTGTCACGGCGGCTGGAATATATGACTGTCCATAGTAGTTATTACCCCAAGGAACAAGAACCGGTTTGTTCGTCGAGCCATCGATGATGGCCACATTGAAGTTCTCTCCCATCGAAAGACCTGTGACGCCAACCACGCCATACGGTACCACCGTAGGGTCATTATTCGTGTAATATGTGGTATAGGTTAGAGCTACTATTGTCTTGTTGGTCGTGATCGCCATCACACCAGATCCAACAGCAATCTGAGAAACTCCTTGAAGTTCTGAAGTAAAATTACTGAGAGTAAAACTTGTGCTTCCACTACTCCAGACGACCATGGTTCCGTCACTCTTCAGTGCAGCAGTATAACCGGAAGTAGAAGAGGCCGCTATGGCTTTGACCCCACTCACCGCCGGGGATTTATTGTAATACCCCCATGTCACGATCGTACCGTCACTTTTCAAGGCATAACTAGTACTGTAGGAACAGGCAATGGCTGTCACATTCGCTAACCCAGCTGGAACATTAGTCTGCCCCCTAGAATTATCCCCCCACGCAGTCACCGTCCCATCACTCTTCAAGGCAACGGCGTGAAGAGTACCAACTGCAATGGACTTTACATTAGTCAATCCTACTGGAACTGAATTTATATTTGTTAAACCGCCCCATGTTGGCCCCCAAGCAACGACAGTCCCATTGGTTTTGAGGGCCAGCGTGTTATAATAGCCAGTGGCGATGTCGACCACTCCGCTGGAAGCTGCTGGAGGTATTGTAGTCTGCCCATATGTATTATCTCCATAAGCAACAACAGTCCCATCGCTCTTCAGCGCCACAAAATACTCCGGTCCAGCACAGACTTTTGTCACCCCAGACAAACTAGATGGAATATTGGTCTGTCCTTTGCTGTTGATGCCCCAGACCACCAAGCTCCCCGAGGGAGTCTGAGCAAATAATGAGGGAACTGTCTCACATACCAACAAGAGGCAAAACCCGATTCGAAAAAGAAGTAAATTTTTTTGCATGCAGATAGGGGGATACTTCTGTGATTAACTTATGTTCCAGACTATCCGTCAAACCAAATCCTGTGGACTCAAAAGAGATCAAGGATTCTCACTTTCCCAAAGATTCACCTCTTCTAAAATGAATAAGACGAGGTACTGACATGGATTTCTCTGCGATTACTCTTGTCTGGATGGTTTTAGCAGATTTTTGTGCTTTAGATGAATTTTTCTCATAAAACTCAGCTCTGGGGCATGGATCTCGGGGGAACTAAAATCGAGGGAGTCATTCTTGATCCCATGCAGCCGGGAAAGGCACTCCATCGACTCCGCGTGCCGACCGAAGCCAGTCAGGGATACCAGCATCTCCTTGGCCAGATTGAACTTCTTGTCAGAAAACTCGAGCAGGCATCAGGGCTTCCACGCCCGGCACGGATCGGTATCGGGACACCGGGTGTCGCTTCGCCCCAAACAGGGATTCTCAAAAACTCCAACACGCTCTGCCTGAACGGCAAGGCTCTGGCCCGCGATGTCTCGGCGCTTCTGCGCTGCGAGGCTATTCTGGGCAATGATGCGAACTGCTGCGCTCTTGCGGAGGCGAAAATGGGCGCCGGCCGCGGATACAGGACTCTCTTTGGGATCATACTCGGGACAGGTGTAGGTGGGGGCATCGTCGTGGATCGTGAGGTGCTCGTCGGCACACATGGCATCACCGGTGAGTGGGGACACAATCCCCTCTGCGGAGAGTCCACTCCCTGCTATTGCGGTCGCATCGGCTGTCTTGAGACTGTCTGTTCAGGTCCCGCGCTGGAGAAATATCACCATTCCATAACCGGTCTCTCACTTCACCTTCCCGAGATTGCCTCGCGGGCGGCCTCCGGTGATGGCGATGCCATGGCGACCCTCAAACGACTACAGGAAAAGTTTGCCGAGGCTCTTGCTGCGGTGGTCAATCTGCTTGATCCTGACGCCATTGTAATCGGTGGCGGCGTTGGCAATCTCGACCTTCTCTATACGACAGTAACAAGGGAATTAATTCTCTCCCATCTCTTCAATGACCGCTTCGAGACACCGCTGCTGCGTCCCGAACTCGGTGACAGTGCAGGGGTCTTCGGCGCTGCAATGCTGGGAGCAGTATGAGCGGCCGTCTCTCCGATTATCTTTATGATCTGCCTGCCGGGCTGATTGCAAGCCGTCCCACGCCTCGCCGGGAAGATTCTAGAATGCTTGTCCTCCATCGCAAGAGCGGTGCCGTCGAGCATCGATGCTTCGTCGATCTTTCAGAATACCTTATCCCCGACGATCTCCTCGTCCTCAACGATAGCAAGGTCATTCCGGCGCGACTCCACGACTCCACGGGAAAAGTCGAGCTGCTTCTCATGGAGAAACGGGACGAGAGGCACTGGATCGCCATGGTCAATCCGGGCAAGAAAATGCGTGTTGGTCATCAGGTCGAAGCGGCGGGAACAACAGCGACAGTACTCGAAATCCTCGATGATGGAACACGCCTGATTGAATTTGGCTCACCTCCCGATCTCGACCTCCACGGCGAGATGCCCATCCCTCCATATTTCCAAAGGGCCTCTGATGAAGAAGATAAGATACGCTACCAGACCGTCTATGCCCGTGAAGAGGGTTCGGTCGCCGCTCCGACGGCAGGACTCCATTTCACACCGGAGATTCTTGCCCGTCATGCGCACTCATTTGTGACCCTTCATGTGGGAGCAGGAACCTTCCGCCCTGTCAAAACGGAGGATATCACACATCATGCTATGCATCGGGAGTTTTATACACTTCCTGCTTCCACCGTGGAACGGATCAATCAAACCCGCAACGCTGGAGGAAAGATTATCGCTGTTGGCACCACGACAGCGCGCGTCCTGGAATCCCAGCCAGCGGGGGAACTCAGGGAGAATCGTGGCTCCACTGATATTTTCATCTATCCACATTACGCATTTCAACGCATCGATGCACTGCTCACCAACTTTCACCTGCCAGGCTCCACTCTTCTGATGCTTGTCAGTGCCTTTGCGGAAAGGGAACTCATTCTTGCCACTTATGCCGAAGCCGTACGGAAGGAATACCGATTTTTCAGCTACGGAGACTGCATGTTGATCATGTGATTTTTTGGATCATCATGAGGGTTTAGAGTGCCTTAGATAGGGATTTGTGCACCTATCAGATTGGAACTCAGGTAATCCCGATCAGTTTTTTCTTCTGCCTTCAGCCTTTAGACTTCAGCCTTGCCAGATGCCGCTTCTCTCCATAGCCAAACTCAAACAGTCTGCGCGCCAGCAGTCGCCCGTCGAAGCCTCTCTCCACGCCCAGATCGAAAAGCTCTCCCTTAAGGAAGCCTCCAATGGAAAGCCGTTTTACGAAGCCGTGTTCAGGGATGAGTCTGAGACGATGACCCTCCGTGCGTGGACGGACACGGCGGCGTTTGAGAGCTGCTCCATCCGTAAGCAGGGAGACTTTGTCTCTATCGAGGGAGCCTTCAGTCACAACGGCTCCTTTGGACTCGACGCGCGGGGCTGGGAGTTGAATGCCCTCTCTCATGAGGAAATCGAATTACTGCTGGAGGGATCAACCGAAAAAAAAGCTCTCCTTGATTGGGCCTGGAAACAAATTTCCGAAGCGGTTGAGAGCATTGCAGATCCCCGCCTCGGGCAACTCTGCCATCAGTTCATCGGGCAGTATGGTACACGCTTCCGACGCGCTGCCGCGGCAAGGGGAAATCATCATGCCAGACGAGGCGGACTTTTGGAGCATACTTCCCGCATGATGGAATCCGCCCTGGCACTCTGCGGAGTCTATCCCGAACTCAATCGGGATCTCCTGATCGCCGGAGTGCTCTTCCACGATGCCGGCAAGCTTTGGGAAACATGCCTGCCCGAACGGGGCTATGGCATCGAAACGGAACTGCGAGGAGAGTTACTCGGACATCTTTCCATTGGCATAGAACTCATCAATGCCCTGTGGCGCGAACTTTCCAAAGAGACTTGGGAAGATCTTGAACCTTCATCTGATGATGTCCGACTTCATCTTTTGCACCTTATTGCATCCCATCATGGACAACTTGAATTCGGCTCCCCGATACTTCCCAAAACCCCCGAGGCCGCCATTCTCCATTTCATTGACAATATCGATGCTCGACTCGAAATGTTTTCCGCCGCCTATCAGACTGTCCCTGAGAGTGAAAAATCAGCATTGGACTGGGTCAGGCCGTTAGGGGTGGTCCCGGTGCGTTCATTACCCCCGATTTTGCAAAAAACGACCGATCCCCTTCTTTAGTCTTGCAAAACCAACCCTAAGATGATGATACTTACCTCCCTGTGAAAAAGCTCCCCCTTATTCTCATCGCAATTGTATCGGCTTCACTCCTTGGCTCGGGCCTCTTGTTTGCCGATATTCAGGCCCCTCCCCAATCCGATCAGGGACCCACCCGCAAACTCGGTCGCGGCCTCGGCAACATACTCTATGGTTCCTCGGAGATCATCGACTCCATGTCGGATGTCAATTATTCCGAAGGCAACTCGGCAGCCTTCAGTTATGGATTGGTTCGCGGACTTGGCCGCACCTTTGCCCGACTCGGTTACGGTGTCTTTGAAACGCTCACTTTCCCCTTCCCAACTAATCACGGCAGCTACAAGCCCCCTTATAACAACAATATCCAATGGTTAAATTCGGGCTATTCGGAGTTCCCTCCCGAGGTGGGATTCGAGACAAAATACGATTACTCCCGCCAGTATAGCAGCCAGAGTTGGTAGTTGAAGTTCTCCAAACGGGAGACTCTCAGTCAGTAAGCTTTTTGTCTTAAGAGTTCCGTCAGCTGAGTGGCTGCGGATTCTGTAAAACGTCAACTAATCTTCCTTCTCCGCTCCATTCCAGACCTTGTAGCCGGAGACAAATCCCTTTCGAAACTCTGCAAAAGATCCGTCTAGTATGCTAGCTCTGATCCTGCGCATCAGCGTGAGATAGAAGTGCAGATTATGAAGTGTGATGAGCCGCAGCCCGAGGATCTCCTCCGCCTTGACCAGATGCCTGAGATAGGCGCGTGAAAATGTCGTGCAGGCCGGACAGTCACATCCCTCTTCGATCGGTTTTGGATCACGCGCATAGGGAGCGTTCTTGAGATTCATCGTTCCGGATGCGGTAAAGGCTGTCCCGTTGCGGGCGATTCGAGTGGGTAGGACACAGTCGAACATATCAATCCCACGGGCCACCATCTCGACAAGCTGCGGTGGAGTACCGAGACCCATTGCATAACGGGGAGCAGATTCGGGTAGATGGGGGACGCTCCATTCCACAGCCTTCATCATCTCAGGCTCGGGTTCGCCGACGCTCACCCCACCCACGGCATATCCGTCGAAACCTATCTCAACAAGTTCCTTCGCCGACTGCTCCCGCAAATCGGAAAATGAACTTCCCTGCACGATGCCGAAAAGCAGTGGCCTGCCCTCCTCCGGCTGCGTACGCCACCATTCCCGGGATCGTTTTTCCCAATGAGTGGTCAGTTCAAGACTTTTGGCCGCATCCTCTTGCGAACACGGGAACGGCGGACACTCGTCAAAAGCCATTACCACATCGCTTCCCAGATCGCGTTGAATCTGCATCGAAGTCTCGGGACCTATAAAGGTCGGCGTCCCATCCAGATGATTCTGAAAATGCACCCCCTCCCTGGTAATGCGACGCAGCTTGGAAAGGGAGAAAACTTGAAAACCACCGCTATCAGTAAGGATGGAGCGATCCCATCCCATGAAGGAATGAAGCCCCCCTAGATCACGGATCACCCCCTCACCCGGGCGCACATGAAGGTGATAGGTATTGGAAAGAATAATACGGGCTCCCATGCCTCGCAGTTCATCGGGAGTGACAGCCTTGACCGTTGCCTGTGTGCCAACCGGCATGAAGACGGGTGTTTCCACATCGCCGCGACGGGTATGCAGAATCCCCGCACGAGCCTTACTGGAGGGATCGGTATGAAGGAGCGTAAACGGCTTGAAGCTCAAGACAGCGGATTCCTAATTTAAAAATCCATTTTCCAGATCCCAGACGGGAACTCCCGCGACAATCGTCGTCATCGCACGACCTCTCAGCGAGAATCCATGGAAGGGAGTATTGCGGGAGAGTGATGGAGATGCATTCTTGTCGTATGTCCAGGCATGATCAGGATCGAGAATCGTGATGTCGGCGGGAGCACCCAGTGAAAGCGTTCCCCTATCCAAACTTAACAACCGCGCCGGATTCGTGGTCAGCATGGCAATGATCGCCGGAAGCGTGCAGGCCTTGCGCTGATGCATCAGAATCTCCAGAAAGACCGCAAGTTCCGTCTCCAGACCAATCATTCCGAAGGGAGCCTTGTCGAGTTCGACCTCCTTCTCATAGGGCGCATGTGGCGCATGATCACTAGCCAGGATGGTGATCGTTCCATCAGTTATACCGGCAATGATCTCGGCAATATCGGTGGGTGTGCGGAGGGGGGGATTGACCTTGAAATTTGAGTCAAAGGATTTGAGCCCCTCATCCGTTAGAGCGATATGGTGGGGACACGCTTCCGCCGTGATAGGAACACCCCGGCGACGGGCCTCCCTGAGCAGACGGACACTGCTGGCGGAACTGATGTGCTGGCAATGAATCGGATGTCCCGTTTCTTCCGCTAGAAGGATATTGCGGGCAACAATCAAGTCCTCCGCGAGAGAAGGCCAGCCAGGAAGGCCCAACCGGGTACTCCACTCCCCTTCATTCATCACTCCGTCGGCACTCAAGGTTGCCTCCTGACAATGATCCATGATCGGCAGGCCGAACTGCTTGGCATACTCCACGGCACGCCGCATAACGCCATGATTCTGCACGCAATGGCCATCGTCCGTCAGTGCCACGACCCCAGCAGCGGCCAGAGCGCCGATGGGGGCCATTTCCTCCCCGGCAATCCCCCGGGTGATGGCTCCGGTGCAGTAAACATTCACGCAGGCCGTCTGCGCGGCCTTTTCCTGAATCCAAGCAATCGTCGCGGGACTGTCGGCAACCGGATTGGTGTTGGGCATGCACACCACGGTCGTGAATCCCCCCATGGCCGCAGCGCGGGATCCCGTTGCCACCGTCTCCTTGTGCGACTGTCCCGGTTCACGAAAATGCACATGAATATCGATCAATCCGGGAGTCACCACCTTCCCTGTCGCATCGATCACCCTAGCTCCGTCCGGCTTTCTCTCGACGATCACCCCATGATCGGAAAAAACATCACGGACTTCATCAATGCCGTTTGCCGGATCAATAACACGTCCGCCTTTGATAATGAGGGGGTGGGTATTGGAACTTGTCATGAGAGGGAACTGGATGAGAGGGGAGCACCGCCCGAACAGAGGTAGAGTACTGCCATGCGGACAGCGAGACCGTTGGTCACCTGATCGAGAATCACACTTCTGTTACCGTCAGCCACATCGCTGTCGATCTCCACACCACGGTTCATCGGACCGGGATGCATGATCAGACATTCGGGGCGAAGCCGCTCCGCCCTTCTGCGTGTGAGACCGAATCGGGCTGTGTACTCACCGACACCCGGAAAATATTCCTTATTCTGGCGTTCATGCTGGATACGCAGAAGGTTGATCACATCAGAGTCCTCCAACACCTCGTCGATGCTATGGGCGATACGCACTCCGAATGTTTCAAAAGTCCTGGGTACCAGAGTCGGTGGACCTACGAGCGTCACCTTGGCTCCCAGTTTCGTCAGGATCTCAATGTTTGATCTTGCCACCCTGCTGAAGAGAATATCCCCCACAATAGAGACACGCACCCCTTCGAGATCACCCAGTTTTTCACGGATGGTAAAGGCATCGAGCAATCCCTGGGTCGGATGCTCGTGCGCGCCATCACCGGCGTTGATCACGGAGGCCTTGAGCCGCTCGGCAAGGAATCCCGCACCACCTGCAGATCTGTGGCGGATCACGATTAAATCAGCCCTGAGAGCCTCCAGATTGCGCGCCGTATCCAGCAGGCTCTCTCCCTTCTCGAGACTGGAGGCCGATGCGGCGATGTTCACCACATCGGCACTCAGACGCATGGCCGCCAACTCAAAGGAAATCCGGGTGCGGGTGCTTGGTTCGACAAAGAGATTGATCAGTGTCTTGCCGCGGAGGGCCGGAACTTTCTTGAGATTGCGCTCCCCCACCCCTTTGAAGGCCGTGGCGGTGTCGAGGATGACACGGAGTTCCTCCTCGCTGTGATCGGCGAGTGCGCAGAGATCCTTGTGTGGCCAGAGTTTCTTCATGCGAGGTTCAACTCCCGGCGAGAGGGTGGATGATGGTCACAGAATCGGCAACGCCGTCCACCTCTTCAAAGCGAACGCGGATGCGGTCATCGGTTGCCGTGGGAACATTTTTTCCGACAAAATCGGCCCGGATCGGCAGTTCACGGTGTCCGCGATCCACCAGAGCGGCAAGCTGGATGCGTGAAGGACGGCCAAAGGAGGCAACGGCATCCATGGCGGCCCGGCAACTTCTTCCCGTGTAGAGCACATCATCAATGAGCACGAGCGGACGATCATCGAGGTCGAGGGGAAGCCGAGTGGTCTCCACTACACTGATCCTCATTCTGGTGGCCAGATCATCCCGGTGCATCGAGACATCAACTGTACCGAGGGTGGGAATGATCCCTTCGATCTCAGCAATGTAAGAAGCGATGCGGGAGGCCACGATCTTGCCACGTGTCGGAATACCTGCAATCACAAGACGCCTGAGATCATGATTCTGCTCGATGATCTCATGAGCAATCCGACGAAGCGCCTTGCGGATCGCCTCGGAATCCATCACCTGCGTAACTTCCTCTACCTGAGGATTGCCGAGTGTTTTCTTATCTGTTTGTTGGTCGGTCATATTCTCCTTAGGGCCTCACAGGGCCTCTTTAAAGGATGGGGATTAAAGGATGGGGATTTAGGATCGTTCGTATCAGTAGGATTTTTCGATGAGGATTATGGTGTAGTCACTGAAAGATTGTGTTGATTATCGCCCCCGCTTTGCAGAAGCGCGAGCGTAACGCCAAGGAGTTCGGTGCTTGAGCATCCAATCAAGAAGCGCGCGCTCAAAGCCGATGTCACGGCCTGCCTTCTCGCTTTCGATCCACTTATGCCGGAGAATTTCTTCTCTTTCAGCCAGAAACTCACGGTAAAGCGTCGAGTTGTTAAGTAGGTCGCCGCCATGCATCGATGCAAGTGTGCGTGTCATTGAGTTTATTGTAAGCTGATGGGGATTCCGTGTCAATGGCACCTCCATAAAGAGGATTACTCCATCCGGGTGCGTTCGCATCCTTTAAATGTCAGCAGGATGCCTACCCCGACATGGGCTCCCAGCACCCAAAGACAGAGACTGGCAGGTGAAAGACTGGTCTGGATCACCATGTTCACAATGTCGTAATAGCGCTCTCCACGGAGGGTTTGGAGCATTCCCGACCAGCTCCAGTATGCTGCAATAAATGGCCTGACCACCCATACCAACCACGAGGGAAGTGCCAGAACAGCACCGGAAAGGGGGAGTTGAAATCCGACCAGATAGATCGAGGCTAGTGATGCCTGCTCAGCCGTTGCCATGAAACTGGAAATAGCAAGACAAATGCTTGTCATCGCTGCATTCACTAAAAAGAGGAAGACCAGCTGTTCTCCTAGATTTCCTGGAAAAGAGCATGTCACATGAATGAACACCCCCATCCAGAGCGATTGTACGGCGGAAAGAATGCCTAGAAAAAGAATCTTACTAGCCACATAAGCGGAAATACTTAACCCCGATAGCTTTTCCTTTTCAAAAATGGGCCGTTCAGCGGCAATCTCGCGACCCGAATTATTGGCCCCCATGAGCGTCAGGAGAACGACTTCGAACATCACGATCCCTGAGACAAGGCTCCCCACCTTGCTCGCCTGCACCAAAAACTCATGTGCTTCCTTGAGCTGCTGGATGACATTGAGGTCAAGTCCCATGCTTAGATTGCGAATCTGAGGCAATCCGTTCCATCCGAAGATAGCCACGACGCAAGGAAAACCAAAAATTAGTCCCGCCTGTAGCCAGATCTGGGCATGACTGCGGAAGAAGATCTTGAATCTGCGATCCACCAGAGTGAAGAACTGGGTCAGTATTCCTGGAGAAGAAGGCCCTTCCTCAGAGGCTTCTGAGTCGGTCTCGTCCGAATCTCCTAGCGATCTCTCTGAGGGTACAATCCGGCAGCCGCACTCGGTGCAGTATTTGATTTTTTCAGAACAAACAGTACCGCATTCCCGACACTTCACCAACTTGGGCTTTTTCTCCTCAGAAGGGGCGATTTTCTCCATTCTCTCCAGAAATGCCACCGAGTGTTTCTTCCAGGAGTTTTGCCATCCTTCGGGATCTCTTTCGTCCAACTGGGCATAAACCAGATTCGGATCCTCCACGCTGAAGTAATGTCCGAGATACGCAGGATTACCCTCGTATGCCAGCACCCCCTTATACAGGACGATGACAGAATCATAGTCACTGAGATGCTTCAGACTGTGCGTCACGGAGAGTACGAGTCTGTTTCCTTCACGGGCCACCCTCCGCAGTAATCCCACGATCTCATCTTCAGATTGTGGATCAAGACCGCTTGTCACCTCGTCGCAGAGCAGAATCGGAGGACTGCTGACAAGTTCCATTGCGAGGGCCAGACGCCTTTTTTGTCCACCTGAGAGAACCTGAACCCGCCTGTCGGCAAATTCGGTCATGCCGACTTCACTGAGAAGCCGCTCCACCATCTCCTCCCTCTCATCGGCAGTTTGACCGGCCACGCGCAGCCGTGCCGAGTAGTCAACGCACTCCTCGACCGTCAGTTCGTCATAAGCGATGCTGAACTGGGGGACATAGCCAAACTCCGATGGCTTAAAATCCTCCTCGGAGAGATCTCGCCCATCCCATCGGATCGTACCCTCCTCGTTTCCTGAGGAGATCCCAGAGATCATCTTGAGCAATGTGCTTTTGCCGCAGCCCGAGGGGCCGATGATGGCGACGAAGTCCCCCCGTTTGAACTTGCACGAGATGTCGGAAAGCAGAAGGGGGGATTCCTCATCGTTTCCAAGTCGGAGAGAAAGTCTTTCGAGGGAGAGCATCTACATACTCTGCAGCTCTCCATTTTCAGAAACAAGAAAAGCTTCTGCAAGAAATTCAATGCTAGAACCTCTCTGATGGAAACGCTGGTTAACCCTCTCTAGAACTTGCGTGAAATAACATGCTCACTAGAGTTTGCGATATGAAATATGCCGTTCTTGGAGCAGGTCGGATGGGAAGTGCACTCATCAGAGGAATGATTGCCTCGGGATTCACAACCGGAAACTCCATTACTATCTACGACAAGCATCCTGACTCACTGAAACAAGCCTCCTCGGAGCTTGGTACCAAGGCGGTGGCCTCCAATGCCTTGGCTGTCCTGGAGGCTGATGTGATATTTCTCTGTGTCAAACCCAACCAGTCTCTCGAAGTCGTCGCGGAGATTGCTTCTGAGCTCAAGGGTAAACTCCTCATCTCAATCGTCGCTGGGATTCATGCCTCGTCACTCCTGACAGCAGCGGGGGGTGGCGTCCGGGTTCTGCGCACAATGCCCAACACAGCGGTGAGGCTTCGCAAGGGAATCATCGCTATCGCGCCAAACCCCTCGGCATCAGCCTCGGATCTCGAACTTGCACTCCGTATCTTTTCCTCTGTAGGAACAGCACTGGAAGTCACAGAGTCGGATCTGGATGCCGTGACTGCAGTAAGCGGCAGCGGCCCGGCCTTTGCCCTGCTGATGTTGGAGTCCTTGGCACAGGGAGGCATCGAGGGAGGTCTTGATCCAGAAGTAGCAAGGAAGTGTGCGGCGGGAGCACTTGCAGCGGCGGCTGCTCTGGTCACAGAAACCAAGGAGACTCCACTTGCCCTGCGCCAGGAGATCACCAGCCCGGGTGGCACCACAGCGGCGGGACTCCAAGTTCTTGTCGACCGGGACTTTTCCTCCATTGTCCGTGATGCCGTCGCGGCAGCGCGAAAACGCTCCATCGAACTCTCTGCAAAACCATGATTGGAAAGACCCTATCCTGCCTATGTCTGGTCATGCTCACGACTGCACAAATCGTGACAGCCTCATCATCAGATGCATCCCTTCAGAAAAATTTGTCCTCCACATCTGACTCCGCACCGTTTGTCCCGCAGCAAGCCCGCTCTTTCGCCTTGCGTGCAGAAAAAGCCTTTGCCTTAGGGGATTTGAAACAGGCCGAATCATCCTACCAGCAGGCCCTCACTTTCAGTCCCAATAATCCTAAGTTACTCGTCAGTTTGGCAGCAGTGGCGACGCGCATGGGTAAGCTTGAAGAATCTGAAAAAAACCTCGATCAGGCCCTTCAACTCGATCACAGAAATGCTCCAGCATGGCTTCTGCTAGGCATGAACTACCTTGAACAAAAACGGGATGAAGAGGCCTTTGCTGCCCTTGTCCAAGCTACCCTCTACGACAGTCAGAATCCAAGAGCCCACAACTATCTGGGCATTGCAGCAGGACGAAAGGGATGGAGCGAGGCATCCGAAGATGAACTGCGTCGTGCCATCGAACTAGATCCCACCTATGCCGATGCCAATTTCAACCTTGCCGTACATTATCTCAGGCATACCCCTCCCCTTCTTGAACTTGCCCGCCGCCACTACCAGCAGGCGATCGATCTTGGATCGTCCAAAGACCCCGCCATCGAAGCCCAACTTGCCAAAGGCACCTCTATTCCTTCAGCATCCAGCGGAAACACCGATCTCATCCCATGACCTATCTCAGACTCCTAGCCCTGATTTCACTCTCCGGATCACTTACCCTTCAAGCCGCCGCCACACCCCCACCCGATGTCAGAGGGGCATCCATCATGGTCATTGATGCCAATTCTGGGGACATCCTCTTCGAGCGTAACGCTGATGAGCGGCGCCCCGTCGCCAGCACGCAGAAACTTCTCACCTCACTCATCGTCGCGGAACGAGGCAATCTGGACAAAACTGTTGTCATCCAGCCTGTCGATGAAGCGACGGAACCGACCAAGCTGAACCTCGTTCCTGGGACTTCATACACCCGCCGCGATCTCCTGACAGCCTTGCTTGTGAAAAGTCCCAATGATGTCGCCCGGGCGCTTGCCCGCGATGCTGCCGGATCGGTCGAGGACTTTGCCTCCTTAATGAATGGCAAGGCCCGCGAGCTCGGCATGACCTCCTCTCATTTCATGAATCCCAACGGCCTCCCCATTGACGACCAGTACTCCACGGCTCGAGATATGTCTAAGGTCGCCCGCGCCGTCCACGCCAATCCCGTCCTCGCCCCCATCGTGACCATCAAGTATCTTAACTTCCTCTACAGCGACGGACGCATCCACCAGCTCCGCAACACCAACCAGACCATGCGGGATAACTGGTTCTGCACCGGAATGAAAACCGGCTACACTGAAAAGGCCAAGCACTGCCTCGTTAGCAGCGGCTGTGCCAACGGCAGGGAAGTCATCGTCGTCTATCTCGGAGGCACCAAGGAACGAACCTTCACCGATTCCGCCAAGCTCCTGCGCTGGGCGCTGGGACTGCCCCAAGATGCGGGGGTCGCCATCGAACGCACCGCCCGCAAATACTACAACAAAATAAACCCCTTTGCGACGCCCACTCCCCCGCCGGCTCCCAAAAAACATCGCCACCACCATTACAAGCCCTCCTCGGCCACCAGCCAGAACACATGAGCCGGCACTACCATCTCCGCCCTGTGGCGGGATCGGGTGGCATCGACTTTGCCAAGACGCTCAATGAACAGCAGCTTGCCGCCGTCACCGCGCCACCCGGTGCCCACCTTGTCATCGCGGGAGCTGGCAGCGGCAAGACACGCACACTGACCTACCGGGTCGGCTGGTTGCTAGAGCAGGGCTATCGTCCCGGCGAGATCCTACTGCTGACCTTCACCAACAAAGCCGCCCGGGAAATGCTCGACCGGGTCAACTCGCTCCTCCCCGGAGCCGCCGAGGGACTCTGGAGCGGAACCTTCCACTCTATCGGACATCGCATCCTGCGCCGCCATCCCGAGCTAGTCGGATTTGCACAGGGATTCACCATCATGGATCGGGAGGATCAGCAGGAGCTGATCGAGTCGGTCGTCGCCCGCATGGGACTCCGCAGCAAAGACAAACGCTTTCCCAAGGGCGAAGTCCTAGCCGAACTCTTCAGCCTCGGCTGCAACACGGGAGAAACCCTTCGCACGCTACTTGCCCGCCGCTACCGCTACTTCATTGATCTGGAGGAACAGATAGCCCAGGTTGCCTCGGCCTACGAGAGCCGTAAAAAGGAGGTCAACTCCCTCGACTTCGACGACCTTCTCTCTAAGACCCACGAACTGTTGCTGACCAACCCCGAGATCGCCGCCACCTACCAGCGCCGCTTCCGCGCCATCCTCGTCGATGAATACCAGGACACCAACCGCCTCCAGGCCGGACTCATCGATACTCTCGCCGCCGCCCACCGGCACATCATGGTTGTCGGCGACGATGCTCAGTCGATCTACTCATGGAGGGGAGCCGACTTTGCCAACATTCTCGAATTTCCCAAGCGCTACCCTGATGCCACGCTCCATCGCATCGAGACCAACTACCGGAGCGTTCCCCAGATCCTGGAACTGGCAAATGCATCCATCGCCAACAACCCGCGCCAGTTTCCGAAGGAACTCCGCGCCGTCCGCAAGCTATCCCTCTCCAAACCGGCACTCGTCCCCCTGGCCACCAACAACGAGCAGGCAAGCTTTATAGCCCAGCGCGTGCTAGAGCTGCATGACGAGGGCTTCGACTTCAGGGAGATCGCCGTTCTCTACCGCGCCCACTATCACTCCATGGAAATCCAGCTCGAGTTCACCCGGCGGGGTATACCCTTCGGGATCACCAGCGGACTGCGCTTCTTTGAACAGGCCCATATCAAGGATGTCGCCGCCTTTTTGAAATTTGCGATCAATCCCAATGACGAAGTTGCCTTTAAACGCATGGTACGCCTGCTTCCTGGCATAGGAACCAAAACAGCCGAAACCCTCTGGCAGCAGGCAGTAAAAACCATTGAGGGACACCGTAAGTTTGCCCTACTGGAACATGGCTGCAACCCTCCCTCCAAGACTGTCGGCGCATGGAGTCAGCTCATCGGCACGCTTTCGTCACTCGCCCCGGAGGAAAAGCCCGCCCCACCCTCCGAGATGATAGCGTCCATTACCAACAGCCTGTACGACGACTACATGCAGAACAAATTCGCCAACTACGAGGCACGCCGCGACGACCTCATGACACTAGGCAACTATGCCCGGCAATTTGACGAGACCGAGGAATTCCTCGCGCAACTCACCCTGCTTGGCGGCACGGAGACCAGCGAGGTCACAGGCCGCGATGACGAAGAGGATCGCGTCTGCCTCTCCAGCATCCATCAGGCCAAGGGACTCGAATGGCAAGCCGTCTTTCTGGCCTGGCTCACGGAGGGGATGTTCCCTGGCACGCGCTCCCTAGAGGATGAGAATGCGCTGGAAGAAGAACGCCGTCTCTTCTATGTCGGCGTCACCCGCTGCAAGGAGGAACTTTACCTCACCTATCCCGAACTGCGGCTCAACGCAGCCTACGGCGAGGCCTTCCAGCGTCCCTCGCGCTTCCTTGAGGAACTCCCCGGGCATCTGACCGAGCGATGGGATGTCTCGCGTGCCATTGCCCAATACACCCCGCAATTTGGCAAACAGTCTCCGAAGAAAGAGCTCTTTCATCAGGAATTCGACCCTGCCGAAGAATCACAGGAAGTCCCTTGGGAGGATTGAACCAAATCAATGAAAACATACCTCACTTTATTCGGAATACTCAACATCCTGCTTGTGATGCCGCCCGTTCATGCAGTTGACAACATGAAGGCATATCCACCTGCAGAAGCAGGAATGATCCGATATGTGCTACATCTCCCGAAACAGGCCGATGAATATGCCTTTAAGGTGGAATTGATCGTTGGCAAGAGCGTCCAGGTTGATCAAGTGAACTCTTATTTCTTCGTTGGCAAGATCGTGGCAAAAACCATCGAGGGTTGGGGATTTCCCCGTTACGATGTCAGCAAGCTAGGACCTATGGCCGGCACATTGATGGCCGTTGATCCGGATGCACCCAAGGTGAATCGTTTCATCACGATTGGCGGCGAACCTTTTTTGACCCGCTACAATAGCCAGTTGCCTATCGTAGTCTATGCGCCTGAAGGCGTTGAGGTCAGATACCGCATCTGGAGCGCAGCGCCAAAATCGACATCTATGGACAAGGGTTGATCGCGTTCATAATACAAGCAAAACCAAAAAAACACACTCCAACTTATGAAAAAAGCACTGCTGCTCATCGACCTTCAGAATGACTATTTTCCTGAGGGATTATTTCCACTTTGGAACACCGAAGCAACACTCACGACATTGGTTGAATCTATTAAGCGCGCGCAAGCGGCAGGAGTGGAAGTGATCCATATTCAGCACATCGCCAATCCTCAGTCAGGCATTGCCCCGTTCTTTAACAAAGGCACTTCGGGTGCAGATATCCATCCCGTCATTCTGGCGACTGCCCCAAATGCTCCGGTTATTGTGAAGGAATACGCCGACAGTTTCCATGAGACAGGTCTTGAGGAATTGCTCTCGGCACGCGGAGTAAGTGAGATGCTTGTCTGTGGTATGATGACACAAAACTGCGTGACCCACACGGCGATATCAAAGACAGCCGAGAAGTATAATGTCTCAATTTTGCCCGACTGCTGCACTACGGTCAGTGAGCCAATACACCTGATCGCACTGCACGCAGTTTCAACAAGAATCCCCCTGATCTCCTCGACGGATGCAATTTAAGAGGCCTGATAAGCCGCTGGGACCAAACTTATCAGTCCCCGTCCCTTCCCTCAGGCAAGGTGAGCAACGCCATGCGTAAAGCAGGCAAGATACGGTTCGAACGCCTGCACCCGCACGCGTGGATCTGGGAGCCGCTTGAGTCTGATGCGACATTTGTCCTTCGTGCGATGTTTGGCACCAAAGCAGTCTATCTGGAAGGAAGGCTGATATTTTGTTTTGCAGCGAAGACGGAGCCGTGGAGCGGCGTGCTGGTTGCCACAGATCGCCAGCATCACCCCTCGATGATATCGGAGATTCCGGCTTTGACTCCCCACCCAATCCTCTCCAAGTGGCTTTATCTGAGTGAGTCCTTCGATTCGTTCGAACGGGAAGCCAGACATCTGATCATACTTGCAAAGCAGGGCGACGGGCGTCTCGGCGTTGTCCCCCGCCAAAAAAAAGAAATCGATCTCAACCCGTAACCGGAGCCGACGCGTGATTGGACTTTAGCATCAACCCATTATAAATTTCGAATCTATGGCTCTTGTTTCCGTCACGAGATTAAGACTGCGTAAACTTCGATTTCTACCCGGTTTTGCATTGCTTGCAGTGCGCTCCTCAATACAGGCTAAACGGGCGGAAGGAAATCTGCAGACTTTGACTATCAAGGACCGTGGTTTGACCTTCTGGACGATCACGGTCTGGCGCGATCAGGAGGGCATGAGGGCATTCAGAAATTCGGGGGATCATAAGGTGGCCATGCCCAAGCTGTTCGAGTGGTGTGACGAGGCCACATATGTCCACTGGGAGCAGGAGAGTGATACCGTTCCTGACATGAAAAGCGCCTATCACCGTCTGCTGGCTGAGGGTGTGGTTTCGCGCCTCAGATACCCCTCAGAAAATCACGCCACGCGTGCATTTAGGGAGCCGATTCGGCGATAGCTAAGTGACCTACTGAAGTCGTCCTTCTTTATAATCCCTGAATCCTATCGCCCAAGGGTGGCGGTTCCATCATGCGCTCCATCGAGCGGAGAAGGCGATCCAAGAACCAGAGAAGCGTCGCCGTCACAACTCCAAGATAGAGAGATGAGGCGATCAGGATGCTCTCGTGGAGATTATGCACGGGCCGGGGCACCATGATGGCTTCCACCATAAAGTAGAAGACGAACTGATTGGCAAAGGGCTTCCATGCGGGATACTGGACGCCGACCCAGGTGCAGAGCCAGACCACCGCAATGAAACTCGCCAGATAGTAGAGGATTTCATTGGTCGAGAAGCAGATAACGCTGATGAAGAAGATCGAGGCCGTGATGCCGCAGATCCCTCCCACAACTCTGGCCATTATGGCCTCCCTGGGCTGAGTGCAGAGGGCGATACTCCAGGTCAGGGCGCCAAAGACGACAAAGGCACTGGTGATGACCGAGGAGAACAGGTTAGCGGTGCAGATGGCCGCAGCTCCGACAACAGCGATAAAAAAGGTGTCCCGGACAGGGAATCGGATCGGTAGATTGGCGGTGCCAACCGGCGGCTTTCTCAGGGGGAAGATAAGGAAGGCAATTGAGGCGGAGAGGATGCCGATGGAGCAGTTCAAGGCTCTGAAGAACCCGTCGTAGATGGCTTCCGAGTCGATATTGTAAGTATTGGGCATCGATCCGCTGATTCCGTAGAGCAGCAGTGTCATCGTTGCCAGATCGCGACTGCGGGAGGCCACGATCAGCAGGGATGTGACCATCAGCACAAAAAAACCGATGTAGAGCCACGGGGCATCCCGGAAAAAGGCATCCAGCGCCATGCCGAGAATACCAGCGCACCAGACCAAGATGAGTCTCTGACGCATCATCTTCCTGCGGAAGGTCGGCAGGCAGACAACCAGATAACCTGCAAGCACTGCGCGGAAGGGGGATTCCGGGCGGAAGATTAGGATGCTCAACAGGGCGATACCGATGGCGGTCGCCGCCCTAAAGGCCACCCATGCCGCCTTACTCATGAAGCGGGATCGTGGACACGCCTCCCAAAGGGGAAATGAAGGCCGGCGTGTCGCCCTGCTGCAATTCAGAGAGGCGCTTCAACCCCGAGGTGACATCGCTCTCAGTGCGGACGATCACCGCAGCCGTCCCCCCCATGCGGAAGGAGTGATCCTCCGGTTCATCAAGGACAATCCGTACCGGGTAGCGCTGAGCAAGCAGGATGAAATCGAGCGTCGGGGAAACTTGTGACAAGATCCCCTCTCCTCCGGCGGTCGCTTTGGTGGGAGAGGCCATCATCGACACCGCCTTGGGCAATCCCTGCACGATGCCACGGATTTTGCGGCCTGACTCCGCCAGCAGGTAAATATCGGACTCCATGCCGGGCCGAATGTGACGGAGGTCGGTTTCCCGAAAATTGGCCAGCACATACCAGATCCGCCGATCAACGAGTGAGAAGATTTGCTCACCCACCGCCGCATAGGCACCCGGAGTAATCTGGAGATTGGTAATGTAGCCGTCGCAGGGAGCATAGACCTTGCAGTAGGAGAGCTTGAGTTCCGCATCCTTAAGCTGGGCCTGGGCGGCAGCACGGCGGACATTCAGCTCGCCGCTCTGACCGAGAAGGTTGCGGGCGCTCTCAAGGGCAGCCTTGTCCTGGATCACCTTGTCCGCGGTTGTTCTGGCGTCGGTCTGGGCCAGTTCGTTCTTGTCAGCAGTGACATACTGGTTGCCGACCAGCGCCTCCAAACGCTTGGCGTAGTTCGCCGCATAGAGGGCCTTGGCCTCGCTCTGCTTCAGGGCGGCCTCGCAGACGGCGATCTGATCCTTGTAGGACTGAATCTCAAGTTCTGTCAGGGCAAGCTGGGCTCTGGCCTTCTCGGCCTCCGCAGCATAGGGGCGTGAATCGATCTCCATCAGGAGATCCCCCCGATGCACAAGCTGGTTGTCCTTCACATGAATGGCATCAATAGCCCCACCCACCTGGGAGGAGATGCCGATCACATTGGCCCGTACTTGGGCATCCTCCGTTCTGGGATTGAGGCTGATGTTGCGGGCGACCTCCCGCACGGTCACGATGGCGACTGCGTAGGCGATCAGGGAGATCAGCACACCGAGCACGCGGCGAACGGGGAGGGCCGGTTGTTTCTGAACGATAGGTTCGCTCATCGGGCGGCAAAAAAGAGGAGCCAGAGCATGCAGGTCATGCCAATGATCAGCGCAATGTAAACAAGCGGGATCGGAATCAGAAAGGGCAACATACCGGTTCTCATGAGGACGAGATGGATCAACCAGAAAAGCAGCAACCCGCCGAGCGCGCAGACCAACCAGGCAGGAATATAGGCACCGGCAAGGTTGAGTTGAGGATCACAACCAGTCAGAATCAACGAGACCATCAATACAGGAAGGGCAATCCATCGTGACACCTCACCACCATAAGAGAGCTTTCAGAACGGCATCAACGCTATTTGGCATCATTCTTTTTTCGTTCGCTCTCTGTGTGAAGCAGTCGCATGCCTCCCCTCCCCAGGCAACCAACATCAGCACGGATTCGATGACCCGCCGCTTCTCCATCGGCGAGCAGTGCTCCAGTTTTGAAGCCACCCGCGTTTATGATCTCCCGGCGCTTGTCGAACTCTCTCTTGCCAACAACCCCTACACCCGCTCCGCATGGTTCAAGGCTCTTGCCGCCAAAGCCTCTGCCGGTCAGGCCAAGGCTCCCTACTACCCCATCGTCAAACTCAATGCCACCGGAGGATACAGCCAGCAGCCATACCCCACGCAGTCGGGACCGCTGACCGTCAATTCCGTCTCGATTTCTCCCGGTCTTGAGCTGGAATACCTCCTGCTTGATTTCGGACGACGATCCGCCGATGTGAAGCGAACCGTTGCCCTTCTTGCAGAGGCCGATCTGGAATTCAACCGCCGGGAGCAATCCACCGTCTATGCCGTCCAGCAATCTTACTTTGCCCATACAGCCGCTCTCACACAGCAGGAGGCGGCGCAGGCTAATCTGAGCCTCTCTCAAATCATCTGTGATATGGTGAAAGCCAAGGTGACTTCGGGTCTTGCAACACAACCCGAACTCCTTGCGTCCCAGAAGACGCTCTCCCAGGCGGAATATGACCTCGCCTCGGCACGGCGCAATGTCGAGGTGACCCTTGGCAATCTTCGAGTGGCAACCGGTCTGGAAGCAAACGCACCGATAAAGATCGCGCCTCCATCGGGAGTAGTGGCGGTGGAGTCCCTCCCATGCAAGGTGGATCGCCTGATCGACACGGCACTCCAGAAACGCCCCGATCTCGCGGCTAGGATGGCTGATGTCAGGGCTTCCAGAGCAGCCACCGAACGGGCCAAAGCCGACTTTATGCCGAAGCTATCGCTTCAAGGCACCTATAACAGCTATTCATTCGGCTTCTATGCCAAGCAGGCCTCGACCGCTGGAACCTACTTCGGAAATTACAATCAGGCGGGGGGATTTGCTGTGCTGAGTTGGGATCTCTTCGACGGATTTGAACGCGTGGAAAAGGTGAAGAAACGGCAGGCGGAGGAATCGGAGGCCCGGGCCGATGCCGAGGCAAGCAGGCTGGAAACGACGAGGGATGTCTGGACCGCCTATAACGATTCTTTGAAGTCCGCAAAAAAGGTCTCATACGCAGCCTCCCTGCTCCTTTCGGTCAGGGAGAATTTCGATGCCACACAATCCGCCTTTCAAAATGGACTCGCTACGATCACGGAACTCTCCGCTGCTCAAAGCACTCTTGCAGAAGCCCGCTTTGAGAGCGCGGGGGCGGAGTCCGATTATCTGACCAGTCTCGCCGCACTCTCGTTGGCGATGGGGGATAACGGGCCTAATGCAGTGAAACAATATCACCCCAGGGGCGATAGAACAGCAGTTCCCTAGACGGCACCCAGCACGAGACAGGAGTTGATCCCGCCAAAACCGAAGGAGTTGGAGAGGACCTTGCGGGGGCGGGCTTCGCGCCCCTGATTGGGAATGACATCGAGCGCACACTCCGGATCGGGGGTCTCATAATGAAGTGTCGGCGGGAGGTAACCTTCGGTCATCGCGAGACAACAGATTACCGCTTCGATCGCTCCCGTGGCTCCGAGGGGATGAGCGGTGTAGGCCTTGGTTCCACTGACAGGAACCATCGGCGCATGCGCCCCAAAGACCTCGTGAATACAGCGCGCCTCATTGCTGTCGTTCACCTGAGTCGAACTCCCATGGGCGTTGATGTAGTCGATCTCGTCGGCATTGGTTGCTGCATCGGACAGGGCATCACGCATCGCCCTCATCGTCGTAATACCTGTCGGATGCGGTGATGTCATATGATGGGCATCATTGTTGTGGGAAAACCCCAGGATCTCCGCATAGATACGGGCTCCGCGGGCTTTGGCATGACTGTACTCCTCGACGACCAAAGAGGCGGCCCCCTCACCCATCACAAATCCATCCCGCTTGAGATCAAAAGGCCGGCAGGATTTCGGAGGCTCTGTCGTGCTCATCGTTCTGATCTGGGCAAAGGCCCCATAGGTCAAGGGACTCAGGGGAGCTTCACTTCCCCCGGCGATGATGACATCCGCCAGCCCCTCGCGGATGTACCGGAGTGCCTCACCGAGGGCCACAGTACCGCTGGCACAGCTGTTGGAATTGGTCGTGCCAACCCCCTGAAAGCCGCAGCTGATGGCTATATTGGAGTGGGCTGACCCGCCAAAGACTTGCAGCGCCAGCAAGGGACTCACCGCCTTGAACCCGCCTTTCAGAAACGCATCATGCTCATACTCCGCGTTGCAGATTCCCGCCAGTGCTGTTCCAAAGCTGACTCCCCGCCGAGGATCGGGAACCTCGGGACTCCATTCCAATCCACTGTCCCTGAGCGCCAAAAATGCGCTGGCCACGGCAAATTGCGCATAACGATCGAGGCGGCGTAACGACTTCGCCGGAAAGAATGCGAGCGGATCAAAGTCGTTAATCTCACCGGCAGATCGGGCCTCCAATCCCATGAGAGGAAAACGGCTTAGCGGGCCAATGCCGCTCTTGCCGGCAAGAATCCCTTGCCAGAATTTCTCGCGCCCGCTTCCAATACAGGAAATCGGGCCTACTCCTGTGATGACTGCACGACGACGCATCATGAATCGACCTCGAGAAGTTTCTTGAATGTGGCCAGGGTGCGGGGAGCCACCCAATCGATCATGAATCCTCCAATGATCGCTTCGCCAAGAGGGGCAAGCAGAGGCCAGCGAAAATCGAGATCATGCTCGATTGTCACGCGCACTCCCCTTTCCTCCTGAGTGTAAATCCAGCGCACTTCCATCCCCTTGGTAAAGGCTTTCAGATGCCGGAATGAGAGCATGGGCCTCACCGGGTCCCGATTGAACTCCGATGTCCAGGAGATCGGGATCGCCCCTCGTAGGGCGGCCATTTCCACAACACCATGGTCGGGCCCTCCCTCCCTCCAGCGCACCCACCGGTAGTGGGGCAGCAGTGCCGGCCATCGGGTGAGATCCGAGGTCATGGCATAGACCTTCTCCTGCGGAGCATCAATCAGAACGGAGCATGAGTTATGCATCGGTTTTCCTTCTTCGATCACGCACATAGTGGCAATGAAGTTCATCACCGGATTGTTCCATTTCCTTCAAGCGGAAGTACCGGTCATGTGGCAAAAAACCATCTGGCAATCCCGTCATCCGTGGCGCATCGCGTCCCCCAACGATCACAGGAACAATCCTCATTCTGATCTCTCCTACCGCATCGGAAGCCAAGAGTGACCTGATGCGTGCGGGATCGGAATCATCAAGCAGTACCCCGTCAACGCTCATTGAAAGGGCCAATTGAACTTGCGGGCTGTGCCGATTCACAAGTTCATACCTGACTAAGCTTTTTCTTCGGATTCGACCTGATACTCCACATCGGCAACCTGGCTTTGCATCTCCCCCAGAGAGGCATGACTTCCATCACCGGTACGATAGGTCATATAGATCAGACCGCCGATCAGCCCCCAGATCACCGCAAGGGCGAATCCTGTAATCGAGATCAGCACCGCGAGATTCTCCGAGGTATTATAGAGCGAGTGCAGCATCGTGGCAAAGAGCTTCTCACGCACACCAATGCCGGCGAGACTGATGGGAAGGGAACTGATGGTGTTCACGATCGGGATCACCGAGGTCATGGCAGCGGCACCGGGATTACCAACAAACGCAAAAGCCGCAAAAATTGCCGTTCCAAAGATGAAGAGGTTAAGCAGCAAGGAAAGACCTATAGCAACCACAATGGCCTTCCATGCACGGGCATAAACAGAAAAGGCACGGGCGATGTCGAGCACGGCGGCATAGCCTGGCATTTTGGCGGGCAGACGCTTGGCAAGATGAAAGCGGTCGATGATCAGTCCCATGACGATAAGACCAATGAATCCGCAGAAGATGATGCTGACCACAAGCAGAAAGGCCCTGACCATCGGCAGCGACATCAGAATACCGTGGAAGTAACCAAAAACCCCGATGGAAACGAGGATCAGGGCAAACATGCCGGTGCTACGATCCGCGACGATACTCAAAAACACTGCACTCTTCGACTTGGGAGCCTCACGCATAGCAAAGAAGACCTTCACGAGATCCCCCCCAACTCCTCCAGGCAGGCAGAGATTGAAGAACATTCCGATCATCACCAACTGCCAGACACGGAAGAAACCCATCCTGATCCCCTGAACCTGCATGAGAAGATTCCAACGAATGGTACCGATCAGCAACACCAGGCCGAAACTGACAAAACCGGGGATGAGCCAGACAAGATTGGCCGTATGAAGGGCCTCGACCATCTGCTGCCGCTTGGCCGGATCATGGAAAAGCAACCAGAGGAGCAGCAGGGTGACACCTGCCTGTAGCAGGGTCATGACGATTTTTTTTAGATTCATGGGATGATATTGAAACTTGATTTCCAGTTGTCCACGGCGGCACGGATTGAAGCCGGAGACGCCGTTGCTGAAAGTTCCATAATGTAAGGCAGAGATGATGGCAGAAGAGGCACCAATCGGTCGAAGGGAATCTCTCCCTCAAAGGGAACAAGGTGATCCTTGTCCGGCCATGCCGCATCCTGCAAGTGGGCACCGGCGGCGTAGGGGGCAATCTCTCCGAGCCACTGGGCATGATCCAGAAGGCCCATATCCTCCCGCATCTGGGCATGACCAAAATCATGCCAGTAGCGCAGATGAGGCGAATCAAACCTCTTAAGAATGGCCAGCAACTCCCGTTCACTGGGAATCGCCTCATAGTCGCTGCGATTTTCGATGCAAAGCGTGAGATCCATCTTCACAGCCTCTTCCACCAGCGGCTCAAGCAGCGAAATTACCCGGTCAAGATAAGCTTGGGCCGCTTTCTCTCTCTTAGCAAACTGCTCCAGTTTGAAGCGTGCATATTCCCTGCTGGCCACTCCGGTTTTCACAAGTTTCGCCAGGAGAGAATCCCCCATACCGCGCAGGGGAGTTACCCTTCCCAGATGCAGCACGACGAAGCGCGCCCCAAATTCCTGTGCGGTGGCCATCGTCCGTCGCGTGAGCTGAATGGCCCGCTCACGATCCGCAGGACGATATGAGGTGAATTCATAACAGTCGGGATTATCGGTCATGATCTCAACCGGCATTGGACAAAAGTTATGAACGCTGGGAATCCGAAATGTTCCCTCTGCATAGGACTTACGGATGCCCTGTAACTGCGAGACATTCAGTCCATGTCCCAGCTCTATTGAGTCAAATCCAAGGTCAAGGATTTCGGCAATGAGACGACTTCCATCCTTCTCCCGCCCGGCATTCCAGTTTGTGGAAAAGGCTATCATCGGGTGATGCTGACAATGTTGCTAGGAATTTTCCAGCAATGAAACGGCAACATCGAGACCGCTCGACAACGCCGCCTCGATGCTTACGGGGCCAATCTGATCCCCGGCCAGGGAGAGATTTGGTGCAAAACGGGTCGCCATAAGGTCCTTTCCGTATCCGGGAAGACGCGGAGGGAGGGCCCGAGGGATGCTGATTTCCTTCAGAAATTCCCAATCTGCAAAAGCCGGGAGCAGTGAAGCGATCTCTGCCTGAACCAGCGAAACCAGTTTCTGGAAATCAACTGCCTGAGGATTCAACAGTGTGGCTGAGAGCAGTCTCCTTCCGTGGGGGGCATAATCTGCTGTGATGTTGGTGAGATCGCAGAAATGAGAGACATGTCCGTTGTCGCATGATGGGAGGACGATCAATCCTCCTTCATAGAGGGGACTCTCACCGGTAAAATAGAGGGTCGTCACTGCGTGCCAATCACGCCCTGGAGGAAGCCCCAACAGGAAACGGGTCGCCTGCTCATCGGTGGCAAGAACCAACTCATCGCACTCCATCTCGCTTCCATCGGCCAGAGTGACTCCCGTGAATCGATCCCCCTTTCGGTGAAGAGCCGTCACCTTCGTCCCATATTTCTGACGCGCAACAGGGAGTCGGGAGGCAAGTTGTCTGGGAATCGCCCCCATCCCCTGTGCGGGCAGAAGAGCCCTGCCCAATGCGAATTTCTTCAAATCGTAACGGAAAATTGATGCCTCTGTTTCGAGTTTGTTCTCCAAAAATACACCGGAGAAAAACGGTTTCAGAAAGCGTTTTCGCATACCCCCATCAAGTCCGAGCCGATGGAGTTCCTCGATTGTGGAATGTCCCGTTTCATTTTTTAAGAGCCATCCATCCGGAGTCAGGATCTGAACGAGCGCATGAGCTGCGAGGGAAAGTTTCTCGCTCCACGAAAATGCAGGCGACAAGAGACTTCCCAGCGCATGGTTGGGATGAGCCAGTGGATTGAGAAAGCGTGAACACTCCACATTGCCAGCGGGATCCCTGTTGATCAGAAGGGCGCCGCTATCAAAATAGCTCGGATGCAGGGCTTCGATGTCAAGCAGTCGTCGAGCTGTCGGATAGGAATCCAGCAGTACCTGAAAACCTCGATCAAGGCGGTATCCCTCTACTGTAATTTCTGTCGCAACACGCCCTCCCGGTTTGGTTGAAGCCTCCAGCAGCAACCAATCCACACCAGCTTCTTCGAGCCGGGTAGCACATGCAAGCCCGGCAAGCCCAGCCCCGACAATAATGATCATAGATGAATACTACAGGAATGAAGTCACAAGCCGCAACCTGTGACATTATCCTAAAGCAGAATGATCCGGTCAGCTATTTCTCAGAATTTCACGGGATCGAGACGCCATATTTCACGGGCGTATTCGGCAATCGTTCGATCGCTCGAGAACTTGCCCATGCGTGCGGTGTTGAGAATGGCCATCTCAGCCCATCGGGCTTTGTCTTTGAATGCTGCGTCCACTTTCTCCTGAGCATCACTGTAGGAACGGAAGTCAGGGAGGCATAGGAAGGGATCACTATAGACAAGATTGTCCCGCAGCATATTGAAGACTCCGGGAGGTTCGTCGGGAGTGAAGAAGTTCGATCCTACCCAATCCACCACCGCCCTCAATTCCTCGTCCTTTGCCAAAAATTCCTGAGGGTTATATCCCCGTTTCCAGAGTGCGTTGACCTCATCAACTGTCATTCCGAAGATGAAGATATTCTCATCTCCAACCTCTTCCTTGATCTCCACATTGGCACCATCCAGCGTGCCTATCGTGAGTGCCCCGTTGAGGGAGAGTTTCATATTGCCTGTTCCTGAAGCCTCTTTTCCGGCGGTTGAAATCTGTTCAGAAATGTCTGCTGCAGGCACGATGCGCTGTGCCAGCGAAACCCGATAGTTGGGCAGAAAGACGACCTTGAGTTTGTCTTTGATTCTGGCATCGGAATTGATCTTGGATCCGACGGCATTGATGGCCTTGATGATGTTCTTTGCAAGATCATATCCAGGGGCAGCTTTGGCTGCAAAGATGAACACCCGTGGTACGATATCCAACCCGGGATTTTGAAGGAGCCTCCGATAGAGCGCGAGGATATGGAGAAGATTGAGATGCTGACGCTTGTATTCATGCAGGCGCTTAATCTGAACATCGAACAAAGCGGACGGATTGACCTCCACGCCACACTCAGCCTTGATGATCCGGGCAAGGTCGATCTTGTTGGCGTGCTTCACATCCATGAACTTCTTCTGGAAGCCAGGATCCTTGGCATAGGCCTCAAGCCCGCGAAGTTCATCAAGGTTGCGCTCCCATCCCCTGCCGATCTTGGAGGTGATCAATTCGCTCAGCCGGGGATTACAAGCCAGGAGCCAGCGCCGAGGAGTGATGCCGTTGGTTTTGTTATTGAATTTCTTGGGAAAGAGTTCGTCGAATTCCGGGAAGAGATCGCTTTTAAGCAGCTGGGTGTGAAGAGCCGCCACACCGTTCACCGAGTGACTGCCGACCACGGAGAGATTGGCCATGCGCACCATCTGCTGATTCCCCTCCTCAATAAGGGAAAGCTTGCGCACTTTTTCCAAATCGCCCGGCCATTTTGCCTCCACCTGTTTGAGAAACTGCTTGTTAATCTCAAA
This sequence comes from bacterium, assembly GCA_037130175.1. Lineage (GTDB taxonomy): Bacteria > Verrucomicrobiota > Verrucomicrobiia > Chthoniobacterales > UBA6821 > UBA6821. The sequence continues at coordinate 11,061 of JBAXTN010000016.1, read as the reverse complement.
GATGATTTGCAGGTGGCGTGGCAGTACTTTCTGGAACAGCCCCACGCTCCATTTTTCCAATGCCTCCGGAAGCAGCGTGTGGTTGGTGTAGGCAAAGGTTCTGGTGACGATACCCCATGCCTCGTCCCAGGGCATTCCATACACATCATGGAATAGGCGCTGAAGTTCGACCACGGCGATCGCCGGATGGGTATCGTTGAGCTGAATAGTGACTTTCTCAGGAAAATCATTCCAATCCTCATTGTTCCTGCGGAAGCGGCGGATGATGTCTTTGAGCGAACACGCAACGAAGAAATACTGCTGGATGAGTCGGAGTTCCTTGCCGCTTTCCGTTTTGTCATTCGGATACAAAACCTTGGAAACGGTCTCACTGACATTTTTTTCCCGAACGGCCTCCTCATATCCCCCTCGGTTGAAGGCCTCAAAATTAAAATCCTCGTGCGCTTTCGACTCCCAAAGCCTAAGGAAGTTGACTGTGTCTGTTCCATACCCGGGAATAGGGATGTCGTAGGGAACTCCGGTGAGTTTCTTGGTATTGGTCCATTTGGGAATGTAGTGGCCCAGATCATCGAAGATATTCTCCACCTGACCGTAGAGCTCGATTTCAGTGGTATGCTGCGGACGCACAATCTCCCACGGCGTGCCGTATTTCATCCAGTCATCCGGAAGCTCGACCTGATAGCCGTTGCGGAATTCCTGTTTGAAAAGACCGTACTGGTAATGGATGCCATAACCCACTGCCGGAAGATCCAATGTTGCCAGGGAGTCAAGGAAGCAGGCGGCAAGTCTCCCGAGTCCGCCATTGCCCAACCCCATGTCATATTCCTCATTTCTGAGCTCCTCGATATCCAAGCCTAGTTCCGTGATGGCCAGCTCCATATTCTTGAACACACCGGCGTTGTAAAAACTGTTGATGTAGAGGCGACCCATCAGAAACTCGAGGGAGAGATAATAGACTCTTCGGGTGTTGACGCTGTTGTGCTTGGTCTGGGTAGCGATCATCCGCTCGATGATGATGGACTGAACCGCCTTGGCCGTCGCATGCCACCAATCTCTTTTGGATGCATTTTGAGCATCCCTCGCGAGACCAAACTTGAGCTGATTTTGAATCAGGGCCTTCAGGCCGGGAACAGAAGTGTCAATAGTGGATTGGAATCCGGCTTTCGAGGTCATATTGAATGGGGTGATGGTGAGTGGATGTGTTCTAAGAGGACTTTTACTTCGCTGCTCATCGAAAACTGTTCAAGCATTCTCTGAAACCAGAAGGCATTTTGTGAAGCAAACTCCGTTCCAATTCAGACTTTGTAGAATGTCCACTTTAAAGTTGCGTTAAATTTGTCATGATGGAACCGGATTGCCTCACACTTGCCGCATGACACACCCTATGAACACCCCCGCATCACCCACTGGGATTGTCACAGGAAAGACCAGTAACGACCATGCCCTCCATCTATTTGATTTTGACGGAACCCTTGCTGACACACGCCCCATCGCCCATCAGATACTCAACGAGATGTCCCGGGAATTCGGCTTCAGGGAACTCCCCCTCGATCAGTTGGATGAAGCTCGCCGGATGAACACCCGCCAGTTCATCAGCCATCTTGGCATCAGTAAATGGAAAGTGCCTTCGATCGCCAAACGAGGACTCCAGCTTCTTCATGACCGGATTCATCTAGTGGAACCCGTCCCAGGCATACCCGAGGTACTCGCCACCCTTCACAGGAGGGGTGAGCGCCTCGCGATCCTGACTTCCAATAACCAGACCAATGTCGAGGCTTTCCTTGGCAGGCACGGATTGCGCTATTTTGAATTTGTCAGCTGTTCTTCCAAGCTCTTTGGTAAGGGGCGTGAAATTCGCCGCATACTTCGCAGGGAAAAACTCTCCCCTACCGAAATTCTTTATATCGGTGACGAAACAAGGGATATCGAGGCGGCAAAGGAAACAGGTCTCCGCATGACTGCCGTCACCTGGGGGTATAACTCACCGGAAGCACTCGCACTCCTAGAACCTGCATACATGATATCATCACCTGCCGAGTTGTTGACGCTCGGGCAACCCGCATGAAGGGAACCATCACGCGCATCCGTCTCGATCAGCACCTTCACGAGGCGGGACATTTCGATTCCAGGGAAAAAGCTCAACGGGCCATTCTCGCCGGACAGATCACGGTGGCGGGGCAGATCGCTGACAAACCGGGCACCAAGATCAACCCCGAAAGTGAAATTCTCATTACCGGACGAGACCGTTTTGTCGGTCGGGGAGGTCATAAACTCGAAGGGGCCTTGAGCGGATTTTCAATCGATCCGATGGGGATGACCTGCCTGGATCTTGGTTCTTCAACGGGTGGATTCACCGACTGCCTCCTCCAGCATTGGGCCGCCCATGTCACGGCAGTGGATGTGGGACGGGGACAATTGGCATGGGCTCTACGACAGGATCCGAGAGTGGAAGTTCGTGAGGGAATCAATGCCCGCTACCTCACACCCGCCGATTTCTCCCGCCGGTTTGATCTGATCGTCGGGGATTTGAGTTTTATTTCATTGACGAAGATACTGCCTGCCGCCTTTGAGTTACTTAACCCGGAAGGAAGAATGATAGTCCTGATCAAACCACAATTCGAGCTTTCCCGTTCCGAAATCGGCAAGGGAGGCATCGTCCGGGATGCGACTGCAAGACAAAAGGCTGTTGAGTCAGTTCGCACATGGGTGATCGAAGCGGGGCACCGTGTTGACGGCGTGATGGAATCCCCCCTCCCCGGTACATCCGGAAACATCGAGTTTCTGGCACTGCTCAGAAGAGGAGAGCCAGGGCCTCAGCATCCCCGCTCGGCGTGATGAATCCCCCACCGGCAATGATAGGATTGATAGCGCATTCCGGCAAGGAGGGGGCGGAGAGTGTCGTGAGGGCGGTGATCACGGAGCTCAGACGACGCAAGGCAAGATTCCTGATGGAAAAAATGACCGCCGCCCTTGTAGGAGAGCCCTCATCAATGGATGAGGCCACACTGGCCGCGGAGTGCGATCTTCTGCTTGTCATGGGTGGAGATGGCAGCATTCTCAGAACCCTCCACCGGTCGGGAGGTTGCATCCGACCCATTTTTGGGATCAACATCGGCTCGTTGGGCTTCCTAACCTGTCTTGGCTCCGGAGAGTATCTTCGTGCTGTGGAATCAGTGGTCGAGGGAAAATTCCTGCTCAGTCCGCGCAGCCTTCTGGATGTCGAGATCAGCAGTCCCGAGGGGAGCATTCGGCTGGAACGGGCTCTCAATGATGTCACCATCAGTCGCGGCGAACGCTCACAACTTGTGAAACTCCATACGACTGTGGCCGGTGAGGCATTGACGGAATACCATGCGGATGGATTGATCGTCGCCACTCCTACGGGCTCGACAGCCTATTCCCTGGCTGCCGGAGGCCCTATTCTCATGCCCGACAGCCACTCGTTGGTGATCACACCGATCTGCCCACATGTCCTTAGCAACCGTTCTTTGGTTATCTCCGATAAGAGTGAAGTGGTCATCTGGTCTGCCGGATATCAGGAAATATTTGTCACCATTGACGGACGCACGCCACATGCCCTTAACCCCTCGCAGAAGGTTATCCTGCGACTTTCTCGCGAGACTCTTCCCCTCGCCATGATGCCTGAAGCGACCTTCCCCGACATCCTTCGTCAAAAACTCAAATGGACGGGAAGCAACATTTGATTCAATCCAGCGAGCCAAAGCCTGTAGAGTATTGTTCCAACTGAAATATGAGTCTGCTCACTTCTTCCTTGCTACCTAAGGACATCCAACTCCAACTCAAGGCCACTGATCACCGTGATGCCCTGGAGGAAGTGCTTTCCACACTTAGAAGCGACCATCGGATCAAGGACTGGGAACGCCTTCGTACCTCCCTGCTTGCCAACTCCCAAAGCGAGAGCTTCAAGGAATGTCCCGGTGCCTTGTTTCTCCATCACGGAAGAACCGAAAGCGTCTCCTCCCTTGTGCTCGCCGTCGGGCGAAGCACAGCGGGATTCACTTCCAATCCGGGCGGTGAGAAAACCCACCTTGTCTTCCTTGCTGCAATCCCTGAAGCGATGAATAACGAGTATCTGCGGATTCTAGGTGCAATATCGAGGGTCTGTCGTGAGGAAGAGACTCTCCGCACACTCCTCGAGGTACAAAAACGCGAGGAATTCGTGGCTGTGCTTGAAAAAGGATGCCGTCAATGAATCAGACTTCACCAAACCAGACTCCGCCGCTCTTGGAAGTCTGCAATCTCAATGTTCATTTTCCGATCCATTCAGGATTGATGAGGAGGCAGACAAGCGTTTTCAAGGCTGTCGACGGGGTCAGCTTTACCATCCCTTCCGGAAAAACCGTAGGACTTGTCGGTGAGAGCGGCAGTGGCAAAACCACGATAGGAAGAACCCTCGTCAAACTGATTCCCTCCACATCGGGAAAGGCTCTTTGGAAGGGTGAGGACATCCTCCCCCTGAGCGAACAGGCATTCCGTCCCCTTCGACGCCGGATCCAATACATCTTTCAGGATCCATTCGGCTCGCTCAATCCCCGCATGACTGTCGGTCGCATCATCGGTGAGGCTCTCGAAATACACTTTCGTGCCCTTGGGGCTCAGGAACGGGAAACCCGTGTTGCAGCCCTGCTCAGGCGCGTCGGCCTCAAGGCGGAAATGATGCGGCGCTATCCGCATGAGTTCAGCGGAGGTCAGCGCCAGCGCATTGGCATCGCCCGCGCCTTGGCGGTGGAACCCGAGTTGCTCATCTGTGACGAACCGGTGAGTGCGCTTGATGTCAGCGTACAGGCCCAGATTGTCAACCTGTTGCAGGATCTTCAGGAAGAACTGGGAGTCGCCCTGCTCTTCATCGCTCACGATCTTGCCGTTGTGGAGCATATCAGCGACTCGGTACTTGTGCTCCATCAAGGTAAAATTGTCGAATCAGGCCCCGCAAGGGAGGTGCTTGAGAATCCCTCCCATCCCTACACCCGGGAACTCCTTGCAGCAGTTCCACGACTCGAGGCCTAGCATCCGAGGATCACTCCCTTCTGTTTTTCATGAATACCCTGACACTCTCACGGAAATTCCAAGCCATGAACAAGCCTCTGCTGCTGTTGATGCTGGCATTCTGCGTCTTTGGAATTTACGCAATTTACAGCGCGACATGGATGAGGGATGCCCCGTTCTGGACAAGCCAGATACGCTGGTTCTTCATCTGCCTGCCCGTATATTTTGTGATCGCTTTCAATGACTATCGCTGGGTGCGCCTGGGTGCGATCCCCATCTATGTAGTCAGCGTACTCCTTCTCATCCTGGTCTTCTTTATCGGGGTCAAGGTTTTCGGTGCCCGCAGCTGGCTCAATCTTGGCTTTGGAAACTTCCAGCCTTCGCAGATGGCTATCTTTGGCGGCGTTCTCGTCTTCGCACTCTTTCTTAGCGAATCCTCGGACATGCATTCTGCCCTTCGGATTCTCATTTGCCTCGGTATTCTGGCGATACCATGCGTCCTGATCCTGATCCAACCCTATCTGGGAGGAACTCTTGTCTGGCTACCCGTCCTCTTTGCCCTGCTCTATGTCGGAGGGGTGCAGGTGCGCTATCTTGTTACCCTGCTTTTGATTGGCATTGCCTTCATGCCGGTCGTTGTGAACTTCGGACTCAAGCCTTATCAGAAAGATCGTATCCTCATCTTTCTTGATCCCTCACTCGATCCCAAAGGCGCAGGCTGGAGCATCAACCAATCGCTCAATGCGATTGGCAGCGCAGGATTCTGGGGCAAAGGCTTCAAAGCTCACAATACGCTCAACGAACTTGGTTATCTTCCCAGTACCATCGTCCACACAGATTTTATTTACTCGGTCTTTGGTGAACAGCATGGGTTTCTGGGGGCGCTGATTTTAATACCCTCCTTCGCCCTTCTTTTACTCGCTGGTCTCTATATAGCCTCCCAGTCTCGTGACCAACTGGGACGCCTGCTTGCCGTGGGGATCGTCATGCTTCTCTTCACCCATGTCTTTATGAACATCGGAATGACTGTTGCCGTCACCCCCATTACGGGTCTCCCCCTGCCGCTGGTCAGTTACGGAGGCTCCTTCCTTCTCATCACCATCGCATGCCTCGGACTGCTCCAGAGTATCTGGATCCATCGCAAGCCCATCTACTGACAACTTCATTCTCATGCGCATCTTATCAGGAATCCAACCCACCGGACTCCCCCATCTCGGCAACTACTTCGGGATGATGAAACCGGCCATCGAGCTTCAGGAAAAGGGTGATGCCCTTTATTTCATTGCCGATCTCCATGCACTCACGACCGTAAGGGATCCCGAAGCACTGCGACGCAACACACGGGAGATAGCGATCGACTTCCTTGCGTGCGGACTCGATCCGGTCAAATCCTGCCTCTTTCGCCAAAGCGACATCGCCTGCATTTCCGAACTCTCATGGATTCTGTCCACGGTCACGCCTATGGGTCTGCTTGAGCGCTGTCATTCCTACAAGGACAAGCTTGCCAAGGGACTTCATGCCTCGCTGGGGCTATTCTCCTACCCGGTGCTTATGGCCGCAGATATCCTTGCCTATGACAGTGATGTCGTTCCGGTGGGGCGCGACCAGAAACAGCATCTCGAAGTGACCCGTGACATTGCGGTCAAGATCAACGAACTCTACGGCGAAGTCTTCAAACTCCCCGAACCGCTCATCCGTGACGAATCCGCCGCTATTCCAGGAACCGACGGGGCCAAGATGAGCAAAAGCTACGGCAACACACTGGAACTCTTTTTGGAAGAGGCTCCTCTAAAGAAAAAAATCATGGGCATCCAGACAGACTCCACCCCTGTGGAGGCACCCAAACCTATTGAGGGCTCCGCCATTCTCGGCATCTACCGGCATGTGGCTTCACCGGCCGACTACGCCGCAATGGAAGCCGATTTCCTTGCTGGAGGAAAGGGATACGGAGAATTCAAAAAAAGACTCTTCGCGGCGGTCTGGGAATATTTCATACCGATGAGGGAGGCTCGCAAACGCTTTTCCGACGATCCTGCCGAAGTCGATCGAATCCTCCGCGATGGAGCGGAAAGGGCCAGCGCAAATACCCTACCTGTTATGGATCGAATTCGCCGTGCCGTGGGATTGATTTAAGAAATGCCTTGCGGGCAAGACATTCGGTGCTAATTTCTACTTCCTCGACGCGGGGTGGAGCAGCCCGGTAGCTCGTCAGGCTCATAACCTGAAGGTCGTAGGTTCAAATCCTACCCCCGCCACCACTACTAAGTGGTTCATTTTGAGGAGGTTGTCTCACCCCTCAGCCCTCGCCAAATAACAGGCGAAAACAACCACTGTGCCCGTGAAACGGCCCAACTGTGCCCGTGAAACGGCCCAACTGTGCCCGTGAGAGATTTTTTAGCCCTCTCGGTAACGGTTTGGATCGTTTCGGAACCAGAATTTTTCGCCCATGAATACCATGGCGACGATTTATTTCCGAAAAAACGGAAAACGCGGATTGTGGTGGGTGAAATTCTATCACCCACTCGATGCTCGCTGCCATCGTGCCAGCCTTGGAACTTCCGATGAGAGTGCTGCAAAGAAGATTCTGCGGCGCCTGGAAGCAGAAATCGAGCTCCGGCGTCCGGAACTCACTCCCATGCCCGCTTCGTTAAACGAAATACTTGGCCAGGGTGTGCTCGGTAAACAGACATCAAACCCAGACAGTATCATCACTCCCCTCTCTCATCTCAAGTCTGCAACAGTCATCGAGGCCCTGCGCTCCTATTACTCCTTCATCAAGGCGGAGAATGATTCACACCATGCCGCGGGGAAGCTTTCCATTTTGAGGGCGTTCTTCGGATCGGCTGTGGTTGAAGAGGCCACCGGGGAATCTTGTCGGACGATTTCTCCTGCATTCTTCAAAAATAAAACACTGGACGGTTTGACCCCAGTGGTTTTGGCGGACTTTGTCTCAACTCGGGAAATTGAAGATTCCACGAGAAAACATTACAGGCAGGTTTTTCATCACTTCATCGAGAAGATGATCGATCTTTCACTTTTTGTTCCTTCCAACCCGCTGCGCCCCAATCCCGCGGCGGCCCTCCCCACCTACCAAAACAAAAATGAGGTGATTTCGTTTTTGTCGGATGCGGACATTGGGAAACAAGTGAAAGCCCTTGCCACTGAGCCAATGATTCAGCTCGGGGTTGAAATCATGATCCACGCGGGACTGCGCCGTGAAGAAATGACGGGCCTAAGGAGCGAAGATATTTCCACTGACCGAAAATTTCTCAAAGTGGCTAAATACATCGATCAGCGAACTCAAAAACCGCGAAAGCTTAAAACCGGCTGGCGTGATGTCCCTGTCCCATTGGTACTCAGGGAACGCCTGATCAAGCACCTTGAAAAGCATGACAATTATTGGCTTTTGCCCGGATGGAATAATGAACGGTGGACGGCGGATAATTTTTCCAAAACGCTTGCAGCTCTGAATAAGAAGGCTGGACTCTCCTGGACTTGTAATGAGTACCGCCACACCTATGCCACAAACCTAGCCAAAAATGGTGCCTCCCTCTTCAAAATCGCCAAACTCATGGGTAATAGTCACCAGATTGTGGAGAAGCACTACGCGCAGTATATTTTACTCCCGGAGGCAGATTAAAATCTCGACCGAACGATCAAGGCAAGCTCACGAGGAAGTTGGTCGAGAAAGATGTCCCTGTCATGTCCTCGTTCTCCAAGTTCCAAAGCGATGTCTATAGCCGCGTCAATCGTACCTTCATTGAGTAAAGGAAGTCTTCCAGCGGAAACATTGGTAATGAAGTTTTCGGATCTTAAGATCATCATTTCCTCCGTGAACGATGGGATTTGTTCATACAGCGATAAGCCCGCCCCCCCTTCCTCCTCACCCTGATTCAAGGCGGATGCATGGTCCAGTGAGAGAGGCTGTTTCATGGAGGGAAAATCGAGTTTGGCTTCTTCCTCGCAATAGGAAACAAGTTCGCCATATGCCGTCTCAACATCCATGAAGCATTCTTTTGGCAGAAATTTTCTGAGTTTTGAATCCTTTAAAATTCGATTGATGTTTTGATTAATGGGATCTCCATAGGCCATTTCCAAGAGCGTTGGAATTTCCGCCATCACAGCTTCATTAAAGGATAAATGAATCTGTTTTAAATGAGAGATGATGAGGCTTCTTGCTTTGACTTCGCTGAATTGTTTTGTCCGACCTGAAGTGACCAGGTAGTCACTTGATTTTAATCCATTTACCCGGAGAGCGTCGCAGATAGCCAATTGCCATTTATTTTTTAACCCATCGAATATCTTGCGTCCCGCAAAATAGATGAACTCAGCAGAAAAACTCATTAAATGTACACAGCACACAAGCTGTCTTTGAAAATACTGCTCGGGATGGATTTTAATAAAACGTGTATGGGCGTCCAATGGGTTGAGTTGCCATGGTTCAAGAATCGTGTTCAACCCTTTTTCCAGTTCAAATGCATCCTTTAAGCCTGAAACCCTGTTAGCCAGCTCGATATTTTCAACAAATTCAGGAGAAACTATCGCCTGAAAAAAAGTCTCCATAAATTCGGAAACATCGACTTCTAGTTTTTGAACTGAACTGTTAAAAACTATTTTTTCACCTGTCCCCATAGGAAGGAGCGGGATTGCCTCATTCGATGTTCTGTCACCCGGGTAAAGTGTTGTGGTGTCGCAGCGTAGCTTATCCCTCTCAGGATGGCCAACATGAGGTTCATCCGGGTTTTTCCACGTGTAATAAACAACCTGTTGATATTTAACCGTCCTTATTTTGGCTAAGGAAGGTGTCACTACCGACCGAAGACTAGAAAAATACCCAGCCGTACAACGTTCATGATCAATGTTGCTCATCACTGCGATCAGGTAATTCGTAAATCCATGGGGAACAATAACTACCCGATGAGCTCCAGCTTTTTCCTGAATGCGCTTCTCTAACCGCTTCTCTAACTCCTTTTCTCTGGGAGATGAAAATGCACTCGGAAGGATGAGTTCAATGATGGAAATTCTCGTTTTCATCTTTATTTTTGGAGGAATCGAGGCAAGAAAATGTTCAAATTGAACCAGATCGGAACGGTTCAGAGAGGTGATACTCCTCTCTTCGTTGCAGCGGAATGGACTCGTAGAACAAATGGCTTCGTTAATTGCTGTAGAAAATTCCAGAAGTGGTGCCCGCTCCAGAGAAGCTATTGCAGCCCTCAGATCCAAAGAAGGTGTATCATTGCATGGGAGCAACACACTTGAATCGATATCCAAAAGCGCAAAACGCACAAATGGACTTATCCAGACTGCTGATACCATCGCACTGGGCTCGCCTATTGCGGCTTCATAATTCCCTTTCCCAAGTCTCTTAGCTCGTCGAAGTAGATCCGGAACTTTCTCTTTTGAAACGACAATGCTTTTTGCGATTTGTTGCGATGTCATCTGAAAGGTTTTTAATCCCTTCAGAGAGAATGTTATTTTGCCATCCTTTTTTAGGTCGCCATCTAAATTTCTAATATATTTCAATAGATCATTGGTAGCAAATGCTTCCTGAAGGATCAGACGATCCTTCCCGGGTATGTTGAGTCCGTTGAGAATTTTGCGGAAGGTGATGTCAGGAGTTCGGGACTTGATAACATCGTTGGCAATTCTGATCAAGCGGTCAGCCCGTTTCTTAGAAATATCCTTCATAATATTTGTCTTACTATACCGATCTGGGTTGCGCAAGGGGGTGTGGGATAAAAATATTCAAATTACCGCTCAACCGATAACTCGGGCGAGAAGTCGAGGATTTGGATCATTTCAGAACCAATAAAAATCGCGCATGAATAGTATGAGTGAAAATTATTTATCTCCGCTCCAGCTAGCCAATCGCTGGATGTGCCACAGATCTACCGCAGGACGCACAATGGCTAAATGTGGCTTTCCTGGCATCAAATTCGGAGAAGGGCGAGGAGCCATTAGGCGGTTCCTTCTTATCGAAGTAGAAAGTGTTGAGCAAATCATGCGCAGAAATGGAGGAGCGCAAAATGAAAACTAAAAGAAAGCATTCATCTG
>JBAXTN010000015.1:0-47420 GCA_037130175.1 bacterium | reverse complement strand
GAATTTTAACAGGCTGCGGATCCCTTGACCTTTCTGCATGAAGGAATAGGATGAGTAGCCAAGTTTTCAGGAAGGGTGGCTGAGCCCGGTCGAAGGCACTCGACTCGAAATCGAGCGTGGGGTTATTCCCACCGTGGGTTCGAATCCCACCCCTTCCGCCAATAGCTTGAATACCAAGAGTAAACTTGGTAAAATGTTGATAATCAACGCATGGGAATCAAGTGATGTCACACCAAACTGTCACACCTGACCTTCCAACACCCATGCCCAGACACACGCATTTGATGCGTCGAGGTTCCCGCTATTACCTCAATGTAAAAGTACCGAAAGACCTGCGGCTGCATCTTGGGGAAGTGCATCGCAAGTCACTCAAGACATCTGATTGGAAGGAAGCCAAAAAAATTCTCCATCATGAAATTGGCAAGCTGAACGAATTTTTTGAGATCGAGAGGCAGAAAATTATCCCGCCTGAGAATCCGGTTGCCATGCAAAAAAGGCAGGAAATCTCAGAGCACGAAATACACACCTTGGTTTATCGGTTCTTTATTCAACTCGAAAAAGATTCTGAAAATTGGTGGGAAGAGAGGGGGCGGAAACTTGGTGAAGATGAATTGGCTGATGTGTTGGATACCCTCTCCATTGATGAAGAGGTGTATCGCGGGGGTAGTCCCCATTACCGTGAAGATGAAGGGGATTCCACGAGCGAACTTCCTCACATTTTGGAGAAGGAAGGCTTGGCTCTGGAAGAGGAGAGTCCGTCATACAAGAAACTCCTCACCCTTTTCAGGCGGGCTCGTTTGGAAAATGTCCGTCGCAGCATGGATCGTGTATCTCGCCATTCGGTGAAAGCCCGAGAGTCGTTCTTACAAAAGGTTTTTGCTCATACGTCTATTCCTCAGAAAGAAGATGAAAAAGAGACGAAGACTCTTGGTGATTTGCTTGCTCTCTATAAAAAACTGCTGGCCGCTGAAAACACCACAGCAGGCACTAAAAAGACATATATTGTTCCAGAGCGCGTTCTCTCCGAAGTCATTGGCAACGATACTCCTCTCAAATCGATTCAAGGTGAGGATATAGACCGCCTCCTATCGATACTGCGCCGTGCACCTTCCAACTCAGCGAAGAAATATCCCAAGCTGACTCTGGAACAGGCCATTCTCGCGGCGGATAAAGAGGGTAACAAAAATATCCTCAAGCGGCCCACTCTTGAAAACTACCTCGTAAATATGTCGGCGATATTTAATGTTGCGGCAGAGAAGGATTGGATTTCAAAAAATCCTTTCAAAGCCCGAAGGCTCCGCAAAGCGTTTCTCGGGGCTGATGAGGAAAATAAAAAAGCTCACTTTTCATCAGATGAGTTGAACAGGCTTTTTCGTGCCCCCCTTTATGTGGGTTGCAAGAATGACGGGATGGGTTTTGCGAAGATCGGCCCCAATCAACCGCGCCGGGGAAGATTTTGGGTGCCCCTTCTTTCACTGTTTTTAGGATGCCGTCTCAATGAGGCTGCGCAGCTTTATACTGAGGATGTCATAGTCGAGGAGAAGATTCCCTATCTGCTCATCCGGGACACCCGTGCTGATGGAAGCAAGTGCGACAAAAGATTGAAGACCGAGCAGAGCAGACGACGGATTCCGATTCATCCAGAGCTAGTCAACATTGGATTCCTTGCTTTTGTTGCCTCTCGCAGTGCTGATGTCGATTGTCCCCGACTCTTTCCTGAACTGCCAAATTCCAAAACAGGATACTTCAGCGATAAATTTTCAAAGTGGTTTGGACGCTTCAAGACGGGGGTTTTGGGAGATGGCTGCAAAGCTACCTTTCATAGTTTTCGTCACGGATTCCGTACTGCCTTGGGCGAAGCTGGAGTACCTATTGGTGATGTTGAGATGCTTGGAGGTTGGGATTCAGGAGGACGCAGTTCTGAGAAGCTATATGATAGTCCTTCACTAGTTCGTCATTCTTCATATATTCAGCAAATCGAGTATCCGGGACTCGATCTGACTCATCTCTACGCCAAGCAGGCCGAGAATGAGCGTTAAACGGTCTTCCAATGATCAAGGTAAAATCAGTTTCAGAACCGAAGCACAAAGACGACGGCTTGCGCATCCTCGCTACGCGCTATCGCGGGAGGTGCATGAAAAAGACTCGCTATGATGTCTGGATGGCGAATCTTGGCCCCAGTGAAAAACTCCTAAAAAGTGGCGTTGAGGACTGGGGAAAGCAATACCGGGAGGAGATGCTTGGTAACGATGTCACCGAAAAGAAAAACCCTCTTATTCGTAATGCGGGGCAGAAGTTCACCCTGCGACTCATCAAAAAACTTGCCAAAAAGCAGAATATTACCCTGATGTGCCACTGTCCTGAAGATGAAGAGCGATGCCACCGCTTTCTGCTCCGTGACCTCATCAAGAGCAACAAGATTTGACCCGTAGGAAAAATGTCAGAAATGCAGTGCCCGGCATTGTGAAATCAGTTTCACAAAGACGATTCAGTGCTTTTTCGCTTTCTCTCCCTGTATAGCCACACCACGGCAACTTTGAGAGTTATCCCACTGAGAACCTATTCAGGCTTCTGAATTTTTGCTTCGAGCTTTTTCAAAAACGAAAGGGAGCTCACTCCCATGATGCGCATCATGTGGATGAACTCCACCACATCCAAACGGCGTTGACCGCTTTCAATACGGGCGACGAATGGTTGATGTTTTCCGAGCATCTTTCCTAGCTCTACCTGCGACAAATTCAGTCTCTCCCGAGTCTCCCTCAGCATCTCTCTGAGGATGGTGTATTCGTCGCTGTAGATCGTTTTCTTCAAAATGGCCTTGCACAGGGGTAGGCCATAGAGACAAATATACAAAAAGTGTATATTATGCCGTTGACTGATTCACGCTAAGTGCTGTTTTCTAAACAGCCATTCTCCCCGAAAGTTGAACTCTTCCCTTTTACATCCCCCGCATCAGCTCATCCCACGAAACCCCGAAGGCCATGCGGAGACGAGACGCCACTTCAACAGTCGGGGTATAGCGGCTGGCTTCAATGAGCTGAACATACCTACGACTGATGTCCGCTTTTTCGGCCAGCATCTCTTGTGTCAGATTCGCAGCATTGCGGAGTCGATAGACATTCTGGCCAAAGGTCTTTTTCTTGGGTGTAACCACCCAACAAGCATCCTAGAAACCAGAAACTTGAGAGCGAAGCATGCTACGCCTTTTTGCTTTTATGTGGCTGAAGTTTCATCCACCTTAAAAGTTGTGAACAGCGTATTTAGCCGCGCTGTCCCGCTCCCTCCATGAAAATCAGCAGAGTATACGCACTTCTAGCAGCCTCGGCTTCTCTTCTCTGGATCGGATCAGCCTCCGCGCAGCTTATCTATGTGGCAAATTATGGCAGCTTCACCGTTGGCGTATACAACGCCACTACGGGAGCCGCGATCAGCACCAATTTCATCTCAGGGTTGAATAACCCCATTTCGCTGGCACTCTCAGGAAACAATCTCTATGTCGCAAACTTTGGCTCCGGGCGCATTGGCGAGTATGATGCCACTACGGGTGCAGCGATTAATGCCTCACTTGTGACGGGGTTGACTTCTCCCGAGGGGATCGCCATCTCAGGAAATAACCTCTATGTCGCAAACGCCAGTGCCCAGACCATTGGCGAATACGACGCCACCACGGGTGCCGTGATCAATGCTTCCTTTATCTCCGGTGTGAGACCCTATGGGCTTGCTGTATCGGGAACCAATCTCTTCGTATCCAGCTCTCTCGATAGCACCATTGGCGTATACAACGCCACTACGGGAGCCGCGATCCATGCCTCTCTTGTCTCATCAGGGTTGAGTAGCCCCCAAGGCATCGCCGTCTTGGGAACCAACCTCTTTGTCGCAAACAATGGCAACGGCACCATTGGCGAATATAATGCCACCACGGGTGCCACGATCACGAACGCTCTTGCATCGAGCTTCAATAGCCCCGTAGGGCTTGCCATCTCGGGAACCAACATCTTCGTAGTAAACAATGGCACTGGCACGATTGGCGAATACACGACCTCGGGCGCGACTGTAAATGCCTCTCTCGTCTCGGGCTTGAATAACCCGATGGGGATCGTGATTTCTGCCGTCCCTGAACCTTCATCATATGCATTCATGGCATTGGGATTGGTTGTGATCGCCATTGCGTTACGGCGTACAAGACCTGCCTAGTCATCAGGGCATTCTCACTATGAGCACTTCTGAGGGTTGCTTGCGGAATGAGAAACAGTGGTTCTACGAAAATTCAGAGAACCATTCACAACCCCCGGCCCCTATCTCTTACATCGTACATCCGGGAGGGGGCGGGAAAATATGCGGCCCTACATAGGAGCTTTTGGTGGTTCCAAAGCAACTTCATGGAACTCTTCCGATCTTCATTACACACGATAAACATTCAACCACCCATACCATGAAAACCATCTCTCGTTTTATCCTACTTCTCACGATGTCGGTATTACCGATGCCGTCTCTTCTTAGTTCCGACTACTCAGACACCATAAATCAACTAGCACACGGGGCGGTCATAGGCCGATCCACGGCACGCACGGCCCCTACCTCTACGCCAGATGGTTCGTTGAGAATGAAAGAGCCATTCCGAGTTGGGGATCGTGGCTACTATTTCCAAGATAAAATGACTGGCATGAATATGCCGAACATCCCGCCGCAAGGGTATATCGGCTTTGCCATTACCTACAAGCTGGCGAATTTAGGCAAATCAGTGTTCACCCCCGGATACGGAGAGAACATGCGATTGCAGGATGATGAGGGGAATGTATATGCACCCTCTATAGCAGGGGGAGAAAATGCCGAGTGTTTCTACAATGGAAAAATGCAGGTATTCCCCACCGAATTATACCCCGGATACGAATTGCAGACGGTAGTGGTGTTCGTAATACCGGGGAGGCTATATGCCCACCCTTGGAAATTGTTGGTGAGTGACTCCTCTGGAAAAGAAACGCGAACTGTTCGACTATCCTATCAATAATGATCATGAAAAGTATTCTCTCGCTCCTCGTCTTTGCTTTCCTAAGTGTCACAGCTCTCACTCAACCTGAAACATACTGGCTGCCGCCCAAGCCAGAAAGTAATCCTGTCAGCCAACCCCCTGAAATCAGCAGTACCAAGATATTCGATTTAACACCGGAACAATTCAGGGATTCTTTCAATTCTCAGGTTCAGGCAGCAACTCACCAAACCAATTATTTCAATATTGGTGAAATCAAAATATCAAAAGGTGATAAGGGAGATTCATTCACCATACAACTCACTGATAAGTTCATTATTCTCGGGTTTGTTGACCAGCAGACTCAAAAGATTTTAGACATTTTGATAACAGCAAGTGGAGGTACGAAGGAAGCAGCTCAAGATATGGTTGACCTGCCAATGATTGTGGTGACAGCACTCGATTCAACGATCAGTCCTGAACGGCGTAAAGAAGTGGTTTTGCAGCTTTTCTCCGATGCTTTTCATAATCCAGATAAGACTTATAGGAACACGGAGGGGAATCTCAACCTGTCATGCCAAGTAATTCCGTCGTTAAAAGTTGCACAGTTTTCTATTTCACCAAAATCGAACACCTCCTCAGAGGTAACAGCTCAATCTGCTTCTGTGCCGTCAACCAACAGCACCAACCAAATTAATACAAATCGAACAATTTCATCCTATAGTATTTTAGATAGACGATTTCGTTCTAATGGGAGTCATACTTTTGAAGTTTCAATTGTTCCTGTTTCTGGAGCCACTCCTGACAAATCAGAGCTTGAGTCAATTGCTCAAAAGATTATCGACAGCGAAAGGACATGGAACAACTACATCGAGTTTTATTTGCCGGGCCAATATACTGGTGCTGGTACTGATCAGCCCTACGCGGATGCAGTCTTCACCCCGAAACCTGTTGTTACGATCAATACTACAAATTAGCGGTATCAAAATCACCAGCTAAACTCTCATTCCGAGACTGTAATAATGAATGATATTTCTTCTAAGATATGGTTCTACGTAAAATCAGAGAATAAGCCAACGGGGCCAGTCTCTATTGAAGAGCTTCAGCAACTTGCGGCATCGGGGGAGATTGCTCTTGAAACCTTTGTTACCCGTAAAGGCGATTCTGAATGGCGGACTTTTGAAATCGCATCATTACCACCAGACCCGCAGACATTGGGCGTTTCTAGACTTCCACCACTGCCCACAGTAAGTGACGAAAGGAAGTGGTGGTATGCAGATAAAACTATGCAGCAAGTTGGGCCAGTCACTTTAGATGAGCTAGTGGAATTGAGAAGGACAGGAACGATTTCACATCTCACAAAGGTCTTTAAAAGAGGGCGTGATGAATGGGAGCCGTTTTCTGTAGCCGTTGCCTTTGAGGAGAGCATCACTACATGGCCCGCACCCGCACCCGCTACATTACCCATTCACCAGCCGCAAACATCAATATATTCCAACACTAAAAAGCCCCGTCCCCGTCCCGGCTGTTTGAGTATCATTCTGATTACAATCACACTCCTTGTCCTTCTTACTATTTTTCTACCTGTCTTGATCGCAATCTTTACCGGATTTTATGCTGGTTTTATGGAAGAGATGAAAAGTTTACCTCAAGACATTGCCCCACTTCTTCGCCGATGGAACCCATAAACCAGGACGAGGGCAGATTGTGAAGAGTCTTCCTGATTACAAGGTGCAGCAGGTCGAGTCAGGTGAAGATTTTCGCGTCAGGTTTGTTACCGCCCTTCCCGGCCCTCTATAGACTCCCTAGTGACAAGAACCCCCAATTTTAGCAGTCAAAATCTCCCTTAAATAGATTAATAGAATCAACATTCTAGTATACAATTACGCTGTATGCTGCTAAACTGCCTCAATGAAATTGATTTCACTTTCTAGCAGGCCGAAACCAGCTCTCTTCTCCAAACGCGCAACGACTAATCCAGCCGCCGCCTATCTGGCCTCTTTGAACTCTCCCCTCTCTCGCCTCACGATGGTTTCACCCCTGAATCGTGCGGCAGGGATCATGAATCCCTCCCTTTCGGGAAAAGAGGCATGGAAAGCTGTACCTTGGGAATTGATGAGAGTGGAACATGTTCGTGCGGTGATTGCTGAAGTGGCTGGCAGTCCCGCCACACGGAACAAGGCATTGGCAGCAATGAAAGGTGTGGCGCGTTCAGCGTGGGAATTGCATCTGCTTGAAAATGAAGAATTGCTCAGAATCCAAAGCATCAAAGGAGATTCAGGAAGCCGGGAATTGGCGGGGCGGTTTGTGACAGAGGGAGAAATAAAAGGGCTGTTGCGGGAGTGTTCCAAGGATTCGACACCTGCCGGGGCGCGTGATGCTGCCATGATTGCCATTGCAGCATCTACAGGAACGCGGCGGGCTGAAATTGCCTCTATCGCGGCGGAGAATCTTGTCACTGATGAAGATGGAAACTACCGGATCAAAATCATTGGTAAGAAGAATAAGGAGCGAACGATTTTCATTCGCGGGAATGCTGCTCGGTTTTTGCAAGATTGGCTGCTGCTCCGCTTTGAGGCTGGCTCTGAGTTCGGCCCGCTCTTTTGTGCGATTCTGAAAAGCGGAAGACTCCTCCCCGAAAAATGCATCTCCCCCACGGCAGCCGACAGAGTTCTGAGAAAACGATGCAGCCAAGCCAGCCTGTCTGATCTCGACTGGCATGATTTGAGACGCACCACCACAAGCAACCTCCTTGATGCGGGGGCTGATATTTCAACTGTGGCCGGGATTCTCGGTCACTCCAATGTACAGACCACAGCCCGGTATGACAGACGAGGTGAACGAGCGCGGATGAAGGCAACAGAGCTAATTTCCGTGCCGTATTTTGAACGAAAGCCTAGCGCAGCTTCTTAAGAGTCCAAGACCTCTGAACAATTACTTTGTATAAAATAAAGTGTATCGCTGAACGATATTCTTCACCCGTTGAAGGAATCCGTGGAAACTCAAATGTACAGACGACTGCCCACTATAATCGTCGGAGTATGCGTGCCCGTATCAAGTCCATTGAATTGATTTCCGCGCCGTACTTTGAACGGAAACCTAGTGCATCTGCTTGAGAGTCCAACCCCCGCAACAATTACTTTGCATATAACAGGATACACCAGCTAATCAAATTTTGAAACTTGCTCTCTAAGAGCATTTTAGATAGGATTGTAGGCATTGAGTTGAAAAATTCTACGCCACATCTGACCAGTGGATTTGAAGGCTGTGAAATTGATTTCACAATCGCTACCAGAAAGTAGTCCCCTCTTGTAGAGGTGAGGCACCTCATGAAAAACTCTCATGAGTGACAGCCCCATCATTCCTCCCAGTATTTGATTTAAGCACTGTATCCCCAGAAACAGGGAGACAGGACAAAGTAGAAATCTCCCTAGGGACTTGGAGTATTCCGGTAACTCATGAGGAGGATGATGTATTCTTCATTCTGACACGCCTTGGTGCGCCTCCTCCGGTCAACAGAAACACCCGCACAAGAGAGGAGCATGGCGAAGGGTACGGATGGATTTTCAACACGGTAAACCCGAATTTTCCGAAGAAACGATACCTCGTTGATATTCGCAAAGAACCGCTTTCTATTGAGGGACGCACCGAGCGCGTAGCACCACCACTTTTTTCGGGGAAATGCGATTGGAGCGTGCGCCAGAACGAAGGAGATTACCCGTTTGTGCTTACCGGAAAATTACGACTTTCCGTTAATCCCACGAAATTTCTCCGACATCGAGCTGTAGCCATTCCCCTGCCGAGAGGCGTGCAGGAACATTTATCACTTCCTGCTCCCTGTGATGGAGAAGTGTGTCTTGATAACAACGACAACTGGTTTCCACTTTCGAGAGAGTTGCAGAAACACATCACTCCAGAAAAATGGAGCGGGCAGGTTTCCCGTTTTCTGGAAGGCATCGAATCAGCCTTTCAGTCTGAGTTGGAGAGGGTTTGTGCTCATGATTGTACTCCTATAGTCCGTAATCCTGAATACTCGATTGGGCGAGTTGAGACATACTGGGAGTGGCTGTCTCCTGACCCCTCTTTGATGGTTCGGAGTTTGGAGCCATACTTGATGACCTTCTCCCAGCGATTCCGGGGGAAGAGAACATATGAGGCGACGGAATCCTTCCAAGAAGGGGACATGGCATTTTTGCGTATCCAGACGGCCCCCGGCGAATGGTTGAAGATATACGCGAAAACAAACCGCCGTATCAGAATCGAAATTCAACACGAATTGCGTGGTGACAATCGGTTTCAGTTTCCTCGTGAGAGGAACCGAGATGGTACAACAAGTCGATCCAGCAGGCATCAATTCACAACACGGGAGAAAGCCCTTCAATTTCTTGAGCGTTTGCGCCGCCGTGCTGCGGAGCTGGTAAACTCATTTCTGAAGCATGTTTCTCGGCAGGCTACGCTTGTTCCCTCTCATATCTCAGGATACACGGCTCTCCTGCATATTCTCGATGCCATTCCCAAGGACTACCCCGGCACTGTCTCACTGGTTTCATTGCTGATCAATTTCGGGGCTGTTTCTGCTTATCGGAATGCACCAGAACATTACCGCCAAGTCATCGAATCCCTCCGTGCGAAGGGCATCTTGGAGTTGGTGCCGAAACGACGGGCATATCTGGTGACCGAGCCGTACCGCTATGCGCTGGAAATGCTGCGTAAACACTCCAGCTTCTCGCTTCTGACAAGTTGCCTGCGGGAGCGAAGTAGAAAGCCGAAAACAGAAACTTGCCAACCGACAGGAGGGGACTTCCCCCGATGCCGCGAAAGAAGGCGAAACCCTACTCAATGAGTGCCCTTCAATGGCTGATTTAGAGCGTTTAACGCTCCTGTAGGAACTTTTTATCTGCCAAGTAGTGACTTTTCACCCAGAAAGCCTCTTTGAAATCAAATTCACTTTGATTCTGCGAGCAGAAGTAGGGGTGTTCTGACTCTTGAATCGAAGTAATTATGATTCACTCGATTTCAATAGCATTTTGATTTGTCTTATTTACCAAGGGCCGTCTGGTTAGGCTTTAGTTTGCATGAATGGTTGAAAGCAGTACAGACCTTCCATTCTGGATGCGTACTAGTCCTGCATATGTGTCACGTCTGCCCAGGTTCTGTCGAAGTTCCCGCCAATTGGTTGCTAAATACATCAACGCCGCAATAGTGCCTGCCTCGGAAATACCACCAACATAAAATACTCGCCGTTGATTATTGGCATCCCAAAGCACCTGAACCATACCCTGAGTTGGGTCGATAACAGGAGCTTGACCATGCGGTTGAAGTGAGGTGTTGTTCGCATCAAAAGTGATGAGCGGATTCAATGATTGCTGAATCCATAATGATACGCAGTTATAGCCGGGTGATCCTACTGCAACAATTGTGTGATCCGTCGGGATTTCTGCTATCTGTCTTGGTGAGGGGGCCAACGTCACATTTATATCACGTGTGAAGAGAGTCTTTAATAGACCCGGTTGGCTTTCCAAGCCGGGGATCAAATATTCAAAGATGCTCCCAAAAGCGGCAGCAGCAGATGCCTCATTTGCAGTAACCGTAGCACCCGAAAATGTACGCGGCTGTCCGTTAAAATCGACTGCCCCTCCAATCACGATCTGAAGGCGAGATAGAAAAATGGTAATCCCATGATCTTTGGTCACTTGGAATAGACCGAGCAGTTTGCGGCGACGGATGAGATACCATCCACCTCCAACCCCAAGAATAACTACGAATGCTAATAAACTTCCCCACATAGGTGTTTAATTTTTGGTCTATAATCGGGGATGACTTGCCACTGTCAGCGGCTCGCAAGGGAGAGGGAAATGGTAACAACTCGGCCTGCTCCGCTCCATCGAAATGCTTTGCGTTATGTCGGCCATTTTATTGTTGAGTAAAACCAAGTATAACCCGCTCCTCCGGTGGTTCATCAGCTTTTATAGGAACAACAGAAAACATGAACGAGCATCGTTCGGGAAGAGCGATAATCTCGTGTGCCGGAGCTCCAGAGTTTACGCGGATATAAAGAAACTTCTGGTCATGGGCGGTAATCTGGAATGCCTGCATATTGCCGAAGTCTCCCGAGTAGATAATACGAAGTTGTTCGGTTGGCTTGATCTTTACAGAAATAGTCTTCAATTGGCTCGTCAGAGCCGAAATCACATCATTGGGGGTAATCATAATGTATGAGTATCTTTTTGGTCGAATGGAAGGGAATCCCGGTTTTCCTTACCCTAAATTCTCCCGGCATCTCTTTCTCTATTGAGAAAATCTCCGGGTGTCATGATCTGGAGTCCATAGAATCCAATACCCATGAGAGGGGCAAAATCTCCTCTATCAAGGGTGAGCAACACATCCGCATAGGCAAGGGCAGTGAAAAGAATCGGGCGGTCTTTGGCTGGAAAGAAAACCACGGGCCAATCCATCACCAGACTATCGCCGACAAGCATCAACTCGGGGGAGAGCTTTTCCCATGACTCAACCGCGCTGGTACCAAGGAAGGAAAGATTTGAATGAACCTCCGATCTTGAATAATGGCTGTAGAGAAGATCCCAGCCCGCTGCCTTCTGATATTCAAAAATAGCGCGGGATGCGCCTGTAGCACTGCCCACAGCAGCCAACAAAACGCTGCTATCAAGGAAGACTTTCACGCCCCACGCTGAAAGCGGCGCATGTCTTCCTCATCCTCTTCAATCCACCCTTGGATTTGTTCTTTGGAGAAAACCCGTGGCTCAGGGAAAGCAGGCCCCTTGGAGCGAAGTCGCTCCACGAGGAAAAGCAACAACTCCCGTTGCTGTGGCTCGGGAAGAGTCTCAGCGGCAGTCTCGATTTCAAGAAGCGTTTCCATTTGAAAGACTACTATCCCCACCAATGCACCAAATCAAGCTCAAGACCGCTCTCAGAGATAACCGCTCCAAACGAATCCGCCTCCGCTATGCTGAAGCATCTGCTTTGCAATGACATTGCAAACTGTCACACTTTGATGCTAAACTTGTCACATCGCTAGAAATTCCTAGCGTTGATTATCAACAAGTTATGGAAGAAGGGATATTTTCCCACCCCTTCCGCCATGACCCTCAATCGCCCGCCAAGCAGCATAAATACTAGGTCTGACATTTTTAGGGAGGCTCTAAAAAGGGTGTTATTGGGACGAGAGAACAAGAGTTGGTGTCTGGTTTGACTGATTCACTCCCCGATGATCTTCACTAGAACCCGTTTTTGGCGCATTCCATCAAACTCTCCATAAAAGATCTGTTCCTAAGGCCCGAAATCAAGTTTCCCCGCACTCACGGCCACAATCACCTCCCGACCCATGACGGAGCGTTTTAGATGGGCGTCGGCGTTATCCTCTGCCCCGTTATGGGCATATTGGGAATGGGGCTTCTCTGGAGCGAGACCTTCCAGCCACTTTTCAAAATCAGCATGGAGTCCTGATTCATCATCGTTGATGAAGACACTTGCCGTGATGTGCATGGCATTGACTAGGCAAAGCCCCTCGCTGATCCCGCTCTTGGCCACGCAGGCTTCAACCTCGCTCGTGATATTGATGAAACCGCGCCTGCAAGGTAGCTGAAACGAAAGTTCGCGACGGTAAGATTTCATTTCGATAGATCGGTATGTTGTGGTCGCTCCTTGAGTTTGTTCCTGACTTAGCATTACCGGTGACTGGATGAAACCGAAAACAATTGATTCCTCTCTGACTTTCAAGAGAACTTGATTTCATGATCGGCTCGGAAAATCAAAAAGAGGTGGATTTTATACCGGAAGATTTTCCATCGGCTCCAGGTGAGGCTCTTATCCTGCTTTTTGGTGCTGTGCTTGTCGGAATCGTCACGGGTCTTCTTGGCATTGCCTTTTTATTGCTGCTGCGACAAGGGGATGCTCTTCGGGAAGTCCTGACAAACTCACTGCACGCCTGGCCGCCGTTTATGGGGTGGCTTGCTCTCTCCCTCACTGTCGCTCTGGCGACCTGCTTGGCGTCATGGATGGTGGAACGATTTGCCCCCACAGCGCAGGGAAGCGGAATTCCCTATGTCGAAAAAATCCTCCGAGGTAACGAGCAACCGCGGCATGCATGGGTCATTCCCGTCAAGTTTGTTGGAGGATGGCTCGCCTTGTCGGCGGGGCTGATTCTCGGACGCGAGGGACCCATGGTTCAAATGGGAGCGGTGGTTGGGGAAAAATTGGGACACGCATTCCCCGGACTAAAGGGATCATGGAAATCCCTCATGGCAGCCGGTGCCGGTGCCGGACTCGCCTCTGCATTCAATGCACCGGTTGGCGGGACAATTTTTATTTTGGAGGAGGTTTTTCGCAAGATCACGCCCCTCACATTCATCCTCACCGCCACAGCTGCTTCTGTCTCAGTCTGGCTCCAGCGGGCCATCTTCCATATGCCGCAGGACTATGCCGTGCCTGACATTCCCCAGGCACCCGCTGCCGCAGTCTGGTTATTTTTTCTTTTTGGAACGCTCATAGGATTACTGGGTGTCTTCTACAACCGGCTGATGCTCGCGCTTACGGCATTTGCAGGAAATCTGAAAAACATTCCCGTGACCATGCGAGGTGCTGTTATTGGCTTTCTGGTTGGTTCCATCACATGGTTCGTCCCGCAGTGGGTCGGTGGCGGCGACGACATCACTCAGTCCATTCTGGCGAGTAAGTCGCATGTCTGGCTTCTGCTCGGCATTGCAAGTCTCCGCTTTTTCGTGGGACCCATATCCTATTCTGCCGGTACACCGGGCGGACTCTTTGCTCCGATCATTGCCCTGGGTGCCATTGTGGGTTCCGCTTCTGGTGCCTTGAGTCACTCGCTCTTACCCGAGCTGGTTCCCTCTCAGTTGGCTTTTGCGGTTGCAGGAATGGCGGCATTCTTCACAGCTACAATCCGGGCCCCTCTCACCGGCATCGTCATCTGCCTGGAAATGACAGGTTGCTATTCATTGTTTTTTCCGATGCTTGCCACCTGCCTGGGTGCCTATCTGATCCCAACCCTGCTCAAAGATACCCCGATTTACGATGCTTTTGCCAAGCGCAAGTAATTAAAATTCTAGGTTTGAAAATCTGAGAAACTGTAAAAAACAGCGTCAAACATCTCTTTTACCCCTTTCGACAGATTCATCCTTCATTTCTTGGCATTTTGCCATTCCTTTTCTAGGTTCAACGCCATGAAGTATTTTTCCACGCAGACTATTGCCCTTTTGCTAGCACTTGGCTTTGCCTCTTGTTCCAAGAAGCAGGAGACCGGGATTCCTGTCGGGCAGTTTGCTTCGTTGACAGGGGCTCAGGCTACCTTCGGCCAGAGCACGGACAGGGGTGTGCAACTCGCCCTTCTGGAGATCAATGGCGCTGGAGGCGTTTTAGGTCAGCCGATCCGATTGATCACCAAAGACAATCAATCCAAGCCCGGTGAAACCTCGACGGTCGTCCGTGAGTTGATCACAAGAGACAAGGTGGTGGCTCTGATCGGCGAGGTGGCTTCAGGTCGTTCTCTGGAGGCTGCCCCGATTGCCCAACGCAACGGAATTCCGATGATTTCACCCGCTTCGACGAATGAGAAAGTCACTGAAACGGGGGATCATATTTTCCGTGTGTGTTTCATCGATCCGTTTCAGGGAACCGTGTGTGCAAAATTCGCCCACAAACTCGGGGCCAAGAAGGCGGCGGTACTCGTTGATGTCTCCAAGGATTATAGTCTGGGACTTGCAAAAAGCTTCAAAAAGGAGTTTGAAGCCGAGGGAGGAACGATCACAGGTCAGCAGAGTTACAGCGGTGGGGATAAGGATTTCAGTGCCCAGTTGACGGCTATTAAGGGAGCCAACCCTGAAGTGGTTTTTCTACCCGCTTATTACACGGAGGCACCGCTAATCATCCGCCAGGCCCGCCAGTTGGGTATCACTGTTCCTTTCATCGGCGGGGATGGGTGGGACTCTCCGGAATTGGCTCAGGTTGGTGGCTCTGCTGTCGAAGGGTGCTATTTCTCAAATCACTTCTCCAACCAGAGTAACGATCCAAAGGTTGTTGCCTTTGTTCAATCCTATCGCAAAAAATATGGCGATGATCCGGATGCCATGGTGGCACTCGGTTATGACGCCCTATCCCTCTTGGCCGATGCGATGAAGAGAGCTGGAACGACAGATCCCGCTAAAGTGAATGCAGCGATTGCGGCCACCAAGGATTTTTCAGGAATTACTGGAAAAATCACCCTTGATGAGCATCGCAATCCGACCAAACCGGCAGTGATGCTTCAGATCAAGAACGGGAAATTCAGCTTCATGGAGTCGGTTTCTCCTTAGAGCCTTTATTTACCGACTTTGCGGATATTCAGAGAGTCGATGGTGAGATTTAGGGATTTTTCTGCAATGCGAAGAAATCCTTCTGACGAGTCTGTCAGCATCACATCAAGCCTGGCATTGCCATCCTGAGCAATATTACCAGACGGGGAGATCAGGGCGCGGACAGCAAGCGCACAATTCTCGGCTGAATCAACCAGGGTAACTTTCTTTCCACAAATTCTGCCGATGACTCCCTTTAGGAGGGGATAATGAGTGCAGCCCAATACCAGTGTGTCGATGCCAGCGCGCAGCAGGGGCTCGAGATAGCGGCGCAGCATAGTGCGGGTGATTTCATCATCAAGGAGTCCTTCTTCGATGAGGGGGACAAGCAAAGGGCAGGCGATCGCGGTAACCTCAATATCGGCAGAGAGCGACCTGATGGCCTTGCCGTAGGCGTCACTCGCAATAGTGGCCCTGGTTGCGATGACCCCGATCTTGCCGTTGTGGGTGGCGAGTACGGCAGCAGCCGCACCGGGTTCGATGACTCCAATGAATGGAACAGGGTAAGAGAGTGCAAGCGAGGGGACGGCTAATGCTGATGCCGTGTTGCAGGCAGCCACAATCATTTTTGCCCCCTCTTCTACCAGAAGATCCGAGATTTCCTTGCTGTAACGGGTGACTGTTTCCGGACTTTTTCCCCCATAGGGGACTCTTGCCGTATCGCCGAGATAGAGGATTTTTTCAGCAGGAAGGGTGCGTCGTAATGCGGCGACGACGGTCAATCCTCCGATTCCCGAATCGAATACTCCAATCGGACGTTCTATCATGTCCAAGTCATCACGGTGCTCTGCATTCATCAAGGCTCTACAATCCCCTGTCCAAGTGTGATTTCGCAAGGAAGATCAGCTGGTAAAATGCGAGCATTAATCGTTCGATGTTGGAAAACGATGATCATGTTCTTGGTGGCCGTCCCATCGTTCAAGTGATTCCTCATGGAAGTGCCGCTTTCTTAGCAGGCTGATGAGGAGACCGTAATTTGGAGAGAAAATGTAGGCGGTTCCCAGAAATAGGGCGAGCAGGAGGATGATGCACGGTCCTGATGGGATGTTTGCAAAAAAGGAGAGAAAAAGTCCGCTGACAGAGCCGAGCAATCCGATCACCGCGCCCCCCCAAAGCATGCGCGGGAACGAATCGGTAAGCAGGTACGCCGTGGCGGCTGGTAGGATCAGGAGCCCGAGTGAAAGAAGTACGCCAACGGCCTGCAGAGAGGCGACGAGCCCGAGTACCGTGAGGGCAAGCAATCCTGTCTCAAGCCATCGGACGCGAATTCCAGAGGCACGGGCAACTGTCGCATCAAAAAGAGTGAGCAGTAACGGACGCTGAAAAACCGCAAGACCTGTCAGGGTGATGAACGCTGTCAGATAGGAAATCCAGAGATCTCCGTCACTGACGCCGAGGATGTTTCCAAAAAGGAAATGAGTTAGATCGACTTTCACCCGTGAAAACCTGATCAGGACAACTCCAACCGCGAAGGCAACAATGTAGAGGGATGCCACGGCGGTTTCGTCCTTGAGGCGGGAATTGCGCGCAAGCATCTGTCCTCCGAGTGCCACAAGCAATGCGGCAATAAGCCCGCCCAAAATAAGTCCACCGGGGGAAAGGCCGACAAAAATTGCCGCAACAGCAACACCTGGAAGGAGTGAGTGGGAGAGTGCATCCGCCAGAAGTGCCTGACGGCGCAGGATGATAAAAGTACCAAGGAATCCATTGGTGAACCCTATCAGGGCGCAAGAGAGCAGAGCCCGCTGCATGAATGCATAGCCGAAGGGTTCAAGCAACTGACTGATGAGAGATGTGTGTGTCATACTCCAGAGTGATGGTGCTCTCCAGAGTAGATGGCGGTGCCATAAGCGCACTCCAGATGAAGAGGCGAAAGTGCCTCCTGAATTGAACCGATCGAAACCAACTCTCCATTCAGCAGAATGGCGGAGTCAAACAGACTGGCGGCCTCACTGAGGGCATGGTGAGAAACGAGAATCAGCTTGCCATGCTGCTTAAGGGTTTGGAGTGCCTCGGCAAGTGCCCTGCTGCTGGTTCTGTCAAGCCCTGCAAAGGGCTCGTCGAGCAGATAGAGATCGGCTGCCTGAGCCCAGGCCCGCGCAAGGAAAGTCCTTTGTTGCTGCCCTCCCGAAAGTGCTTTGATCTGCCGCTTGGCGAAGGGTTCGAGTTTGAAAAGTTCAAGAGCCTTGCTCACGGCTTCCCGATCGCTCATGGAGAAATTTCCGAAGAGCCCGACATGATGATAGCGTCCCATTTCCACGAGGCCCTCGACCGTAACAGGAAAATCCCAGTCCACGGATTCCCTCTGCGGCAGATAGGCGATGCGCGAAGCTCTTTCTTGAACTCGTTTCCCTCCGATCCGGATGCCGCCTGTTTCAGGAGTGAGAAGCCCGGCGATGGTTTTGAGCAGGGTCGATTTACCAGCCCCGTTCGGACCAAAAATGCCGACACAATGTCCCGCCTCAAGAGTTAGATTGAGATGATGAATCGCAGGAATGCGATCGTAACTGACAGTCAGATCGTCGACTTGCAATAAAGGGGCGCTCATGGAAGGAAAGATTCCGGAATCGGCAGTGTGTCCTCCAAAGAGCGTTGTGACCAGTAGCTCTTCTCTAACGGGATCTGACACCCGTCAACGAGCACCTCGGCACGAACGGCATGAGGAGAGTTATCTTTCCACCCCGCACTTATCAAGAGATCCTCACCCCTGGCGATTTCGACGGCAGCACGGTATTCGCCCGGGGCAATGGAGTTCGACTCGGTGAGCAGCACAACGCCCCCCTGACTGATGGAACAGTGCTTCGGTGGAGGAGCCGCATGAAGCAGAAGTGTGACCCAAAGCGGCGGGGTGGAAATTTTGGCCCCATTGTTAGGTGGGGTCACCCCCGGCGATTCCTGCTTTCGGGTGATCCTGAAGACAGGCCAGAGTACCGCGGCAAGGAATAGAAGGATGAGTGCCATCCTTAAGAGCGGGTTGCCTTTCATGCTGGAAAGAGTAAAGCAATCCCCGCCGATTAGGGAAATCAAGTTTCCATTCCAATCGACAGGGAGTGGAGGAGTGCTTTCGCATCCGTCGGTCACGAGGGAGCTTGAACCTCATCGTTGACGGGAGACATCCACCCCGGATGTTTGCTCTAAGCAGGGACAGGTGCCGCAAGTCCTCCTTCAGGAAAGTCCGTCTTTGCGGGCTTGCTTATCTCCGGTGTCGTATCGCTTGGAGCGGGAGGAAGTGGTGGAGGCTTGATGGCAATGACGGGAGGGTTGGTCATTACGCCATGATTGATGAGATCTGCGATCTGTGATCCGTCGAGGGTTTCAAACTCCAAGAGCGCTTTGGCGATTAACTCCACCTTGTCGCGCTTAGCTTCTAACATGTCGGTTGCCTGCCGATAGGCTTCATCGATCAGGCGCTTCACTTCGCTGTCGATATGCTGAGCTGTTGCCTCACTATACTCGCGGGCACGGGAAACATCACGCCCGAGAAATACCATTTCGTTTTCCTCACTAAACCGGATCATGCCGAGGCTGCTCATTCCCCATTCGCAAACCATCTTTCTTGCAAGCTTCGTGGCTTGGGCGATATCTCCAGATGCACCGTTGGATACATCTCCTGTGAACATCTCCTCGGCGATGCGTCCTCCCATGGTCATAACGAGCATGGCAAGAGCCTCCTTCCGCTGCGTGGCGTATTTGTCCCCTTCTGGAAGATACATGGTGGCTCCGAGGTACTGTCCCCTTGGGATGATCGTTACTTTATGGAGAGGGTGGGTGTGGTCGAGCAGCACATTGAGAAGCGCATGGCCGGCCTCGTGCCATGCGGTGGAGGTCTTTTCCTTCTCACTCATTGCCATGCTGCGGCGCTCCTTGCCCCAACGCACTTTGTCCCGCGCTTCTTCGAGGTCAAATTGGTCGATGGCTTTTTTTCCACTGCGCGCAGCCATCAGTGCCGCCTCATTGAGAACATTGGCCAGTTCAGCACCTGAATACCCGGGTGTGCCCCGGGCGATCAGACTAAGATCGACGGATTCGGAAAGTTTCACCTTTTTGGCATGAACGCGGAGGATTTCCTCGCGACCCTTCACATCCGGAAGGCTGACGGTCACCTGTCGATCGAATCTGCCCGGACGAAGCAATGCAGGATCAAGGACATCGGGCCGGTTGGTCGCCGCAATAATGATGACCCCATCCTGGGCATCGAAGCCGTCCATCTCAACCAAAAGCTGGTTAAGCGTCTGCTCACGCTCGTCATGGCCACCTCCGACACCATGTCCACGGTGACGACCGACAGCATCAATCTCGTCAATAAATATCAGGCAGGGGGCGTTCTTGCGCCCCTGTTCGAACATGTCACGGACGCGGGATGCCCCGACTCCGACGAACATTTCCACAAAATCAGAACCACTGATGTTAAAGAACGGTACATCGGCTTCGCCTGCGATGGCGCGGGCAAGCAGAGTTTTTCCGGTGCCCGGTGATCCGATCATGAGCACACCCTTCGGGATGCGTCCCCCCAGTTTCTGAAATTTTTTCGGATCTCTGAGAAATTCCACCAGTTCCTGAACCTCGTCCTTGGCCTCCTCGACTCCCGCGACATCCTTGAAGGTGATCTTGTTTTTTTCACGGGCAAGCATCTTAGCCTTGCTCTTGCCGAAGTTCATGGCTCCTTTGCCGGCCATCTTGATCTGGGAGCGGAAGAAGAAATAGAGCACGACCAGAAAGAGTGCAATTGGCAGGATATTCAGAATGGTCGAGGCCACCATGTTTGATTCACGCCGGATGTTGGGGGTGATGCCGTAGGTGGCGAGATCCTTTTCCAGAGTTCCACCATTGAATGGCATGTAGACAACGGTTTTAAAGGGAGTCGGAACCGGTTCTGTGGCCGGGGGGACAACTTTCCTATAGTAGCCGGAGAGGGTTTGTGTGTTGCTGCCTTCCTCCACAATAAGGTCGATGGGTTTCTCCTGGGTGGAGATGATTTTTCCCTCCTTGAGCAAGGATTCGAAGCGGGGAAGGGTAATCTCCTCGGTTGCAACGAGACCTGATTCGCGGAACAGGAAGGCACCTCCGATCAATGCGAAGGCAATGGCAAACAAAAGCAATCCCCTCCAGTTAAACTGGGGTTCCTGACTTCCCGGTTCACGGGGAGTGCGTTTTTGTTTTGATGAAGGGCTCTCTTTGGAGTCGGGTGTCTCGTCTGGCATTGTGGTATCTTCTGGACTATTCCAGATAACACATGATGGGGCCAATGCAAACTGCACGACAAAAAACATCTTCTTTTCCATCCCTGGTTGTCTCGATCCATGATGTCTCCATAGTCACCCGAGGAATAGTCGAGGAAATGCTCGAAGATCTGGCTGGTGTCGGTGTTTCAGTGACCTCTCTGCTGGTTATTCCCGATCATCATCACAGGGGAAGAATTGATGGGAATGAGCGGTTTTCCTCCTGGTTGAGGGGAGCCGTCGCAAGCGGGCATGAGGTGGTTTTACACGGTTTTTCTCACTTCAGAACGAGGAAATATGGAGAGGGGATGGCGACCCGCCTTATCACCCGATCGTACACTGCGGGGGAGGGAGAATTTTTTGACCTCTCTTTTAAGGAGGCCTCAGATCTGCTTTGTGAAGGACGACGAGCACTTGCTAACTGCGGCGTGACCGCAGAGGGATTCATTGCACCTGCTTGGTTGCTCGGAGGGGAGGCTGAAAACGCCGTCAGAGAGGAAGGCTTCGCCTATACGACCCGCATCGGCACTGTGATCGACATCAGAACAGGTGTTTCCTATCCTTCCCGCAGCATGGTTTACAGTGTCCGTGCCGGATGGAGGCGTGCCATGAGCCTCGTCTGGAATGAAGTGCTCTTCTGGAGGTTGAACAATGCTTCCTTGCTCCGTATTGGTCTGCACCCCCCCGATTGGAAACACCGCACAATTCGTCGCCATATTTTGAAGTGCATCGGACTGGCCCTTCGCAATAGGGAAGCAACGACCTATCGTGTATGGCTTGCTCAAACCCGTTCGACTTCCCTTTCGGGTCAATACGGAGAGAGCTGACCTATTCAAACCTCTAGCCACGAT
This sequence comes from bacterium, assembly GCA_037130175.1. Taxonomy (GTDB): domain Bacteria; phylum Verrucomicrobiota; class Verrucomicrobiia; order Chthoniobacterales; family UBA6821; genus UBA6821. The sequence goes on along the minus strand of JBAXTN010000015.1, from coordinate 26,020 downwards.
TTGTATTGGCTCGACCGAAAGCGCTCCTCCGTTCATTAAGAAAGGCTCCCATGTCTCGCGTCGATCTCCACCTTCATACCCGTCATAGTCGTCGTTCCCCCGAGTGGCTGCTGCGTCGCCTGGAAGTTCCGGCAAGCGTTTCCGACCCCATGGAACTCTATGGCAAGCTGCGTGAGGCAGGGATGGATTTCATTACCTTTACCGATGATGACTCTATTGAGGGATGTCTGCAGGTTGCAGAGCTGCCCGGGGTCTTCCTGAGCGAATCTGTGACGGCAAGTTTCCCCGAGGATGGCTGCCGCGTCTCCATTCTGGTTTGGGGAATCACAGAAAATCAACACCGTAAAATTCAGAAATTACGATCCAATATCTACGAACTCCAACAATACCTTGCCCAGCAAGGGATTATCCATGGAGTGCCAAGTCTCCTGCATGGACTAGAGGATAAACTCCGACCGCTGCACCTGATGCGCCTGGCCCTGCTTTTCCGCAATTTCGAGCAGATCAATAGTCGCGAAGAGGGGATTCTCTCAACGATCACGAAGCATCTTTTTGAACTGCAGGCATCGGATATCGAGCGGTTCATCGAGGCAACGGGATTGCTGCCGACACACCCTGAACCATGGAGAAAAAACTGGTTTGCCGGATCCAACGATCATGGGGGGACGCTTGCTGGCAAGGGCTACACCGAAACGCCGCATGTGCAGAGCCATGAGGAATTTCTCACCCAGCTTGAGGAAGGTCGAGGTACCCCCTGCGGCGAGTCAGGGACACCTCTTCGTTCAGCTCTCGATACTTATCAGGTCGCCTTTTCCTATGCGAAGGAACGCCTTGCTGGTCATGCCGCCTCACCGACTCTCAGACTGGTTGAGAAGGCCTTTGGCCGCTTTATGGAAGGGCGTGACCCGACGATCTTCACCGCTGGGGAAAAGTTTGCCTTCCTCGCGCAGGGTATTGCCAGCGGTAAGATTTTTGAACTCGCCAATCCCGGGCCGCGCTCGCTCTGGAAGGAGCTCTCCAGTGCATTGCACGAGCCCGAGATGCGTTCCGAATTGAATCGGGAATTGGAAGGGGTGGATGACCCCAGCCGTCGCGCCTTCCTCATGGCCAACATGATGGCAAGCCGTCTTTCCTACCGGTTGGCGATGCAGTTTCTCCAACAACTTCTGGAAGGCCGATTCCTCGAAAGCATTCAGATGGTCGGTCCCGTGGTGCCGCTTGTCGCGTTGCTGAGTCCTTATCTCTATGCATTCAGAGCCCCGTCGCGGCAACGCCTTCGCGAGGCATCGATCGCCCTGCGAGGGACTCTTCCTTCCGTGCTCAAAAATTCGCGTCGTGCCTGGTTCACCGATACTCTGGATGATGTCAACGGCGTTTCTACGACGATTCAACGCATGAGTGGTGCGCTGATCTCCATCGGCAAGCAAATCGAGGTAATGGTCTCTCGCAAGGAGGTTTCACTTCCGGGAATTCCGCTGAAAAATTTTGCGCCCATTGGGGAGTTTGAATTGCCTGAGTACGAATTGCAAAAACTCAGCTTTCCTCCGTTACTTCAGATCATCGATTATCTCCAGAAGGGGAACTTTACCGAGGTGGTTATCAGTACACCCGGGCCAGTAGGCCTTGCCGCTCTCTGTGCAGCCCGTGTGTTGGGTCTGCCTACTGCGGGCATTTACCATACTGACTTTCCAGAATATGTACGCATCCTCACCGAGGATTCCCTGATGGAATCACTCACCTGGAACTACATGCATTGGTTCTATGCCCAGATGGATACCATCTTTGTGAATTCCGACCATTATCGCCAATGCTGGGTTGATCGTGGCATCCTTCCCGAGAAACTCCGCATCCTGCCGCGTGGACTGGACACAGCCTTATTTCATCCGAGTAAAAAACAGCCTGATTTTTGGAAGAGTCGCGGGTTGCGCAAGGGAGAAGTCGGTGCCCTCTATGTCGGTCGTGTCTCAAGGGAGAAAAATCTCGATCTCGCCGCCGCCGCCTTCCGCCGTCTTCACGCAGCAGGAATTCCCGTCCGTCCGCTGATTGTAGGGGACGGCCCCTATGTCAGCATGATGAAAGAGCTGCTACCGGAGGGGATCTATACGGGAAGCCTGCATAAGGAAGAGCTGGCCAGTGCCTATGCCTCGGCTGATTTTTTTGTTTTTCCCAGCACAACCGACACCTTTGGCAACGTGGTCATTGAGGCTCAGGCAAGCGGATTGCCAGTCATCGTTTCTGATGTCGGCGGGCCAAAGGATCTGGTCGAGGATGGAGTCGATGGCTTGGTCACCAAGGGGCAGGATCTCGATGCCCTGACAAATGCTGTGAAACACCTGGTCGGGGATGCAGCATTACGCAGAAGAATGGGCGAAGCATCAAGAGTGAGGGTTGCTGAAAGGGACTGGTCACGGGCGGCGCGGCTTTTTTGGGAATCCTCCCAAGAGTAAGTGAGCAATGCAAACGCCGTGAAAAAACCGCAAATTCTTTGTGTGGCAGTAGCTCTTGCCTGAGCGGTCTGCTCTCAGCATAAATAGAGACTCATGCGCTCATCATCTACCACGGTCGCCTATCTGGGTCCTGAGGGAACTTTTTCACATCTCGTGGCACTGCGTCGTTTTCCAAAGCACCCCGGTCTGCCCTGCGCCACAATCACCGAGGTTGTTCATTCCGTGCGATCGGGCACTGCTGCCTGCGGCATTGTGCCCATCGAAAATTCCTCCGGCGGAACAATCACCGAGACGGTTGATCTTCTAATCGAGCAGGTGGGAGAAGTCTTTATCCGCGAGGAGCTGGCGCTTGATGTGCGCCTTGCGCTGCTTGGCAGGGCAGGAGTTGAGTTTGAAAAAGTAAAGGCGATCTACTCCCATGTCATGCCGCTTCGTCATCATAGGGACTGGATTTCCACGAATCTCCCCAGTGCCCGGATGGTCGAATGCTCCAGCACAGCGGAGGCTGCAAGGAAGGCGTCGCCCTCATCCTTATCAGTTGCTCTTGCCGCACCCGGGGCGGCAGAACTTTACGGACTTTCGGTGCTGAAGTTTCCTGTGCGTCCCGAAGCGGTGAATGTTACCCATTTTTTTGTGCTCGGGAGCAGGGCAAACGAGAGCCCGATTTTGCTCCGAAGGAAGAAAACTTCGATCGTTGCGGCCCTCCCCCAGACTTCCGGCAGCCTTCACCGATTTCTCGGCCCATTTGCCCGGGCTGGTGTGAATCTGTGCCGAATTGTCTCGAGACCCGTTTCAGGCCAACCCGAGACCTATGTTTTCTATCTTGAGGTGGAGGGGGATGCCCATGATTCCAAGGTTAAGAAGGCCATCGATGGTGCGAGGAAGCTTTCGGTGCGTCTCGAGATGCCGGGATCGTATCCGCTGAAGCCGCGGTATCATTCGACTTCGCGGCAATCAAAGTGAACTCGCAACCAATTCAATTTTCTGTCATACCTTCCCAATGAATTTTCGATTCCATCTTCTCTCACTTGCTCTTCTGATTTCCCTTAGCGCACCCGTTTCACTTCAAGCCACCGATGCGCCAACCATTACAGTGCGCAAGAGTGATGCGCTGAATGTTGCCTTTACGGGCATTGGGGGCAGTGAGGGAGCCGCTGCTTCCAGTGTTGTGCAAAATGATCTCAAACTTGCCGGATGGTTTTCGCTCGTGCAGCCGGGATTGGCTTCCTTCAAGATCAGCGGCGTGGCAGCAGGTGGAACTTTACAGGGTAAGGTTGAGAAGGGGGGGGAGGTGATTCTTTCCAAGAGCTATGCCGGAACCCCGCGCTCGGCAGCACATCAATTTGTCAATGATATCGTGCAGACGCTGACGGGGCATCCTGGCATCGCCTCAAGCATGATCGCTTTTGTCAGTAACAAGACTGGACGGAAGGAGGTCTGTCTTGCCGATTATGACGGGGCCAACGGACGGCAGATCACCCATGACGGCGGACTGAGTGTGTCACCAAGCCTGAGTCCGAATGGACACCGACTTGCCTACACCGGCTATCAGGCGGGCTATGCAGACATTTATGTCATCGATCTGACGACGGGTGCCCGCGTCCGTTTGGTAAAATTTCCAGGCACGAACTCCGGCGCACGGTTCTCTCCCGATGGGAATTCCATTGCTTGCAGCATTAGCAAAGATGGTAATCCGGAACTCTATGTTGTCGGTATGGGTGGTGGTGCACGGAGACTTACCCACACTCGTGGCGCCGAATCCAGTCCGACATGGTCGCCAAGCGGATCGGAGATCATCTATGCCTGTGATGACACAGGGGGCCCACAGCTCTATCGCATAGCATCGGGTGGTGGTAGCGGTCGGCTTGTTCCGACGGGTTATGGCTACAGCACCGAGCCAAGTTGGTCGCCCGATGGGCAGAGGCTCGCATTCAATGTTCGTTCCGGCGGTGGGTTTTCCATTGCCGTCATGGATCTCAATGGTGGCGGCACACGAATCGTTGCCCAGGGCGAAAACCCCGTCTGGGGTGCCGATTCTCGACACCTTGCCTACAGCACGGGAAGCACTATTTCGCTTCTTGATGTCCCGACAGGGAAATCCACTCCTGTGATCAGCGGACTTGGGAAAGTTACCGAGCCGACATGGTCGAGGTAGATGAAGGGTTTTCCGGTAACTTTTTTCCGTTGAAAACTGCCAGATCTTGATCTTTTTGTCCTTTTGTCCCTGAATGGAGTGATGCAATTTCGATCTCTTACACTTCTTTCCTTTGCGGCCCTGCTCAGTCTTCTTGCCCTCGGTGGGTGTGCCAACAAAAAAGGCAAACAATATGCCGGTGTCGACGGAGACTATGTGAGCGGGACACCGTTGAGTGGCGGAGCCAACGGTGAACGGGCTGACGGAGCTAACTTTCTTGGAGCCAATGTGACCCGTGGCCAGTATGCACCGGTTCAGTTCGGCTATGACAGCTTCTCGGTTGCTCCTGACCAGGAGTCCAAGGTGGCCACGGTTGCCGATGCGTTGAAGGTATCCGGCAAGACACTTATTATTGCGGGATTCACCGATGATCGGGGCACGGAGGAATACAACCGTAGTCTCGGTGAGAAGCGCTCTCTCTCCGTTCGGGAGGCCCTTATTTCAAAAGGACTCAAGGCCTCCAATATCCAGACCGTCAGTTTCGGAAAGGAAATGCCTTCTGATCCAGGGAGTGGTGAATCTGCTTGGGCCAAAAATCGCCGGGCTGAGTTCGGTGTCGTCAAATAAGGACGACCACCGTGCCAGTACCACTCTTTGACCTGAGCCGATTTGAAGGAGGGGTCGATGCCGCCATCGATGAGGCTGTTTTGCGGGTGCTTCGTCACCGTCAATACATCCTAGGAACCGAGGTCACCGCTCTCGAAAAGGAAATCGAGAATTTTCTCGGTGGTGGTCATGCCATAGGGATGTCCTCCGGCACTGATGCCCTGCTAGCCCTTTTGATTGCAAATGGTATCGGCCCCGGTGACGCAGTCATCACGACACCGTACACTTTCTTTGCGACGGCAAGCTGTATCCATCGCGTGGGTGCCGAGATTCTCTTCTGTGATATAGAGCCTTCCTCATTTCTCATGTCGCCTGACAGTCTCAGGGCCGTCTGTGCAAATCTTGTGTTTGGAGAGGATCGTTTCCATCGCACGGCTAGAGGGAACCGTCTCCGGGCCATCATGCCGGTTCACCTCTTCGGAACCTGTTGTGACATGGAGTCGATCAATGCGATCGCTGCGGAATATGGGGTGCCCGTAATCGAGGATGCAGCACAGGTGCTTGGCACGGACTATCCGGGACGGAGTGGTGCGGTCAAGGCGGGACTCATCGGTGAGATGTCCTATTTCAGTTTCTATCCAAGCAAGAATCTGGGCGCGATCGGGGATGCAGGCATGGCGGTCTGCCGTGATGCGGCTTTTGCAGAAAAGGTGCGCTGCGTGCGCAATCATGGGATGGAAGAGCGCTATTTTCACAAGCTGGTTGGCGGCAATTTCCGACTCGATGGCATCCAGGCAGCAGCACTTCGGGCCAAACTACCCTTCCTTGACGGGTGGAATACAACCCGTCGCGGCAATGCTCTCGCCTATCGCGAAGCCTTCGCCAAGGTGGGACTGCTGCCTCATGTGACCCTGCCTGCCGAACCCTTTGCATCAAGCGGTCTTCGCGATCACCATATCTATCATCAATTTGTCATCCGCATTCGTGGTGAGGGGAAACGCGATGCCGTACAGAACTTCCTGACGCAGCAGAAGATCGGATCGGCCATCTACTATCCCGTGCCGCTTCATCTCCAGGAATGTTTTGCTTACCTCGGTTACAAGCTGGGTGATTTTCACGAATCGGAACGGGCTGCCAGAGAAAGTCTTGCGCTGCCAATCTTCCCGGGACTTAGGAAGGAAGAGATTGAGGAAGTTGTGGAGGGGATGAGGCAGGCTCTGGCTTGAAACGCTGAACCAATCGAAGGGCTATTAGCCAGAACCCAATTGCCAGAAACCTCATTCCCATGCTTAGCAAGAGAATCATACCCTGTCTCGATGTTGATGGGGGGAGGGTGGTCAAAGGGACTCAGTTTGAGAATATCCGCGATGCGGGCGATCCCGTGGAGTGTGCCCGCGCCTACGACGAGCAGGGGGCTGACGAACTTGTCTTCCTCGACATCACAGCCTCCCACGAAGGACGGGCCACGATGCGTGAAGTCGTCGAGCGCACGGCGGATGCCTGTTTCATGCCGCTGACTGTGGGTGGGGGCATTAGGAAGGTTGAGGATGTAAGGGCCATGCTGCTTGCAGGTGCCGATAAGGTGAGCATGAATACCGCCGCCCTGGACAATCCCAATCTGGTGAATGCTGCCGCCGAGGGATTTGGTTCGCAGTGTGTCGTTGTTGCCATTGATGCCCGGCGTGACGGAAACGGCGGGTGGATCGTTCATACCCACGGCGGTCGCCGTCCCACCAAGTGGCAGGCAGTGGATTGGGCGATTGAGATTACAAAGCGTGGAGCCGGCGAAATCCTGCTCACCAGCATGGATTCCGATGGAACCAAGAAAGGTTATGATCTCGCCCTCACAGCCGCAGTCAGTGAGGCGGTGGGCATTCCTGTCATTGCCAGTGGGGGAGCGGGAGACATCGACCACATGGCCGAGGTGTTAACGATCGGAAAGGCCGATGCGGTTCTTGCCGCCAGCATTTTCCATTTTGGGCACTACACGGTCGGTGATGTGAAGAGGAAACTGGCAATTCACAACATTCCCGTGCGTTTGATTCCGGGAAGGTGAGAAGTTCTGTCTGTACGGCTGTTTCTACTTCGGTCCGAAGTCTCGATCCATTTGACGGGCGATATTCCAGCCAGCCGCCTCCAGGACACTGATACTGAGGGCGGGAGCAAGCAAAGTTCCAAAGAAAGGAATGAATCTGGCCACTTCTTTGCCGACAATTTTGACCGGTTGTTTCAGGGCGGTTTCCTTGAGCGCGGCAATGGAGAGCCCCTCTGCAACAGCTTTTGGAATACTTCCCCCAAACACATTGGCCAGGGACATCGTCATTCCGGTCATCGCGATCAAATCAACCGCGATGCCAAATCCTGGGATGGGCACTAGATTGCAGGCACCCGCCGTGAGTGCTGCCGAGTGAATGATGCGATGGCAGAGAGCCTCGTGTTTTGGTGTCATAGCAGGATAATCCTCCAATTAATTTTGCCCATCTCATCCAGTTCCAACCAGGCATAGCTACGGGGGGCACCCTTGTTCGCCTTGCCAACGGCACCTGGATTGAGGATGCGCACGCCATGGATCACTTCATCCCTAGGGACATGGGTATGGCCATGCAGGAGGATATCGGCAGATCCAAGTTTTGAAGGAGCTGGCGGTATATGAATGAGACGGAAATCCAAGCTGTTTCGTTTCAGGGAGACCTCCATCGGCCAAGGCCGGAAGAGATCATTATTCCCTTTGACGACGGTAACAGGAGGGCCGAGTTGCTGGATTTTTTCCAAGACCGCACTGCTGCAGACATCGCCGAGATGCCAGATTTCATCAGCCATTGCGATCTCGGTACCAAGCGTCTCGGGGAAAAGATCGTGCGTGTCAGCGATGACGGCGACCCGAAGTGGGGATGAGTTTTTCATCTGATAAAATACGATGACAATGCCACCTACTCATCCACCACGGCGAGATCGCTGGCTGTCACGCGCAGGACTTCTTCCACGGAGGTGAGTCCCAACGATGCCTTGCGCCAGCCATCTTTGCGCAGGGGGATCATGCCGTCCCGGATGGCCTGTTCTGCCAACTCGGTTCCAGTGGCACGATTTTGCAGGAGTTCCTGAAGTGCCGGGGTCATGCGGCAGATTTCCATGATGGCAATTCTTCCGGCATAGCCGCTCTTGCGGCAGTGCTGACAGCCTGCCGGTTGACGCAGATTCTCCGCCTGCTCCATTGGAAATCCGATACGGATGAGTTCCTCCCGGGGCATTTCCGTTGGTTTGGAACATTTCGGGCAGAGCTTTCTGACCAGTCTCTGTGCAAGAAAGGCCCTTACTGAGGAGCCCACAAGAAAAGGTTCAACACCCATGTCGAGCAATCGGGTGATGCCGCCAACGGCGTCGTTGGTATGTAGCGTGCTGAAGACCAGGTGCCCCGTCAGGGCGGCGCGGATGGCGATATCCACCGTCTCCACATCGCGCATTTCACCGACCATGATGACATTGGGATCGCCTCGCAGAATGCTTCGCAGCGCACTGGCAAAGGTAAGGTTGATTTCCGGTTTGACGGCGATTTGAATGACTCCGTCGATCTTGTGTTCCACGGGATCCTCGACGGTCACGATGCGGCGCTCCTTCACATTGAGCGAGCTGAGAAAAGTGTAGAGTGAAGTGCTCTTACCGCAGCCTGTGGGGCCGGTGACAAGAACGATGCCGTTGGGGATGGAGATGAGGGAACGGATTGATTTTTCCACCGCTGGCTCCAGTCCCAGGCGGGCAAAATCAAAGTGCTCCTGTCCCAACAACCTGAGACTGACATTTTCCCCGTGCACGCAGGGGATGGTGGCCACACGGACATCGATGGGTCGGCCCTTGTGCTCGAGCGCAATGCGTCCATCCTGCGGCAGTCGGCGTTCGGCAATGTCGAGCGAGGCCATGATTTTGAGACGCGAGGTGACGGAATCCTGCAGGATGCGGATCTGTGGTGGAACGGGGGCCTCATGGAGGACTCCGTCAATGCGGTAGCGGATACGCAGATCGTGACCGAGTGGTTCAAAATGAATGTCGGTTGCACCTTGATGCAGTCCCTCCCTCAGAATTTGATTCACAAACTTCATCACCGAGGCCTCAGGATCTTCGCCGTCGAGCACATTGACCTCTTCCTTCTCAACAAAAGCCTCCTCCTCACGATCCTCAAGCAACTCTTCAAAAGTTTCAGCCCCGACACCATAGGCCGATTTTACAGCCTCCGTGAGACGGCGGCGGGTGGTCATTGCGAGGCGCACCGGGCCCGGATGATGATGGGTGACTGCCTGCCAGGCGGCGTGATCAAACGGATCCCATACAAGCAGTCGGAGCTCGTCGTTGGATTTGTGCTCAGCCTCACCGGACTTTTTCTGAGCGTCGTTGTCTTCGGGCAGTATCTGAAATCCAAGCGCAAGACGGGCTGGGAAGCTTGATCGGACATTGGCGGCGGGAGCCACATCAATCTCTTCACGCCATTCCATGTTGAGGAGCGTTGAGAGCTCTCGGAGAAAATCATTTTCGGGAACTACTCCGCTGCCAACGATGGCACCCACGAGCGACTGCTGCGAGAAGAGGGCGCGGGAGAGTGCCTCTTCGATTGCGGAAGCATCGGTACAGCCTGCTTTCAGAGCAGCGGACAGGAGCAATTCTGACAGACCTGATACAGGAGCGGTGGAAAGTTCGGTCGTTGCCATCCTGCAACTATCTCTTTGAAGTTCCGCGGCGCAAGCGCTTCCTTTGCAAGAAGGTGTTTTCGAATCTTTGAATCCTGCCTAGAACAGTGTGGAAACGGGTGGCTGACGGGGCTCGAACCCGCAACAGCCGGTACCACAAACCGGAGCTCTACCATTGAGCTACAGCCACCATCGTTTCCGCCGAAAAAACGGCGGGTTGACATCATGGTGCAGTCACGCGAGTTGTCAATATTGACAGCAACCGATACGCTGAAAAAATAGCATGGCGAAGAGCAAAAAAATCACACCTGTAATCGTTCCTGAATCTGAAATCGAGGAGATCGAACCGGAAATCTCCGTTCTGGAAGAGAGCGCGGCGGTACCTGTGGTCAAGGGAATTCAAGGGGGGTGGAAGAAGAAACCTGATGGTGTCATCAGGAGAAAATTTCTTCTTATATCAGCGCCCAGACAAATGGCCCTGGCTCGCGGCGTGGAGATCGAGCAGGGTTATGTCGTCCGTGAACGGGGACGGGAACTTCGTGTCCGACGCGAGTCAACCCGCTATTATCTCTCGGCCAGGGATCGAAGTGGCCCCGGAGTGGTCGGTCAGGAAATCAGGATTACCAAGGGACAATTTGACAAACTCTGGCCCTTTACCCAAGGGCAGCGCATCACCCGTTTACGGCATGTGATGAAGCTTGACCGCTTTCGCATGAAGGTTGACGAGTTTACCGGTGAACACGCTCCTTTACGGCTTGCGGAAGTCTTTTTCCCCAATGCGGAGGCGAGCAAAGGCTTCAAGAAGCCAGATTTTCTTGGTGAGGAGGTGACCCGTCGAGAGGAGTATCAAACGGCGGAAATGGCCATTCATGGCGCCCCGGAGCCATCGGGGATGTGTCAGCTCGGCATTTTACCCTATATTTTCAAGGATCGCAGACTTCATCTGCTGCTTGTCACGAGTTCCTCGGGTAATCGCTGGATTCTCCCGAAAGGGCGTCAGGAGCCGGATATGAATCCCCATGAGGTGGCCATCATGGAGGCGGTGGAGGAGGCTGGCGTGCTTGGCACTCTGCGACAGGATCTGCGGATTCGTTGCCAGATGGCCGACGGCCGATACCTCCAGCTTTATGCGATGAAGATCTCCAAATTACTCAAAAGCTGGCCCGAGATGAATGTGCGTCGTCGTCGCCTCTTTCCGTTGAGCGATGCCCTTGAGATCATCGGTGATCCTGGTGTGGCTAAGGCGGTTCGCAGGCTGGCTGTGGCGATCAATAAGTGAGCATGGTGAAAGATTCGGATTTGAAGAGAGAGGAGCACAAAAAGGTTGCTCTGCGGCACCCTGTTTTCCTCTTAAATCCAAAATTCATTTTTCCTCATCCACTTTGATTCCCGCTTCAGCTTGCCTTTAGCCTCTCAGCCGTTTAGCACAGAGTGCTTCGCTTTTTTCAATAAAACGGTCATCCTTCCAGATCTCATTCCCATTTCAGATGCTTACCATCATTCGTAAAAACCAACAGTTCCTGATGACGGTCGTTGTCGTCCTGACCATCGTCTCCTTCATCTGGCTTTATAACCGCACCAATCTGACCCAGGTTGGCAATAATGATGTCGTAAAAATCTATGGCCGGGTGATCCAGCGGGCCGAAATCGACCGTCAAGCGCGCGGCTACCAGCTTTCCCTCGCTCTTGGGCTGACGGACTTCGTCCGCGAACTCGGTGGGCTTGGGACCAGTGAAGAGGTCTCACTGAGCAACTACATCGTCAATCTCTTTATCGTCCAGCACCAGTCGGAGGAGCTTGGCATCCGTCCCACGGATGATGCCGTGGCAAACGCAATCAAGTCCCTGCCTTCCCTTCAGACAGATGGGAATTTCGATCCCGCCAAATATGCGCTCTTTGTTCAGGAACAACTCACACCCAGGGGCTTTACAGAGCGACAGTTGGAGGATGTGGTCAGGGATTCCCTCAAGGTGCATGCACTGCATCGCATCATCACCTCTCCTGTCGCCGTTTCGGAAGAGGAGGTTCGCGCGGCAGCCAGGATCTACCAACCGGTCACGGAACAGGTGCTTCGCTTTGATCAGGAGAAGTTTTTGAAGGATGCAGCCGTTTCCACGAACGAGGTCTCGGCGTTTTATGAGAAAAACAAGGCTTCCTTGAAAATGGGTGAATCCCGCAGCATATCCTTTGTCGTTTTCCAGTTGCCAGCCGCTCAGCAAAAGCTTGCTGGCAAAGAGCGTACGGGGGCCTTGCAAAAACTGGCTGACGACGCGGTTCTTGCCGGAAAATCGATCCGATCGGGATTAAATCAAGGGATGAATTTTTTGAAACTTGCGGAGAAATCCTCACTTCACCCCCAGAAGGTTGTCTCGGTGCAGCGGAATGGCAGCCAGCATGGTGGTAAGGACTCAGGACTGCCGCCTGCGGTGGTGGCGGGGGCCTTCCGGATGCAGAAAGCAGGCGATGTGTCCGACATCATTGAGGATGGGAATTCCTTCTACATCATCACCGTGGACGAAATTGCACCGGCCAGGCAGCTCGAATTGGCCGAGGTAACCGAAAAGATCGCCTCTCTTCTGAAATCTGAAAAAGCAGCCAAGGCGAGTCTGGAAGCAGCGGCTAAATCCCTTGACCAGATCCGCGCATCATTGAAGTCAGGAAAATCTTTTGCCGAAGCCGTCAAACTCGCCGGTGTGAAAACGCAACTCCTGAAAGACATCTCTCCAGCTGACCCGAAGCTAACCCAGGAGGAGTTGGCGCTTGCCTCGGCATCTCTCTCTCTCAAGGAAGGAGACTTGGGACAACTGCAGCCTGCACCATGGGGCGCATTTGCCGTCTATCTAGATAAAAGAACCCCTCTTAACGAGACACAGTGGAAAGAGCATCAGGCTGCGCTCACGAAAAAACTGGTGGATAATAACCAGACGCTGATTTTTCAGGAATGGCTCAACCAATCGCGTGGGGCTGCCCAGATCAAAATGCTGCGTCAACAACGAGGTGGAGGAGCCTAATCCATCACCGGCCGTGAAAGCCGTGGAGCTCTCCATCGCTGAGTTGATGGACGAGGCAAGTGGCGATCTTGCGATCGGAGAGTTGGATTCCGCCGTTGAAAAATATTGCCGATGTGTTGCTCTCGATCCGGAGTTTTTTGATGGGTGGCATGCCCTTGGGATGGCCCTGATGAAGACGGGGCATGTCCCCGAGGCAATCGAGGCGGGGTTGAAGGCGACACAACTCCGACCCAACGATCAGCTCGCATGGTCGAGTCTTTCCATGTTCTATGTTCGTGATCACCAGATCGCCGAGGCTGAAGCCGCTGGAGCCAAGGCTCGGATTCTTTCCTGGGGGGGGAAGATTGCCAAAGAGGAATCTTCTGGGCCAACTCCCGGCCACGATGCCAACACACCATGAGCAAACCTTTTTTCATCACCACGGCCATTGATTATACCAACGGGGCCCCGCACATCGGGCACGCCTATGAGAAAGTGCTGACCGATGTGATTGCCCGATACCATCGTCAGCTTGGAGAAGAAGTTTTTTTTCTCACCGGAGTCGATCAGCATGGCCAGAAAGTGCAACAGAGTGCCGAAAGGGCCAGAGTCTCGCCTCAGGAATATGTGGAAGGGGTCACGGCAAAGTTCCGTGCGCTTTGGGAAAAGCTTGGTGTGCAATATGACGGGTGGGCGGCGACCACCGATGCATTTCACAAGGAGTGTGTTCGTGAGAACCTGCGGATGCTCTGGAACGACAAAGTCCCCGGCACAGACCGCAGCCGTTGGATCTACAGGAAGACCCAGCGTGGCTTTTACAGCGTGCGCCAGGAGCAGTTCCTCACCGACAAGGAGCGCGGGCCTGACGGGGAATTCGGTTCCGAATGGCAACCGGTAGAGGAGCGTGAGGAGGAGAACTTTTACTTCCGACTCATCGCGCATCCCGATCTTGGTTTCGATCCCAAGCAGTGGCTTCTCGATCTGATCGACCGGCGCAGCAAGGAGGGTAATGCCTTCGTCATTCCCGAGTTTCGCGTTGCTGAACTGCGCAATGCGGTCGAGAAGCTCGAGGGCGATCTCTGCATCTCCCGTCCTGCTTCCCGGCTCCAGTGGGGGATTCCTTTTCCCGAAGAGTTCGGCGAGGGTTTTGTTACCTATGTCTGGTTCGATGCACTGGTCAACTACATCACCTTTGCTCCCGGCCATGATCCGCATTTTGGCGAGATGAGGGATGAAAAGAAAAGGGATGAAAATCCCTTCGGCAAGTTCTGGCCACCGCTCCATGTCATCGGCAAAGACATCCTGATACCCGCCCACGGAGTTTACTGGCCCATCATGCTCAAGGCGCTCGGCTTCAAGGATGAGGAGATGCCGAAACTCCTCGTTCACGGCTGGTGGAATATCTCTGGAGCGAAGATGAGCAAGAGTATCGGCAATGTCGTCGATCCTGATGCATTGGCCGACAAATACGGAGCTTCGGCACTCCGCTATTACCTGATGAGTAACATCGCAACGGGTCGTGATGCTGACTTCAGCGAGGAACGCCTGGTGCAGCGTTACAATGTGGATCTGGCGAACGGTCTTGGAAACTTGGTGAACCGTACGCTCAACATGACCCGGAAATATAGGGAAGGATCTCCTGGCAAAGCCTGTCTTGCTGAGGATTTACGCATGCATTTGGTTGCGAACATGCAATCCCTTGAATCCTATGTGAAAAGCATGGATGCAGCTGAAATTCAATCCGGTCTTGAAGTCATGATCGAGGTCGTGAACAGGGCCAATGTACTCGTCGATACTTCTGCTCCCTGGAAGCTGGCCAAAGATCCGGAACAAGCTGACCGGCTCGATACCGTGCTCACGACGCTCATTCTCTCGGCTCGCACTGCTGCCACGATGCTGCTGCCAGTGCTGCCAGAAGAAGCAGAAGAAATTTTGCGTCAGTTGAATTTGAAGGCTGCTAAGTTGTCTCATGATATAGCACTCGAATGGATTCCCGATGGCTACTGCTGCGGCGAACCGACACCGGTTTTTCCGCGTCTGGAACTCCCAACTTCTGAAGCGGTCTGATGAATTCTGAGATTCTGACCCGGTTGCAATCGGTTCCTTTCTGGAAACGGCAGCGTTACTGGTTGGAATACTGGGGGTTGCGTGCAGCCGCGGGACTTATCTCTCTGCTGCCGTGGCGATGGATCGGGCCGCTGGCCTCCTTTGTTGGGAATGTTTTTTTCACCTTTGACCGTCATCGGCGTCAGGTGACGCTCGATAATCTGCGGAGTGCATTTGGCAGTCGTTTTACGGAGGCAGAGATCCATGCCATAGGGCGCAAATCCTACGGCGTTTTTGCCCGCACCGCCCTGGAACTTCTCTGGTCGGGCAATCTTTCGCACGCCGTTCTGGATAAAATCATCACCACCGAGGGACTCGATCCCATGCCCGGACATGGCGTATTGGGGCGACCCGCCCTTTACTTCTGTCTTCATGCGGGAAACTTCGAGTGGTTGAGCCAGATCACCTGCCGTCATTTCGGAACTTTTCCAGTGATCGCCCAGCAGTTAAAAAACCCCCTGCTTGGCCCCCTTTTCGACGCATGGCGCTCATCACTTGGCCAGCAGATCATGCCCAAAAAAGGGGCGATGCTTCGCACAATCCGGCATCTCAAGGAGGGAGGGAAGATGGGGATGCTGATAGATTTAAATCTCAAACCGAACGAAGGTCCCGTAATCGTCCGCTGCTTTGGTCATTTGCTGACTCCAGTGACCCGCCTTCCCGCCGAGTTGGCCATCCGGACCGGTGCAGCACTTGTGCCTGTGGAGTGCTTTCCGCGATCCGATGGTGGGTATGTCGTGCGTTACCTTCCCGCGCTTCCGGCTACTGCGGAATCCACGGTTGAGGAACTTGCCCAAGCCTGCTGGGATGCCTTGGAGCCGGGCTTGCACAAGCACCCTGAGCTATGGCTCTGGAGCTACAAACACTGGCGTTATCGACCGGAGGGTGCAGCCGGTGAGGGGTATCCATTTTATGCCAATACCCATGAAGAGTATCAGGAACTCCTTGCGGAGAGGGAAAAGCTGTCTTAAATATCTCGCAATCATGAAAGCGCTCTACATTCTTCCACTTCTTGCCATCTCTCTTTTGCTCTCAGGATGCAACACCGTGAAGGGGCTTGGTGAGGATATCAGCGGATCCGCAACATGGACTCAGGATAAGATTTCCGGGGATGGCTCCTCGAAATCTTCCGATGCCCAATATGTGAAGAATCCTCCTCAATTCCAGAAAGTCAACTGATTGGTTTTCAGGCAAAGGGGTCTTCAGCGGAATTTTCGTTCCAGAGATATTCGGCGCGACGGGTCACATCCAGTGCAGTCTCCCGGTCAAAGAGATGACTGACGATCCCGAGTGTCATGTCGATGCCTGCTGAAATCCCCGAAGAGGTGTAGAATCGCCCATCCTTGATCCATCGCGCCTTTCTGACCCAGTGAACATCGGGCCCTTGAGTGATAACCCACTCCAGAGCGATTTTATTGGAAGTCGCGTTGTGATGATCCAGAAGTCCTGTTTTGGCAATCAATGCGCTGCCTGTGCAGATGGTGGCCACGATTTTTGCTGAAAGGGCAGCCACACCAAGGAGTTTAAGAAAGTGTGGATCATCGACCAATGCTCTGGTGCCGATGCCGCCAGGGATGAGAAGAAGATCCATCGGTTCCGCATCACTCAGGGTATTTTCAGCCATCCCTTTTGGGCCGGCGCTGCTCGAGATTTCACCGGCTTTCTCGGCGATCATCGTGATGCAAACTTCATCCCCCAGCAGTCCGAGCATTTCGAGCGGACCATAGATATCCAAAAGCTCAAATCCTGTGAAGAGAAGCGCTCCGACTCGCAACGGCTTGGAAATGGCAGGCTGATTCGTCATGGCAGCATCGGATTATCCTCCATCAGGGGAAGGTAATGTGTGTGCCCGGATAACAACTTAAAGCAGACCTGCGCGCACGATGCGACAATGAGGATCACCAGGATCAGGAAGAGAGCGGTGATGCCGGCATTCAGATAACAGTTGAAGATCTGATGATGGATGACGACGAGTTTGTCCGCGGAGGCGGATGCGGCGAGTTGTTTGAAATGTCCGGCGGCGCTAAGGAAGCCAAGCCGAATATCGGGAGCAAATATTTTCTGCCACCCCGCGGTCAGCGTGACAGCGAGGAGCCACGCAAGGGGCAGAAGCGTCACCCAAAGATGCCTTCCCTTGCCCATTTTGATCAGAATCGTCGTTCCAAGACTCAGGGCGATGACAGCCAGAAGTTGATTGGCTATGCCAAAGATAGGCCACAGGGAATTGATCCCACCCAGAGGATCAATCACCCCCTGATAGAGAAAATATCCCCATGCTGCGACGAAGAGAATGCTTGCACTCCAACCAGCGTATGTGGACTCGGTGCGGGCAAACGGCTTCCAGATCACCCCTCCCAGATCCTGCACGAGGAAGCGACCGACACGCGTGCCGGCATCAATTGTGGTAAGGATAAAGAGTGCCTCGAACATGATGGCGAAGTGATACCAGAGAGCCGTGGCGCCGGGGCTGCGTAACATACCGGAAAACATCTGAGCCATTCCCACGGCAAAAGTCGGGGCACCTCCCGCACGGCCAAACATCGTGTGTTCCCCCACGCTGGCAGCCAGATCCGCCATCTGCTTCTCCGTGACCGGGAAACCCTGGGCCGTGATGCTTGCCACGATCTGGGCCGGATCACCCTTCATGTTGATGGCAAAATATTCACCGGGATTCATCGAGCAGGCAGCGATGAGCGCAAGGATGCCGACCAGCATTTCCGTGATCATCGCACCATAACCGATCACGCGGATGTCGCGTTCGTTCGCCAGCAGCTTCGGGGTTGTGCCTGAGGCAATGATGGAGTGGAACCCTGAGACCGCAGCACAGGCGATGGTGATGAAAGCGAAGGGAAAGACCTTCCCGGCAAAGACGGGGCCGGTTCCATCGACAAATTTTGTGAGTGCAGGCATCTGGAGTCGTGGTGCAAGGGAGACGATCGCGATGCCCAGCAAGGCGACTGCGCCGATTTTTAGAAAAGTGCTTAGATAGTCGCGCGGCGCAAGCAGAAGCCAGACCGGCAGCACGGAAGCGAGCAATCCGTAGATCATAATGCCGACTGCGAGCGTTCTGGCATCAAGTGTGAGGCAATGTTCCAGGGAAGAACCCTTGATCCATTGCCCGGCGACCACCGCTAGCAGCAGGGCGATGACTCCGAAGAGGCTGATTGCCCCCAAATGGATTTTTCCAGAGCGCATGGCCAATCCCATGACCAGTGCAATGGGCATCGAGGCCAGGATGGTAAAGAGTCCCCATGGACTTTCGGCAAGGGCTTTGACGACAACCAGTCCCAGAACCGCAAGAATGATGACCATGATCGTCACGACGGAAATCAAGGTGACAAACCCAGCAAAGGAACCGATTTCCTCCGAGACCATCTGGCCGAGGCTTTTTCCCCGACGACGGGAGGAACAGAAAAGGATCACACAGTCATGGACAGCTCCTCCGAGTGTGGCGCCGATTAGCATCCAAAGAGCACCGGGCAGATAGCCGAACTGGGCTGCTAGCACCGGCCCGACTAGGGGCCCGGGGCCGGCAATCGCGGCAAAATGATGGCCAAAAACGACCCATCGATTGGTGGGAACAAAGTCCTTTCCATCAGCATGTCTCACTGCTGCCGTTCTCCGCTCTTCATCGGTTGTCAGGACTTCTGCAAGCAGCCATGCGGCATGAAACCGGTAAGCGATTGCGAAGGTGCAGACAGCTGCAATCACGAGCCAGAGGGCATTCACCGGCTCTCCACGCGAGAAGGTAAGCGTGGCCAGCGCAACAAGCAGGAGGAGGACAACTGCTCCCCAGGCTAGTTTGGAAAACGAGGGTGAGGGCAAATTGTGCATGCTGGCTCTCGACCCTTGACTCTAGTCTTTCGACTTTGACCGCTTACGCCGCATCCAGACCAAAAGCGGTATGGGCCAACCGGGCGGCCTCAGCAATCTTCTCTTCCTCGATGATGACGGCAATCTTGATTTCCGAGGTGGAGATCATCTGGATGTTGATCCCTCCCTTGGCAAGGGCTTCAAAGAGTTTTGCCGCCACGCCGGAATGAGTGCGCATTCCGATGCCGACAACACTCAACTTGGCGATGCCATCTTTCTTACGGACTTCGCCTGCGCCGATTTCCCCGGCGACCCGGTCGAGCAGATCGCCGATTTTTTCGAGTTCGTCACGGTTCATCGTGAAGGAGATGTCGGTGGAACCGCTGGCGGAGACATTCTGGACGATCACATCCACCATGACATGGGCGTCCGCGAGCGCGGTGAAGAGACGGGCGGCACATCCCGGTTTGTCGGGGACATGGCTGACGGTGACTTTGGCCTGATTGCGCTCGACGCTGACGCCGCGCACCACGACCTGTTCCATTCCTGCGGATTCTTCTTTCACGATGGTACCTGGGTTGTTGTTGAAACTGCTGCGAACTTCAAACTCGACGCCGAATTTCTTGGCAAATTCGACCGAGCGGGACTGCATGACTTTGGAGCCGCTGCTGGCCATTTCAAGCATCTCGTCATAGGAGATGGCCTCGATTTTGGTCGCTGTCGGGACAATGCGTGGATCACAGGTATAGACTCCGTCGACATCGGTGAATATCTGACACGCATCGGCATCGATCGCGGAGGCGATGGCAATGGCTGTGAGATCGGAACCGCCTCGACCAAGCGTTGTGATGGCCCCATCGCTTGTTTCGCCCTGAAAGCCTGCGACAATGACAATGGCTCCCTGTGCCAGATGGCGTTTGATCTGGGCCGGGGTGATGTTTGTGATCTTGGCCTTGGTATGAGTGCCGCTGGTGACGATGCCCGCCTGTGCCCCAGTGAGTGAGACAGCCTTGCCTCCCATGCTCTGGATGGCCATGGCTGTCAGCGCCATGGTGGTCTGTTCACCGGTGGCGAGCAGGACATCCATCTCGCGTTCGGTAGGCGCTGAAGAAACCTCCCTGGCAAGCTTGATCAGTGAATCGGTGACTCCGGACATTGCGGAGACGATGGCGACGACCGAATTCCCTTCCTGCTGCGTGGCAAGCAAACGGCGGGCGACATTGGAGATGCGCTCCGTGGTGCCAACCGAGGTACCTCCGTATTTTTGAACGATCAGTGACATTGTTGTTATGAAATGCAGCCCAGGGCCTTGCGAACGGCTTCCGACGAGGCTTCTGTTTCGACCGGTGTCGTGACGGCGTGTCTGGCCGTATCCGGATCCTTCAGTCCGTTACCTGTGATCGTCAGCACAATCCTGGCTCCGGGTTTGAATTCATGGAAAGGGCAGGGGTGGCAGCGTTCCGTCGCCGAGCTCTTGCCAAAGCATTTCAGCAAGGCGGCAACGGGCGCGGCGCTGGCTGGCTCGGCAAAGACTCCCTCATTGCAGGCAAGCCATTTTTGTGCGGTCAGAATCTCGGCATCCTCCACAATCTCGAAGCAGCCCCCCGACTCCGCAACGGCATTGATCGCTCCGTCCCAGCTTGCGGGACGACCGATGCGGATGGCCGTGGCCACGGTCTCGGGATTCTGCACCAGCTCACCCCGATAGAGAGGAGCTGCGCCAGCCGCTTGGACACCGAGCATTTTGGGGAGTTTGAAGCTGCGGCCGAGTTCCTTGAATTCCCGATAACCTTTCCAGTAGGCGGTGATGTTTCCCGCATTGCCAACGGGGAGAATATGGATGTCTGGTGCATTGCCTAACTCCTCGATGATTTCAAAGGAGGCCGTCTTCTGTCCCTCGATCCGATAAGGATTGATCGAATTAACGATGGCAAAATCCCCGGTCTCACCCAGTTCGCGCACAAGGCGCAGCGCATCATCGAAGTTGCCCCGGATCGCAACCACCGTGGCTCCGTAGATATAGGCCTGCACCATCTTGCCTCCCGCGATGCGGCCAGCTGGCAGAAGGACGGCGCATTTCATTCCTGCGCGTGCGGCGTAGGCAGCGGCAGAGGCGGAGGTGTTGCCCGTGGAGGCGCAGAGCACGGTGTGGGCACCCTCTTCGGCGGCCTTGGAGATCGCCATGGTCATTCCGCGATCCTTGAAGGAGCCGGTGGGGTTAAGACCCTCATATTTGAGATAGACCTCACCGCCTGTCATGGCACTCAGTTTGGGTGAATGAATCAGCGGGGTGGAGCCCTCGCTCAACGAAATCACCGGAGTGGCATCGGTGACTGGAAGATATTCCCGGTAACGCGAGATCACACCGCAATCATGGAGAATGTTATGCATGGGAACTAAGATCAGTGATTCCTGTTTAAGAAAGAGTCTCCACATTGAAGAGGATCGGCTCACCCTTCACGCAGTCAAGCGTGGTGATGAGCGCCAAAGCCGAGCGCATTTTTCCATAGGCGGCCTGGTGGATCATCAGCACAAGGGGGGTTTCCACCCCGGCAACCGATTCTGGTTGAACCACGGAGGAAATTCCGATGCCAGCTTCTCCCAGGACACCGGCAATGCGTGCCAGAACGCCTGGTTTGTCATCGACGGAGAGACGGAGATAGTAGGAACCCACGATCTCGTCGGCGGGGCGGCTTGTGCCGTAGAGAGAATGGGATGAGAAGCCGACGGTGCCCCTCGGTGCATCGAGGCAATGGGCTGCCTCCACGAGATCACCGACAACAGATGTGGCCGTAGGGCCACGGCCAGCACCCCGTCCATAGAAGAGGCTGTCGCCGACGAGATCTCCGCGTACCGCGATGGCATTGAAGACGCCGTTGACGGAAGCAAGGACACTTGCCAGAGGAATTAAGGTGGGTGCCATGCCGACTTCGACAACATTCTCATGGACTTTAATGGTTCCAAGGAGCTTGACGCAGTAACCGAGATTTCTGGCAAAGTGAATATCTGCGGCGCTCACACGCTCGATCCCTTCGACTCGGATCGCGGTGGGGTCAACCCAGAATCCATAGGCAAGTGCGGCGAGAATGATCGCTTTGTGTCCCGCATCCCATCCATTGATATCCAGAGTCGGATCAGCCTCGGCATAGCCGAGTTTGATCGCCTCCTCCAGAGCTTCGGGATAATCAAGGCCGGCTTCCTGCATCCGGGTCAGGATGTAATTGCAGGTTCCGTTGAGAATGCCGTGAATCGACTCGATCCTGTTTCCTACAAAGGCATCGCGCAGTGACTGAATGATAGGAATCCCTCCGGCGACTGCCGCTTCGAAGAAAACCGGCACCTTATGCTGGCGTGCCAGGGCGAAGATTTCCCTGCCTCGTTCGGCAAGCAGGGCCTTGTTTCCAGTGACAACGATGCGGCCTGAACGGATTGCCGCCACGGTCAGGTCATACGCCTCCGTTGTTCCGCCGATCAGTTCGACCACAATGCGGATTTCAGGATCGTTCAGAAGATCCTGCCAGCGGTTGGTGAAAAGATCCGATGGGGCAGTGACATCACGCTGTTTCTTCAGGTCGCGCACGGCAATCCGGCGTACGGCAAAGGTATATCCGGAGCGCTCTGCGATCAGAGCGCGGTGGCGTTCCAGATTTTCATAGACTCCGGCTCCGACGGTGCCGAAGCCTGCTAGGCCGATGCCAATATTCTGCATAAATAGCCCGTAAGTCTCTCTGGAAAATTCTCCTTGGTAAAGCCACCTTTTTTTCGGGTGCGAAGCTTGCTGGAGTGTTGAAGATGGTTTTGATCCATCCTTGCGCGGCACCACCCTGAAGCTTTCTCAGACAAACTTGCCGGGATTTAGAATATCCTTCGGATCAAGGGCGGTCTTGACCGCCTTGTGCAGATCGCGGACTTCTTGGGAAGTGGCCTCTGGCCACCAGCGTTTTTTGGCCAAGCCGATGCCGTGTTCTCCGGTGATGGCTCCACCCCAGGCGATCACCTGATGGAAAAGGGCATCGAGAG
Organism: bacterium; assembly: GCA_037130175.1. GTDB lineage: Bacteria > Verrucomicrobiota > Verrucomicrobiia > Chthoniobacterales > UBA6821 > UBA6821. Next base: position 3,228 of record JBAXTN010000015.1, on the reverse strand, counting down.
CGGCCTCGATCTGTTTTGGTTGCTCCTTCTGCTGTTCCTTGGAGACCATGATATTCACATGGATGTTTCCGTCTCCTGCATGGCCGAAGCAGGCGATCTGAAAGCCGGTCTTTTTTTGCAGTTTCTCGGCGAAAGCGATCAGGTCAACCAAACGCCCGCGAGGAACGGCAATATCTTCGTTGAGTTTCGTCAGCCCTGTTGCCTTGAGAGAGGCGGAGAAGGCCCGGCGCAACGCCCACATTCTGTCACTGCGCACGGGTGAGGTGGCGAGTTCGACTTCGAGAGCCTTGTTATCAGCAAGAAGAACCTTAAGAGACTTTCCTTCGCTCAGGACGCTGGCTTTCTGACCGTCGATCTCCACCAGAAGATGAGCATTGCCAGGCGGGATGAAGACTCCCTTCACTCCTTCGTGTGCCTTGCGGGCAGATTGGAGGGTAAAGCTGTCGGCAACCTCGACGGCACATGGGAGAAATCCCGCCCGGAAGATCGCCTGTACGGCAGCCGATGCCTCTTTCATGGTGGAAAATCCTGCAGAGAGGGTGGCACGGGCCGGAGGATAGGGAAGAAGACGGAGGGTAGCTTCCGTGATGACACCAAGCATTCCTTCGGAACCGACAAAGATGCTGGTGAGATCGAAGCCGGTCTTGTTTTTGTGGGTACGCCCTCCGACACGAACGAGTCGTCCGTCTGCCAGCGCGATCTGCAGTCCAAGGACATAGGGACGGGTGACACCGTATTTTAAGCAACGGGGCCCACCGGCATTGGTGGCGATGTTGCCGCCAAGAGAGCAATCCTTGAGACTGGCCGGATCAGGTGGATAGAAGAGCCCTTTCTTGCGAGCCTTTTCCTGAAGTACTCCGGTGATGACTCCGGGTTGAACCACGGCGACAAAGTCCCGCTCGTTGACTTCCTTGATCCGTTTCATCCGATGCATGCTCATCAGAATTCCACCCCTCACCGGTACGCATCCGCCGACATACCCGTGGCCGGCACCACGCGTTGTGACGGGGATTCCATTCTTATTGGCATAGCCGAGCACGGCTGCTGCTTCTTCGGCTGTTTCGGGTGCCACGGCAATCTCGGGCAGGGCATGGGCAAACCACTTGTCCCTGCCTAACTCCGTCAAGCGTGACGGGTCGGTGATGACCCCGGCGGCGTGGGCTACAAGTTTGCGAAGATCCCGTTCCAGCGAGATGCGTGGTCTGGCTGACTGCTTTGGGGTTTGAGGAGAGCGTTTCAAGATTCCTTGATCGATATACCCATGATCTCGTAACCGCCATCGACATAAATCACCTGACCGGTGATGCCGCTGCCGCCATCGCTTGCAAGGAAGACGCCGGTCTGACCCAGTTCCTCGCCGGTACAGGTGCGGCCCAGCGGGGCATAGTCCTCGTAATGCTTGATCATGATGCCAAGGCCGGAGACTCCTCTGGCAGCAAGAGTGTTCATCGGTCCGGCACTGATGCAATTGACACGGATTTTTTTGGAACCAAGGTCGTAGGCTAGGTAGCGGGTGCTGGCTTCGAGAGCTGCCTTGGCCACTCCCATGACATTGTAGTGGGGCACAACCTTGACCGCCCCATAGTAGCTCATGGCCACGATGCTGCCGCCATCGGTCATGAGGGGAACAACTTCACGGGCAAGTCCGATCAATGAGTAGGCACTGATGTCGTGCGCCGTGCGGAAGGCATCCCGTGTCGTGGAGAGAAATCCCCCGCCCAAGGCTTCCTTGGGAGCGAAGGCAACGGAGTGCAACATCATGTCGATCTTGGGAGTGACTTCGCGCACCTTGCCGAAGAACTCGGAGATCTGTTCGTCGCTTCCGACATCACACGGCTGAAGAAAGGTGTCAGGGCCGAACTCGGAGACGAGTTCCTCGACATTCTCCTTGAGGCGTTCCCCCTGATAGTTGAACAGAAGTGTTGCTCCGGCCTGCTTCCACGCCTTGGCGATATGCCATGCAATGCTTCGTTTATTGGCGACGCCGAAAACAACGCCTACCTTACCTGCGAGGGATCCTTGACTCATCCCAATAGAAAGCCTCCTTCATCCCCCTTCTGTCACGAAAAAAGAAATACCCCTTTGTTATTTAAATTGGCGATTCCTTAGGGAGTCGGCTTTGAGCCGATGAGGCCTTGCCTGATTGCCGTGGCTTTGGCCGTTTCCCCGTTTGCCATGTAGGAATCAGCCAGGCTTTCCATCGCCTGGATCGTATCGGAGGATGCCGGACCAAAAGTAGCGAAGTAGTAATCCCTGACCTTCTCCTGAAGGGGGATGGCTTGTTGAGGAAGTCCAAGGGAGTAATAGGTGTTGCCGAGTGTGGCCTCCAGTTTGGCCTGATGGCTTGGCTCGAGGGAGTTGAGGTCGCTGCCGAGTTTCTGTTCCCCAACATCAAGCATTTCGACCACGGTGATCGTTTTTCCATCCCGTGTCGGATCGGGATTTCTGAAGAGTTCCTTGAGAAACCGTGAGATTGACTCAGCATCCCTCAGGGCAGCCTGGGCTCTGTTGCGTTCAAGGATGGCGGTGTGCTCGCTGGCCCTCAGATTGATGACAAACCAGACGGCCAGTACGGCGATCAGAGACCATGCCACACAACTTGTTGTAACAATGCCCTTGTTCCTTTGCACGAAAAGGCGGAGCTGTTTGGCAAAACTTGCATGCTCGGCGCTGGTTGCAAAACCTGCCTGATAGGCCGTGATGTCGGCTTGCAGGGCGGTGACGCTTTGATAGCGATCATTCCTGTCGAGAGCCATGGCCTTTTTGACAAGTGCGGCAAGGGAATCTGCGATTTTTAATTTTCTGCTGGGTGGTCTGAGCGGATCAATGGCCCCCTTTTTGACCCGTTCCAGAACTTCCCCGACATCATCCAGATTGACGGGGGGGCGATAGCTCAGGATCGTGTAGAGGATAGCTCCGAGAGAGTAGATGTCTGATCGCTCATCAAGATGTTCGATGTCACCCGCCGCCTGCTCGGGCGACATATAACGGGGTGTGCCCAGAATCTGACCCGCCATCGTGTTGCTTGAGGTATCCGAAATATTCTCCTGATCGGGCGGAGAATTGAAATCATTGCCTGCTCCACTCCTAGGATTTGAATCCGGATCACCCTCGGAGGCTTCCATTTTACCGAGGACTTTGGCGAGGCCCCAGTCCATCACCAGAACTTCGCCATATTCACCGATCATCACATTTTCCGGCTTGAGATCCCGGTGGATCACTCCCCTG
>JBAXTN010000014.1:0-52176 GCA_037130175.1 bacterium | reverse complement strand
TGCTCACTTTCAGCTTTCAAGTTTCAGGTTTCAGCTCTCAACTTTTCTCCATGCCTACATTTGATGTTGTTTCTGAGATTGAGCGAATGGAGATCGAGAATGCGGTAAATCAGGCAGTGAAGGAACTGGCAACGCGTTTCGATTTCAAGGGAAGCAATGCCAAGATCGAACTAACCAAGCCCGAACTCATCACCCTCACGGCCAATGACGGGGTAAAACTCAAGGCTCTCCGGGAGATGATGGTCGGCAAGTTGGCCAAACGGGGGGTTGATCTTCGGAATGTTGATCAGAAAGAACCGTCCATCTCGCCCCTCGGTCACGCCCGTCAGGAATTTGTCATCACCCAGGGACTCGATGGGGATCGTGCCAAGGAGATCATCTCAGCTATCAAGGGGAGAGGCTTCAAAGTTGCCTCGTCACTTCAGGACCGTCAGGTTCGTGTCAACGGATCCAAGCGTGACGAACTTCAGGCCGTCATCGCCTTTCTGCGAAGCAAGGATTTTGGCGTCATGCTCAATTTCAAAAATTTCAGGGACTGACCTGCTCTTTTCCCACCTCCGTGCTGGCCGACGCGTTGTATCCGAAGAACTGCCGGCTCTTGATGATTTCCGCGACCTTGGGCGGCACCATTGTTTCCCAGGAGGGATTGCCTGACTGGATATCGGCGAGGACATTTGTTGCAATGATCCCCAGATACTCAAGCTTGCATCCCGCCATCGGGACAATGAAACGGTTTTCTAGCAGGTAAGAGTAGAGGGCCCGCAGACTCGGCTCCACAGGATAGGAGGCAGCCTCGATGATGTGACCCTTGTCGTTCTTTGTGGGATAGACATAAAGACGAATCCCCTTTTTGAAGAGCCTGCCCAGCCCCTCCAGGATGCCGCCGTCAAGATGGTTGTAATACTTTTCCTCAAAGATCTCCTGAAGCGTCGGAACACCGAGAGGAAGCCCGATGGCACGATCCGTATAGCGGCGGAGATATTGGATCAGGCGGTAATATTCCCCGTAATTGGAGATCAGCACCGTGCGTCCCAGCGCGCCGAGCATATCGACCCGATCAAGGAAATCCTGAAGATCCAGCTGACCGCTTCGCATCAGGTGCTTCATGGTGATCTCAAGCACGATTTCCGGTTGTTCCTCGTGAAGTTCCTCCTCCATGAGAAACATCGTGTGACCGCATTCGAGCATGTCGTTGGCGACATTGGTGAGGGGACGGAAGCTTCCGCGTTCGACGATCAGCGGCTTGTGGTAAAACGCCTCGGCAGCCTGGATCACATCGCCGTCGCCGCGGAAGAGAACCGCCTGTGCAAGTCCCTGGGTGACAAGCTCCAGACACATTATCCGGTTGTCCACCATGGCAAAGTCCGGACCGGAAAAGCGGATCACATCGATCTCCACGCGGGTCGCATCGAGATCGTCCAGCAGGGAGGCGATAAAGGCTTTGGGCTCCTTGCGCAAAAAATACGCCCCATAAATCAGATTCACCCCCATTACCCCGAGGGCCTCCTGTTGGGCCAGATTTTCATCATCCAGCATCCTCACATGGAGGATGATCTCATTGGGCTGCGAACGGGGTGTCGTTTGGAAGCGGATGCCCATCCAGCCGTGCGACTCGTTCTTCGTCTTGTAAGAGCGGGCCGCCACCGTGTCGGCAAAGGCAAAAAATGTGCGTTCCGCCCCGAATTTTTCATCGAGCCGTTCGATCAGTAATCCGTACTCCTTGTCGAGCATCTCACCGAGCCTTTGACGGCTGACAAAGCGGGAGCTTTTACCATAGATCGCATCGGAGAAGGTCATGTCATAGGCCGAGATCGTTTTGGCGACCGTTCCCGCCGCGCCTCCCACATGAAAGAATCTGCGAGCCACCTCCTGACCAGCTCCGATCTCGGCAAATGTACCGTAAACCGCCTTGTTCATGTTGATTTCGAAAGCCTTCTTATTGGCCTTCATTTCGAATTGGTTGATCATAGACGGGTTGCTTGTAATGAAACGCAGGGCTGCTGACTAGGCAAAGAGTGCGACGCTATTGACATCTTCAGTGATGTAGCAAATCCTGCGCCGCCGCATTTGCTCGAGAAATCTGGAAACTTTTCGCGCGATCTGCGAAGAACGGAATCTGTGAAGCGAAACCTTCTCTCTCTATTTGTTCTCTCTCCCTTGTTTTGGCTTGGCGGCTGCGCTCATCCGCTGCCCCGCTATGAGTCTCCGATGCCGAGAGCCGCAGTCCAAAAGGTGCGCACCACTGCATATACCCAGAGCGAGAGCGATCATCGTCGCTACGGAGCCCGCACGGCCCTTGGCACACCGCTGCGTTACGGTGCCATCAACAGTGCGGCTGCCGACTGGGCCCGCTGGCCATGCGGCACGGTCTTTCGGATCAGGGCAACAGGGGAACTCTTTGAAGTCGATGATTACGGATTTGCCCTCTCTGGTCGCAACACCATCGATCTCTACAAACCCACTCGGAAACTCATGAATGCATGGGGAGTCCGCCGCGTGACCATCGAGATATACAAATGGGGTGATCCCTGGGCCAGCTACCGCAAGATGATCTGTGTCCGCTCCTACCGCCACATCAAGCGCATGATGAATGAGATCCGCTCTTGGTTCAGCCACCACCGCCCACCGGAGCCTGTTTATCCTCCGGGAGGCATCTGCCCCGCACCCCCACCACGAGCGCGTTAGAGAATTAGCTTTTAAAGACTCAGACTTTATCAACCCACTTGTTGTGTTCCTTGATGAGATCCACAAGTCGATCAACCGCTTCCGCTTCGGGGATGTTGAACTTCACCGCGGTTTTTCCGACATAGAGATTCACCTTGCCCGGCGCTCCCCCAACATAGCCGAAGTCAGCATCGGCCATCTCACCCGGGCCGTTGACGATGCATCCCATGACAGCGATGCGAACTCCCTTGAGATGAGCCGTGGAGGCCTTGATGCGGGCCGTGGTGGATTGAAGGTTAAAGAGAGTTCTTCCGCAGGAGGGGCAGGCGACATAGTCGGTCTTGAAGATGCGCACCCCCGCCGCTTGGAGAATATTGTAGGCCAGGCGAAGTGATTGACCCGGTGCTTCCTCGGAGCGGAGCAGGATGGCATCGCCGATCCCATCGCAGAGCAGGGAACCGAGTGTGGTGGCCGCTCTCAAGAGGTGCTCGATAAAGGTGCCGTCAACGGTTGGAAGGAGGGTATCTTTGAGCAGGATCGGATGGCGGGCATCAATCCGGGCTGCGAGCAGACGAAAGGCAAATATCGGATCGAGATCGAGTCCCTCCCTGATAGTGGCAAGCCGCACTTCATTAGAGGCATTGAGAGAGCGAATCTCTTCCTCGGAGTGCGGATCAACTTCGACAATCGGCAGATCTTCGCAGATCAGTTCCGGTTGATAGTCACCAAGGGCAGCTCGCTTATGCGCCACCGCTTCGTCGACGCGCCGGGGGACTGCGACGCGGACGGTTTCCGTCCCTCCGAGGCAGACGGCTCCGGTGATTCCGGGCAGCTCGATTTTACGGGATGGGCGGCGTTGATACTCAAAGAGAGGCCATGTCGGCTGCACTCCTTTACTGGCAATCGGATGGCCTCGCTTTTGCGAAAAGGGAGCGGCTAAGGCACACGCGACGGGAATCTCATGCTCGCTATCCTCGGTCAAGGAGACACGGATGGTATCGCCGATGCCGTCGGAGAGCAGGGAGCCGATGCCAATGGCACTCTTGATTCGTCCATCCTCACCATCGCCAGCCTCGGTTACGCCAAGATGGATCGGATAGTTCCAGTCAGGCCCCTCGGCATTCAACCTGGCCACGAGGAGACGGTAGGCGGTGATCATTACCTTAGGGTTGGAGGCCTTCATCGAGAAGATCATCTGGTGAAAGTCGAGATCGCGGGCAATCCTCGCAAACTCCACTGCACTCTCCACCATGCCGAGCGGCGAATCCCCAAATCGGTTCATAATCCGGTCGCTGAGCGAGCCGTGATTGGTGCCGATGCGCAGGGCGACTCCACGATCTCTGCAAAGCAACACCAGAGGGGTGAAACGCTCCCGGATGCGTGCCAACTCCTCCCCATACTCCGAGTCGCTGTAGTTGAGGACATTAAATTTCTTAGAGTCGGCAAAATTCCCCGGATTGATCCGGACTTTGTCCACCCAAAGGGCCGCTTCCAGCGCGGCTTCCGGCTTGAAGTGAATATCGGCGACCAGAGGCACGGTGCAGCCAAGGGCCTGAAGCTCGGAGCGGATGTTTTTCAGATTGGCCGCATCCTTCACCGTCGGAGCCGTGATGCGGACAAGTTCGCATCCGACCTCCACCAGTCGTAGTGTCTCCCGGACGCATGCCCCGGTATCCATCGTGTCGCTGGTGATCATCGACTGGATTCGGATGGGATTCTCCCCTCCGAATTCCAACCCCCCAACTGTCACGACCCGGCTGAGTCGCCGTTTGTAGGAAAAAAGATCCGCCGTGTAAGAGAGGAGCAATCCTGCACCGGTTGCGGCATGACCCGCATTGTTCATGGTTTGGCCGGAGAAGGAGTTGAAGCCGGAGCCGGGAAGGACATCGTTTCACCCTTGTCGGGTGTCATTCGGGATTTTCGTCCCATCACCAGATCCCCCACATCAAAGAAGGTGATGTAGAGCATCGTGCCGATCAGGAGCATTGCAAAGGCACTCTGCACCGTTTCCAGGGTTTTCTGATGAATCGGATGTCCGAGAAATCCCTCAATGAGGGCAAGCAGGATATGACCCCCGTCGAGGACGGGCAGGGGTAGGAGATTCATGATGGCAAGATTCACATTTAGGACGACGCTGAACCAGAGGGCGAGTTGCCATCCCATCGGACTCTGGAAGAGAAGGTAGTAGATCCGCATGATGCCCACCGGTCCGCTGAGTTGCTGGACACTGATTTCCGAACGGGGGGCGGTCACCGCAGAAATCGTCTCCCACATGGTCAGGATGCTTGATTTGATCTGGGAGAGAGGTTTGGGATGAGAAAGGGTCACGAGACCTCTCTGATCCCACTCAATGCCGATTCTTGGCAGACTCTGCCCGTCGGGAATGCGCGGGGTGATCGTGGAGACAAACTCACTGCCGTGTCTTCCTCCGCGACGGATGGTGAGAGTGACAGGTGCCCCCTTGGAAGCACTCAGGATCTCGGCAAGGGGGATCGGGCTGTAAAGCCTCTGTTCATTGGCCGCGATCACAAGATCGCCGCTGCGCAGGCCGGCTTCCGCCGCAGGACTATTGGGAACGACCCTGGCTATCATCGGGATCATCGCGGGGGCAACCTGGATCTGCCTGAGATTTTTGCGCCGCCATCCGCTGCTGGGTTCAGTGTAGGGTTCGACTTCGACGGTCTTTTCCTTACCATGTCGTTCAAAACGGATCGGAATAACCGGAGCATCGCTGGTGGCGACATTCCATGCCACGGTGTCGCTCATCCTGCCCATGCCAGTAATGCGCGTCACCCGATGGCCGTTCACGGCAAGAATCCTGTCGCCGGGTTGAAGTCCCGCCTTGGCAGCCGGGCCGCCTTCGGCCACATAGCCGATCACATTCGTGGTTTCGGCCTCACTCACGGGACGCCCCACGACAAAGACCACACAGGCAAACACAAAGGCAAGCCCCATGCTGGCCGCAGGGCCGGCCAATGCGACGATGATCTTGTCGAGCGGTTTGGCGAGAGGCAACTGATCGGCTCTCTCATCGCATCCGCCTTCGATGGCATCCATCGGTGCGAGCTGGGGGATGGCCACAAAGCCGCCGGCGGGAATGCTCCCGAGACGGTACTCGACACCGCCGATGGTCTTTGACCAAAGCGGCTTCCCAAACCAGATTGCAAACTTCTCGACCTTCAGGCCACGCCAACGGGCTGCGGCAAAGTGGCCCAACTCGTGGACAACGATCAGGAGATTGAAAAGCAGTACCACCTCGAGGGCGATACCGATGACTTTGAGAGTTTCAAAAAGCATGAATTGTTAACGATGCCCTGAGCCGTAGAAAAATCAACCACGGAGGTGAAGTGCCTCTCCTTATGACTTCTTGCCCCATCGCCAGCTCGGCTTCTCCCCTTTCCGCCAGCAGATGGCTATCAGAATCAACGAGAGGACGAAGGTGTAACCGTAGAAGAAGGGGAGACCATACTTGGGGATGATCAATGCAGCTGCCGTGAGCAGGATGATATAGACCCCGAGGACAACCCATCCCTGCCAGCAGCAAGGCGGCCCCCATCCCCAGCCGTAGCTTTTGGCGGGAAACCAGATTTTCTTTTCGGACGGGTTTTTCATGCAATGGGGGCCTCGGCGGAACCCTTTCTAAAACCAGAGTGTAACTTCCTAATAATAAATACATTGCCCGTCCGATGGACGAGGGAAGAATGCCCCGCGATGCCGTTAGGTCGCGATCCCGTTCCCAATAAGGTTAGGGTGGAGACCTCCGCGCGGATCGCTGACTTCCAGTGAAGGCCTGTCATTGTTCCGCCCGGTTTAGCCTCCGGTTTGATCACATCGGATCGGGAGCATACAGACCGAATCCCGAACACCGCAGGGCAAATTCCTCTGATCCGATTTTCACCGGACCTGCCAAAAAATATTCAGAGAGCAATCAGCTGCGGATTTCAGCTCCCGCGTTCTCCCGCAACTGGGTCATGATTCGCCCGAGGGCCAGATTGACCTCTTCTGTTGTCAAGGTTCGGTCGTTGTGCTGGAAAGTCAAGGCGATCGCGAGGGATTTTTTACCCAGGGGAATCTTCATTCCCGAGGGATCAGAGAAGATGTCAAAGGGGGTGATGCCCGTGAGCAGTTCCTCGTTGGTAGCCAATGCGGCTGCTTCCACCGCGGAGTAAGGGGTTGCCTCATCCAAGAGCAACGCGAGATCCCGACGAGCGGCTGGGAATTTAGGCAGTTCGCCGAGGGCTTTGGGATGTTTTGAAAACCCTCCGCCAGAAATTTTCTGCAACGGGGAGATGGCGATTTCTGCAACAAGAATCTGTCCCTGATGTCCCCCGATGGTGATCTCACGAGCCGCAGCGGGGGAGAGCACGCCAAGGATGCCGGAGGTTTCTCCGCCAATCAGGATATCCAAGGAGAGGACCACATGGGCGTGAGCCGTGGTGAGGAATTCAATCTTGTCCGTGCAGGTGCCGAGTCGGGAAATCATCCCTTTCAGATCAAAGAGATCAAGGGTGCGTCGCTCCCCGTTTTTCCAACTCTCCGGCGCGGCATACCCCGTCAGGATCAATCCCAAACGGGTCTGTTCTTCGGGCTGTTCCGATTGATAGACGTCGCCGATTTCAAAGAGTGCGACCGTTTCGGCACCCAGACGGAGATTGCGCGAGCAGGAATCAAGCAGGCCGGGTATCAGGCTGCCGCGGAGCGTGGAATGTTCCTCGCCCATCGGGTTGAGAACAGCGAGACCGCCCGTGGAATAGATGTCCTGATCGCGGTTGCTGGTGAGCGTGCCGTTGCGGGCTTCATGAAAACCCATGCCACTGAGTCTGCGACGGAGACCTCGGGTAAAGTCATAGGCTTTGTCAGCTTTGCTTGAGTGCGCAGGGATGCAAGTGAGCTTGGCAGTTATATTTCCAATGCCGTGTAACCGTGCAACTTCCTCGATCAGATCAACCTCACGCCTCAGATCCACGGCCCGGAAGCCGGGGATCTCAAAACCCTCGTCCCGTTTTTTTAAACCCAGTTTTGCAAGCAGCGTCGCAATGGTACCGTCGTCCAGATCAATACCCAGTAGCGAACGGACGCGTTCCCCACGCAAAGGGATGATGACGGGTGTTGGAACCACTCCGGCCACGACCTGCTCCGACTCAGCCACGCCACCTGCGACATCGACAATCAGGGAGGCTGCACGCGCCGAGGCCAGGATCGCGGTTTCCGCATCTGTTCCCCGTTCAAAGCGATAGCCGGAATCGCTGGAGATTCCATGGGCGCGGCTGGAACGGCGGATCGCAGAGGGATCAAAAACGGCGCTTTCGAGCAGTATCGTCGTGGTGGTATCGGAAACCCCGCTTGCCATTCCCCCCATGATCCCGGCAAGAGCCTGAACTCCCCTAGCATCGGTAATGACCGCATCATGCGTCGAGAGCGTGTGAGTCGTGCCATCCAGAGCCGTGAATTCCTCACCCTCGGCTGCAAACTCCACGGCCAGATTGCCTGTGATCTTCGCCGCATCAAAGGCATGAAGCGGCTGCGCCGTCTCAAACATCACGAAGTTCGTCACATCGACGACATTGTTGATCGAGCGCAAACCGACCGATTCCAGACGCTTGCGCAACCACTCGGGGCTGGGGCCAACCTTGACACCCGTGATCTTGCGAATGCTGTAGAAGGAGGCTGCCTCCGGTGCGGAAATCCTCGCCACGGATGGCTCGAGCTTGGGCAGAGGAAGAGGGGTGGATTGCTCGATCAGTTTCCCCACCCCGAATGCGGCTGCCTCGCGGGCGACACCACGGTGCCCGAGCCAATCGGGCCGGTTTGGCGTAATCTCGATTTCGAAGACTTCCTCGGCGGGAAAGAGTTCGCTCAGCGGAGTGCCCGTGACCGTCTCCTGTGGTAGAATGAGAAGTCCATCCTCACCTTCACCGAGTCCGAGCTCCTTGGAACTGCACATCATGCCCTCGCTCTCCACCCCCCGGAGTTTGCCGACCTTGATCTTGAAATCTCCCGGCATGACGGCACCAGGTTGGGCCAGCGGGACTTTGTCCCCGACTTTGTAATTCTTGGCCCCGCAGACAATCTGGCGAGGCGAGCCGCTGCCATCATCGACTTTGCAGACACTCAGTCGGTCGGCATTGGGATGCTGGACGGATTCCAGAATTTGTGCGGCGACGACTTTGGGGATCGCCACGCCCACGCTCTCGATCGTGCCGACTTCGAGTCCCGCATCGGTCAGGATGCGCGCGATCTCAGCAGCTGATTGATCGGTACGGAGATGTTCCCGCAGCCATGAGAGAGAAATTTTCATGCCGTGAATCTTGAAAGGAAACGGAGGTCGTTCTCCGTCAGCATTCTGATATCGGAGATGCCGGTGAGGTTCATGGCAAGGCGGTCAAGGCCGAAGCCGAAGGCAAATCCGCTCACCTTTTCGGGATCATAGGCATCATCACCCCGCGCCTTATTCACCTCGGCAAAGACAGCAGGATCGACCATGCCGCATCCGGCGAGCTCCATCCACTTGCCCCCAAGCGATTCGGTACGGATGTCGATTTCGTAGCTTGGCTCGGTGAAGGGGAAGAAATGGGGGCGGAAGCGAATTTCGGTGCCGGGACCAAACAATTCGTGGAAGAAAAATTCGATGGTTCCCTTTAGATCGCCAAGGTTGACTCCGGGGGCCACAGTGAGCCCCTCCATCTGGGTGAACTGAGCAAGGTGTGTGGCATCGACCTCGTCACGGCGGTAGGCTGCACCGGGAGCGATAATGCGGATCGGTGGGGGATTAGCAACCATCGTCCTAATCTGGATCGAGGAGGTGTGGGTGCGCAGCAGTCGGCCATCCGCGAGATAGAAAGTATCCTGTTCATTGCGAGCCGGATGATCGGAGGGAGTGTTCAGGGCATCAAAACAATGCCACTCGGTCTCAATGTCCGGGCCGTCGGCAATGGCAAATCCAAGTCTACGAAAAATCTGCACCGCACGATCCACGAGAAGCGTGAGCGGATGAAGCGATCCCGACAAGGAGGCAGTCCCCGGAAGGGAGGTGTCGATGGAGGCGAAAGCGGCTGCATCGGCCAGAGCCGTAAGAGCAGCCTCTTTCTCTTCAAGCGCAGCGGTGACGCTGTTTCGCAGTTCGTTAAGGAGTAGTCCGATGCGAGGGCGCTCCTCCTTGGTGAGGCTCCGCATTCCCTCGCTCAGGAGAGAGATCGAACCTGTCTTGCCAAGAAAGCGGACGCGGGTTTCCTTGAGGGCTTCCTGGGCTGCCTTCTGGGTAGAAACGGCAGAAGCCACCTCAATGGCTGAGATGGCTTCTGCTTTAAGCTCGGTGATCCGGGATTCCATGGAGTCTCCAGGGGAAATCCCCGATCATGTGATGACTTAGGCAGCCTTGGCAAGCGCCTGAGACTTGATCTCGAGGGCGGCCTTGGCCTTGGTGACGATCTGGGAAAAGGTTCCCTCGTCCTGAATCGCGATGTCCGAGAGGACCTTGCGATCGAGCAGGATGTTGGCAGCCTTGAGTCCCTCGATAAAACGATTGTAGTTCAGACCTTGGGCGCGAACGGCTGCATTGAGACGAACGATCCAGAGGGAACGCACATTGCGCTTACGTGTCTTGCGATCACGATAGGCCCAGTACTTGGCCTTCATCCGCGCATCTTTTGCGTAGCGGAAAAGTTTGGAACGACGACCGCGATATCCTGCGGCCTCTGCGATGACCCGCTTGCGACGAGCGCGACTTGCGGGTGAATTGGTTGCTCTTGGCATCTATTTTATTCCCGCTGCTGTGACACGACGGGCCTCTTCGGGCAGGCTGTTTGTTTATTCGATCCGGGATCTCACCCGCCCGGTTAGGCTGAGAAACTCCCAGCCAGATCCTCGGATCGTATGGTTATACCTTCGACGGTTATCTCAGTCCGAAAGGCAGGTTCAGCTTGATACGGCTCACATCGCTGTCATCGACAACGACCTGTTTGCCGAGCTTGCGCTTACTCTTAGAGCTCTTGCACTCGAGTAAGTGACGGCGGCCTGCCTTCGACCGAACGACCTTACCCGTAGCCGTGATTTTGAATCGTTTGGCTACGGACTTCTTGGTTTTGCTGCGGGCGATTGCTTTTGGCATGGGGGGTGGACTATTTCAGAGAGAATCTGGGTTGGCAACTAGAAAAGTTGGGAAATGGGCTGAGAGGTCAGATGGCGGAGGCCGCCGCCCGAACAGTCATGACCTCTAATCTTTGATCTCTGACTTCTGGGATGTGGGTGTAGCCTGCGTCTTCGGCAGATGGCGTTTTTTCTTCGGTGACGGAGTTGGAAGAGGAAGAGGATCATTGGTTCCCGGAGTAGTCAGGTTGATGATTTCCTCAGAAGCGGTGCATGTGCGGGCAGAAACGATACCGCTGGCAATCTGAGTATTCTTTGATTCAAGTGAGCCGGAGTCACTGTATTGGTTGATGCTGGAGACTTGTGCCACGACATTGCCCGAGGCATCGGTCACGGCCCCGCCGCTCGACCCTGGGCAATATTCAGCAGTCACCTCGATATGCAGACCCGGAGCAGATTGCTTGTCATAGCGTTCACGGCTGATCCGGGCCACCTGACCGGAAGTAAACATGAAGGTGAATCCATCAGGATGACTCATGCACCAGATCGGTTCACCCGTCCTGACTCCGGGGCGTAGCGGTAGGGAGGGAAGCGTGAGTCCGGGAACACGCACAAGGCAGGTGTCACCGCGTTCACTGGAGGCCACGATCTGTGTGATGGGAAAGACCTTCCCCTCCTCGGTCACAGCCACCGCCTGAGCATCCCTCATCATCGTCGGATCAATGGTCATCACATGCAGTGAGGTGCTGAAGATCTCCGGTGCGATGGCAAAGGCGGTCGCGGCGATCTCGTAGTGCCACTTGCCCACTTTGGCGGCCTGGGTTCCCGAGGAGTTGCGGGTGTGTGGCTCCTGATAACGCAAGCCGATTGCGACGGTGCTGTGTCTGAGCAGATCGGCAAGTTCGGGGGTCGTCAGTTGATTGGTCGCTGCCGTTGGGAGTATCAGTGAGGGGCGCACTAGCGGAACATGTTTTGCAAGATACGAGTAATCCGTCAGCCTTCCCTCTTTGGCCAGGCGTTCGACTTGATTTCCCGATTCTTTCTCAAACGCCTCATCATCGACGATAAAGCGCTTGTCGGTTGAGGGCAGGATAAGTGCATTAGTCGCCGGGAAAACATCGTTGCCCCGGGCGGGGAGTACTCCCGTGATCAGGAGAATCGCGAGAAGCAGGGGGTGGATCTTAATCCACCAACTCATACCAGTTGTTGCGGCGGCGCGGGGTGTAACCGGCCTCACGAATCAGGGTTTCGATTTCGCGGGATTCGAGGCGAAAATTTGCTCCGGCTTTGCTCACGACATTCTCTTCCATCATGACACTGCCGAAGTCATTGGCCCCGTAACGGAGCGCCACCTGACCGATCTTGGGCCCCTGCGTAACCCAAGAACTTTGCACATTGGTGAAATTATCGAGGAAGATCCGCGAGAGGGCCTGCATGCGCAGATACTCTGCGGAGCCGACAGGCTCGGCGCGGAGTTTGGTATTCTCGGGCTGAAAGGTCCAGCAGATGAAGGCTGTGAAACCGCCGGTCTCATCCTGCTGACGGCGAAGCCGCCCAAGGTGCTCAATGCGATTCTCCACGCTCTCGACATGGCCGAACATCATTGTTGCGCTGGAATTGAGTCCCAAACCATGAGCGACTTCCATGACCTTGAGCCACTGATCACTATTTGCCTTCAGCGGAGCGATCCGGTTGCGCACGCTATCCACAAGGATCTCTCCCCCACCGCCAGGAATGGAACCAAGCCCCGCCTCCTTGAACCGACGGATGATTTCTTCCAGAGGCATCTTGAAAACCTCCGCAAAATGGGTGAACTCCGGCGGACTGAAGCCATGGATATTCACATGGGGGTATTTCTCCTTCATGTGGGAGAGCAAATCGAGATACCAGTCGATGGTCAGTGATGGATGATGCCCTCCTTGGAGCAGCACTTGAATGCCTCCCGCTGCTGTCAGTTCGTCCAGCTTCTGATCCATCTCCTCATACGAAATCACATAGCTGTCAGATTCCTTTTCCGTCCGGTAGAAGGCGCAGAACTTGCAATAGACATTGCAGATGTTCGTGTAGTTGATGTTCCTGTCGATGATGTAGGTGACAATCTCATTCCCCTTTCCGTCAAAGGCATCCGTGCGGGCCAGCATTCGGCGGTGATTGGCAAGCGCGCCCAGTTCCTCCAGCGGCAGATGGTAAAGCTCCAGTGCCTCCTCTGGCGAGATGCGTGCCCCCTCGATGACGCGGTCGGTGAGGGACTCAAGGCTGGTGGATGTCATTGTGGACATGGATTGGTAGAATAATTGCCAGGGTGTGAGGTGGAAAGAGGGTTTTGATCCACTTGACAAAAAAACAAAAAGTATTATGAGAGGTATCAAATGCAGCCTAGTGCTGGCTTCGCAAGAAGCTGGCAACGGGGGAACCAAACTCCTTGGAGAAATCCGAGGAAGGGGCGTACGGAGCGGGTAACCGCTCGCAGGGGTCACTTACAGGACCAAGCCCGTCAGCTAACCTCGTCGGCATCTGAAAGGGCACCTTTGTGACCGCTCCCGGTGAGCGGGTGCAAAAGTTATCTTTGCGGTGCTGTGGATGCATTCATCACATCCAACACACCCAAAGAAAATGAAAAGCAACACGCCTTTCAACAGGCTCAGGCAGGTTATCGTAGGTAAAGCCCGCGACCATTCGGACGAGGGGCTCTTTCACAAAATGTCACTCATCGCCGTTCTGGCATGGGTGGGACTGGGAGCCGACGGGCTCTCCTCCTCCTGTTATGGCCCGGAGGAAACCATGAAAGCCCTCATGACACACCCGGCCATGGCCCTTTTTGTGGCACTGGCTTGCGTGATCACCATCGCCGTGATCTGTGCGAGTTACTCACAGATCATCGAACTCTTTCCAAGCGGGGGAGGCGGTTATCTGGTAGCCAGCAAACTGCTCTCACCTTCGGCAGGTGTGGCAAGCGGATGCGCCCTGCTGGTGGATTATGTTCTGACCATCGCTCTCTCGATTGCGGCGGGTGCGGACGCACTCTTCTCGGTGCTGCCTGCATCATGGCTGCATTGGAAGTTGACGACCGCGCTGATCGCCGCACTCGTTCTCACCATTCTGAACCTTCGGGGTATCAGGGAATCTGTGATTATCTGGGCCCCGATCTTCTTTGTCTTTTTGGCAACCCATGGGTTCATGATCCTCTATGGCTTTAGCGCCCACCTCGGAAATATTCCGCAAATCGCAACGGCAACCCTCCATGATGTTTCCGCCGCGCACACAGAGCTTGGTTGGTGGAAGGTCGCCGCGCTTCTTTTGACGGCGTACAGTCTGGGAGCAGGCAGTTACACGGGTATCGAGGCCGTGAGTAACGGACTTCCTATTCTGCGGGAACCCCGTGTTGCCACCGGCAAGCGCACGATGCTCTACATGGGCGTATCCCTCGCTTTCATGGTGGGAGGTCTGCTGCTAATGTACCTCCTCTACCAGGCGATGCCCAAGGAGGGAGTCACCCTCAATGCCACCCTCTTCACGCTCATTACCGCAGGCTGGCCCCAATGGCTTTCCCATGCCTTTGTCTGGGTGGCCATGTTTTCCGCTGCGGCCCTCCTTTTCATTGCGGCGCAAACAGGCTTTCTCGACGGCCCGCGCGTGCTCTCGAACATGGCTCTGGATCGTTGGGTGCCGGCCCGCTTCGCCACTCTCAGCGACCGTTTTGTCGCCCAGAACGGCATTGTCATCATGGGTGCTTCCTCCCTCATTCTGATCTGGGCTTCCAACGGCTCTGTCGATTGGCTTGTCGTCCTGTACTCCATCAATGTCTTCATCACCTTCTCACTGAGCCAACTGGGCATGGTCATTCACTGGAAGAACGAACACACCGATGAACCCAAATGGAGGAGAAAACTTGCGGTCAACGCCGTGGGCTTCATTCTGACGGCGACGATTCTCGTGGCGCTGAGCATAATCAAATTCCATCAGGGTGGCTGGATCACGCTGGTTGTGACCGGAACCCTGATCGGAATCGCTTTCCTGATCAAACGGCACTATATTCACGCCCGGGAGCAGCTTGGGCGGCTGGATGTCTTGGTCGATGCCTTCGAAAAAGAGACGGCTTCGTCACCTGCGCCGGTTCCGAGCGATCCCCATGCCAAGACCGCTGTGATCTTTGTCAACGGTTTCAATGGCTTGGGCATTCACACCCTGCTTGGAGTGCAGAGGATGTTCCCGGGAGTCTTCAAACATTTCATCTTTGCAGAAGTCGGGGTCATTGATGCCGGGAACTTCAAAGGAAGGGAAGAGATCGGTCGGCTCAAGAACTCGGTGGAGCGGGAAACGCAGCGATACGCCGACTCTATGAACAGCCGTGGAATTTCTGCCGAAGCCGTTTACAAAATAGGGACGGAGGTTGTCTCGACTGCGCAAGAGCTGGGTGAGGAACTCTTCAAAAAACATCCCAACGCCATTTTCTTCGGCGGCCAGCTTGTTTTTCACAAGGAATCCTTCTTCACCCGCCTATTGCACAACTTCGCCGTCTTCGTGATGCAGCGGGAATTCTTTAAAAAGGGAGTCCCCTTCTTTGTCCTGCCGATCAGGGTGTGATAGGAAAGCTTCAACCACCCTTGGCTTCACGGGATGGATCTGAGCGCCGCATTGCATCCGCAATCACCGATGCGCCACTCTGGGTCAGTGCCCTCTTCCAGGGCAGCGTCCCCTCGATTTCAATTTCCAACGAGAAGGAGAGGAAGGTTCGGATCAGGACGATGATGCCGAGGGTGAAGACATTGTCGAGCGTCGGAGCGACCGCCACCGTGCGGATCAAATCACCGGCCACGAGCACTTCCAGACCAGCCAGAATCGCGCCGCCAAGAGTTCGCCTCAGAACCGTATAAGCAAGATTTCCATCGCCGGAGTTCTTCCATGTCTTCAGCGCGAGATAACCGGCAAAAAATAGTCCTGCGACCAGAATCGCCACCCCGATCCCATCCGCCACATGGACGATGACGCCGAGGACTTTGAGATAAGTGTCAGGAGCTTCCATGAGTTCATACTAACTGAAGCTCCAAATAACAGGAGAAGCTTTAATTTCATGAACCTTGCGCACAGCCTCCAGATCAGTCAGAACACATTCCATGAACCGACTCCTCCTCGCGCTTTTCATTCTCCCCATTGCTTCGATCATGGCTACACCGATCGATCAGATTCCCTTCAAGATGATGGAGGGGAAGGATGCCTCGCTCAAAGATTACTCGGGCAAGGTCATCCTTGTGGTCAATGTCGCCTCCCGGTGCGGCAATACCCCTCAGTATGCAGGTCTGGAAAAACTCTACCGTCAATACGGGCCGCAGGGATTCGTGATTCTGGGATTTCCCTGTAATGATTTCGGTGCCCAGGAGCCTGGAACCAACGAGGAGATCAAGACCTTCTGCACCTCAAAGTACGAGGTCTCTTTTCCCATCCTTGATAAACTCCATGTGAAGGGAACCGAACAGGCCCCGCTCTATGCGGCTCTCACGGGTTCTGATGCCAAATTTCCGGGCGATGTGAAGTGGAACTTTGGGAAGTTCCTCATCGGTAGGAACGGTGAGGTGCTAGCCCGGTTTGAGCCCGGAATGAAGCCCGATAATCCTGCGATAGTGAACGCGGTTGAGGCGGCGCTGAAAGCACCACCTGCTACTCCAATTCGAAGTTAATATTGATCGTGTAACCGTTAGCCCCACCCATCCCCTTGGGAACAGGGGCGATCTTGATCACCTTGCGGGCGGCCTCCATCACCGATGCATCCATCACCGGATTGCCACTGGGATGAGCGAGTGAGAAATCACTGATCGTCCCATCCCGTTGAATAGTGATTTTGAGTACTGCCGAGAAATCATGCTTATGCTCCGTGGGGATGGAGGTCGGCTGCTCCCACTGGCTGAAGAATCGGTCGTGGATTAGACTCTGATAAGCATCGATCGTGGAGGGATCGGCACCGTTTCCGCCGGAACCACCCGCTCCCGTACCGCCACCCTTGGAGGCCAGGAAGGCGGCCTTGGCATCGGAGTTCCCCTTGCCTTCGCCTTTGCCGGTAGATGCCTTGTTTGTCTCTGAACTGCCTTTTTTAGAACCGATGTTTGCACTCGACTTCGAACCGGTCGTGGACTTCTCGGCATCGGGAGACTTTTGGGGCTTTTTGTCCTCCTCATCACGATCTTTTGGCGATGGCTTTGGCGAAGCCTTGGGAGAGGCATGGGGGGATGCCTTGGGCTTGGGTTCATCATCATCCTCCTTTTTGGGGGAATGATGTGGTGATGCCTTTGGAGAGGGCTTGGGTGAAGACTTGGGTTTTGGAGTCGGAGCAGGCGTTGCTTCCGGCGATGGAGTTGGCTTCGGCGTGGGTTTCGGTGTCGGTTTCTTTTTTGGCGAAGGAGTGGGGGTGGCCTTTGGTGTCTGTCTGGGCGTGGGGGTCGGGGTTGCTGATGGCTGAGGGGTTGGAGTCGGAATGGGGGTGGTTGTCGGTGTGGGAGTTGGAGTTGGGGTAGGAGTTGGGGTAGGAGTTGGGGTCGCAAGAGGAATTTCCGATGCAGCGACAGGTGGCGGGAGAGGAGGCGTGGGCTTAGGCTGTTCTTCCTCCAGCGGTGGAGGTGTAGGTGCCGGTGTGGGAGCTGGGGTCGCAACGGGCTCCGGAGTCGGTTGATCGACAGGAGGAGTCTTTGCAGGATGCTTATCCGCAGGAGTCACCGTGGATTCCTGGGGCAGGGAAAAGGAACCGGTATCCATCCAGGTGAGCTGGCCCGAAGGCTTTCTGATCGGACGGTTGAAGAACCAGAGTAGTCCAGCGATCAACAGGATATGGATCAACCCCACAATAATGACCGCTCGACTGAAGCGGGGCTCGCGGGAACTCATGGCCGAGTGGCTGCACCTCCCTGGGCACTCCCATCCTCGGGATGGGTCATGACGCCGACCTTGGTAACGCCAGCCCTGTGAAGAAGATCCATCACCCGGACAAAATTCTGAACGGGCAGATCCTTGTGCGGGCGAACCACCACGGCAAGGCCCGGCTGTTCCTGTTTCAATGCAGTCAGGCGGGCTTCGAGATCCGCCTCGGTGACAGCCTGTTCGTTGAGTTTGAGGACATCGTTACGATCGATGGCGACAGTCTGAACTTGGGAGGGGTTAACTTCCACCTTTGCGGTGGAACTGGTTGGGACGACGAGATCCATGCTGTTCTCCAAGAGCGGGGTCGTGATCATGAAAATGATCAGCAGCACAAATGCCAGATCAAGCAATGGCGTAACATTCAGCTCGCTGAGGGTGTGCAGCGCGTTGCGATCTGAGAAGCGGCGCATGGTCGTTATCCCTAACTTCTGCCCCCGTGACTCACGAAGCGGTGTTCGATTTCAGAGGAGAGTTCGGCGGCGAAATTGTCGCAGGAGACAATCATTCCGCGCACGCTGGTGACGAGGAAGTTATAGCCAAACATCGCTGGGATCGCCACGAGAAGGCCGGTGACGGTGGTGATCAATGCCCCGGAGACACCGGGAGCCATTGCGGCCAGGTTTGCGCTTCCGGAGGCTGCAATACCTCCGAAGGCATCCATGACACCCCAGACTGTGCCGAGTAGTCCCACGAAAGGAGCTCCGCTGACGGCGGTCGAGAGAATGATCATTTGGGATTCCAGCTTGAGTGACGATTCCCCAACGGCTCTCTCCATCGCAGCCTGCACGGAGCGCATCTGGGCCGGAGTGATCCGGTCGGCGTATTTGAGGCGGGCTTGGAATGTTTCATCGACTTCGGTTGATCCGAGAACCTGGAAGCAGAGTTCCTCGCACCCTGCCTCATAGATTTCAAACAGAGGGGAGCCTTCGAAATCGAGACCCGTTTCAAAGATATTCAGAGGATCGCGATCTCGACGGAAGAGGGCCATGAACCGCTCCGACTGCTGCTTGGCAAATCTCAGCGTTCTGATTTTGGTCACCATGACGGACCAGCTGAAAATTGATCCGACAAAAAGGACAAGGAGCACGGCTTTCCCTTCGGGAGTCGATTCCGTAAAAGCATAAACTATTCCACTGCCTAGAAGCATGAGCATTTAGCGCACCAATAGAACTCATTCAACCGGTTCCCGCAAGTTCGGGGAGTATGCATGGATTTTTTAATCACGGGTGAGGGCGGAGATAACCGCCGAGTGCCCGGGAAAGAGATTCAGCAATGCGGCACGATCCGGCATTTCAAAGTCGTTGAAATCGAAGCCTGGCGCCACGGTGCAGCCAACTAGGGAATAACCGTATTCACCATTCAGTGGCTTGGCTGCCTGCAAGACTCCCGCCGGAACAACGAACTGGGGTCTCTGACCGGATGCGATCTCCCGACCAAGCGTTGCGTTCTCCAATATTCCCTCGCGGTTGAGCGTTATGAGTCCCAGGGGATCACCGTCATAGAAATGCCAGACCTCATCGGAACTGACCCGGTGCCATGCGGAGAATGCACCGCATGGAAGCAGAAAATAAATCGCCGTACTTGCGGCCCGTACTCGGCCATCCGGCAGGGTTTGTTCCAGCGGCGAACGGAATGATTCCACGAAAAAACCTCCTTCGGGATGGGGTTTCAAACCGAGTCGTGCGATGAACTCTTCCACCGTAGGGTTGTTTCTCATGTATTCCAAAGATGCCATGCCCTCGCGTGCCGAGTAAATCCACGAACGAGGCTTTTTGCCGCTCGTTATTGCTTCGGTGCTGCCGGATGGCTATCAAGGGAATATGTCACATATTGGGGTTTCCATCGTTGTTCTGCTTTTAGCCGTGTCACTTCCTGCTCAGGAGGCGTCTCCAGTTACGGTCACCAATGGGGGAGGTCAGGCGGGAACAGGCGTGAACGCTGCTCCCCCTCCCGGGCCAGCTCCCTCGGAGAACCGCTACGATGTTCTCTCAAAAATGATCACCCCATTGGCAGGCGTCCTTCTTGGCGGGAGTCAGACGACCGATCGTGCCCTGACGCTCCGGGCCACCGTGGGTCAGGTTGCCGGGAGATTGCCTGCGGTTCTCCAAGGGGCCTCCTTTACCGCCAAAATCCAATATCCGGGTTATGTTCGTCTCGATGCCCCCGTCCTTGGACAGATCGTCACCGTCTGCCGCTATGGAGACAAGGTTTGGGCAAGCCCTGGCTCGAAGATCCAGTTTCTTCTCGATCAGTTCAAACATAAGCCGCGCTCGCAGCATTCCGGTGACACCCCCCTCCAGTTGCCCTTTACCGCGCAACAGGCCGTCTTGCTTCCCGCCCTGTTTCAGTTGGAGGGAAGTTCGCCCGTTGCCACGATAGGAGGAGCTTCCTGCCGCGTGATCTCCGGCGGTCTGATGCCCGAGGTCGGCAAGGCGGCAAAAGCCGAGGACTTCTCTGCCAAGCTCTGGATCTGTTCCGACTACACACCGAAACGCATCGACATTCGACGGAGTGATTTTGCCCTCTCCTTCATGATCGATGAACTCTCGTATGCCCGGAGTTTCCCGGCCTCTACCTGGCTGCCTCCACAAGGAGCAACCGATATTTACCGTAGTGATGCAGCCCATATCGAAGAGTTGCTCTATGTTGTCATGAATTCCCTGCAGATGACTCCTGCTGACAAACCATGGCTGAACGAGGCTCCGTCGCCATCACTTTCTCCGGCAGGTTCGGGCGAATCTCTCGGACCCGTGAATTAAGGCTCAAAGGCTGTAGCGGTTTAGACTTAAGGCTGTTAGGTATTCATCAAACGGAATCCTGCACGGCAAGCCCTCTTTCCTGAGATCCAAATATTTCCTGACTAGTTATTGCTTTTCAAAGAGATAAGCTGTTCCGCCTTTCTTCTCCCTGTGGGCTTCTCACCTAAAAGTCTAACCGCCTTCCGTCCAACAACCTAATTTTCATGCCTCTTCTCCAACTCCGCCAGATTACCCTTCGCTACACCGACCGGCCCTTGCTCGATCAGATCGATCTCCAGGTCGATCCGGGAGAACGCGTCTGCCTCGTCGGACGCAATGGCAGTGGCAAGACCAGCCTCATGCGCGTTATTGCCGGTGAGGAGCAACCCAAGGAAGGCGAAATCATCAAGCCCCCCGGCGTGATCCTGACCCGCCTGCCACAGGAAGTGCCGGAGGGTATCACAGGGTCTGTGCTGGAGGTCGTGCGCGAGGGATTGCGACTCGATGGTACCGAGGAGGAATGGGAGGCTGATGTGCGGCAGGAAGATCTCATGGAGGAGATGAATCTCCCCGAGAGTGCCGACTTTCAGAGCCTGTCGGGCGGGATGAAACGCCGCGTCCTGCTAGCCCGTGCCCTGGTGGGACAACCGGATGTACTCCTCCTCGATGAGCCAACCAACCATCTCGATCTCGAATCAATCCTCTGGCTGGAAGAGTTTCTGCTCAAGGTCAAGCCGACCCTCTTTTTTGTCACGCACGACAGGGCCTTCCTCCGCAAGCTTTCCACCCGGATCGTCGAATTGGATCGCGGCCATCTGACCAGCTGGGCCTGTGATTTTGAAACCTATCTGGTGCGCAAGGCGGCATGGCTGGAAGCCGAGGAAAAGAACTGGGCGGCCTTTGACAAGAAGCTCGCACAGGAAGAAGTCTGGATTCGCCAGGGGGTGAGAGCTCGCCGCACCCGCAATGAGGGACGCGTCCATGCACTCAAGGCCATGCGCCTCGAACGCACCAAACGCCGCACCCGCACCGGATCGGCAAAGATCGAGATTCAGGAGGGAAACAGCTCGGGGCAAAAAGTTATCGAAGCAACCAATGTCTCCTTTGGGTACGGCTCGCACCCGATCGTGCGCAATCTCACAACCACCATCTGGCGCGGCGATAAAATCGGCATCATCGGTCCCAACGGCAGTGGCAAGACCACCCTGCTTAAGCTTCTGCTTGGCCAACTCACTTCCACAGAGGGAGAGGTCAAGCATGGCACCAAGCTCCAGATCGTCTATCTCGATCAGTTGCGCGACCAGATTGATGATGACAAATCACTCGGCCAGAATGTCGCGGGAGAAGCTGAGACCGTGACCTTTCAAGGTCGTCCCCGCCACATCCACAGCTATCTGAAGGACTTTCTCTTCGAGAGCGACCGGATCCGTATGCCTGCCAGGATGCTCTCCGGTGGCGAGCGCAACCGACTCCTTCTTGCCCGTCTTTTTCTCCGGCCGGCTAATGTCCTCGTGCTGGATGAACCGACCAATGATCTCGATGCCGAGACACTGGAACTCTTGGAGGAAATCCTCGTCACCTACGAAGGCACCCTTCTGCTCGTTTCCCATGATCGAGCCTTCCTCGACAATGTAGTGACCGGCACGCTTGTCTTTGAAGGGGATGGGATCGTCACCGAATACACCGGCGGTTATGAGGACTGGGTGCGCCAGCGTGACATGGTGAAACCAATCATTATTGCTTCTGCACCGGTTGCTCCGAAGATTGAAGCTCCCAAAAATGCCAAGATCGAGAAAGGCAGGAAGTTTCTCAACCGGGAGCAGAAAGAGCTTGATGAACTTCCCGCCAAAATCGAGTTCTTGGAAGCCCAACAAATCTCTCTCACCAACCGCCTCGCCGATCCCGCTCTCTACCAAAAAAAAGATGGTGAATTCCAAAAACATGAAAAAGAACTCCACGACATCCACCAGCAAATCGAACAGTCACTCGCACGCTGGGAGGAATTGGAGAAGCTGCGTATGGAGCTGGCGGGCTAAGACTGAAGATTTTTAGCCACAAAATGCACAAAGGTCACAAGCAGGAAAGGTAAAGAAAAGCAAAGTGTCTTCTGATAGTTGTTTCCCATTGTGTTATATTGTGCCTTTTGTGGCCAATTTTTCCCTGACTGCCGGGGCAACTTGAGTGCCTAGCAACTCAATTCCTTTCAACGCCAACGGATGAGGCAAGGTTCCGGGACTCATTTGAATCGTGATTCGGTCGATGCCGCCAAGGACTTCGTTGTAGTGGAGGATTTTTTGCGCTGCTGTTTCGGGATCGCCTATGATCAGTGCACCACTTGGGCCACAGACTGCATCAAACTGAGCGCGGCTAATCGGAGGCCATCCCCGTTCTCTGCCAATCTGTCCAAACATCCGTGCATAGCCGGGAAAGTATTGATCACCAGCCTGCTTGGTTGTTTCAGCCACATGGCCGAGGGCATGAATGCCTACTTTCAGTTTCTCGGGTGCATGACCCGCCCTGGCTCCGGCCTCACGATACGACTCAATCATCGGATGGAATCGGTGAGGTTGCCCACCGATGATCGCCACCATCAGGGGCAGTCCCAGCGTGCCTGCACGGACAAAGGAAGCAGGCTTTCCTCCGACTCCGACCCAGATGGGAATCGGGTTCTGTAAGGGCCGTGGATAGATGGCTTGGCCAGTGAGTGGTGCCCGATATTTTCCTGACCACGAGATTTGAGGGTGTTCACGGATCTTGAGCAAAAGCTGAAGTTTCTCGATGAAGAGCGAGTCATAGTCCTGAAGATCGAGTCCGAAGAGGGGATAGGCTTCGGTAAAGGAGCCGCGACCGACGACAATCTCAGCACGGCCCTTGGAGAGTAGATCGAGTGTGGCGAAGTTCTGGAAGACTCGCACCGGATCTTCGGCGCTCAGGACAGTAACCGCACTCGTCAGTCTGATCTGCTTCGTCCGTGCTGCGGCGGCGGCAAGGAGAACAACAGGAGCCGAATCAAGGAACTCCTCACGGTGATGCTCCCCGATGCCAAAGACATCGAGACCCACCTGATCAGCCATCTCAACCTCTTCCAGAAGATTGCTCAGTCTTAGCACCGGATCAACCAGAGCCCCGGTGACGGGATCGGCAAGCGTGGCGACAAAACTATCGAGACCGATTTGCATCAGCAGATCTCATCGCCCAGATGATTGCCCGGCACCAGATAGTTGCGGACATAGTCGCTCACTGCAGCTTCCAGCGTGGTTGTCGGAGCTGACCAGCCGGTTGCAAGCAATCGCGAGACATCGGCGCAAGTCTGGTATTGATACTGATTGCGGATGTGATCGGGCATGTCGATGAACTCGATCTTGGGTTTACGATCCAGCGCGACAAAGAGGGCATTCGTGAGATCGATCCAGGTGCGAGGGGTACCAGTGCCGATATTGAAGAGGCCGTGGGCCGAAGGGGTCTCTGCCAGATGGATGGTCATGGCGACGGCATCCTTCACATAGACGAAGTCGCGCATCTGTTCGCCGTCGCGAAAGTCCGGCCGATGGCTGCGAAAGAGGCGGACTTTTCCTGTTTCCACGATCTGCTCGTAGGCCTTCGAGACGAGGCTTCTCATTTCGCCCTTATGCTCCTCGTTAGGGCCGTAGACATTGAAGTATTTGATCCCGACGATCCCATCTTCACGCTGGAGCCAACCGTTGCGCTTGGCATGCAGGTCAAAGAGGTGCTTAGAATAGCCGTAGGCATTGAGTGGACGGAGTGTGTCGAGGTGATCCGTGCCGTCATCCATTCCACGAGTCCCATCGCCGTAGGTGGCGGCGGAGCTGGCATAGACAAAACGGATGCCGCGCTGGAGTGCCCATTGCGCAAGAATTTTCGTATAGCCGTAGTTGTTCTCCATGAGGTAGCCCACATCGCGTTCTGTGGTGGCCGAGCAGGCGCCGAGATGGTAGATGGTTCGGATGGAATTCAGGGCATCGGGATTGCACTCGAGCAGATCGAGAAAAGAATCGGCTTGCAGGTAGTCATCAAATTTCAGAGGAGAGAGATTTTTCCACTTCATCTCCTCTCCGAGCACATCGGTGACGAGGATGTCTTCACGGCCTCTCTGATTAAGGGCATGAATCAGTGCGCTTCCGATGAGTCCGGCGCCGCCGGTGACTAGGATGGATGCTGAGGACATGGGGAATGGTCGGAAGTTTGAAGGTTTAAAGTGGGAAAGTTAGAGACTCGTTTGGATGATGCTTTTTACTTTTATCCCTTTGAATTTTTGTACTTCTATAGTGGTTTATTTGCGTTCATTCAGGCCACTTTCGTCGAGTTCCTGTTGAAAGATGTCGGTTTTATCGCCGTAAACATTTCTGGCAACTTCAAGATACTTGGCCGCCTCTTTAGGATCACCTCTTTTGTATAGGCGGGAAGCTTTGGCATAATACCAGGCAGGGGTATTGGTGGGGAGATCAGTGGCAAAGAGTTTGGCTTGCAATTCGGAATCAGCATTCTGATGAAGCAATAGGAGAAGGAGCTTGTATTCCACAAGTTCGTTGTTGGGCTGCTCGATGAGCAGATTACGGTAATAATCAATCGCTGTATCCCATTGCTGTCGCAGAGCAAGCAGGGCTCCGATGTTGTAGCGAGCAGGAAAGAAACCTGGCGAAGTTTTCAATGCCTGATTATAGCAGGCGAGGGCCTCGGCATACTTTTGCTGCTTGGTCAGGATCGCCCCCTTGAGATTAAGAGCCTCTGCATTCTCCAGATCTGCTAGAAGTGCTGGGGCGAGATCATCAAGGGCCTTATCGTAGGCCTTTCGGTTAAAATCGACCAACGCCGACTGCACAGCAGCTGTCCCCCTCATGGCTTCGGCAGCTCCTTGGGAGAGGTCCGTTTCAGCGAAAAATAACGCCAGAAAAACAACGGAAACTCGAAAGTGCTTGGGAAGGAAGGAAAGCATGGTCAAGAATCTCATCAGCATGAAGAGCAGGCACCAACGAAGGCAACAAGAACTTCCTGGAGAACGGAGGAGTCTCCTATTACTTGGGACGGTCTTTGTCGTGATGGGGGTGGGTCTTCAGTGCGGCGAAGCTCAGGATCGCGCTCAGGAGAGCATCACATCGATCTCTGCGACGAATGGCGGGCAAGTGTGCCGGTTTGCGGTGGCTCTGCCGGAAAAGGATGGGCCCCTGACGCTCGGGATTTTTTCCCCGGAGGGAAATCTCGTCCGGCTACTTTATCGTGATGCACCGATCGACTCGATACCGGCAGGTTTAAACGGCTTACTGATCAGTTGGGATGGGAAAGATGATCGTGGCGAGGAGGTCCCTGCCGGTATCTATCGGGCCAGGGGACTCGTGCGTGGCAGGATTGAGGCCTCCGCGATTGCCTTCGCCACGGATGCTTCGCCAGGTCATTTACCCTCAGAGGAGGAATGGAGGCCTTGTTTCTTCAAGACCTTCATGCCCAAGAATAGAATGATGGTGCTGGCCGCTCGTGATGCTTTGTTCGAGAGAAGGCCCTTTCTCTCAGTCTCAGCTCAAATGGAGCAATGGAAAGTCGTTCTTTTGGTGGACGGATTGCCGGCATTTGAGATGCCGATTCAGGATACTCCCGGCGTGAGGTCAGTGAATCCTCTGCTGGAGCTGCATCCCGGACGTCGCGAGGGAACGGCGGAACTGACCCTGAATTCTGATGAGGGAAAGAAATCTTATCTCATCAACGGATTGGATCAGTTGGTGCCGCTTGATGCGGGGTCTTTGCCCTTTCCTTCGGGTCCTCATTAGCCTTCTTGTCGGAACGGTCTCCATGCGATTCAATCAGCGCTTCCTTAAATGACCGCCTTTAGATTTTCAAGTCTCCCGAATTTCATCTGTGTGGCCTTACTGGTCTTTACCGTGGGCGAAATCTTCTTTGGCTCACCGGTGCTGGCACAGCAAACTGGGGCCAGTGAAATCAAGGTTCCTTATTCGATGAGTTGGGGAGACAGTATTGAGAAGCTGCGCGGGATGATTGCAGCGGTGAAAGCTCATGAGAATTCCTGTACGGAGAAATCTCCCGGCAAGGTGGTAATTGAGGCTGAGGGTTTGGGTATTGGTAATCCGCTACTGAGAAGGTCGCTCTTCACTTTCCGCGACGGTGCGTTGGTGGAAGTAGAGTTGCAATATACGGATGCTGCTTGGGATGGAGACAAGGCGGTCGATTTTTTCGACAGGACTCGCCGCCGCATTGATGAACGCTACGGGGCGGGAACCTTGTTGGTGAACAAAGTCAGGGAGACACCGAACGGTGAAAAAATCCCCAAAGATGCAACCTACACCCTCATTATCTACAATTGGATTCAGCCCATTGTTTCGCTGGAGCTGAATTTTTATTCGATGGAAGAAAAGGAGAACGCTTGCCGGATCGTGAGTCTTCGTTACAGAGCACCGTAGGAGGGGAGAGGAAAGGAAGAAAGGCTGAAGTAGTTTAGACTGAAGGCTGTGAGGTCTCAAGTTTCATACTTCTTCAATGAATCTCCATGGGGCATTCCGGAAGTGCTTTGAGGAAGGCCTTGCCGTAGTATTTGGAGAGGATGCGGCTGTCGAGAATAACGACGGAGCCGGTGTCATTGCCACTGCGGATCAGTCTGCCGATGCCCTGCCTGAGTTTGAGGATGGCCTCCGGAAGCGAATAATCCCGAAACGGATCACCACCTGATGACTGAATCTCCTCCAGCTTGGCCTCGGTGAGGGGATGATCGGGAGTGGCAAAGGGCAGACGGGTAATGATGACGCTTGAAAGGGCGTCGCCTGGCAGGTCAACGCCGGTCCAGAAGCTGTCCGTTCCAAAAAGAACGCTTTCTCCGTCTTCGCGAAAGGACTCCAGCATCCGCGAGCGCGAGAGTCCCGCACCCTGTACGATCAGATCCCAGCGGTTCTTTTCGAAGAATCCTTCCATCCGTGAAGCAACCGCCTGCATTGTTCTGTAACTGGTAAAGAGAACAAAGGCGCGAGCCTTACTTTCGGTGGTGAAATGTTCGATCCACTTCGCCAGGGATTCCTCGTAACCCGAGTCGCGTGGCTCCGGCATTTTGCGCACGAGATGCAGTTTCATCTGGCGCTTATAGTCAAACGGAGAGCCGAGTTGCAGGGATGGCACTTCTTCCGCCCCTACGCGTCCCTTGAAATAACCCAACTCTTCGGAGCCCACGGAGAGGGTGGCGCTGGTCATCACAGCCGTTCCACCCTCGCGGAAGAGAAGTCTGCCAAGTAGCGGGGCGACAGCGACCGGTGCCGCATGCAGGTTGTGCCAGGTCGCAGCCTTGCCTCCACGCTCCATCCAATAGACATGGCCCGGTTCACTCTGGGTCAGAAAATCCGAAATGCCAGCCCGTGCTGCACGCAGACGGGAGGTGACTTCGGTCAACTCCCCCTTAAGCCCCTCTTCCTCGGTTTTGGCTGCCGCGGAGGCTGCCGATTCCGCGAGGCGTGACAATCGCTCAGGGAGCATATTGGTTGCCACGGATGCCGCCAGTTCCGCGGACTGATCTTCACGGATGCGACACTCGCGTCCCTGTTTGAAGGTGCAGGCACCTGCAAGCGAGTCGAAGAACCGATCAATCTCCGGCATGATGTCAGCTGCCGTACTGATCGCTTCGGTGTGACGGGCCTGTTGTAGCAGCCCCTTGCGTGTGCGGGGATTGTAGAGTCGTTGGATGGACTGGCGAAGCCCGTACTGGGAAAGGCTGAATCCCAGATGGCGCGAGGCAACCTGCTCGACAGTGTGGGCTTCGTCGAAAATGACAAAATCATCCGGAAAGATGTACCCGGCGCCCGCATCTTCGGGATCACCCAGCAGAGTGAAGAAGAGGGGGTGGTTGAGCACCAGGAGCTGGGCTGACTGAGCGCGGCGACGGGCTGCCTGATAAAAACATCCTGAGTCACGACCGCAGGTTTTTGGGGTGCAGAGGTGCTGTTCGCTGCAAATCTGAGCCCAAAGCTGGGGAGAGGGATCGAAGGGGAGGTCGCTCAAGGAACCGTCGGAAGTCGTGGCGACCCATTCCCTGATGCGTTCTAGTTCTGGGCGTTCCTCGGCGGTGAAGAGATCGCCTCCATGATGTGCAGCTCTAGAGAGTCGGGTGGGGCATACATAATTTTGCCTCCCCTTGAGCAGGACGGCCTCAAATTCCTCCTCAATCAATCCGCGAACCAGCGGTATGTCCTTGTAAAGGAGTTGTTCCTGAAGGTTGATCGTGTGTGTGCTGATGAGTGCCTTGCGTCCCGTTCGCCGCGCATGAAGAACGGCGGGAAGCAGATAGGCGAGTGATTTACCGACTCCCGTTCCCGCCTCGACGACAAGATGGGACCTGTTTTCCAGAGATTCTGCAACGGCTGCGGCCATGCGCTGCTGCTCGGGGCGCCACTCGAAGCCGCTGATCGCCGAGAGTCTTCCCTTTGGGCCGAAGAGTTCCGCAACCTCGCGGGCAAACTCCCCGCGGGGGGGGCGGCTTGCGGTTGGCAAATCCTCGTTGATGGAAATCATGGGCAGAGGGAAGGGGGCGTTTTTGTGAATGGGCGATTGCGATTGCAGGAAAGGGATGAGTAGAGGCAGAATCTCGTTCTTTCCCGCCCCCTGCAACGGGTTTCTGCCGGAAACTTCCCATGACCCTATTCGACCAGTATCTGCTCAAAAAATTTCTCCTGCCGTTTTTCTATTGCGTGAGCGGTTTCATCTCCGTCTGGTTGATCTGGGATCTCAGCACCAATCTGCCCGACTTCATCGCTGGATTCAATACGCTGGGCTTCGAAACCACCATCGCGCTGGTCGCGCGCTTTTATCTGCTCCAGATTCCGAGTGTCATCGTTCTCAGTGTGCCCGTCGGCCTGCTGTTGGCACTACTCTATACCCTGACCCAGATGTCACGGCGCAACGAGATCATTTCCATGCTCTGCGCGGGTCAGAGTCTCTACCGGATTTTTGTCCCGCTTGTTCTGGTCGGATTGGTCATGACCGGAGTGCTTACTTATTTCAATAACTCCCTGGCTCCGCAGGCCGGGGCGGTGCGTGATGATCTCAAAGATGAGATCAAATCCGGTCACAAAAGCGACAGGGGGATCAAGAATCACCTCTTTCGAAATCGGGAGGATCGGCGTCTTTGGTTCCTCTCCTGGGTGGATCCGAAGGCTACGCAGGCCTATCGCTTGGAAATTATCCAACAGAACGAATCGGGCATTGTCACTGATATCTGGTATGCGCTTCGTGCGGAATTTGTGCCGCAAATGGGACTTTGGATTTTGAAGCAGGCCCGCCACATCACAGTGGATGAATCGGGCAACCTGATCACCTCCGAATTACAGCCTGAAATTGAAATCAAAGGATGGAATGAAACTCCCTGGAAGATCGGCAGTTCCATGATGAACTCCGAGTTCTTAAGCTATCCCGATCTGAGTGATTATCTCCGGTTCAACGCGGAATTTCCCGAATCACGCCTCGCTCCATTTTTGACGCACTGGTATTATCGTCTGGCCCTTCCTTGGATCTGTATCGTCGTGATCTTCATCGCCGGCCCCATGGGGGTCGTGATCGGACGGCGGGGAATCATGGGGGGAGTCGGCACGGCCATCGGACTCTTCGCCGTGCTCCTCTTTACAAGCAGTCTCTTTCTCGCGCTCGGAAAGGGGGATAGAATTCCCGCCTGGATGGCGGCATGGGGACCGATCCTGATTTTTCTGGTCATCGGGCTTTATCTTTTTTGGGTGCGGGCCACGGGAAGGGAGTTTCCCAAGTTACGATTGCCCGGTCTTTGATAGGAAGCTAGACTCACCCGATGCAGCAGGAGTGGAATATCAAGACCCGATCGGAAGCGTGTCACGCAACGGGAAAACCTTTCGCGGAGGGAGAGGTTTTTTACACGGCGCTTTTCCATAATGGGGAGGGCTTTCGACGGATCGATCTGAGTGAAGAGGGGTGGAGTGCGCGTGCCGCCGATCTCTCCGCCGAGCCGATATTTTCCTATTGGAGATCGAAGTTTGAACCACCCGCTCCACCGGCACCGGAACCGCTGCGTCGTGATGATGCCGAGGGTATGCTCAGGCATCTGATGGAGAGCGAAGATCCGGCACATTTGAACACACGCTATCTGCTGGCAGTGATGCTAGAGCGGAAGCGTATCCTGCGTCCGCACAAATCCCCGGAACCGGGCACCCTTCTCTACGAACATGCCGCCACGGGGGAGACATTTATCATTACCGATCCAGGGCTCTCGCTGACCGATCTGGTGGCTGTGCAGGAAGAGGTTTCAGTACTTCTTTCGGGACTTTCCGCCGCCCCTGTTGCCACAGAGCCTGAGTCCACCGAAGTTCGGACAGAGGTTCGGTAGGCTTGATGAGCACCATGAAGGAGGGACTCTTCCTTGCCCCGATGGCAGGGGTGACGAACTCGGTTTTCCGCAGAATCTGTCGGGAAAAAGGAGCTGACATTCTCACGACGGAATTTGTTTCCGCAGACGGTATCATGCACAGGAACACCCGCACGCGGAGCTATGTCGAATTCACACCCGGAGAACGGCCGATGGGAGTGCAACTCTTTGGCGGTGATCCCGGCAGGCTTGCAGAAGCGGCCAAACAGGTGATCGATTGGGTAAGGCCCGATTTTATTGATATCAATTTTGGATGTCCCGTAAACAAGGTCGTCTGCCGTCACGGAGGCTCCTCGCTTCTGCGCGACTGTCCTCAACTGGAGCGTGTTGCTATTGCTGTTGTCAAAGCCTGCGACCCAATACCGGTGACGGCAAAGATCCGTACAGGATGGGATGAGCGTTCCATCAATGCCACGGAAACCGCGCGCATTCTGGAAGCTGCGGGGATTTGTCGCCTAGCGGTTCACGGGCGCACACGGGCGCAGGGTTACTCGGGGTGTGCCGATTGGGATGTGATTGCGGCTGTGGTCTCGGCGGTCTCGATTCCCGTCATTGGAAATGGAGATATTGGAGGTGGGGCAACAGCTTTGCTGCGGAGACAAAGCGGAGTTCAGGGCCTGATGATCGGACGCGCAGCCATGTCGAATCCATGGATCTTTTCCGAGATCAAAGCCTCCTTCGCGGGGAAATCCTTTACGCCTCCAAGTCTCAAGGAGAGATGGGGGCTTGTGCGCCGTCATTGCGTTGAGGAAATTACAGGGCGAAGTGATGAGCGCATTGCCATGCAGGGCATGAGATCCCGGCTGATGGCCTATACGCGGGGTATGCCTGGGGCCCGACCTTTAAGGAGTCATCTTTCCCTGGTGTCATCACTCATGCAACTCGACGATCTGATTGCCTCCCATCTGATGGAATTCCCGGAAGGGCTGCTTGTGACAGCCGATTAAACTTCTTCTATTTGATCAGAAGATTTGGCCCCTTTCCCACGAGCACTGCAGAGGCCCCGCTTGGTGCGATGACTGACAAAGTGCATGAATTTCATTGCCGCCGAGGACCATTGCATGGATTTACCCTGTTCCAGAGCCTGTTCCACATTGAGTCCGCTGCGATAGAGTAGATTGTAGGCGCGCTTCACATCCATGCGCTCCATACTTCCCATACCCTTGCGACGCATCCCCACAGCGTTGATGCCGCAGACCACATTGATGATCAGGCCGACGGTGAAGGGGGGGATGTCTTTGCTCCAGGCCGTCCCTCCCCGAATCATACACATCTCACCAATCCGAAGAAACTGGTGAAAGACAGAGCCTCCACCCAGCACAGCATCATCCCCAACATCGACATAACCCGCCAGTAGGCAGTTATTGGCAATCACCGTGCGATTGCCCACGCTGCTGTTATGCCCCAGATGAACGCCGGCCATCAGCATATTGCCATTCCCGACGCGGGTGGCGGATCCTTCCGCTGTTCCCCGATGGATGGTCACATATTCGCGGATGACATTGTCATCACCGACGACGACTTCACTTGAAATAGCACTGCCGTGGGCAAAATCCTGCGGTGCAGAGCCAATCACGGCCCCAAAACCGATCAGATTTCTATCTCCAAGTGTCACCCGATTCGTAAGGATGGCATGCGCTTGGATGGTGCAATCATTACCGATGACAACACTTTCATCCACAATGGCATAGGGACCTATTTGGACATGATTACCAAGGATGGCATCGGGACTGACCAAGGCAGTCGGATGAATGGAGGAGGGGTGACTGGTCAAGAGTGATCACCCAGGGCGTTGCAGGATGCTTGGCAGTGAGAGCATTCGAACCTTCGGCGTGGAGTTGCTCTTTGTCAACAGAAGAGCAGAACCAGCGAGCTACACGGTCTGCTGAATCGCCACCGGCAGAAAAATCGTGAAGGTTGCTCCCGCTCCAGGTTTGCTTTCTAAGGTAATGCGGCCTCCGTGAGCCTGGATGACATTTTTTACGATGGAGAGACCAAGCCCGGTGCCGCCCGTGTGGCGGCCCCTGTCCCCTCCCACCCTGTAGAATCGCTCAAAAATGTGCTCCTGATCAATAAAAGGGATGCCGGGTCCATTGTCGCGAAAGAGGATCATGAGTTCCAACCCCCGGATTTCAGCCGAGACCTCGATCTCACCATGATCGGTGCATCCATGGCGCAGGGCGTTGGCTAGCAGATTTGAAAACGCCTGCTCGATGCTGTAGGCATCGGCTTCGACAAGAGGCAACGGATTTGGGATCTTTAACTGTAAAGTCGCACCCCTCTCCTTGACCTCGTGTTCCATCTGTTCTGCGACACTGTTCAAAATCTGCCCCAAATCGACCGGAAGTGACTCAAGCCGCACCCCTTTTTCTTCCATCCGGCTGATGATGAGCAGATCTTCAATGAGATGATTCAGTCTGTCCGCATGACGGCGCATGACGCTAAGGGATTTACGCAGCATTTCCTTACTGATCTTCCCATCTTCCAGAGTTTCCAAATAACCGTTGATAATCGAAAGGGGCGTGCGGAATTCATGCGAGACATTGGCTACAAATTCCCTACGCACTGATTCCAGTTCCCTGATGCGCGTGATGTCGTGCAAGACGAGAAGAAATCCACCTTGACTATTACCCTCCTGCCCCTTGAAGGGGGCCACCGTCACGATCATGTGGCAGCGTTCCCGACGCCCCGGTATGTTGGCGGTGAATTCTCCCCTCTGCACCTCACCAGTAGTGGCTGCGTACTGGGCAACGCCCTGCAACTCATGGCTCAAAAAAACCTCTTGGAGGAGCAGCCCAGTACTTTTTCCTCGCAGGTTGAACATGGCTGAGGCCGCTTCATTCATAAGGCGGATTCTCAAATCGGGACCAATAATCACAACCCCCTCAGTCATACGTTCCAGGATCATCGCAAGGCTGAACTCTTCCTCCGCAAGCAGTGAGCGTTGTCTGGCAAGTAATTCCGCCAGCAATCGTAGATTGACCGCTGTTTTTCTTAGGAAGAAAGGAACCTTGCCCAGCATCACCGGGCGGTAATCCCCCGAGGTGATGCGTTCCATCACGGCCATCAACTCACGGGCGGGGGAGAGAATCCGCCAGCAGGCAACTCCTCCCAGAAAGAGAAGCGAAAAAATCAGAACCCACCCGGACCAATCCATTAGTTTGGCGGGATGATCGGAGATAACCGATATCCCTCTCCCCTGACTGTCTGGAGCATTTCGGCATGGATACCCATTTTTTCACGGAGTCGCCTGACATGAGTGTCCACAGTGCGGGTATCGACCGAACTGTTATAGCCCCAGACTTCCTGCAAGAGATGCTCTCTTGATTGGCTCGTGCCATCGCTTGTGACAAGCAGGGAGAGCAGCTTGAACTCCGTGGAGGTCAGATCAAGCCGCTCCCCGTTGATCGTGACCTTCATGGTTGCCCTCTCCAGAAGGATCGGGCCGGAGGAGAGAGTCTCGGGAGCTAGGGAGGACCTGTTTCGCCTGAGCAGTGACTGGATGCGCAGAACCAGTTCTCTCGGGCTGAACGGCTTGGTGAGATAATCATCCGCTCCGATCTCCAGTCCCTTGATCCGATGTTCGGCTTCCCCCTTGGCGCTAAGAAACAGGATTGGAATCGGTTCGGTGCGGGGATCCGCCTTGAGCTTCCTGGCAACTTCGAATCCGTTCAAGCGTGGCATCATGATATCCAACACCACGGCGTCTGGGCGCTCCTTGATAGCTGACTGGACACCCGTGGCTCCGTCTGAGGCGTATAGAACGCGAAACTTCGATTTTTTGAGATGGTATCGGATCAGATCAGCGACATCCTCCTCGTCTTCGATCAGTAGAATCGTTTCAGGCATCAGGGCGGGTTGTTTAATCTTTAGCGTTTCCGCAGGTAAGGAGCTACCCGAGCATCCTGTCCGAAGCAAGAGTCACTTTAAGGAAGCACTGATTAAATCGCGTTTCCCAAGAAAGCTCAAAAAAAGCGGGCCACCTTGATCGCACCGGAAAACCATAACCAGTACGAGGTGGCCCGCTCCCAACATAAACCTATAAGCTCAGACTGCTGACGGAGATCTTTGTTCAAAAATAATCTCTCTCCTGTGATTTTTTTTTCGGCCTGCTAGGAATAACGCTGTTGCTCTCCCCCAGCGACCTATAAAAATATGAAAACTATCGGCGTTTTGACTTCCGGGGGAGACGCTCCCGGCATGAATCCGGCAATCAGGGCCGTCGTGAGAACGGCCCATCAGCAGGGATGCAGGGTTCTGGGTATCAGCAACGGGTACGATGGTATCTTCGACGGCACCATCGACGAGATGGGCATCCCTCTCCCTCCGGGGATGATCGACCGGGGAGGAACCATTCTACAATCCAGTCGCTGCAAGCGATTTTATCAGCCCGAAGGAATCGATGAGGCTAAAAAATTGATTCAAAAGCTTGGTATTCAGGGTCTTGTGGTGATAGGTGGCGATGGTTCCCTGACTGGGGCTTTGGAGCTTTCCCGGCGCGGAATTCCCGTAGTCGGTATTCCGGCGAGCATTGATAATGACATGGCGGGAACGGACATGGCCATCGGTGTCGATACTGCCGCCAATACCATCATGGAAATGCTCGACCGTATCCGGGACACGGCACGATCCCATCGGCGCTGTTTCCTGATCGAGGTCATGGGGCGCAACTCCGGCTATCTCGCCCTGACCACCGCCATAAGCTGTGGAGCCGAGATCGCAGTGATCCCCGAGTATTTTTACAATATGAAACGCATCATCGGACTTCTGGGGGAGCGTTTTCAGAAAACAAGAGACAACTCCATCATCGTTCTGGCTGAGGGTGTGTGTGATGCCGATACTTTCATTGCGAGGATGAAAGAGGAGCAGGCGGGGGAATTCGACCAGGAGATCAGAAAAACAGTGCTTGGCCATGTCCAGCGCGGCGGTATTCCGACCCATTTTGACCGTATGCTGGGTGCCCGATTCGGAGAATTGGCCGTGACCGGACTCCTCCAGCAGGAGACCGGCTGTATGACTGCTCTGGCCAAGGGAAAGACCACGCTCATTGATCTGGAACAGGTCATCGGTCGGAAAAAGCATCCCGCGCCGGAGCTGATAAGGCTCGCCCGCAATCTGCAAATCGAGTTCGGTGATCCTGTCGAAATGTAACAAGTATGATCGAATCCCTCCTGACCATCTCAATAGGCGAATATTCCGCAGTGGAAATCGTGCTGCGCCTTGCGGTCGTCCTGATGTCCATGACGGCGCTGCTGTTGGCGCTCAGTGCCTCGTGCGTCTCCGCCTCCTTTCGTTTTCCTCTCTTTCTGGCGGCTGTTGCACTCGGCGGTGCGGCCTTTTTTGAGGCGGGAGTCTGGCAATCTTGGAAAGAAGCCTTTGAGCTTGCCGGAACCAGCTACGCCGTCAGTGGCCATCTGATCGCGGACCAAGACCGCATCATTGCCTGGTCAGTCGGTGTGCCTGCGCTACTTTGGTCGCTGGCCCTTTTGGGAAAACCACAGGGAAGTCATGGCGGATTTGCGCTGGAACGACTTGTCGGAATTCTGATTATTTTGATTATCCTGGCACTTATCGCCCCAGCCTCCTCCGTCATGGCGCTACTGATGCTGGGATTGCTTGGCTTGTTTATCTGGATGCCGTGGCCAGAAAATTCTTTTGCTCGGCATCTGCGTGCGGCTCATGCATGTGTCGTCGTTCCATTTCTCGTAATATTGTTGGGTTCTTGGCATTGTCTACCTCTTGGTAAGCAGGTGGAAAAAATCCTGATCCATGGCGAGATTATTCACTCGATCTGCAGCCTCGCGGCCTTTGTTGCCCCAGCCATGATCCTCCTGATCGGAGTGCTCAGGATCTCGAATCAGGAAGTGCTGCTATCCTCAACTCTCCGCGCCTCCACGTCTCCGCGCGAAATTTAATCAGCGTTTCCCAAGAGCGCAGGATAATCCGTATAGCCCTCCGGCCCCGATGCATAAAAAGTTGCCTCGTCGGGCTTGTTGAGTTCGGCATTTCTGCTGAAGCGTTCCGGGAGATCGGGGTTGCTGAGGAAAGGCACACCGAAGGCGATCGCGTCTGCCCATCCCTCTGCCAGGGCCGCATTGCCCGATTCCAGCGTGAATCCCCCCGCGGAGACGATCTTGCCCCTATACGCGGGACGCAGCTCCTTGGGGCCGACGCCTTCAGTTGCACCATGGGCAATGTCCTGGGCAGTCACCTGCGTGATATGGGCATACGCAAGCCCGAAGCGATTCAGTTCTCCGAGCACATAACCGAAAGTCTCCAGAGGATTGCTGTCCTGCATGTCGTTGAAGACACCACTCGGCGAGAAGCGAATGCCCACACGATCTGCACCCCAGACTTCCACGACGGCCTCGATGACTTCGATGGTGAGACGGGCGCGGTTCTGCACAGAGCCTCCGTAGAGATCGGTACGGTGATTGGTGCCATCACGCAGGAACTGATCCAGCAGATAGCCGTTGGCATTGTGGATTTCCACGCCGTCAAACCCGGCATCTTTGGCAAGGATCGCTCCTTGGATGTACTCGGCAATGATTCCTGGAATCTCCACGGTCTCCAATGCCCGGGGTGTGGGATATTCCTCCATGCCGGTGCCGGTGAAAATCTTGCCCTTCGGCTTGATGGCAGATGGGGCAATCGGAAGTTCTCCATTAGGCTGAAAAACCGTGTGGGAGATGCGTCCAACATTCCAGAGTTGCAGATAGATATGGCCTCCCTTGGCATGGACGGCCTCGGTGACCTTCCTCCATCCCTCGACCTGTGCAGCCGTGTGGATGCCGGGAGTATTCGGATAGCCATAGCCTCGCGGCGTGACAGCGGTTGCTTCGGAGATGATCAGTCCTGCGGAGGCCCGCTGGGCATAATACTCTGCATTCAGCTCATTGGGGACATTCCCCTCGCCCGCACGGCATCGGGTGAGAGGTGCCATGAAGATCCTGTTAGGCAGGATCAACGGGCCTAGCGTGATGGGAGAGAAGAGGGTGGGATGGGACATGGGATTATTGAAGTAAGGGACGATCAATGAATATGGAACTCATGAAAGGAAGTGATGAAAGAGTGTTGCTTCTGGTTTTTTCCTGAGTTCCATATTAACTATTCAAAACGGCAATCCGGGAATTCCCAACCCCGCGGTGAGTTTGCCCATTTCATCGGATGCCAATTTCTTGGCATCGCCCGTCGCCTGACGCACGGCACTAAGTACAAGATCCTCCAGCAGTTCGACATCATCGGCACTGACGACCTCGGGTGAGATCTTAATGGAGAGGATATCTCCGGCTCCCGTGACCTTCACCGTGACTTTTCCTCCACCCGAGGATGCCTCCACTTCACGCTGGGCTAGGTCTTCCTGGATCTGGGCCATTTTTTTCTGCGCGTTGGCGGCGGCGCTCATCATCTTGGCAATATTCATCGTTTGTTATGTGGTTTGTGGTGAAATTAGAATCTCAGCTTGAAAAATCTCTAGAGCTTGTTTGATCAGCGGATCGTTCTTAAAGGCCTCAAGCTCCTCGGGGCTGATCGCGGGGAGCGTCGGCTCGGATGGTTTCGCTTCAGGTGAGGTGGTTTTGGGCAGGGGCTTTGATGCGGCAGGAGCTACCGGAAGTGGTGCAGGCTCGGGTGGTGCAGGAGGCTCGATTCCACTAAATCGGCTTTCCAGGGTGATGGTGGCTCCGAGGCTGGCAGAAAGCAGCTCTTCGATTTTTTTTACCGCCTGCGGCCAGAAGAGTGTCTGGGTCTTCGACTCTAGGGAGGGGGGGAATTCCACAACGATCGTATCGCCCTTGCGCTCCACAAAATTGCTGTCCTCGATCCATCCGAATTTCAGCGGTGAGTCGCTTGCGAGTTCCATGGCGATATGATGCCACGGATCTGACCCGGAGATGGAGGTTGGGAGTTGTTGGTTCGGAGTTGAAGGAGTGACAGCGGGAACTG
This sequence comes from bacterium, assembly GCA_037130175.1. GTDB lineage: Bacteria > Verrucomicrobiota > Verrucomicrobiia > Chthoniobacterales > UBA6821 > UBA6821. The sequence goes on along the minus strand of JBAXTN010000014.1, from coordinate 13,446 downwards.
GCGTCTCAATTGCTGACGGAACCAACGGAGTGGCTGCCGTCGGTGCGACGACGGGCATGGGTGTGGAGGGCACGGCTTGCGGAGTCGGCACCGGTGCCGCCGGTCGGGGAGTAGGAACCGGCAACGATCCTCCACCATGAAGATCCGTAAGGATGTCGAGAAGATCGCTCAGGCTCACTTCCTCGAGCAGATGGACGGCCTTGATCAGCGCGACATCAAGCTGGAGTTTTTTGTCACTCGTCCAGCGGAGACGACCCTCGGCTTCGCCAAAGTGATCAAGGAGAAGAAGAAGTTTTTCCTGGGCAATGACCTTGCCGAGTTCGGACTCGGGAGTCGCCGTTTCGGGAGGGTGAACCTTGGAGATCAGGATGTCGCGAAGCAGGCCGACCAGATCGGCAAGGAGTCGTGAAAGGTCCTTGCCCGCTTCACTCTGGCTCTTCACCAGGGAGAGAGCCGTGTGGGTATCGCGGTTCAGGAGGGCATGACTGAGCTGAAGAATGCTCTCACGGGGGGTAAACCCAAAAACCTGATGCACATCGGCTGCCGTGATTGTCGTGCCGCAGAAAGCAACGACCTGATCGAGCATCGATTCCGCATCGCGCAGTGCGCCGTCGGCACCTCGGGCGATGGCATCCGCAGCAGCAGGATCAAGAGCGATCTCCTCTTTCTTGGCAATGTAGAGCAGGTGTCCGGCGATCAGTTCCGGCGTCAGCCTGCGGAGATCAAACCGCTGGCAGCGGCTTAGGATCGTCGATGGAACCTTCTGGGCCTCCGTTGTGGCAAAGAGGAACTTCACATGCTCCGGCGGTTCTTCAAGTGTCTTCAGCAGGGCATTGAAGGCTGCCGTGGTTAGCATGTGCACCTCATCGATCAGATACACCTTGTAAGGGCCTCGAGCAGGAGCGTAGGCGGCATTCTCGCGCAGAGTGCGGATGCTCTCCACGCTGTTGTTGCTGGCACCGTCGATCTCCATTACATCGAGGCTGCGGCCCTCGGCGATCTCAAGACAGGCATCACAAACCCCGCAGGGATTATCCGTCGGCCCCTTCTGACAGTTTAGGGCCTTGGCCAGAATCCGTGCTGTGGAAGTCTTGCCCACACCACGGGGTCCGACAAAAAGATAGGCCTGGGCAAGGCGGTTACCCTTGATGGCATTTTGAAGGGTGCGGGTGATGTGCTCCTGCCCGACAACTTCTTCAAAACGCTGCGGTCGGTATTTACGGGCAAAGACGCGGTAGCTCACAGGGGAAGGAATCTAGAGTCGGAAAAGCGGAAAGTCGAGGGCCGAAGGAGTGAAGGGAAAAAGGATTGAGAAGGCAGGCTTTCTAATGGCACTCCCAATCACCGGGTACTCATTTCATGAGGAAGACGGACAAAAGAGAGAAGGAGCTTTAAGGAACAAGTAATATACTCTCAAGCATCCGCCATCGGGCGAATATAAGTTAGGTGTCTGCTTCAAGCTGAACACATCTCCAATCTGCTGCATTTACAGACCTGGCTGCAATGCTATTAAAACGGCTTCGAAGCACATTCTTTCGCTGAAGCTCTTGCATGTACTCTGCTGGAGACCTAAGCTCCGTAAAGTCTTCGGCGAATGGGATGCCTAAATCGTTTAGCAAAAAGCAAAGTGACAGAAGTGAGATATTTTTGAAGTGATCTGTGCCTTCATCGAAACGAACTGATGCAAAGCCATACTGGTCAATGAACAATCTGTCTGCGTAATCAGTCTCTCGCAAGTGCTGCCAAAGTTTCATCACGTCGCCGTGAAGCCTGACATAGTTGCTGAAGATAACTGCAACATGCGCTGGAATTAACTGTTTGTTTGTGGTCATGCGTTCACTTACACCGATTCCTCTCAAAAAAACATGGGCTGATCCGAGATTAGAGGGGAAGTTAGAAATTCCCATCAGTCGAAGAATTGTGTCCACCTACCGCAAATAGCCGGTTGCTTGGCGCAGGAGTTTTGGCGTCGGGCAAGGAGGAGAACCGAGCTGTATATTTTATACTGCGAGGGCCGACAACGCAGCCCCACGCTAAAAGAACCAGCCGAATCACCAAGCCAGATTTATTCTTCGCCAAAACGGGTGGCTATCAGTGATTCAAGCTCCTTCATGACCAATGCGGCATCTTCCCCTTCTGCCGTGACTCTCAGGACGGAACCTTTTCCAGCCGCCAGCATCATGAGTCCCATGATGCTCTTGCCGTTGACTTTTTCCCCATCTTTTTCGACCCACACTTCGGAGTGAAAACGACTGGAGGTCTTCACGAAGAGTGCGGCAGGCCGTGCATGGAGACCGTTGCGGTTCTCGATGGTGAGATCCTTGGAGGTCGAAGGCTGTTGGCTTTGAGTGGTCATGAGTTTTTTCTGTCCTAGGAGGGGTTCATCGCCCGCAAGAGGCGCTCGTTGAATTCCTGGGCCGTGTCATGGCCCATGGCTTTGAGTTTCTGGTCGAGTGCAGCAACTTCTACAAGCCGGGCGAGGTCGCGTCCAGTCCTGACCGGTATGGTCACATGAGGAATCGCAATGCCGAGGATTTCATAAGTGTCGCGGTCGAGTCCAATCCTATCAATATCCGGAACTTCCTGCCAGTCCTTTAGCGTGACGACAAGGTCGAGGTGCTTCTCGGGTCGTACGGAGCCTGCACCGAACACGGCAGCAACATTGATGATGCCGATGCCGCGCACTTCCATGTGGAAGCGGGTGAGTTCCTTGCTATTGCCTATGAGGTCACGCCCTTCAAGATTTCTAAAACGGGTGATGTCGTCACTGACCAGACTGTAACCCCTCTCGATCAGGCCGAGAACGCACTCGCTTTTGCCGATGCCGCTCTTGCCCCGGATCAGGACGCCGACACCCATGATGTCAACCATGCTGCCATGTTCAGAGGCAACAGGGGCAAACTCATCCTCCATGGCGATGGTGGCAGAGTTGATGAACTTCATCGTGATCAGCGGGGTCTTGAAGACGGGAATCCTGGCTTCGGATGCCAGTTCGATCAGGCCCGACGGAAGTGCCAGATTCCTGGCTACGACGAGGCACGGTATGCGTTGTTTGAAGAGGGCCTCCAGCCTTGCCGACCGCTCTTCGCTTGAGAGGCTGCGGAGGTAGCTGAGTTCCGCATGACCCGCCACCTGAACGCGCTTGGAGGCAAAATAGCGAAAGAATCCGGCAAGGGCCAGTCCGGGACGGTTGATCGTGGGTTCGGGAATCGGGCGTTCCAGGCCCGAGGCATCACCCATGAGCTCCATGCCAAGTCCTGAGCCGTGATCGGCAAAGAATTTTCCAACCGTGAGAGTGCCTCCTTTTAGGGGGCTGGAAGAGATGGAACCGGGCATTGGAACTCCTGACTACATGGCAAATGACTCGCCCAGGTAGAGTTTGCGGCTGATCGGATCGTGCAGCAGAAAGTCTTTGTCTCCCTGGCTTTCGACGCGCCCTTCAAAGATCAGGTAGGCGCGATCGGTGATGGCGAGAGTCTCACGGACATTGTGGTCGGTGATGATGATGGCAAGACCCGAATCTCGTAGGTCGGAGACGATCTGCTGCACATCATAAACAGCAATCGGATCCACTCCGCTGAACGGCTCGTCAAGCATCAGAAGCTTCGGGTTGGTGACGAGTGAACGGGCGATGGTAAGGCGGCGCTTTTCTCCACCCGAGAGGGTCAGTGCTTCGTTATTGGAGAGATGGGCGATGCCAAACCGCTCCAGCAACTCCTCGCAACGATCCTTGCGCTGGGCCTTGTTAAGGGAAGTCGTTTCCAGAATGGCCATGATATTCTGCTTCACGGTCATCTTCCGGAAGATCGATTCTTCCTGTGGCAGATAGCCCATGCCGAGCCGTGCCCGTTTGTACATCGGCAGACTGGTCACATCCTTGCCGTGGAAAAAGGTGCGTCCCCCATCCGGTCTGACCAATCCGACAACCATGTAGAAGGTGGTTGTCTTGCCCGCACCGTTGGGACCGAGCAGTCCCACGATCTCACCCTTCCGCACATGAATATCGACACCGTTGACCACGGAGCGGCCGTTATAAATTTTAACCAGTTTTTCCGTTCGGAGAATCACTTCGGTATCTTCGGGAATCGAGTCGGCTGACCGCTGGATAGGTGGCTCGGAGATCATGGGAAAAGGGTCTGGTAAGCGTTCAGGGGGTCACTGCATTGGTGCCTTGATCGACGATCATCGTGCGGCTGGGGCCGATGGTTCGCGAGCGTCCTTTGGCATTGAGAATCATGACGGTCGATTGCTGGATGGCCACCTGATTGTTAATCCCCTGCTGGATCTGGGGCCAATCCTCCATGGTGACATCTCCCGTGACCGCATCGTAGGTGGCCTTGCCGCATTTACCAACCGACTTCACGATGTCGCCCCGGTCGTTTTTCTTTTCCTGGGTGATGGTGACAGCGCCGGTGGCAATCACTTTGGAGAGGCCCTTGCGATCCGATGCGAGCACAACATGAAGCTTGTCGCAGCTCAGGTCGAACTGAGGATCATGCACGATCACATGACCGGCAAACTCGGCGGTGTTGCTGGCATTTTCAAAGGTGGCCCCATCGTCGCTTTCAATGATCGTTCGGGCATTCTTGGGGCGTTCCTCCGTGCTTGGGCCTGCGAAGGGGCTGGGGGCAAATCCTCCCCCTGCACCGGGATCCGCCACCGGGCCGAAACCCTGTGCTGAGGTTCGGGCGATCATCAGGAGCAGTGCCAGACATGGCAGGAAACGGTATAACGGGAGTAAGAGTCTTGGCTTCATGGCAGAGGTGGCCGTGTTATGTTGCGGAATGAAGCTCGGACATGGCCTTTAAATCTGCCCTGTCTGGCCAAAGTGTCAAATACTGCGCTTTCACCCACGATTTCAAAATCCTCCCGCCGGATTGTGGTTTCAGAGTCGGCGGTCAGGATCTTTGACTCCAGATTGAGCATGCTGTGGGGTATCTCCACGGTGATCTCCTTCTCTTCCTTCTCATTGAACTGAATCTTAAGCTTTCCCAGTTCCACCTGATTTTCGTTCAACTTCTGGGCTGTCTCGGCAATGAGGCACATCGTCATCTTGCCCGAGTCATCATATTGGGGAATCTTGATGCCCTTGACAGGTTCACCGACCGGTACGGGAAGATCGATCTTCTGACTATTGGTGGGTGCCGGTGGCGGCTCATTCGTCGGCTTCGGATTGGGTGCAGCAAGTGCCATTCCTGCCATCGCAAAGATAGCGGGTAGAAGAAACAACCTTCCAGCGAGAGTGTTGTGATCAGGAAATCGCACCATGAATCGAGAGGAGTGAATGAAGAACTGCCGGAAGGTTTTTATGGGGAATCTGATTGGGGCCGTCCGAGGGGGCTTTGGCTGGATTCTCATGGGTCTCGAGAAAAATGCCATCAACTCCCGCAGCCATGGCGGCTCTGGCCAGCACAGGAGCCAGATGGCCGTCGCCCGTAGTGTGTCCCCCGCCGCCGCCAGGGCGCTGCACCGAGTGGGTGGCATCGAAGATGGCGGGGAAGCCCTGCTCCCTGATCCAGTAAAGGGATCGCATGTCGGCCACCAGATTATTGTACCCGAAGGTGGTGCCGCGTTCGGTGAAGCAGAAACTGGAGCAACCAGCGCTTCTGAGCTTATCCGCTATCGGTGCGAGATCCCATGGGGCGAGGAACTGGCCTTTTTTCACATTCACGGATCGCCCGGCAGAGACCGCTGCTTTGGCGGCGGCTTCAATGAGGTCGGTCTGCCGGCAGAGAAAAGCCGGGATCTGGAGCAGATCGATGAATTTCGCGGCTATTTCCGCCTCCTCGGGAGAATGGATATCGGTGGTCACCGGGACCCCGATGGAGGCTCCCGCCTCGGCCAGCATCCTGCAGCCGTCAAGAATGCCCACGCCGCGGTAGGAGGAACCCGATGTCCTGTTTGCCTTATCGTAGGAGGCCTTGAAGATGAATTGTGCGCCAAGATCCTCGCAGATCATCTTGATCGTGCGTGCTGCGCGGAGAAGGGTTTTTTCTCCCTCGATCACACACGGGCCCAGGATAAAGAGAGGCTCATCCCCTCCCAACGACACCGATCCGATCCGCAGGATCTTGCGGGACGCTTTTCCAGACTTGGCTGAAGGCGAGGTGGTGGTTTTTTTGGAAGGCATCGAAGGGACACTTTATGCGGGAGACGGCAGACTGGTCACGAGGATTGTGAAGTTTACGAAGCCCTTAGGGAAACGCTTATTAAATCGCATTGAGGCCGTTGCGGTAAGAATGGGCCGTAGGCAAGGCGACTTCGCGCGCGCATCCCCATGCGGGCTGTAAGCGCGAAGCCAACACAGCTTCCGGCTCCGTTATCTCCACAACCCTTTGGGCTGTGAGTATTTGTCTGTTTTCCGGCGTTGCTCGCTGGGGCAAGACCGCAGGGGTATTGCCACTGCGCTTCGCGCCTGGAAAAACAGACAAATACTCTTCAGCGGCCATCATGGGATTTAATCAGCGGTTCCTTAGGGCAGATTGAACCTCCTTGACAGGATGGATTCAACGGGTTGTCGCCCACGCCATCATACGCTGTGCATCATCAAAAATATAACGGGCATGGCTTCCAAGCTGAACGAGGATGAGATCATGCCCCCCCTGGCTGTAACTGCTGATGAGGCACTTCCCGGCGGCCTCGGTGTAGCCCGTTTTCATCCCGTTAAAGAAAGGGGAGCGGAGAAGGAGCTTATTGGTTGGTTCCAGAAAGCAGAGACGGCCGTTGGCATAGCGGAAGCAGTAGGTGCGCAGGGCCATCGCATCCCGGAGATCCGCATTGCGGTAGGCACGAAAGGCGATCCTTGCCATATCCCGGGCGGTGGAGTGTTGGGCCGCTGGAAGTCCATGTGGATTCACGAAGTGAGAATTGACGGCTCCGCAGCGGGCTGCAATCCCGTTCATCTCGGCAGCAAAGGCACTGAAACTGCCGGAATGGGCATGAGCCAGGGCCGAGGCGCAGTCGTTGGCGCTATGCACCAGCATCGCCCGGAGAAGCTGCCTTCGAGGGTAGACATCCCCTGTACGGATGCCGATTTTTGTCGGTTCAACGGAGGTGTCCTCCCTGGAGATGCGTACCGGGGCTTCCAGAGGATCCTGTTCCGCCACAACAAGGCCGGTGACAAGCTTTTGAGTGCTCGCAACCTGACGCGGTTCGTCGGCATTCTTCTCGTAGAGAGTTTGCCCCGTACGGGCATCGATCAGAATGGCAGAGACGGCCTTGATCGGTGGTGCGCCTGCCGGCCAGAGAGAGGAGGGGGCGTCGGGAGCAATGACCACGCTGCCGGAGGAAGCTGTGCCGGGCGTGGGTTGATCAACGGCACAGCCTGTGAGAGCAAGCAGAAGGACGCAGGAAGCAAAGGATACGAATTTTGGCATCCTTGTTCCGTAGCGGCTCCCGCAAAAGGGATCAACAAGGATCAACAAAAGAAAGCTTCCTTCTTGACCTTCTGGCTGGTCTGGAACGAACTCATCGACGGTGATTTATGTTGTTCCAGAGAGGGTTCCTCTTTCCCTGTTCCAGAAGTTGATGATTGCTTTCATCCTGCTCGTTGTGGCGGGTGGATTGATCATCCTTTCCTTTCGTGCTGATGACTGGGTGCAACGGCAGGTGTTCGCTGCCAATCAGGGACACTGGAGTCATGATCCTGCGGTGGCCGCATTCAGCAAATATGGTGACTGGCCGGAACTGATGGTGGTGGGAGTCGTGGGAGTATTTCTGGCCCGTCGCCTGCGGAGTGTCCGCTGGCAGAGCATCCTTCTCATGGCGATGATCGCCTCCACACTGGCCGGGATGACGGTGAATGTTTCCAGACTGACCACGGGAAGAACCCGTCCCCGAGCCGCCGTCGAACAGGGCTGGTATGGGCCGCACCATGACGGGAAATGGCTGATCGGCCAGGCCGAATTCAATAGCTTTCCCTCCGGGCATACGGCGACTGCGGTTGGTTTTGCAGGAGTGATTCTCTTTGCCGCCCCCGCCTGGGGCATCCCCGCGATGATTGTCGCTCTTGCTGTGGCACTCTCACGCATTCTGCTGGGGGCGCATCACCCCTCGGATGTCGTGTCGGCGGCGGTTATCTCTTTCTCCATTGCCTGGGCTGTCTGGGGGTTTCTTGGGAAACGGGGTAGAGTCGATGCTACCGTTCGAAAATATTCTTAGAACAGTTCAAAAACATTACAGTTGGTTTATTTCCATCCAAAAAGATGGAGGAATTGGCCGCAAAATGCACAGGAGTCTACAAAAAGCAACCAGAGGAACTCCTCTGCTCCGATCCAGTGCATGCTCAAAATGGCGTCACATGATGACTGCGACTTTACTTGAACTATTTTAATCTTCGTAGCTCACCAGCGAACTGACCGTTGCGGGTGCCAATGCGGCGCGGCCTTGGAGAAATTCCAGCTCAATGACAACAAGAACCTGCAGCACGCGGGCCCCGAGTTGTTCGAGAAGGTGGAGTGCCGCGTCAGCTGTCCCGCCCGTGGCGAGCAGATCATCGACCACGATCACCGATTCGCCCGGGTGGATGCTGTCACTGTGGATTTCAAATTCCGCCGAGCCGTATTCCAGATCGTAGGAATGGGAGATTGTCGCGGAGGGAAGCTTTCCTTTTTTCCTGACAGGAACAAATCCCACGCCGAGTTTATAGGCAAGCGCGGCTCCGAAGATAAAACCACGTGCATCCAGGCCGATGATCTTCGAGGGAGTTGTGCCCTCACATTTTTCTGCCAGCAGATCAATCGTGGCACTAAAGAGCACGGCATCTTCCAGTAGAGGTGAGATGTCACGGAACAGGATGCCTGGCTTTGGGAAATCGGGTATCGAGCGGATGGCCTTTTTGAGATCAGTAACGGTTTTTGACATGGTATGGGATTAATCGCCAAAGCTTATGCCGACAGCTCTCGCTGTACCGACAAGCTGACAATCGGGTGCAACGCGTTTGAGTCGGTGGATGGCCTCGGCTATGGGAACCTCAATCACATCCTGATTCTGATAGCTCACCATCGAGCCGAATTTTTCCTCCATGGCCAACTGTACGGCCTTTACCCCGAAGCGGATGCCAAGGATACGGTCCAGGGAGGTGGGATCACCACCCCGCTGAAGATGGCCCAGAACACAGGTTCGCGTCTCCTTGCCCGTGCGGTGCTCCACCTCATGGGCGATCATCTCACCTACCCCGCCGAGTCGCCATTCACCACTTGCAGATTGCTTGCGAAACTGCTGTCCGTGCTGGGTGCGCGCCCCCTCGGCGACGACGAGGAGAGTGCTCTTGAATCCCCCAGCATCGCGACGTTGCACCTCTTCAGCCACCTTCTCAAGCGAGAAGGGAATCTCTGGAATAAGGATGATATCGGCTGCCCCGGCGATTCCACCCCAGAGGGCGATCCATCCGGCGTGCCGTCCCATGACCTGCACAACGAGAAGACGTTTGTGACTTGCTGCAGTTGTGTGAAGCCGATCCAGCGCATCGGTGACACAGGCGACTGCGGAGTCAAAACCAAAAGTCATGGCCGTTGCCTCCAAATCGTTATCAATTGTCTTGGGAACCCCGATCATGGGGAAACCGGCCCGGTAAAGTTGCAGGGAGGTACTCATCGAGCCATCGCCACCGATGGCGATAATTGCAGAGAGATCAAGATCACGGCAGGTCTTGGAGGCTCTGGCGATGACCTCGTCGGGGATCACCATGCGGTCACCACCCGCTGCCTTTGAAGTGAAGTGTCCCTTGTTGGTCGTGCCGAGGATCGTCCCCCCGGTCTGCATGATTCCGGCGGTATTCTCACGGTTGAGGGGCATGACATCCCCGCCGTCAGGAAGCATTCCCTCAAATCCGTCGCGAAATCCGAGCACCTCCCAGCCCTGTTCTTCGGCGGAGCAGAAGATCCCGCGGAGCACGGCATTCAGTCCGGGACAGTCGCCCCCGCTGGTGAGAACGCCTATGCGTTTTCTAGACATGCGGAGTTAAAGCGAGTTGGAGGACTTTGCCGAGCGTCCCTTGGAGGCCCAGTCATTGTAGAGCGCCCATCCCCGCTGCACGAGAGCCAAGCCCTCCTGCTCGCGATTTGTTCCCCCCAGAAGCACGACGATGATGCGGCGGGGAGTCGTGTAAACCGTGTCACCCTGACGAACCACCTCGGGCTTATGACTCGAGCTCAGAATAATGCAATCTCCGGCACGCGAGGTGCGTCCGGTTTTGACCCCGTCGATGTTTTCCGTGCCAAGCAGGGGGTTTGTGTTGTGAAGGAGGACCCCCAGATTCGAAGCCCCGCGTTGTACATGGATCTCCCGTTCCGACTGCGCGACATAGAAGGCAAGACCCGGCTTGGAATAGGCGTAGCGGGTCAGTCGTGCGAGATCTGCTGCCGAGGAGTAGGGCTCTGTCTTATCGGTGACATCAAGCCCATGGGGATTCAGTAAAAGGGTGTGGCGCATTCCGAGTTGTCGTGCGAGAGCATTCATGTGGGCCACTGCGTTGCCGACGGAATCGAGCCCGGTGGCATTGGGCAAAGTCTTGCCGAGATGATCCGCTAGCGTGTAGGCGGCCACATTGTCGGAGGCCAGCAGGCAGGCATAGAGCAGATCACGGAGCGTCAGGACATCCCCGGACTGGAGTCCGAGAGGATTGATGCCGCCGGTGGTGGAAATGGCCGACTCCGGGACAGTCGCCCTCTCCTCAAGATTACTCCCCTTAAGTTCCGCCCAATCGAGCGTGACCATGGCGAGGGCCAACTTGGTAAGGCTGGCAATCGGGAGTTTATCATTGGCATGGACACCCTCCAGAATCCGGCCCGTCTGATTATCAATAATGATCGTGCTTGCGGCATAAAGCCGATTTCCTCCTGAACACAGAAGGAACAGAACGAACACGAGACGGGCAATGGACTGGGTGAGGCTGTTCATAGGTAAATTGCTTGATTAAACCATTTGGCGATAAGGCTCACGGGCTAAATTTGCAATCCGTAACTGCTAGGAGGCATGCATTTGCGAGTCCATGAAGTTCACTTTCTAGTTGCGTTTATCATCCTGGTGGGTGAAAGAGTGAGCACTATGAAAACCCTCCGTGCATCCCTTCTGCTTCTTGTGGCGTTTGCCCTGACACTTCTTCCGGCTTTGGCCAATGGATGGGGAAACAATTATAAGGAAGCTCTTGCTACAGCGGCCAAGGAAAACAAAAAGGTTCTCCTCGATTTTACCGGCAGCGATTGGTGCGGATGGTGTATCCGGCTGAAAAAAGAGACCTTTGACCAACCGCAATTCAAGGAGTTTGCCGATAAGAATCTGATACTTGTGGAAGTTGACTTTCCACAGGGGAAATCACTCGCCCCAGAAGTAAAAAAACAAAATGACGCCCTTCAGGAGAAATATCACATTGAAGGATTCCCCACAATTGTTCTGCTCGATCCACAAGGAAATATCATCAAACAGAATAGTGGATACCTTCCAGGGGGGCCAAAAGGATTTATCGACTGGGTAAGCTCCGCCAAATAGCGGCGAGAGAGTAGGTCAGCTGCAACGACTGCGAAGCTACGGCCAGACAAGCAGATCAAAAGTCAGAAGTCTGAGTTCAGACCAGCTTTCTTGAAAAGTTTCTGCCCGCCTGCTGATTTTCCATTTCTGATGGCAACACCGAAGGCGTTGCTATGTTTTCCTAGATTTTCCTCAGTTGGATGGAGTCAAATTTCTCGTCTCCTTCGATAATATCGCTCATGACGATGAGTTGGTCTCCTTCCTTGAGTAGACGGCGAGCCAGAAGAAGTTCCTCAGCTTTTTTGACCGATTCATCGGGGGTGTTGCCAAAGGGCATGACCAGGGGAAGTACCCCCCAGTTCAAGACAAGGTGGCGTGCCACAATCTCTGAAGGAGTGATGGCGTAGATCGGAGCATGTTCCGGACGGGTATGACTCGTGTAATCGGCCATGAATCCCTGACGGGTGAGCACGGCCAAATGCGCATGGGAAAAGGAGTTTGCAAGAATGACTCCGGAGCGGGCGGTCTTTTGCCGGGGGTTGAGCAATGATGTCTGCTCGGCAAAGTGGGCACTGCCGCTGCGCTCGATCCGGCGGGCAATCCGGTCAAGAACCTTGACGCATTCCACGGGATATTTGCCGACAGTGGTCTCGCCGCTGAGCATGATGGCGTCGGCCTGTTCAAAGACGGCGTTGGCGACATCAGTCACTTCCGCACGGGTGGGAACCGGATTCTCGATCATTGATTCGAGCATATGAGTGGCCACGATCACCTGCTTGCCAATCTGCAGAGCTGTTTTGAGGATGCGTCGTTGGATGATGGGCAGTTCTTCCATCGGGCACTCAATCCCGAGATCTCCGCGCGCGATCATGACTGCATCGGTCTCTTTGATGATTTCGGCAATGAGTTTTACTGCGCTCTGATCCTCTATCTTTGCAATGACGCGGGCTGTGCTTCCGAGTTCGGCAAGCACTCGGCGCAACTCAACGATGTCGGAAGGTTCGCGACAGAAGCTAAGGGCGACGAAATCAACGCCAACTTCGGTGCCGACAGCGATGTCAGCCAGATCCTTTTCCGTGAGGGGAGGCAGATTGACTTTCACACCGGGGAGATTGATGTGGCGACGCGAGCCTAGCTCACCAGGGGTCAGGACTTCACAGCGAATACGACTGTCAATTTTGGAAAGAACCTTGAGGTGAATCACTCCGTTATCAACAAGTACGACATCCCCCACGGAGATGTCATCAATGAGACCGTCATAGTTCACATTGATCGAGTAAAGTTCCTCACTGAGGGCACCCCGCACGGTGAATTCCATGGTGTCACCGATTTTGAGATTGAGCTTAGTAGGCAGATCTCCGGTTCGAACGGCCGGCCCCTGGGTGTCCATCAGGATGCCAACTTGCGTGTCGAGTTCTGCGGCAATGCTGCGAATCCGAGGAACGATCATGCGTACCCAGCTGTGTGCGGCGTGGCTCATGTTCAGCCGGAAGACATTCGTCCCTGCAAGAATCATCTCGCGAAGTCTCTCGGGGGTTTCACTGGCCGGACCCAGAGTGGCGATGATTTTTGTTTTACGCAGTGTTGTTGTCATGAAAGTGAAGAAAGTCGGTATGTTGTGAGGCAAGTGGGTGTGAAGCACACGACGCGCCAGATCCAAGCAGAGAGGTGCCGTCTTGAAAAGAACAGCGTTTTTTCTGATCAGTGTGAATTATTGGGAATAATGAAATCGGGTCGCTGGAGTGACGGAAGCTGACCCAGTTTCTTGGGATGCCGAGCTAGTCGTTCGGGAATGAGGCGATGCTGGAAGCAATATTCCGAGAGGGTCGCGGTGATTTCCCGAGCGGTGCGTTTGCGATCGATGGAGAGGCCGCCCAGAACACCGCCTCCCGCATTGGCGATGGCCCCCGGCCAGGAGAATGCACCCGCCGGTGTGAAGGCCGCCCAGGCTCCCGGCGTCAGCCCGGATCCACCGGTGGT
>JBAXTN010000013.1:0-56981 GCA_037130175.1 bacterium | reverse complement strand
CGCTCTTGAAGGGCTCCTTCTCGACGCGTGTGATGCGGGTGGTCACATCGAAACGGGCGGGTGGATAGAAGACCGCGATGAATCGCTGGGCAACCATTTGAAAGAGCTTGGCCTCGGTCTCATCCAGTCCGGCGATGGAAGCACCCGTCGGAATGATGGCGTGGTGGTCGCTGACCTTGGCATTGTTGAAGACCTTGCCCGTCTTGATCACCCAATTGTTCCTGAGTGCGGTCTCGGCGTGGCTGCGAAGCACTTTGTCCTCAAAGGATTGAAATGCCGATTTTACCGCAGGCATGTTATCCTCGGGGAGATAACGCGAGTCGGTTCGGGGATAGGTGAGCACTTTGTGATGCTCGTAGAGTCGCTGGGCGAGTTGGAGTGTCCGCTTGGCACTGAATCCGAAGCGGCCGTTGGCCTCCCGTTGCAGGGTGGTCAGATCGTAGAGAAGCGGCGAGGTTTGGGTGGTGGATTTTTTGGTCTCCTCGATGACGCCCGGTTTTCCGAGGCATTTGGCCCGGATCGCCTCGGCCCGTGAATGATCCCAGAGACGCTCTGGTTTGGATTGTTCATCCCCCTCGGTTTTCTTGAAGGATTCGTCAAACCACCGTCCGCCGTAGCTTCCGGCGGCCACGGCGAATTCGGCATGCACCTCAAAGTAGGTCTTTGGCTGAAAGGCTTTGATCTTCTCTTCCCGCTCGACCAGAATCGCCAGCGTCGGTGTCTGGACGCGTCCGACGGGGGTAAGCTGGAAGCCTCCCTGTCCGGAGTTGACCGCGGTCAGGGCCCGGGTGCTGTTGATCCCCACGAGCCAGTCGCTTTCAGACCGGCAGACAGCTGCTGCTGCAAGGGGTCTCATCTCCTCCTCGTCGCGGAGCTGGGCAAAACCTTCACGGATAGCCCCTTGAGTCATTGACTGGAGCCAGAGCCTTTTCACCGGCTTTTTCGAGCCGACAAGCTGGATGATGTTGTGAAAAATCAATTCTCCTTCGCGGCCAGCGTCACAGGCATTGATGACGGAGGTGACTTCGGGGCGCCTGAGCAGCTTTTTGACCACGCCAAGACGGTCTGCAGAACGGGCGATCGGCTGGAGTTCAAACTCCTCGGGAATGATCGGCAGGGCATCCAGTTTCCAGGAAAGTCCCCGCCCTCCCGTCATTTTATTCGGGAGGGAGAGTTCCACCAGATGGCCCACCGCAGAAGTGATGATGTAGTCATCGACCTCGAAATATTCAGCTCTGGCTGCCTTGCCCCCAAGCGCCCGGGCAAGGTCGGCGGCAACACTCGGCTTCTCGGCGATGACTAGGGTTTTGGACATTGGAAAGAAGAGGGATGAAACTTGAAGATTGAGAGCTGAAAGAGCGAAATATTAGGGGAAAGGAAAGATGGTTAGATGAGTTTAAGGAACCGGTTGCCGGGCAGGGTACGGACATGGCGGCCAAGCTCAAGGGCGAGCAACCTAGAAGAGACGGTCGCAACAGGCAAACCGGATTTCAAAATAATCGCATCGATCGGTGTTGGATCATCGCCAATCGCCTCATAAACAAGGAGATCCTCCATTGGCAATTGAATCCTTGGTCGGCTGCTCTGAAGTTCGGGAGGAGCGGCGAAGAGTAGTGGCAGGTCAGAGAGAATATCTCCGGCATCAATCACAAGCTTGGCCCCCTGTTGGATCAGTCGGTTCGAGCCAAGGGTGCCCGGTTGATCAATGCGACCTGGCACGGCATAGAGGGATCGCCCCTGATCGCCAGCCTCCCGGGCACTGATGAGTGCACCGCTGTTAAGTCCTGCCTCAACGACCAAAAGACCGAAAGAGCAACCGCTGATGATGCGGTTGCGTTTTGGAAAAGTCTGCTTCGTAGGAGTCATATTCATGGGAAACTCACTGATCACAGCGCCCGAACCAGAGGAGATTTTCCCGGCAAGAGCGATGTTTTCTTCGGGGTAAATGTGGGCCAGTCCGCTTCCGAGCACGGCGACCGTGCGCCCATTGGCCGCCAATGCCGCCTGATGCGCCGCCGTGTCGATTCCCCTTGCAAGGCCGCTATAAATCGTCAGCCCAGAGTAGGCGAGCTGGTAGCCAAGCTTCTTGGTGGCATCGGTCGCGTAATGACTGGCGCGTCGTGTGCCGACGATACCAATACCATTGCGCTGATCCCGTTCCTCCATTTGCCCGAGGATGTAGAGGACGATTGGGGGATCATGAATCTCCTTCAGCAGGGCGGGATATTCAGCATCTGCTTGCGTCAGTACACGGGCACCGGCCTTTTCCACCAGGGTAAGCTCCGTGTCGAGATCGGTATGATCGCTCCAATTTGTGATGGAAGAGGAAACCTCCGGGCCGATCCCCTCGACATTGCGGAGATCCGATCCATTGGCTTCAAGAATAGCTGCCACCGATCCAAACCGCTCCGTCAGCCGCCGCACGCGGACTGGGCCAACCTGCGGGAGCAGGTTAAGTACGATGGCGGCCTCGGTATCGGTCATGGGGTGGTTGAAAAGAGGCTAAACCCCTTCGTAGCTTCGCTACGAAAGTTCCTTCAGAACAGTTGTCAGATAGACTGGCTCGGGATGGGCATTGCGATATTTCGTGATTTCCCGGCGTTCGAGCACCTGAAAGCCATAGCGCTCAAAGAGCTTGGCCCCGCGTCTCGTCTCGAAGGTTACAACCTGCCCGTAAACCTGTCGCACTCCTTTGCTCCGCAGATGTTCGAGGTAGCTGTTCATGAGTTTGCCGGTACTGGCCATCCCCTGAACTTCGGGCAGCATGTTGAAATGAAAATGGGCGCAGCGTCTTGGCGTCGTGGGTACTTCTCGCCAGGAATTTCGCAGAATCCATCCTATGAAATCGCGCGTCGGTTTATTGTAGAAAGGATATTTCGCCATGCCCCGGGTAAAGAGGGAGAGGTTATTGAAGAAATTGAAGAGCTGCTGCCGAAAGGGACGGTAGGAGCCGAGCAGATACCCTTTGACCACGCCTTCATGTTCCAGCACAAAGGAAGACTCAGGCTCAATGTCCGTGTAGTATCGGGTCAGGTAATCGGCAAAGATCTCGCGATCCTGAAAAACCGGGTCAATTGCCTTCCCCAGAAAACCGGTTTCACAACAAAGGAATCGAACCGCAGCACGATCTTTTGATTCATAGCGACGGATCACAACCGCGGGCGGGGAGTCACTTTTGCCCGAAGCAACCGATAGAAAAGCGGCATTTCCTGATAGGGTTGAGGCTTGGGAACTGGACGACATGGTAAACGACACCCTATGGGTTGTACGAGGCGATGACTTCGCGGTAAATCGTAAAGAGTCGGCCAAACACAGCTTTCCAATCGTAGCGACTCCCGACCGAAGCAGCAGCCATTCGTCCCGATGCGCCGAGATCTTCCGTTGCTACCCTTCTGATGGCGGAGGCCAGGGCCTCTCCATCATTTTCGACCGACCAGTTATGCAGACCGCTAAAAATAATCTTGTCCATGTAGCTGCCACGAATTCCGACGACCGGCGTGCCGCAGGCCTGACTCTCCAGCGTGACGAGTCCAAAGGTTTCCTTTACCCCCGGATGGACAAAGAGATCAGCTGCACGGTAGATATCCGCAAGCTCCGTTGCGCTGCCGCAATACTGAATCCAGCTCACGGCACCAGTCTCTTCCTGAAGTCGGAGGAGGGAATTGCGCAGCATGCCGTCCCCGACCACAGCCAGATGGAAACGGCCCGGTTCATCATCATGGAGCTTGGTGAATGCCTCAAAGAGGCGACGGACATTCTTGTCGGGATTCAGGCGTCCCACATAGAGCAGAATTTGGCGATCCGTCGGCCATCCAAGATTTTTGCGGGCAGAAACTCCGCTTGCAGCATCGGGGTGAAATATTCCGGTATCCACCCCCAGCTCCAGAGTCTCGACATTGTCCAGACCCCAGCTTCGTAGAAGATCGGAAAGACCTGCGCTCGGAACCAGAGTCCGTTCGAAACGGTTGTAGAGGGCGGTGACATAGCGCCGGCCTGCTTCTTCCGCGATCATGACCGAGATGGAACCGAAATACTTTGCAACTGAACGAAGCACGGCGTCAGGGAAATGAGAATGATAAAAACCCACCGTCGGAATACCCAAGGCGCGTCCCGAAGCAATAGCCTTCCATGCCACCTGATACGGATCGCCGGACTCGATGAGATCCGGTTTTTCACGTTCTAGAGCCTCTTCCACAAGATTCAAATTCAGCAGGACGCGATACCGCGCAGTTCGTGAGACGAGAGGTGACTCGATTGTATAAATCGTTCGAAATCCCTCCACGCAGCGCTCTGTTTTCTCCCCTGGAATAACAAGCACATGACGATCTCCTACAGCTTCCAGATGAGCCGCCTTTTCAGCAATATAACGCCTCACCCCTCCACTCACGGGTGAATAGAACTGCGTTAAATCACAAATCGTCACAGAGGTGTTTCTTACTCCAAGCTGGTTAGCCAGCGTTCAGCGGAAATGGCTGCAGCACAGCCCATGCCCGCAGCAGTGATGGCCTGACGATATTCCCGATCAGCGACATCGCCAGCTGCAAAGACCCCAGGGAGATTCATTTCCGTGCCATGCTTCGGCGTGAGATAGCCCTCCTCGTCCATGGCAAGCTTGCCGATAAAAGGATTCGTGTTGGGAGTGTGGCCGATGGCAACAAACACACACTTCACCTCCAATTCGCTTAGTGCAGCAGTCTCCAGATTCTTGAGTGTCACTCCGCGCATCTCGCCATTTTCGTCGGTGAGGTATTCAGCCACGGCACTGTTCCAGATCGGTTCGATCTTCGGATTGGCCAGTGCACGGTCAGCCATGATTTTGGAGGCGCGCAGTGAGTCGCGGCGATGGATGAGATAGACCTTGGAGGCGAAGCGCGTCAGAAAACCTGCTTCCTCACAAGCTGAGTCGCCGCCGCCGACCACGCAGACCGGAACATTGCGGTAGAAGGCACCGTCGCAAGTGGCGCAGGAGGTGAGGCCGTGACCTACAAGCTCCTTTTCCCTGTCGATTCCAAGCCAGCGAGCCGAAGCACCGCTGGCGACGATGAGAGCCTTGGTCTCAATCCAGACACCATCAACTTTGATGCGGTTGATACCGCCGTGATGTTCGTATTTTTCTACGGAGCCGTATTGGAAGCGGGCTCCGAAGCGTTCGGCCTGGGCATGCATTTTCATGATCAGCTCCGAGCCGTCGATTCCTTCTGGGAAGCCGGGAAAATTCTCAACCTCTGTGGTTGTGGTGAGCTGGCCGCCCGGCTGCCGCCCCTCCAGCACGAGTGGAGAGAGATTGGCGCGACTGGTGTAGATGGCTGCGGTGAGACCGGCACAACCGGTGCCGACAATGACGACTTGTTCCATAAATCAGTGGGAAGGTAAAATGTGGCAATGGGTGAAAAGGGACAATTTATGATTCTTCAGCTGCGGGTGCAAAGGGATTCGGCCAGCCCTTTGGAAGCCTCTGGGGACGGCCTTCGGGCATTCTAACAAAGGCGAGCGCCTGCTGACAGGTGATTAACAGGGCACCATCACGGGGTCTTTTAATCTCAAAATGACACCAGAATCGGGCTGCCGTCGCTTCGCCGAGACGCCCATGCACCTCCAGCTCATCACCAAGAAGTGCCGGTCGTTTGTAGTCAATCTCGGTGCGGACGACGACCGGGTAAACCGAAGTGTGAGCCATGCGCTCCCAATCCATGCCAAGCTGCACTGCAAGCAGGGTGCGTGCGGTCTCGATGAACCTGAGATAGGCGATATTATGAACGACACCCCCTGCATCGGTGTCAAAGAACATCACCTGAACGGGTGTGATGATGGTGGTCATGGGCTGAAGAAAAGTGAAACGTGAAAGCTGAAAACCTGCAAAGAGGAATTACTCTTGGAGATGTCCCCCCTCAAGAAACAGCTGGCGATCTCCGAGTGAGGCCAGTGCCGGATCATGCGTGACGGCAACCATGGTGCAGCCATCCTGCCGTGCCAGAGCAAGCAGCAGCTCGATGATCCCCGCACCGGTCTTGGCATCAAGGTTTCCCGTCGGTTCATCGGCAAAAAGAATACTCGGATCATTGATCAGTGCGCGGGCGATTGCCACCCGCTGCTGCTCCCCGCCGCTGAGCTGGGAAGGAAGATGATCCAGTCGTCCAGAAAGCCCCACCCGATCGAGCAGGACGCGGGCTTTTTGATCCCTTTGTGAGCCTCCGAGCATGGCTGGCAGCAGGACATTTTCGAGGGCGGTCAGCTCCGGCAGGAGAAAATAAGACTGAAAAACAAACCCCATCCGGCGATTGCGCAACAAGGCCTGCTTATCGCGGGAGAGAGCAAAGAGTTGCGAGCCTTCGAATTCCACCGTCCCTGAACGTGGGCGTTCCAGACCGGCGAGGATATACAGCAGCGTTGATTTGCCGGCTCCCGAGGGGCCGCGTAGAAAGACTACTTCGCCCCGCGCCACATCAAGATCCACCCCTTGAAGCACCTTGAGGCGTTCCGCTCTAAGTTCGTAGGTCTGATGAAGTTCCCTTGCATGAAGATGGATGGATATGTCGGACATGAATTTAATCTCTAAAAACAAAGGCTCGTAATCCGGGAACCACGATTCGATCTTGAATATGGAAGAGCACCCCCCTTGCCAGAGCAAGCTTCTCGCAATCGCGGCCAATCCGGTCGGGACAGTCGAGAGTTATTAGCAGGGTGGTTGGAGCAGGCATGGGGAGAACAGAGAAAGCTGAAAAGCTGAAAGCTGAAAGCTGAAAAATAATGATCAACGATGAAACCTCCGACTGGCGCACGGAGCTTTCATCCTTTTTCATTTTTCATGCATCCGTTATAGCTCTCAGATGGCCATTATCCACATCGCGCGCAATCAGCAAACGCTTGGCTCATTTAGCGAGGAGGAAGTTCGTGAGGGGATTTGTTCCGGGCGCTTCGCCGCGCAGGATCTTGCTTGGAAGGAAGGGATGGAAATCTGGAAGCCACTCGGAGAAATGGCTCCCCAGTGGGGGCTGGAAACGCCGCCCCCGATTATTGAAGATCGTGATGCATTGCGCGCTGTGGATCTGAAAATTTCGGGTGACGGAACCGAACCGGCTTGGGAACAACGGGAGAAGCTGGGTTTCTTCCCTGCGATTTCCCAGACGCTGAGTGCCGTCCTGATGCGGCCCACAGAGACCTTTGAACGGATGAAACACGAGGGGGGGCTGGTAAATCCCCTGCTCTATTTTGTGCTGCTGAGCTGCACCTCCTATGCCGCCTCGGTTTTTTACCAGATGGTATCACTCTCGATGCAGTCGGGGTCACTACCTTCTCAACTTCAACATTTGCCCAAGAACACCCTGAGTTTTGTGCTGCTTGGTACGATCCTGATCTCTCCTGCCCTGTATGTCATCAGTGCCTTTATTTCCTCGGGGATCACCCACCTTTCCCTAAAACTGATCGGCGGAGCCAACAGACCGTTTGAAACTACCTTTCGAGTGGTCTGCTATGCACAGGCAAGCGCAGCCGTCTTCAATTTTCTCCCTCTCTGTGGCGGCTTGATGGCGATTCTTTGGGGATCCTACACAATCATTATAGGTCTTATGCAGGGACACGGTATCAGCGGATGGCGCGCCACCGTAGCGCTTCTGCTGCCGGGACTTTTTTGTTGCGGTGTGATTCTGATCCTAGCAGGGGCGGGGGGATTTGGACTTGCTGAATTATCCAAAGAGTTCGGAGGTCTGCCTCATCTTCCAAAAACCCCCTAACCCAAGCGTGATCTTTCACTGGCGACCCCTTATTCCAGAAGAGAGAGACGAGGAGTTGATCTGGGGAACCATCATTAGTTTAAGTGGTTTGTTTGCAGCATGTTGGATCTGGCTTGGATTGCCTACACTGATTTGCCCGTTTCATGTCATTACCGGCATTCCCTGTCCCACCTGTGGGATCACAAGAGCATTTTCCTCCCTGTTACACGGGGATCCGAGAACAGCCTTTCTCTTCAACCCACTGGCTCTAATCATGCTGCTGGGAATAGCAATCTATCTTGTTTATGCTGAGGTAGTTGTCGTTGTGAAATTGCCCAGATTGCGATGGAATCCGTTATCTACGCGACAAAACTCAATTATCCGTGCAAGCGTGATATTGCTTGTTGTCATGAATTGGATCTATCTAATTTACCATGAGAGATTTATCGCTGTATTAAGATAAACGGATCGTGCGAGATACCGCATCCTGAGTAACGCAGAAGATTTCTGTAGCGCTTCCGTCAAGGGTTTTTCTCATCACTTCCAAAGCAAGTTCCTCGCGGTTGCAGTCTCGGCTCAGGTGCCCCAGTAAGAGGTGTCCCAGTCCGTCATGACGCAGGCGGGCAACGGTTTCAGCAGCAGAAATATTAGAGAGGTGTCCATGACGGGACTGGATGCGCTGCTTGATTGCCCAAGGGCGCTTTGTGTCGTTTTGCAGAAGCTGATCGTCGTAATTTGCTTCAATCAGCAGTCCCTCCACCCCCCGGAGGGATTCGATCACCAGGGTGGTGGCATGACCGAGATCTGTAAGAAATCCGAAGGATCGTTCGCGCCCCCGAATGACAAATCCAACTGGCTCGACAGCATCATGGGGCACGAGAAAGGAACGAATCGTGGCGCCTTCGATAGCAAACTCAGCCCCTGTTTCAAAAATTTTCCATCCCTTGAAGTCCACAACCTTATCCCTTAGAATGGTAGCGGTCTGGCGATTGCAATAGATGGGGGTCGCGTGTCGTTTAGCCCATTGCGCCAGTCCCCTTGAGTGATCTCCGTGTTCATGGGTGATCAGGATGGCATTAAGATCACTCGGATTCACACCGCAAGAGCTGAGTCGGAGAGTCAGTTCTTTGGCACTCAACCCGGCATCAACCAAAAAATTGGCGGTTTCTGTCCTGATCAGAGCCGAATTTCCCGTGCTGCCACTGGCCAGAATCGTGATCTCAAGCATGGACATAGCTTGCTCTCAAGCATCCCGTCGCCGCGAGACATTTTAACCGGTTATAGTGAAACCAGTGCTTCCCTAAATTGTCCGTGTTCCACGGGGCGGTGAAAACCACTCTGGATTGCGCGATGATGAACTCTCTTGTTGGGCACGCTGGCGGGGAGCGTTGATGAGGCGTTCCTCCGCAACCAGATCATGAGGTCGCTTCTGGCGTAGTAGAAATGAAGAGTTCATGATGGCGTCGATTTCCGAGGTGGCAAGGATCTGCTCAAGAGAACGGGCCGAGTGTTCATAGATGAGTATCCTGTCTTGTGAACTCTCCCGGGAATGATGCTCGATCCCAGCGGCAGCAACCAATTCTCCAAATTCATGCTCAAGTCCATGGGAGCCCTCAGCGGGACGATCTGCAAGAGAAGGAAATAGAAAATGGGCGGAATCAGTAGAAAGATTTCTGAGGAATAAATATTCAACTAACAAATGATGGAGGGGAAAAGCAGGGACAGTTTCACCTGCTTTCTTTGATTCAGGGAAGCGCAATAGCGGCTTTTCTCCATCCGTCAATAAATCCCTGGAGCGCAGATTCGCGATCTCGTGCAACGATCGCCCGGTAGCGATGGATATCGCAATGACACCTCGCCAGTCATCACCTCGTACAAAATGTGTGCACACCCTTAGAAGCGTTCGAATTTGATCCAGAGAAAAAGGTTTAATAGCAATTTCTTCTTCAGTTTCCAGAGGAATTTCCGCGACTATATTCTTAGATACCCGTCCATTTTCCAAAGCAGACTGACATAAAGAGCGGAGAAAAATCAGCTCAGTATTAAAAGAATTTTTACTTTTTCCAGAATTTAGGCGAAACGCTTTATATCCATCAAGCAACCCATGAGAAAGCGCCCGCAGGGGAAGAGCGGAAATGTCAGGCCCTAAAAAATTAAGGAAAGAAGCTGCGATATCCGCCTTTTTTTCCATAGATAAATCACGAAGCAATGTTGCTGATGCTAAAAATTGCTCCACTTCAAGAGCAATCGAAGGTGGTTCTGTCGCTAGATTTTCCTGCCGAACAAGTCGAAGCACGGGAGCATCTTGCTGCGCGGGACGTTCCGGTTCAATTCCGGAACGGGCGAGATTCTCCATTTCCTGAGCCACCTCGAGCGCGCGCTCACGCTCACGCTCGCGTGTGGAGCGCGTGAATTCTCGTCCAGTTGAATCTCGAAAACGAGCCCAATAGAAGGGAGAGCGTGAATCTTTGACTAGGGAAGCCATGAGTTGTTAAGAGATCCGCAGATAGTCACCACATTATCATTAATTTGCAAGAACTAATTAGATTTTTCTCTGTTAATAGAGATGATTTGTGGTGAGTAATTAATCAAAAAGATCAGTCACCACAATGAACGGTGACTCCGTGGTGACTTTTAAATTACAGAGAGCGAGGGTTTGAAGATGGTCACACCGGCAATGACTTGATGCGTTGCCACAAATTGAGAGAAGCAATGGAACTTCGTTGGAACACTAATACCGATCAATTATCAATTGCTGAACCCTGGGGGGACGATCCAGGAAGGAAGATAACGATTTTTGGCGAAGGGATATTTCGAAATCAAATTTGTTGACCGATACATACCGCACGAGAATCATTGAAATGGATCACTTCGAATCTGCTGGAGAGCAGTCAATGAGACTGGCTAAAATGTCACTTGGAGGAAAGAAAGGTTATTGGAAGGCTATCAATGTGAGTAAATAAAAGAACCTAAAAGCGATGATTGGATGTGAAGGTAGTCTCACTTGGAAGCTCGACGCGTTGGATGAAGTATGTCCAAACTAACTTCTTGAGATTATTAAGAGGCAACCTGTTTTATATTACTCGAGTAAACAAATGCTGGGTACATTCTGTAAGTCAAAGGGCTTCGTAGAGCTAACCAAGCAGGAATGACTTACACGATGGAAACCTGATTAAGTTAGGATTGATGGTTTACTTCGCTCCTACTCCTACGGAATTCCACTGATCTGCGATTCCCCAAGCGGAGTCTGTTAGGGGGGTGGTGCGCCCGGCAGGAATCGAACCTGCTACCAAGGGTTTAGAAAACCCCTGCTCTATCCGATGAGCTACGAGCGCTTAAACGGTCTGTTCATCTCATACGAAATGGTCGTCTGATTAGATCGGCTTACATGATACCCCACATCATCGACATCGCAATATCTGTTAATCAAAATTAACGAACGGCCTAAAATGAAGTTGGAGTTAGTTGCCTCAAGACGTAGGTTTGAGAAAAGCTGAATGGCTGCTAAAAACAGCGTTTTCTAAGGGACCTCCACTGGAATACCCTGTTCTTGCGGATTGAGGTCTAAAGCCTTTAGGAGTTCGAGATCCTCGTTGGTGCCGGGATTTTTAGCAGTCAGTAGTTTCTCTCCATAGAAGATGGAATTGGCCCCGGCAAAGAAGCAGAGGGCCTGCCCCTCTCGACTTAAGCGTGTGCGGCCCGCGGAGAGACGGATACGAGATTTGGGTAGCATGATGCGGGTGGTGGCAACAAGTCGTACCAATTCGAAGATGTCAACGGCGGGCTGTTCTTCCAAAGGGGTGCCGGGCATCGACATGAGGCAGTTGATCGGCACACTCTCGGGGGGAGGGGTGAATCCACAGAGCACTTCGAGCATTCTCAGCCGATCCCTCTCTGTTTCGCCCATTCCGATGATGCCACCGCAACAGACGGCCATTCCGGCCTTTTGAACAGACGAGATGGTGCCAAGCCGGTCTTCGAATGAATGGGTCGAGACAATCTCAGGGTAATATTCCGGTGAGGTGTCGATATTATGGTTATAGGCGGTGACGCCCGCCTCTTTGAGCTGGCGGGCCTCGTCGTCGCCGAGTTGACCAAGGGTTACGCAGACTTCCATCCCGAGCTTGCTGACCTCCCGGACTGTCTCAAGCATGGTATTGAAGCGGGCATCGCCCGACTTGACCCCCTTCCATGCTGCTCCCATGCAGAAGCGGGTCGTTCCGCTCTCGCGGGCTTTTTTGGCAACAGGGAGGATGTCCTCACTGGTCATGAGCTTCTCGGCTTTGACGCCGGTATTATATCGTGCGCTCTGGGCGCAGTAGGAGCAGTCCTCGCTACACCCCCCGGTTTTCACGCTCAACAGGGTGCAAAGTTGCACATTATCCTCATCCCAGTTCTGCAAATGAACGGTGCGGGAGCGTTGGATGAGATCAAAAAACGGGGATTTATAGACCTCCTCGATCTGGGCAGTTTTATCAGAATGGATATTCACGATTTGCAAGCTTACGACAAGGGTGGCTCTGTGGCCAAGTGTTCAAAATCAATTAAATACGCGGATCCATTTTGGTCCAGCATCCAGGGGCTTTGCGTGCTTTTGTTTCCTTGGAGGGGAGTTCTTCAGCCAGACAAAAATCGATCTGCTGTTTGAACGCATCAACCCGAGACACCTGTACCCGGATCAGATCACCGGCTCGGAGGACCCTGCCGGAGTGCTTCCCTATCAGCCGGGATCGCGTGGCATCAAAGTGATAAAAATCATCCTTCAAAGTCGAGACGGGAACGAGGCCCGTCATCAGGGACTCTGGAAGCTCCACGAGAAGGCCGTAATTCCTGGCTTCTATGACTCGGGCTTCGAAGCTCGGTACGAGGCCTCCCTGCTCGGGCGCGGCTGCCAGAGCAGCGAAATACTCCAGTTTTTTGACTCTAACGGATTCCTTCTCGGCATCAGCTGCGGTGCGCTCGGTGGTGGAAAGATGCTCGCAGAGAGTGGCGAGATCACCGGAGGAGGGGCCCTTTTGTCGGGAATCAAGATCGCGGGCCAACGCCCGGTGTGTCACGAGATCGGCGAAGCGACGAATGGGGCTGGTGAAATGACTGTAGTCGTTTTTAGAGAGTCCGTAATGACCCAGGGCATCGGGGGAATAACGCGCCCGCTTGAGACTCTTGAGCAGGCCGATTCGTAGTGCGCCGGCGTAGGGTTTACCTTTGAGACTGTCGAGGAGGCGCTGCAGTTCAGGACGATGTCCCAGATCGCCGGTTTTCACACCGTATGTGGCTGCAAGCTCGCGGTATTCTTCGAGCTTCTCAGGCTCAGGCTTCTCATGAATGCGGTAGATATTGGGCTGATTGCGGCGCTTGAGGTGACGGGCCACCAGCTCGTTGGCCAGGAGCATCAGCTCTTCGATGAGTTGGTGGGAGATATCGTTTTCAACAAGTTCCAACCGCAGGGGCCTCCCCTCCGCATCCAGCCAGACCTTGACCTCCGGCATTTCCA
Source organism: bacterium (assembly GCA_037130175.1). Taxonomy (GTDB): domain Bacteria; phylum Verrucomicrobiota; class Verrucomicrobiia; order Chthoniobacterales; family UBA6821; genus UBA6821. The sequence continues at coordinate 43,778 of JBAXTN010000013.1, read as the reverse complement.
GGTCAAGCGCTCCGGCGGCGAAGCGGCGTTTGCGCAGCGTGGAGGAACATGCCCAGGCGGCATGCACTCTTTCGCCGATTTCATCCTTGGCTGGAGATTGGAGCAGTGAAAGTGCCTGACGATAGGTAAGCCGTGCCGCACTCCTGATCACGGAACGGCCGAAGCGGACATGGCGAATCGACCCGTCGCGGTTAATTGCAGCAAAGACACTGAAAGCCAGACGATCCTCATGGGGACGCAGGCTGCAGAGACCGTTGCTGAGATTCTCCGGCAGCATCGGAATCACGCGATCGGCAAGATAGACACTATTGCCGCGCTTGCGGGCCTCCTTGTCGAGCAGGGATCCTGGCTTCACATAGTGCGAGACATCGGCGATATGAACCGAAACATCCCAGCCAAAATCGGTCGGCTGCACCTCGATGGCATCGTCAAAATCCTTTGCATCATCTGGATCGATTGTGATCACGGGATGATTCCTCAGATCTTCCCGGCCTTCCAGATCTTCATCGGTAACGATGTTTCCAAATCGCCGGGCCTCGGCAGCAACAGTTTCCGGGAACGCCCCGGGAAGACCATGCTTGTGAATGACCGAGAGCATATCAACCCCGGGGGCATCGGCGGGCCCGAGCACCTGGACCACATGGCCTTCGGGATTCACATGGGCGCTTTCCCATCGATCGAGCGAGGCAACGACCTTGTCTCCGGGTTTGCCCCCCTGAGCATCGGGAACATAGAGGCTGCGGGGAAAGCGGGGGTCATCGGCGACGACATGAAAGAAGTTCTTGGTCTTTTGAAGGGTTCCCACGATCGGACTGTCGGCCCGTTCCACGACGCGGATGATCTTTCCCTCGGCACGCCCATCACGTCGAGGCCGTCCATGATCGCGCGGATCGCGGATCAGTCGGGCAACCACAGTGTCTCCATGAAGTGCTGTACCGAGATGATCGCTTGAGATAAAAAGATCCTTTCCCCCCTGATCTTGAGCCAGAACATGGCCGGATCCCCCCGCATGGATCTGTAACTTACCCGTGAAGAGATCCGCAGCCTGCGGGACGATGTAGTGATCCCTACGGACGCGTGCGAGCTTGCCCGAGTGCTCCATGAAGGAGAGTAATTTCAAGAGAGCGGGAACATCAGCCTCGTCTATTTTCAGAGCCCGCGCGATGGCAGAAGCAGGTAACGGATCGCTCTTCAGCAGGCGAAGCAGCGCTGACTCTAGAGAGGATCGATCGTTTCGCAAGGCTTGCGGGTGAGCAGCGTGGGTATCGGGCCGACGAGGTGACCGCTGTGGAGCTACAGAGGGTTTTTTTCCGGAAGTTGCCGAAACCTTTGAGGTTCCGCTGGAATGAGGCCGGGAGTTTCTCATGGGTTGTTTCCCGGAGAGATGCTTGGAGTGGCGAGGTTTTTTCTTAGGCACACGGGCACCATCGGCTCCTTTCTCATCCGCGCAAAGCAAGAAAATGCTTGTGCCCTTTGTAGGGCGGGGGAAAGTAGCAGACATGAATGATTTTCCCCACAAACAACAGGACAATAAACAGAAGAGCGGTGCCTTTACATTGATCGAACTGCTCGTCGTGATCTCAATCATTGCGATCCTTGCCTCACTCCTAATGCCCGCGGCGCAAAACGCCATCAACTCCGCCTATAAGACCACAGCCAAAAATCAGGTTGTGCAGATCGCCACAGCCATCACAGCCTATGAGACCGAGTATGGTCGCCTGCCGGCATTCACAGGAACCAACATGGTTTCGGGTAATACGGCGATGCTCTGCACCAGCAACGATGCCAGCAACAATCCCCGCGGATTAATCTTTCTGGATTCCAGCAGCTGGAAAAAGGGTAAAGGGGGAACCAATGCAGGCGGATTCTGTGATCCGTTCAACTCAACCAGTGTCTATTCGGTGGCCTTGGATACCAATTATGCAAACACTCTCACTTTACCTTATCAGGCGACAAATGGCGGAACAATGACCACAACCAATGTGACCAAGCACATCGGTGTCTGGACAGTCTGGACAAACGGCTCCAAAACTTACCTGATCAACTCTTGGGACTGATTTTTCTGCGGGTGTGGTTCAATGGTAGAATGTGGGCTTCCCAAGCCTGAGACGAGGGTTCGATTCCCTTCACCCGCTTCCCTGATAATCGAAAACTTACGCAAGGGTGTAGAAGTGCAGCAGGGGTGACTCCATGTATCCTTTGGAATGAATGATTGCAGTGTCGAAGGGCCGGGGGCATGATTTAAGGCGTGAATTATTTACGCATTTTCCTTCAAGTCTTTGTGGGGATTGGTATTTTGAACGTCTGGCTTATCCGCTCGGGGAAAGCAACCGACTATAGGGGAAGGGATGCCAAAAATCTTCGTGAGGAGTTTGCTGCCTACGGATTGCCTTTCTGGTTTTTTTGTCTGATTGCGGTGCTAAAAATCTCGCTCGCTCTTTCCCTTATTGCCGGTGTGTGGATTCCAGTTCTTGTGCGACCATCCGCTTTGGGAATGGTAGTGCTGATGCTTGGAGCCTTCTCCATGCATTTGAAGGTGAAAGATCCCTTCAGTAAAGCATGGCCATCGCTTGCGGTTCTTCTGATGAGCCTGCTGATTGTGCTTCTATAATCATCGAAAGCCTTGAAGCAAGAGGTATAGATTAAGTAGCAGATAAAAGAGGGCGGGAAGGGTTTGGAGAAAGCTGTCTTTAATACGGATCCGCACGAGGATCGCCAAGAGCATCATGAGGGTAAGGCCAAAGGAAGCTGCTGATCCTAATACTGGCTTCCAGAAGCCCAAGATCAGACCTAGTGACGCAAGTAACTGCAGTGTTCCGACAAGCGTGCGTTTGGAAGCGAACCCATAGCGCTCAAATTCGCACTTAAGGTAGGGAGAAAAAAAACAGGCACTGCCATATCCAAGAAAAGAAACCGAGGAAATGAGGATCAGCAGTAGGTTCAAAAAGAAGAGTTAGATTCTTGCGCGAATTCGAGGGGTGTCAACACTGCTCCAGATTTTTTATGAGGAGCTGTTTTCCTTGTTCTTGAGCAGATCCCTGATCTCGGTCAGAAGTTCTTCGCTTTTTGTTGGCGCGGCAGCGGCAGGGGGTTGAGTGAGGCGGAGGGTGGTAATGACTTTGACCAGCGCAAAGACACAGGCACTGACAATGAGAAATTCAATGACGGTATTGACGAAATTGCCGTAGCTGATGATGGCTGCGGAATCAGCCTTGGCCGCCGCGATGGTGGCGTAGTGTTTTCCATTGAGGGGAACGAAGAGATCGTTGAACTGGATGCCCTTCATGATCATGCCAATCGGCGGCATGATGATGTCATTGACCAACGCTGTGACGATTTTTCCGAAGGCAGCACCGATGATCACACCGACGGCAAGATCGACAACATTACCCCGGCTGATGAAAGCCTGGAATTCTGTGAAGACCTTGGAGGATTTCTCGACGACGGCCTTGGCGACTTTGGGTTCCGGAATCATGATGTGGTCTAGGAAAAGCAGAAATGAGATTGATGGCAAGTCTCCCGGGTAGAGAGCAAAGAAAAAGCAATCAATCGATAAGAACTCAGTGATTAGGAGCGGGTTGAATCAGCTCGATCTCATAACCTTCGGGCGCATCAATGAAAGCGATCACGGAACCCTTGGAAGTGCGATGAGGCCCGTCAGTTAACGGATACCCTTTGGCCGCCGCTTCCTTCGCAAAGCTTTCCAGATCGGTCACGGCAAATGCAAGGTGGGTCAGATCGGGTCCCACCTGTACGGGTCCGCTGGCATCATACTGGCAGATCTCGATTTCGACATCACCCTGGGGTGCTTTGAAAAAGACAAGCTTCGACCCACGCCCGCTCTCGCTGCGACGAGTTTCCTCAAGTCCCAGGACATCGCGGTAAAAACTGACCGTTTTGTCGAGGTCATGAACACGGTACCGTGTGTGGAGGAGTTTTGTAATCATGACTTCAAGAAGAACCTTAAATGGAGGTTCCGAAAAGAGGAAAACGAGGCGTAAGGATTTTGCACTAGTCAAGAAAGACGGGAACATCCTTGTCTCCCTGCGGGATTTTTTCCACCCTTGCCGGAAAGATGTCATTTCTCCAATCCGTTTACGCAAAGCTTCGCCGCCATCCCAAGAGGATCGTTTTTCCTGATGGCAATGACCCGCGCGTGATCCGTGCAGCCCGGATGTTCCATGACCGGGGGCTGGGTGTCGCTGTTCTCATCGGGAAACGCGAGGAGATTCAAGCGGTGGCAGTCTCTAACGGCGTGTCGCTCGAGCGAGTGGCCATTGTCGATCCGGAGACCTCCTCCGAAATGCCCCGTTTTCTGAAGCTTGCGGGAAGCTTGGAGCGGTATCGTGGGATGAGTGCGGGAGATTTGAGAAACTCTCTCTGCATCCCGAATTATTTTGCCTGCATGATGCTCCAGAACGGTCAGGTCGATGGTCTGGTGGGTGGTGTCGGAGCCTACTCGGGATCGCTGTTTCGCCCGTTGATCCAACTGATCAAGCCGCTTCGCCATGCTTCGGTTGTCTCCAGCGCCATGGTGGTCGAGGTGCCAAGGGCAGAGTTTGGGGATGAAGGGGTTCTTTTCTTTGCGGACTGCGGCGTGGTGCCGGAGCCGACTGTTTCCCAGCTTGCCTCAATCGGGGTGCAGACCGGATTGCTCGCACGGCAGGTCTTTGGACAGCGTCCGCGCATCGCCTTCCTGAGTTTTTCCACACACGGTAGCGCAGCGCATCCCTCTGTTTCCAAAATGGCTGCGGCCACCGCGCAGGCCCGTCAGCTGGCTCTTCAAATCGGAGGATCGAGTCTTGACGATCTGATGGAAATCGACGGTGAGCTTCAGGCGGACACCGCGATCGTGCCGGCGATTGCCAGAATCAAGGAGCCAAACAGCATGGTGGCAGGGCGTGCAAATGTGCTGATTTTTCCGGATCTGAACTCCGGCAATATTGCCGCCAAGCTGGTGCATCATCTTTCCGGCGCCAAGGTCTATGGCCAGATAGTTCTCGGGTTGACACGGCCCGCCGCAGAACTTTCCCGAGGCACCCTGAGCGAGGATATCGCCGCCGTCGCAGCGATTATCGGCTTGCAAGCCGTGGAATACCGGAAACTCTACCCCCTTTCCGACGATCCCTCGAATCCGCTGTAGTGAACACGGTCACCCCCCGAATCTTCATCGCCGCCACCGAGCAGAATGCTGGAAAGACAACGATTGCCCTTGGACTGCATCAGTTGCTAAAGCCCCGATATGGGCGCATCGGGTTCATTAAACCGGTGGGACAGCGGTTCGTGGATGTCGAGGGACAGCGGATCGATGAAGACAGTCTGCTTATCCGCGATACTTATGACACTCAGTTGCCAATCGAAGCGATGAGTCCGATCGCGGTGGAGCCTGATTTTACCCGTCGGTACATCAACGGGGCCAACCATGAGGCTCTCGTACGCAGAATTTGCAACGCCTTTGACCGGGCGTGCTGGGAAAAGGATTTTACCCTAATTGAGGGAACGGGCCATGCTGGCGTCGGTTCCGTCTTTGGCCTCTCCAATGCGCGCATTGCGCGCATCCTGAGATCCAAAGTCATTCTGGTGACGCCGGGCGGGATAGGTCGCCCGATCGACGAGGCGGCACTCAACAAGTCACTGTTCGATCAGGCCGGAGTGGAGGTGATCGGAGTGGTGATGAACAAGGTTATTCCCTCTAAAATGGAGGAAATCGCAGAGGTATCGCGCAGGGGGTTCAAGAAACTTGGACTCGAACTTCTTGCGATGATTCCCAGGGTGGAGATGCTTGCCGTCCCCACCATGGAGCAAGTGAGGGAAGTGCTGCACGGGGAAATGATTTATGGGAAAGAGAATCTTGGAAGACATGCCGGGCGTGTTGTGATCGGAGCGATGAGTGGAGCGCATGCGATCGCGCAATTCACACCCGAAACCCTGCTGGTGATCCCGGGAGATAGGGAAAATATTCTTTCCATGGCGCTTCAGTTCGCCGACCGATTGGGCGGAGTTATTCTCTCCGACGGACTCCGTCCTCCTGAAGAAATCACACGCATGATGGAGAGGGCCTCCCTGCCCGTGATCCTTGCTTCCGGTGATTGCTACCAGATAGCCAACCGAGTGCATTCGATGACGGTGAAGACTCTTCCTTCGGATCATGGAAAAATCACTCGGATTCAGGAGGAAATAGGCACGGGCCTGGATGTGGATCGGATTCTTGAAAAGCTGGGGCTGGCATAGTCCCGCCTTGATTCTCAGGAGATTCTCCGGAGTAAAATCCTGCTTGTCTGCAAGCTCGGAGCGTGTCCATGCTCTGGCCCTATGTCCTACACTCTTCCACCGCTTCCCTACGCCTTCGACGCACTCGAGCCACACATCGATGCACGCACGATGGAGATCCATCATGACAAGCATCACGCCGCTTATATCAACAACCTGAATAACGCGCTCAAGGATCATCCCGGGCTTGCTGCCAAGCCGGTCAATGAACTCATCGCCGACCTATCCGTGGTGCCGGAGAGCATCCGCACTGCGGTCCGTAACAACGGTGGCGGGCATTCCAACCACTCGTTTTTCTGGGAGATCATGGGCCCTGGCAAGGGAGGCGAACCCGTTGGTACCCTGGCTGAGGCGATCGCCAAAACCTTCGGCAGCTTCGAGGAATTCAAGACCAAGTTTGAAGCCGGTGGCGTGGGCCGCTTCGGTAGTGGGTTTGTCTGGCTCATCGTGAATAAACAGGGTGCGCTGGAGATCGTCTCCACGCCCAATCAGGACAGCCCGATCATGGATGGTAACAAGCCGGTCATCGCGAATGATGTCTGGGAACACGCCTACTATCTCCACTATCAGAACCGCCGTCCGGATTACCTCAAGGCATGGTGGAATGTGGTGAACTGGCATCACGCCGAGCAGAACTACCAGACGGCGCTGAAGTAGGCCTTTCTTACATTCTAACAAAAGCCCTGCGCCAGAAATGGAGCGGGGCTTTTTTTGTGCAGGGATGAGGCATTTATGAGATGCAGATCGAACGTCTGAATCCCGAATCACTACTTTCCTCCAACGATGTCCCTTGCGGCTGAGTCGGCAGCCACAAGCTGATCAAGCGTGGGATGTTCGATAAACGGTACTCTTTCCATCACAGCTTCCACTTTTTCCCAGATTTCAGGGAAGCTGATTCGGCCTGAAAGGAAGGCCTCCACCGCAGCCTCGTTGGCGGCATTGAGCACCGCAGGCAGCGTGCCGCCGGCGGCTCCGGCACGACGTGCCAGATTAATCGCTGGGAAGCAATCCGTGCGGGGAGCTTCAAAATCAAGCCGTCCCAGCGTGGCAAGATCCAGCGGTGCGCACGGTCCGGCAATCCGTTCGGGATAGGTAAGGGCAAACTGAATGGGCAGTGCCATGTCAGTCGTGCTGAGCTGGGCAATGATGGAGCCATCCACAAATTCCACCATCGAGTGAACGATGCTCTGCGGATGAATCACGACATCGATCTTCTCCATCGGAATGCCGAAAAGCCACTTCGCCTCGATCATCTCCAACCCTTTGTTGAAGAGTGTGGCGGAATCAATCGTGATCTTGCGCCCCATCGACCAGGTGGGATGCAGCAGTGCCTGATCCGGCGTCACGGAGGCAAGTTCCACGGCTGATGATTGACGAAAGGGACCACCCGAGCAGGTGAGGATAAGCCGCTTCACCGTGGAAGGATCGCGATTTTCCAGACACTGGAATATAGCATTGTGCTCACTATCGACTGGAAGCACGCGACGATTCATCCGCTGCGCCGTCAAAGTAACCTCTTCGCCCGCCATGACGAGAATCTCCTTGCTGGCGACGGCTATGTCTTTGCCTGCGTTGAGGGCGGACAAGGCGGGTTTGAGACCCGCTGTACCCACGATGGCAATCAAGACCAGATCGGCCTCGGGAAGCGAGGCAAGCCGTTCCAATCCTGATTCACCATGCGTAATGACACGCCCCGGAAACTCTCCATGGAATGCATCGGACGAGGTTTCGTCTCCGGTGCAGAGCGCAGCCGATGGAAACTCGCGGGCGAGGTGTTGAAGCGCAATCGTATTGTTCTTTCCTGAGAGCCCGACAATCTCGAGGTGATCGGGTAGGGCGCGCACTACACGCATGGTGCTCTCGCCGATGGAGCCTGTGGCACCGAGAACAACAATCCGCTTTTTCATGGATGGAGCACGAAAAGGTAAAGGAAGTAAAAGAGCGGCAGTGTGAAGAGCAGGCTGTCGATGAGGTCGAGGCCACCGCCAATGCCCGGCAGCGCATGACCCGAATCCTTGGTATGAACGGATCTTTTTAATAATGATTCAGCCAAGTCGCCTGCGATACCGGATATGCCAAGAATCAGCGAGAGTTCACAAACGAGGACAGGGGAGAAGGGAGGAAGATGATTTCCAAAAAAGTGAAAGATGCCGAGACCGACCAGCACCCCCAGTACCAAGGCACCGGCGATTCCTTCCCAAGTTTTCTTGGGGCTGATATTGGGAAAGAAAGGGGTGCGTCCGAAGAGGCTGCCGCAAAGAAAGGCACCAACATCAGTGAACTTGGTCACCGCAACGACAAAGAGCACGAGATATTGTCCGGTGAGAAAACCATGTTCATCCCGTGGCGTGAGATAGAGCAGTTTTGCCATGAAGAGAAAAAGCCATGGGATGTAGACTACACCGAAGAGGGTGAAGACAATGGCGTCAGCCGTGGTGCGGCCTGGAGAATTACGACCGAATTCCCGTAGAAAAAGTGAAAGAATCAGCAGCGCAAAAACCATTTCCTCAAAAGGAAAAATGGCAAACTGCTGAAACATATCCCGAGATCGAAGCAACCAGAAGTTCAGCCCGATAAGCAAGAGCGCGGTAGCCATGCCAAATCCCCGGTGATGGGCGATGCCGCCGGATTTGAGCAGGGAAAAATATTCCCAGAGGGCACCCATCGCAGGAAGGGTGATCAACAGGGTAAAGGCGATTTCCGAGCGCAACACATAGGCAACGACGATTGCCAGCCAGAGGATGACCGTGCTGATCGTGCGGGGGAGAAATGAGGAGGGAAGGGCGTTCATCCAACGGCTCACAAAGGTAGGAATGCCCTCCAGAAAGAGAAGCCTTTGTTTTAAGGTTGATACCGAACAAAATTTCGGTATGGTCAGGGCAACCCAACAACACTACACATTTACCGCACCATGGCAAAAGACGACTCATCCTCCCCCGACAAATCCCTGGACAAAGCTTCGGCGGCTCGCGCCAAGAACCTCGACCTTGCTATCCAGCAGATCGCCAAAGACTACGGCGATGGTGCGATCATGCGTCTTGGAGCCGAGGGCTCCAAGGGAATCCAAGTGATTCCGACCGGCAATCTGCTTATCGATCGCGCTCTCGGTGTGGGCGGATTTCCCAAAGGCCGCATCGTGGAGATCTATGGCCCCGAGTCCTCGGGAAAGACCACGCTCACGCTGACGGTTGTGGCGCAGGCTCAGAAGCGCGGTGGTGTCGCCGCGTTCATCGATGTCGAGCATGCGCTTGATCCCACTTATGCACGCAAGTTGGGGGTAAATCTTGAAGAGCTCCTTGTTTCCCAGCCCAGTTCTGGAGAGGAAGCTCTTCGCATCTGCGAGACGCTTGTTCGTTCCAATGCCATTGATGTCGTCGTTCTGGATTCCGTGGCAGCGCTTGTCACCAAATCTGAGCTTGAGGGAGAGATCGGCGATTCCGTTGTCGGCGCCCAAGCCCGCCTGATGAGTGCCGCGATGCGGAAGCTCACGGCCTTTATCTCCAAGGCCGACTGCTGCTGTATTTTCACCAACCAGATTCGTGAAAAGATCGGGGTCATGTTCGGCAATCCCGAAACCACGCCGGGAGGCAAGGCCCTCAAATTCTACTCCAGCGTCCGCGTCGATATTCGTCGTATCGGTGCCATCAAGCAGCCCGATGGCACCGTCACTGGCAATCGCACACGCGTGAAGGTCGTCAAAAACAAGGTTGCCCCCCCCTTCACCGAGGCTGAGTTCGACATCATGTATAACGAGGGAATCTCCTGCACCGGCTCGCTGCTCGATCTTGCGTTGGAGAAAAATATTATTGAGAAGCGCGGTTCGTGGCTCGGCTACAAGGGCAACAATATTGCCCAAGGCCGTGATGCAGCAAAGGAACTCCTTAAGAGCGATGCAGCTCTCTACGCCGAGATCGAGGAAGCTGTGAAATCCGTCATGGAGGCGGAAGCCACCGCCGCAGCCGAGGGAACAAAGAAGAAGCAGCCTCTGCCTGCGGCTCAACCATAAAGTTGAGCCCATGCATCGGGCATAAGCCCCTCCGAAGGCCTCTTTAGGGATTAAGTTTCAACTTTCATCCTTTTCTTCGCACTTTCCCCTTCACTAGGGGGAAGAAATTCTGGATAGTTTGCACCGTCTGACCGGCATCCACCGGCGGGAATGACGCCCATGGCTCAATCTACCACTCTTTCCACAAAGTCACAGGAACCGGCCAAGAACCTCACGGAATTGGACGAACTCTTCGGCGGATCCACATGTCGCTGGGTCAGCTCACCGACGCACGCCGATTATTCCAAGGATCCGGTCAATGCCTCTCTGACTGCCGGGCAGAAAATAGGATTTCTTCGCGAGATGCTTCGCATCCGCCGATTTGAGCAACAGGCACTCAAGTATTACAATCAGGGTATCATGGGGGGATTTCTCCATCTTTGCATCGGTCAGGAGTCGATAGCCGTCGGCACATCCTCGCTAATGAACGGACACGACGAGATCATCACCGCTTACCGTGATCATGGGCATGCCCTTGCTGTCGGCATGGGGATGGACGAATGCATGGCCGAACTCTTCGGCAAGGGAACGGGCTGCTCCAAGGGCAAAGGTGGTTCGATGCACTTTTTTGCCCCCGATAAGCATTACTGGGGTGGACACGGCATCGTGGGAGGACAGACACCGCTTGGGCTTGGTCTGGCCTTTGCCCTGAAATACAAAGCTGTCAACGGGTGCGCCGTCTGCTTCCTTGGAGACGGGGCGGTAAATCAGGGGGTCTTCAGCGAGTGTCTCAACATTGCCTCCCTCTGGAGTCTTCCGATTGTCTATGTGATCGAGAACAACGGCTACTCCATGGGCACCAGTCTGGAACGATCCTCCGCTTTTAACGGACCACTGGCCTACCGCGCGAAGGGCTATGCGATCGAGGCGGAAATTTGCGGAGGCTTTCATCTCTACGAGTTGCGCGCCAAGCTCGGACCAGCCATGGCGAGAGCCCGCGCCGAGTCGAAGCCATCTGTGCTTGAGGTCAACACATACCGCTACTACGGCCATTCGGTTGCTGATGCGAACGCCAAAAAATATCGCACGCCCGAGGAGATCGAGCACTACAAGAAAGAGTTCGATCCGATCACGATATGGGAAAACCAGCTTCTCAATGAAAACGTGATCACCGAGGAAGAAATCACAAAGCTCGACAAGGAAACCAAGGCCGAAGCCGAAGCAGCCGCGGAGTTCGGGATTAACAGTCCATGGCCTGGGGAAGAAACCATCTTCGAGGACATCTACTACGAGGTCGATCATCAGACGGAGGCCGGCCAGACCGGTCGCCACTTCTTCAGCGAATAGCCTACAGCCAAAACGCTACACATATTTTCCGTATGCCAGTCATCACCTATCGCCAGGCTCTCAATGAAGCGTTTGCAGAGGAACTCACCCGTGATGAAAATGTCTTTCTCATGGGTGAGGAGGTCGCCCAGTATAACGGTGCCTACAAGGTCACCGAAGGACTCTGGGCGCGATTCGGATCAAGGCGGGTCATTGACACGCCAATCAGCGAGGCGGCCTTTTTAGGACTCGGCGTGGGGGCCGCGATGATGGGGCTGCGCCCCGTCGTCGAAATGATGTTCTGGAGTTTTGCCTATGTCGGACTTGATCAGATCATCAATAATGCAGGCTGCATCCGTTATATGTCGGGGGGACTCATCAATGTTCCCATGGTGATCCGCGGTCCTGCTAACGGAGGTACCAATGTTGGTGCGACCCATTCTCATACGCCGGAGAACTTCCTCGCCAATACCCCGGGGCTAAAGGTCGTCTGTCCTGCCACCCCGTATGATGCCAAGGGACTCATGATCTCCTCCATCCGTGATAATGACACCGTCTGCTTCATGGAGAATACGCTTCTTTATGGAGAACTCGGCGAAGTGCCCGAAGGTTCCTACACCATTCCGCTCGGCGTCGCCGATGTGAAGCGCGAGGGGCTTGATGTCTCGCTTATCGCCCATGGCCGTGCGGTTCTCACCTGCCTTGCAGCAGCAGAGATTCTTGCCGCCGAACATGGTATCGAGGCCGAGGTCGTCGATCTTCGATCCATCCGCCCTCTTGATGAAGAGACCATCCTGAATTCTGTTGCCAAGACCCACCGTGCTGTCCTGGTGGATGAGAACAAGCCCTTCTGCGGCGTCAGCTCTCAGATCGCAGCACTGCTGGCGGAGCATGCCTTTGATGATCTTGATGCACCCATCCTGCGTGTGACAGCCCTCGATGCACCGGCCATCTACAGCATGCCTCTTGAGAAGCTCCAACTTCCCGATGCCCAGTCGGTCGTCGCCAAAGTACTTTCCAGCTTTTAACAACCTTTTTTAACCCTTTACCGCTTACGACCATGCCAGAGATCACGATGCCCAAACTGAGCGACACCATGACGGAGGGAACACTCTTGCGCTGGTGCAAGAAAAAGGGTGATAAAATCGAAGTGGGAGACATCCTTGCCGAAGTCGAGACAGACAAGGCCACGATGGAAATGGAAGCCTTTGAAGAGGGCATCCTGGCCGACATCTTCGTTGAAGAGGGGGGCAAGGTCATCGTCGGCGCGCCGCTGGGAGTTATCGTTGGAGAGGGTGAGAAACTGGGTGATCGTCCCAAGGCCACACCCGCTCCTGTTGCACCTGCCGCCAGAGAGACCGCTGCACCCTCCGCTCGTCCCATCGTCTCCTCGGGCCGTCCTCTAACACCTAGAGCCCGTGCCGCTGCGGCAGCCCAAGCAGGAGTTGTCGCCACACCCGGAGTGCGTGTGAAGTCCTCACCGCTTGCCCGCAAGATTGCCGCTTCGCGTGGCGTTAATCTTGCCACCGTCAAGGGAACGGGTCCCGGTGGTCGCGTCATTGCCTTTGATGTCGAGAATGCACCTCTTGGGGGAGGCGCAAACGCGCCCGTGGTTGGCGGTTCTGCATCTCCTGTTGCCACCATTCTGCCGACACCGATTGCCGGAATGCCTGAGACCAAGATTCCGCTCAGCGGGATGCGCCGCGTCATTGCCGAGCGGTTGTTGGCGAGCAAAACCCAGATCCCGCATTTCTATCTCTCCATTGAGATCAATGCAGCCCCAATGATGGCCTTCCGCAAGGAATACAACGAGGCGAATGCAGAAAAGGGTCTCAAGATCACCTTCAACGACATCGCTCTTGCAGCCGTGGCCCGAGCCGCCATGGAGAAGCCCAAAGTTAATGCGGCTTTTGCAGGCGATGGCATCGTCCAGTATGGCAGCGTCAACCTATCGGTTGCCATTGCTGTCGAAGACGGACTCGTCACGCCCGTCATCCGTGATGCCCAGAATCTCTCCCTAGCGGAGATCAGTGCAGCGGTCAAAGATCTGGCTACGCGCGCCCGTGACAAGAAACTCAAGCCCGAGGAATACGCCGGAGGGACGATCACCGTCTCCAACCTCGGAGCCTATGGTGTCGAGCAATTCTTTGCCATCGTGAATCCCCCTCAGGCTGCCATTCTGGCCATCGGAGCCATCGTCAAGAAGCCTGTGGTCAACGGTGATGCCATCGAGATCGGCCAGCGGATGACCATCACGATCAGCGGCGATCACCGCGTCGTGGATGGGGCGGTGGCTGCAGAGTATATGGCAGCGTTGCGTAAGCTGCTAGAAGCTCCAGCACTTCTTTTGTTGTAAACTTGGTCTTTGCCTCGCTCGTCCCCGAGCATCTCGGCCGAGAAGGGTAACGATTCGAATTAGTCTATCCAAACGTTTGATAGACTAAGGGCCTTCTACAGTCTGGTTCAAAAACTCCAGAGCTCTTCTTTCAGACCAAAATCCGGTGTTGAGGCTGAGAAATCCGAGATGGCCGCCGCTTGAGGGAGTTTCGAGATGGAGATGGGGATGGGTTTCAGCAATGTCCGAGGGGTAGCACTCGGGGCCAAGGAAGGGATCGTTTAGAGCGCTGATCATCAGGGTTGGAACGGTGATCCCAATAAGAGAGGGTTTGCTGCTGGCCTTTGCCCAATAATCCTCCGCACTGAGGAAGCCATTGAGGGGAGCGGTGTAGGTGCCGTCAAATTCCCGAAAGGTGCGCATCCGTTTCAGTTCCGAGGTTGGTACCGCACCGGGGAACTCAGCAGCCTTTACCCAGATTTTGCGGCGAAGATCGCGTAGGAAATGATTCATGTAGATACGGTTGATCGGTTTTTCCAACGCTCGGGCGCTTGAGGCAAGATCACACGGCACCGAGCAGACCACTGCTCCTGTGATGCGTGAGTTGATCGCGGAGCCGAGATCACCGAGATACTTGAGGGTTAAGTTACCGCCGATACTAAAACCGATGAGAGCAATCTCATGATAGCCGTGCCCCGCATGGTCGATGACCCTCTCCAAATCATCGCTGGCTCCGCTGTGGTAAGTGCGGAGTAGTCGATTCGGCTCACCGCTGCATCCGCGCAAGTTCCAGGCAAGTGTGTCCCACCCCACGCGATGGAAGGCGGCGGCCATACCCTGCACGGAGGCGTTGGTGCTGCTTCCCTCGAGTCCATGGGTGATGATCAGAAGGCGTTCTGAGCGAGGCTCCCGGTTCCAATCAAGATCGAGAAAGTCACCGTCAGGAGTCTCGATCCTTTCGCGCTCCCGGGTGATCGGGGCAACGCGGCGGAAGAGCACCGGAAGGATCGTCTGCAAATGTCCGTTCGCCAAGCCCAGTGGTGGTTTGAAGGAAGAGAAGGCGATGAGTGGCATCTGAAGAAATCAGTGAGAGAAGAAATGCTTAGTTTGCACCACAGGTATCATTGCTTTGAAAATTGAATTTCCATAAAAATCCATCTCTAAGCTGTTCCGATCAACCAGCTGGATCTCTTCAATTCAAGCCAAAGAATAAGGCAATCTGCGTCTGGCAATTCCCCGGAGAAGGTGCTATTGCCAAGGCAACTCAATCCACCCATGAACTCTTTATTCCTTCTTCGTCCTGTTTTTCTGGCAACGGCAGTGCTTGTCACCTTGATGACATCGGCCTGCGTGCATCATTCGTGGAGTCCGTCAGGCGCCGTAAAATCTACAGCGGTTGAAGGAGAGAACGATCCTCGTCGCGCCACGCCGGATGCAGCCTTGGCAGCAATGAAGGCGGGAAATGCCCGTTTTTTAGACGGTGATGCAAAACATCACTCCGATGCTCTTCAGCGCGTGGAGGCAACAGCCAAGAGCCAGTATCCATTTGCAACCGTCATCGGCTGTGCCGATAGCCGCACACCTCCCGAGGTGATTTTCGATGCGGGAATCGGCGATCTCTTTGTCTGCCGCGTAGCGGGTGTGGCTTCCAGCGTGAATGATGAGGCGAGTTTGGAGTATGGATCGGCCGTGCTTGGAGTTCCCGTCATTGTGGTGCTGGGTCACACAGGTTGCGGGGCAATCAAAGCGGCGATTGCCAACAAGCCTCTTCCCGGATCCCTTCCCCATCTGGTCGCACAGATCCGTCCTGCAGTGAAGCGGGCTGAACGCACTCAGCCTCATGCTGATGGATCCGCCCTTCTCGACGCTGCAACGCGAGAACAGGTGAACGGGGAGATCAGACGCCTGGAATCCAGCCCGGTCCTGGGCAAGCTCCTCCATGAAGGAAAACTCAAAATCGTCGGCGCGATCTATCATGTCGGGACGGGACGGGTGACCTGGCTCTGATTCGTGGCACTTGGATTATTAGAATCGTTCGGGCTTGGATTCCTCTATTTCATCAGCGCGATCCCTGCAGGAGTGGCAGCCCATGTGCCGCTTTGGATAGCCGCCATTGCTGCTTGGTTTGGTTATTCTGCGGGAGGATTGGTGGTGCTGCTGGCTGGGACTCCTCTGCGAAACTGGCTGCTTGCTAAGATGAAGGTTGATCCGAAGCCTGATCCTACCAAGCTTTTCTGGCGGGTATGGCATCGTTATGGGCTCTGGGGACTTGGGGTGATCGCACCCGTTACGATCGGTCCGCAGGCGACGGCAGCAGTTGCCTTGGCTCTCGGAGAGTCGCCACGCCGCATCCAGCTTGCGATCTCACTGGGTGTCCTGCCATGGGTGGTCGTCTTGGGAGTCATTACCAGATTTGGTGCCAATGCGTTGAAGTAATACCAATGACAATCAGGATTCAGACCATGCTGCATGTCATTGGTACCAGAGTCTGATCAGCCAAATTTCTTCTCGCTGGGCGGGGGCAAGTGGCCATGAGAAGGTAATCAGATGCGTGCGTCAAAGAGTTCCGACCGATTTTCCGGATTAGCTCCCTTGATGCAACCGGCTTTCAGGGATCTCTGGATCGCCAATTTTCTCTCCAATCTCGGGACGATCATGCACTCGGCTGCTGCTGCATGGCTGATGACCACGCTCACAACTTCCCCCTTGCTGATTGGTCTGGTGCAGACGGCGGCAAGTCTTCCGGCTTTCCTCTTTGGCATGGCCGGAGGTGCTCTGACCGATCTTGTGAATCGCCGGAGGCTGCTGGTCTTTGCCCAACTCTGGATGATGGCCATGGCTGCGCTCATGGCCGTGATGGCTTGGAACGGTCATTTGCGACCGTGGCAATTGCTCACGCTGCTACTGATGCTGGGCATGGGATCGGCAGTTCATCTCCCGGGATGGCAGACCCTTTTACAGGATCTGGTGACTCGGGACAAGATGGCCGCCGCCGTTTCTCTCAATAGCATCAGCTTCAATCTTGCCCGTTCCGTCGGTCCCGCCATCGGCGGTTTTCTGGTGGCAAGCGTCGGTGCAGCAGCAGTCTTTGCGATGAATGCAGTTTCCTTTTTTGCCGTATTGGCGGGGCTCTGGCGCGTGCCAGCACATCTTGTTCCCACCCCCGAAAAAAAAGCGACGCCTAGAGCAGTCATGATATCACTGGGTGAGGGATGGCGATTTCTGCGCGGCTCTCCGCTGATCTGCGGGATCCTACTTCGATGTGCATTTTTCATGCTCACTGGATCGGGGGTCTGGGCGCTGCTTCCCGTGATTGCAAGGGATCATCTTGGCGCAGGGGCCTCCGGCTATGGATTGCTCCTGAGTTCCTTCGGCATTGGTTCCACCATCGGAGCCCTTTTTATTCCACTGCTTCGCGGAAGGTTTCCAATTGATAGAACAGTGGCTGTGGCACTCCTGATTTTTGCCTCTTGCGTGGTTGTCGTTGGGCAGGGCCGCAGCACCATTCTCGTTGCCTCCGCCATGTTCGTTGCCGGACTTTCATGGATCGTCGTGGCCGTAAATCACAATGTCTCGGTGCAGGCGTGCTCGCCGGATTGGGTACGGGGCAGAACGATCTCCTTTTACCTCCTAACATTTCAGGGTTCACTTGCGATTGGGAGCTGGATCTCCGGATGGGTGGCTGATCAGATCGGCGTGGCTGCAAGCGTCACCCTAAGCGGTATTTTCTGCGGTTGCGGGGTGTTTCTGATCCGTAGATTCCCCCTTGTGAAGCCAGTGACATCAGATCCCGTCGCCTAGCATCTCTCTCCCAAAGCCCGTTTTTCCTATGCCCGTTTGATCAGGTTTTTTTCGTCAAGCACAATGACCGACGGCTTGTGCCGTTTGGACGCGTCTGCATCAACCCAGGCATACGACATGATCGTGAGGCGGTCGCCGATTTTACCCAGGTGTGCGGTGGCGCCGTTGAGTTCAATAACTCCGGAGCCATGCGGTCCGTAGATCACATAGGTCTCGAAGCGTTCCCCGTTTCCCATATTGCCCACAAGAATTTTTTCGTAAGGAAGGAGTCCGACACGTTCGGCAAGATCGGAGGCTATCGTGAGACTTCCTTCGTAATCCACTGAGGCGCCGGTCACCACGGCGCGATGGATCTTGGATTTGAGCAGGCAGATGGTCATCGGACAGCCCCTCTTCCTAATGAGGAAAGGGCAAACCCACCAGTTTTTTTACCGATAAAAGAATCAGACGGTCACTGCTTCAGCGGGGAACTCCTCGGAATCCAGAGCGGGCGTGGGTTTCGGATCAGCTTCATGGGTCGGGTGATCAAAAGCATCGGCACTGGCAAGGGTGCGCAAAATTTCACCCGTTTCAGAGAATTGCAGGAGTTTCAGCTGCCCATCCATTTCCTCAACCAAGGCGGTGCGGCTCTCAACCCAGTCGCCGGTGTTGTAATAATCGAGTCCCTTGATTCTGCGGATTGCCGCGGTGTGAATGTGACCGCAGATGATGCCCTGCGCCCCTTCGTCAGAAGCAAATCGAACCATTGACTCTTCAAAGCTGCCGATGA
The DNA here is from genome assembly GCA_037130175.1 of bacterium. Classification (GTDB taxonomy): domain Bacteria; phylum Verrucomicrobiota; class Verrucomicrobiia; order Chthoniobacterales; family UBA6821; genus UBA6821. The sequence continues at coordinate 25,292 of JBAXTN010000013.1, read as the reverse complement.
AATTTACCACATTCTTCACGCTGCTTTTCACATAGGCGCTTAGTGACCAGTGACCGTGACCGAAGAGACGGCGGCAGAAGTTGACGGGAGTGTTGAGATGCAGCAGCAGCTGGTAGCCGATGTCGCCCACATGGGCGAGCCATCCCATATTCTGTACCACGGTGTCGAGTTCATGGCCGTGAACCACCAGAAGGCGGGTGCCGTTTTGAGTGGTGTGGATGGCGCGGGATTGAATATGCACATTTGCATAGGTGCCGACAAAATCGGTGATGCGCTCGTCATGATTACCTGGGATGTAAATGATCGTTGCGCCCTTGCGTCCCTTGCGAAGAATTTTCTGAATGACATCACTATGGGCCTGCTTCCAGAAAACCCCCCGTTTCATCGCCCAGATGTCAATGAGGTCCCCGACCACATAGAGAGTGTCGCAGTCAAAAAACTTTAGAAATCCAAGTAGCGCCTCCGCCTGACTTCCTCGGGTACCGAGATGCACATCGGAGATCCATACGCTCCTGTAGTGGTATGTGGCTACATCATGCACAAGATCATGTGTAAACAGGTTTTTTCCTGCAAACCAACACTTGGATTGTGACAATTTCGTCATAATTCAAATGCCGTGGAGAGAGTTGATTCCTCTGGCACTCCGTGTCACGATTTTACGATGTCCGGCAGCCTTTCGATTCCCGAACCAGAAACCCTCTTTTCCGAGAAGTTGCTCTGGTATTGTGTGAGGGCAAAGCCCAAACAGGAGGGAATCGCTACTCGCTTGCTGCGGCAGGAACTGGGGTTGGAGGTTTTCTGCCCCAAGATCCGATTCAAGAGGGCTCGATCGACCGGAGTCGCCTGGGTACAGGAAGCGATGTTTCCGGGCTATCTCTTTGCGCGGTTTGTCTATCCCCAACTTTATCGGCACATTGCCGCGATCAGTGGCGTGGCAAAGACGCTCAGTTTCGGTGGCAGACCCTGTGTGCTCGACGAGTCCATCATTGCCGACCTTAGATTGCATGTGGCTGACGGGGAGATCGTGGAGATAGCTTCCGAGATCAAGGAAGGCGAGGAGGTCAAGGTGATCGAGGGGCCATTTCTTGGGGTGCGTGCACTGGTTACGCGCATCCTGCCGGCGCGTGATCGGGTCGCGATTCTTCTCAGCCTGCTCGGTCAGGAGAGAGAGGTGGAGGTGTCCGCTGGATCACTGTTGCCCGATGTCCGTCATCCGCTGGCGGATTAAATCAGCGCTTCCCTAAGACACTCGACATCGTTCGCTCCATCCCCTCATTCTCTCCGCATGAAAATTCTCGTGATTGGTTCCGGCGGCCGTGAGCATGCCATCCTCTGGAAGCTTGCCCAAAGTCCTCGTGTGAAGCAGCTTCTCTGTGCTCCCGGAAATGCCGGTACGCAGCAGATCGCCACGAATTACCCAGTTGCAGCCTCCGATCTCCCAGCCCTTTTGGCTCTCGCAAAATCGGAGGCTGTCGATCTCACCATCGTCGGCCCGGACGATCCTCTGGCGGAGGGAATCGTCGATCTCTTCCAGGGCGAGGGCCTGCGCGTATTTGGCCCTCGCGCCGCTGCCGCGCGGTTGGAATCCTCAAAGTCGTTTGCCAAGGGATTCATGGATCGCCACGGGATACCGACTGCAGAATCCTCGACCTTCAGCGAGCTGGAGGATGCCTTGGTTCATTGTCGCACCGCTTCCTATCCCTTGGTCGTCAAAGCCGATGGTCTGGCACTCGGCAAGGGAGTCGTGATTGCTCAGGATCAGACGGAAGCAGAGAGAGTTATTCAACAGATGATGGTGGATAAAATTTTTGGTGATGCGGGGGCGACTGTTGTGATTGAGGAGTTTCTCACGGGGCCAGAGTGTTCGTTGCATGCGTTGGTCGATGGAGCAAAATATTTACTCTTTCCCGATGCCCGTGATCACAAGCGTGCTCTTGATGGCGATCTGGGGCCCAACACCGGCGGGATGGGAACCATAAGTCCCTCACGGGTGCTTGATGCCGCGATGCAGGAGCGGGTGCGCAACGAGATCTTGGAACCGTTTGTGGCGGGTCTCAAGGTGGATGGGCTACATTTTCAGGGAATGCTTTTTCCAGGGCTGATGATCACACCGCAGGGGCCGAAAGTGTTGGAGTTTAACTGCCGGTTTGGCGATCCTGAGACGCAGGTGCTCATGCGTCGCTTGAAGAGCGATCTGCTGGATCTCATCGAAGACACCATCGATGGCAAGCTCTCCGAGGTGCATCCCATCTGGGAAGATCGTACGGCTGTCTGTGTCGTGCTGGCTTCAGGTGGCTATCCCGGCCCTATCGAGAAGGGAAAGGTTATCAGCGGCCTTGAAAGCGTCGGGACTGATCCCGATGTGGTGGTCTTCCACGCGGGGACTGCATTGAAAGAGGGAAAATTCGTGACCAATGGGGGACGCGTGCTCGGTATCACCGCTCTGGGCTCAACGCTCGAAGAGGCACGGGTCAAGGCCTACGCCGTTGCAGATCAACTTAGCTTTGATGGCAAGCAGCTTCGACGCGATATCGGGGCGTAGTCCGTTCGTCTCGAAAAACACCTCGGGGAAGTTGATGTAACAGGGGAAGAAGCTCTTTTCGCAGCTAAATCGCACAAAGACACAAAGGCTCCCAAGCAATAAGCTAGAGAGCCTTGTGTGTAAATGGCGGCACCGAGTATCCGGTGCACGAGTAAAAACCTGCGAAAGGTTTTGCGTAAGAAGGCAGGGAGCCCCCTTACGACTTGTAACGCAGGCGCTTCTTATGCCGGTTGAGCTTCATGCGCTTGCGGCGCTTGTGCTTGGCAATTTTGGCTTTGCGTTTCTTTTTAATTGATCCCATCGGAGCTGTGTTCGTGCGGTGCTGGACTACTTGCGTAGAAAGCTTGGTTTGTGGTTTTAGTAGACGACCTTGTTAAGGGGGTATTCGATAATGCCTTCGGCTCCGAGTGACTTTAGTTGCGGTATGATCTCCCGGACGATTTTCTCGTCGATGACAGTTTCCACAGCCACCCAGTCGTTTTGGGCCAGAGGCGAAACTGTAGGATTGCGGAGAGCTGGCAACGCCTCAAGAAGATTCTGCAACTTTGTCCTAGGAAGATTCATTTTGAGTCCGACCTTGTCGCGTGCGGTCAGTGCTCCTACTAGCAGCAGGGAGATGCGTTCCATTTTTTCCCGCTTCCACTGATCGGCGTGGGCTGCCTTCCCGGCTACAAAGACAGGATATGATTCAATGATTGTTTCAAGAATGCGAAGCTTGTTGGCCTGAAGAGAGGAACCCGTCTCGGTGATGTCAACGATGGCATCGACAAGATCAGGCACCTTGACTTCAGTGGCGCCCCAGGAGAATTCCAGCTCGGCTTTCACTCCCTTGCTCTCGAAGTAGCGGCGGGTGAGTCCCACGGCCTCGGTGGCGACACGCTTTCCTTCAAGATCCTTGACCGATTTGTAGGGGGAGTCCTCAGGCACGGCGATGACCCAGCGGGTCGGGTTGGCCGTTGCCTTGCTGTAGGGAAGTTCGGCAAGCACCTCAACTTGGGAGCCGTTTTCCTCAACCCAATCACGGCCCGTGATGCCGCAATCCAAAAATCCACCCTCGACATATCGGCTGATTTCCTGAGCGCGCAACAGGCGAAAGCGCAGTTCGGGATCGTCCACGGTGGGACGATAGGAACGGCTGGTACCGGAGATGGAGTAGCCCGCCCGTTGGAAGAGCGATAGTGTCGCTTCCATCAGGCTTCCGGAGGGAAGGCCAAAAGTGAGAATTTTATCCGCCATAAAGTAATCTTGGGGGGCGGACTATAGGCCCTACACCCCCCTTCTGAACAAGTCAAAAACGATCGATGAGATTGATTGGGAGATGTTTTCTCTGATCATTGATTGCTCCGGGCTATGAAAATCCGTTGTGCAGATGGCCTGCTTTGTGCTTGAGATGCTCGTTGCCGGACGGGACTTTCTGCGAGGCTGCCATGCGCTGAACCAACCTCTCCATGCCGTTTGTTCCACCTGAATCACGCCACGGGATGCTTCTCTGTAAGAGCATTCCGTATCGGGATCTCTTGCGTCAACGGGGATGGATTCTTGCATTTACCCTGGTTGCATTGCTGAGGATCTATTTCTGTGCTCAGGCACCTATAGAAACGAGTGATCTCTACCGTCATCTTGGCTTCGCTTCCCATTTTCTCGAGTTTCCAAAAACATTTTATTGGTTGGTGCCCACCGACTTTCCCAATGAGTTCTGGTCGGATTTTTGGAGTGATCAGGGCTATATTTATCCCCCGCTAGCGCTCCTGTTTTTCTCCTTTTTCGGCACGCTGGGTATCGGAATGTTCTGGGTGAAACTGACGCTCACGCTCTGCGATCTGGTCTCGGCGTTGTTGATCGGAAGGGTTGTTTCCAGGTGGGCTGCACTACTGGTTTTCTCGGCACCGATTAGCGTCTGGTACACCTCGCACGAGGGGCAGTACGAGAGTCTGCTCACGCTCTTCATGGTGCTCTCGATTTTCTGCGCGAGAAGCGGGCGTTGGCGACTGGCTGGTGTGGCCTTCATGCTTGCGTTGCAGGCCAAGCAACTCGGTATTCTGATCGCCCCCTATCTCCTCTTTGAAATTTGGCATCGCACCCGCCCAAGACAACTGCGCGCGGCCAGAGGATTTTTGATCGGCTTCTGCACAGCCTTCATACCCTTTCTTCCGTTTTATTGGGGGAGGAGCGATCTCTGGTTCCTTCCACTTCAGAATCAGGAGAATTTACTCAATCCTTACTACTGGCCTGTCTTCTGTAGTGATCTCTCGATGGCCCACTTCGATGAATGCTCCAATTTTCGCGTCCTCTGGGATTTTGCCGTGAGTTTCACGCCGATTGCCCTGCTGGGCCTCTTTCTGGCTCGAGGTCATTTTCTGCGGAAGCTTCCACAGGCCCTGCCCACACTCGGATTCTGGGTGATGATCAAGAGCGTCGCCTGGGTCATGAATTGGTACATGATCATCTTGCCAGGCTGTTCGTTCGCTCTCTGGCGTTATCGCCGTTGCCTGACGGCACTGCTCGTCATCTACTGGCTTCAATGCGGTCAGCAGGTGGCCAGCATCATCGGGGATATTAGGATTGAGGAGCCGGCTACCATCGCTCGTTTTAAAGAATGCATCTGGTCGGCCAATTATCAGTCAGCGGTTCCCTTGGAGAGCGAGACGGAGAAATGAGGTTTTCCCTTGGTTAAGGAAACACTGTTTAATCAACGCTGCCTTAAGGACATGGATCGGATTCGCTCCTAGAGCGTCGCGCCTGGCGCATTTTCACAACCAAAAGGATCACGCCGTAGGTGATCAGGGAGGCAGGAATTGCAAAGATTACCCCCCCCAGCAGGAGAGGCAGACCGATATCAAAGAGGTTGTCCCACTGGAGGAGTTCGGAAATTTTAAAATCATTCTTTGTGAGCCGTGGTGGGAGATGATGAGGATGACTCAGGATCCAGAAGCCAATCTGAAACTGGTAACGCAGGATCAGCGGCCAGATCGGCAGCAGGATGTCGTGTAGGGATACTCCGATGACCGAGGCGATGACGCTGCATCGTGTCAGCAGGGAAACTCCCATGGCACCCAGCGTTTTGAGACCGAAGACCGGCAGAAATCCAAAGAAAACACCGATGGCTGTCCCTCCAGCGATAGCATGTGGAGCATCGCGTGCATCAAGTAACTCGTGAAAGCGGGTCACCCAGTGACGGATAAAATTACGGATCATAAGAATGATGGACCAGCCCAGATCTTGCAGATCAGCTCCTGCCGGCCGCATTCTTCCGGTTTTTCTTTCCGAGAAGATGATCGGGATTCAGTGCCTGAAGTGCGGGCGGGATGAAGAAGCCATCTTTGCGGATCAACTTGTCATCAAACCAGACTTCCCCTCCACCGTAATCCTTGCGCTGAATGCAGACCATATCCCAGTGGATCGCACTCTTGTTGCCGTTGCCCGCGACCTCGTAAGCCTGTCCGGGGGTGAAGTGGAATGATCCTGCAATCTTTTCGTCGAAGAGGATGTCGCGCATTGGATGAAGGATGTGCGGGTTGAACCCCAAAGAGAACTCGCCGATGAACCGCGCGCCGGCATCCGTGTCGAGAATCTCATTGAGTTCCTTGGTATGATTGGCTGTCGCTTTCACAATGCGGCCCTTGGAAAATTCGAGTGAGACCTGATCAAAGGCGATGCCGCGATTGAGCGTCGGAGCATTGAAGGAGATATGCCCCTCGACGGAATTCTTGACTGGGCAGGAGAAGACCTCTCCGTCCGGGATATTGTGCTCGCCGCCGCAGACCACAGAACCGATGCCCTTGATGCTGAAGCGCAGATCGGTTCCGGGGCCCTTGAGATGAACCTTGTCGGTACGATCCATGAGGGCTTTCAGAGCCTTCATGCCTGGGATCATCCTGGCATAATCGAGTGTGCAGACCCGGAAGAAAAACTCTGCAAATGCCTCCGTGCTCATCTGGGCCTGCTGTGCCATCGAAGGGGTGGGCCAGCGGAGGACGACCCATCGGGTCTTGTTGATCCGGTAGTCGAGCGCCGGACGAAGTTCGGAGGAGAGCAACGCAGCTTTCTCCTGAGGCACATCGGCGGTCTCGGAGATGTTGTGCGAACCTCGGACAGCGATGTAGGCCTGCATTTTCTTAAGGCGGGCAAGATCAATGGCGGCCATCGTTTCGGCCTGCGGCCCAGTGATTCCGAGCATCAGCTCGCGGCTGACGCGGTTATTCTGGAGAGTGACAAACGGCTCCGCTTTGGCGGCGCGGACTGCCCGGATCAGGGCGATGACAAAATCCTCCGGCGTCTCGGAGACATCGATGAGGACCCGGTCGCCACTTTTTAACTTTGTCGAGTGGGAAACAAGGATGCGGGCCAGGGAATCAAAACGGGGGTCGGACATTGGAAGGTAGGAAGCAGGGGGTTAGGAAGAAAGAATTTACGGATGTGATGTTGAGGCTTTCAATTTTGCAAGATACTTGGCGGGGTTTTCATTAAAGGAGGCAACGCAGTCATGGCAGCAGAATCGGATCTCCGTTCCTTTGTAGGTGATACTGACTGGGCTTCCCATGGCACCAAGTTTGTCGCCTGAGACCACGCAGGTGGTCAGTGGATATGTTGACTGGGCTGGGTCGGCTGAAAAGACCGAACCGCCGAGGATGATCACTGCAATGAGCGGGAAAAATCTCATGGCGGGCAATCTACTCATGGATTCAGCGAGATGCCAGATATTGCATCAGAATTTCTCGACACATGCAGGTGCTGTGGATATTTCTCAAGGTAATGCTTGCTGCCCATCCTTATTTCAAAAGATTTGGGTATGCGCTGATTGCATGGGCTCTTTTCCTCACAGCCGGCGGTCACTACGCCCTGCTCCAGACCGTCGCCTGGACCACGATGGTCAATGATTTTTCCCGCACGGATTCCCTGAGTATGGCCGTTGAAAAAACCTTCGATGGTCGCCATCCCTGCCCATTGTGCAAAAAGATTGCCAAAGCCCGCACTGCTGAAGAAAAGGCTCCCGCCACGGTCAAGTTGGAGAAGAAGGCCGAGGTATTCGTGGCTTCAGCCAGCTGGGAAGTTCCTTTGCCCATTTGCCGGCAATTCGCCTACGGGCAGTCACCCTTCATATCGTTTCCGGAGCGTTCTGATGCTCCTCCCGTTCCTGTTCCCATCAGCGCGCTCGTTTAGTCGCGCTACAGGCGCTCGCTTGGCTTGATCGAGCCAAGATTTGAAGTGTCTTCCATTAAGTCTTCGGCGTACTGCCGTTAACAACGAGCAAGCGGGGAAGAGTTCTACTTAGCTAGTGGCACTCGTATCTCAACGCAAATTCCACAATGAACCCGTGGGTTTGCATTATCCATCAATAGAATGTCACAAAAAAATCAGCGTAATAATTCAGCTTTCACCCTCATCGAGTTACTCATCGTCATAGCAGTAATAGCCGTCTTGGTGGCTATCGTGATACCATCGCTCAAGGCAGCCTATGCCGATTCACTCAGTGCCAAGTGTGCCAGTAACATGGGTCAGCTTGGGAAGGCCTGCCTTCTTTATTCGCAAGATAATGAAGGATGCCTCCCCAAAAGCAGCTGTGATGATCCCAACAACTGTTGGACAAACTCCTTGCAGCCCTATGCTAATGGAACGGTAGTCTTCCGTTGTCCCGCAGATGCAGTGACCGGAAGAAGGAGAACCTATGTGATCAATGATTATCTGACATCGATGCCCTGCGATGCAGTCACCGGTGTCATGAATCAGGCTCACCTAGTCTGTGTGGAGAAACCGAGCCAGACAGTCTTTATCATGGAGCTGTCTAACTCTTACGGAACCAACACCCCGCCGGATCATCTTCACCTGGCGCAGTATTACGGAGGGGAGATCCCACTCTCTGAATTCAAATCGGAGGTGGGGGTGGAGAGGCATTTTGGAAAGGCAAACTACCTCTTTGCCGATGCCCATGTGGAATCGATCAGCTGGAAGGATGCCCAGACAATGATCAATGCCAACGGGAGCCGGTTTATCAATCCGCTTCCGACTGAATAAATTGCGACATATCCGACAGCCCATATCAAACAAAGAAATCAACTCAAAACTATAAACACCAAAACAATCACAACAACTACTATGAAACTTTACACACATCTGATTGCTCTACTCTCCTTGGCAGCAGCAACTGCTGCCTCTGCACATATCAGTTATACTGGAAGGAATTTTGGTTCTTTCACAGGTAGCGGCCTTGAAACCCTAACACTCGGTTCCAATGCGGTGACCGGCAACTACGGCTGGGCCAGCGGTACCGATACCAATCTCAGTGACACCCACAAGCTCCGTGCCTACACCTTCACCCTGCAAAATGCGGCGATTGTCTCGCTGACTTTTCAGGGATACACCTATGGTTCGGTCACCAATGCGCTGGCGTTGCCTGCCTTCTCCCTTTACAGCGGCTTGGCTCATGTGGCTCCCGCTGCCTTGGATCACGATGACAGTGCCATCAGTACGGCCTACAACAACGCCATTCTGGGGACGAACAACTGGGATGGCAGTTTCAATGCCCTTGGTAATTGGAAGATCGGCAGTGACGATGGTTCCACGTTTGCCGATCTCTCCTCCTTTACCTACATCGGCAATGCGGCCGACGGGACTTCCGCAAACTATGGGAGCAATCCGGCAACACTGGGGTATGCCCTTGATGCCAGCAACAATGTGGTCTCTTTTACCAATGACACGATCCATGGCGATGGCTTGGCAGATGGGACGGTCACGGGAACCTTCTCTCTGGCTGCGGGCAGTTACTCCGTTTTTGTTGGAAACGACCAATACTTCGGCACCAACAACGCAGGGGCAAACAACACGGCCACCTATGGAGTGAAGGGGAGCATCAGTGTCTCAGCAGTCCCCGAGCCATCGAACTGGGTGCTACTGGGCCTCTCCTTCGTGATCACGGGGCTTCTCCTGCGTCACAGGACTCGGAATTCCTAAAACGGCCTTCAACACACCACGCCCATGAGATCCATACACTCAACCCTTTGGCAGATGCTGGTTGCGGTGGTCTCGTTCATTGCGGCCACCACTTCCGCCTCCGCTCATATCTACTACACGGGAAGGGATTTCGGTTCTTTCACTGCCAGCAGTACGACATCCACCAACACCATTTCCAGCAACTCGGTGACCGGAAACTACGGATGGGCAAGCGGCACCGACATCAACTTGGGTGACAGCCATAAGCTGACGTCATTCAAATTCACCCTGCTCAACAGCGGACTCGTGACCTTCCAGGTACAAGGGGTTGCCTTTAAAAAGGGCATCCTCAACATCGGTGCTCTGGCGACACCGGGCTTTTCCATCTACCAAGGACTGGCCCATCTATCGCCGCTTCAGGGGGATCATGATTCGAGTGCGGTGAGCAGTGCGTATAATGATGCAACCTATGGAGCTGGGAACTGGGAAGGAAGCTTTGATGCCCTCGGCAGTTGGAAAATGGGCAGCGATGACGGCTCCACGTTTGCCGATCTCTCCTCCTTCATCTACATCGGCAATGCGGCCGACGGGACTTCCGCAAACTATGGGAGCAATCCGGCAACACTGGGGTATGCCCTTGATGCCAGCAACAATGTGATCTCCTTCGCCAATGACACGATCCATGGCGATGGGAATGCCAACGGAACACTCCAAGCCTCCTTCTTACTGGGCCCTGGGGATTATTCCATCCTTGTGGGTGGTGCCCAGTATTTCGGAACAAACAACTCCGGGGCAGATGCGTCAGGATCTTACGGTTTTAACGCCGCGCTGCTGGTAAGCGCGGTTCCGGAGCCTTCCACGGTGACGTTGCTCCTCTGTGCGATTGCCGTGCCGATCTTTATCGGGATTCGCCGATTCCGAACACAATCACTCTGATCAACGGAGAGCCAGCGGATCATTTCCGTGACTTTTTCTCCATTCATGCTCTCGCATGGAGAGGAAGAGCACGGGGGTTACGATCAGGATATGAATCAGGCTGCTGATCATTCCCCCGATGACAGGAACAGCGATGGGCCGCATGATTTCAATACCGGTGCGTTCCCCGGAGAAAGCGGGAAGAAGGATGACAAGCAAGCTGGCCACGATGGTGGAGACTGTCATGACCTTTGGCCTGAGTCGTAGTAGCGCCCCTTGCATCACGGCACTGCGCAGGTCGTCGAGCGTTAGGGCAGTGCCTTTTTCGGCCATCTTTGCGTGCAGTGCATCGTTGAGATAGATCACCATGATGACCCCCGTCTGCACGGCTGTTCCGAAGAGGGCGATGTAGCCCACGGCCACCGCCACGCTGAAATGGTAGCCGAGAATCCATTGCAGATAGAGGCCGCCGGAAAGGGCAAACGGGACGGCGAGCAGCACATGGGCGGCCTCCTTCCAGGAGCGATAAGTCAGAAAGAGCAGGACGAAGATGATGGCAATGACCAGAGGGCAGATGAGCATCAGGGTTTTGGAGGCTGCCAGCAGCTTTTCATATTGCCCTCCCCACGAAATGAAGACGCCGGGAGGCAGGGGTAGCTTTTCTGCGATCGTTCTGCGGGCATCCTGGACAAAAGCTGCCAGAGCCCGATCCCGGACATTGGCCTGTACAAAGACCCGCATCATGCCGTTCTCGCTCGAGATCATGGCGGGTCCGGTGGTCAGACGAAAGTCGGCGACCTTGGAGAGAGGAATCGTCTCTCCCCGCATCGAGGTTACCAGCACATGCTCCAGCGAGGGGATATCCCCTCGGAGCTCCCGGGGATAACGCACCCGTATGGGAATGCGTTGTCTCCCTTCAATCGTGGTGTCGAGCGTGGCACCCCCGATGGCCGTCTCAATGGCATCCGTGATTTCCCCGACCGGCACGCCATACCGGGCGGCATCGGCGCGGCGAATGGAGATTTCGAGATAGGGAGTGCCCACCACGCGTTCCGCATAGACATCGGAGGCTCCCGGCACTGTTTTCAGGATTTTTTCCACTTCCACGGCCAGTCGCTCAAGCTGTGGAAGCTCGGGTCCGAAGATTTTTACCGCTACCTGTCCGCGAATGCCTGTGTTCAGCATGAGGATGCGGTTTTCGATCGGCTGAAGGAATGCCGGGACAAAGCCGGGAAAACGCTGCATCACTTCGAGCATTTCGGCGCGTAACTTTTCCTGCGTCATACCGGGACGCCACTGCGAGGTGGGCTTGAGCATGATCGTCGTCTCGATCATTGAGACGGGAGCCGGATCCGTGGCCGAATCCGCGCGTCCCAGCTTTCCCACCACGCTTTCTACTTCGGGAAATGAGGAGAGCATTTTGTTCTGGGCCGACATCACGCGGTTGATTTCGGGCAGGGAGGCACTTGGGAGGGTTGTCGGCATGAAAAGCAGCGCCCGTTCATTCAGTGGAGGCATGAAGTCCCATCCGATGCCTTTTCCCAGATAAAGGGCGCCGGCAAGTATTGCGAATGCTAGGAAGATCACGGTTTTACGATGTCCCAGTGCCAGATTCAGGATGGGTCGATAGATTGCAAGCAGACACCTCATGATGGGGTTGTCATTTTCGTCGTGAAGCTTCCCACGGACGAACAGGGAGGCCAGCACCGGAACGAGTGTAAGGGCAAGCAGGGTGGCTCCGCCCATGGCAAAGGTCTTGGTAAAGGCCAGAGGGTGGAATAGTTTCCCAGCTTCCCCACCCAGGGCAAAGACCGGGATGAACGCCAGCAGGATGATGGCCATCGCAAAGAAGATCGGCCTGATGACGAGATGCGTGGCTCTCATCACAATTTGGGCAATATCTTTCGGATAGGAAAGTCCCGGAACCTTTCCCTCCTGTACCGAATAAGCCTCTCGGATTACCGCTTCCGTCACGACCACGCCGGCATCGACCAGTACGCCGATGGCGATGGCGATACCGCTCAGGGACATGATGTTGGAAGTTACCCCCGTCAGCTTCATCAGAATGAAGGCGATCAGGATCGAGAGGGGGAGAGGGACAGTGACGATCACCACGCTCCAGAGATGTCCCAGGAAAAGGATGTGGGCCAAAGTGACTAGAATGATCTCTTCAATCAGTGTAATTCGGAGGGTTCCGACAGCGCGGTTGATCAGTTCGCTTCGGTCGTAAAACGGTTTGATGACAACACCCGGAGGGAGGCCCCTGCTGATCTCGGTAATTTTTTCCTTGAGCCGTCCGATGACATCCTTGGTGCTCTCGCCATAGCGCATCACGACAATGCCGCCGACCACTTCGCGACCTCCCGAATCGAGCACGCCGCGCCGTGGTTCCGGACCCATGCTGACCGTGGCCACCTGTTCAAGAAGCACGGGACGCCCCTCGAAGTAGCCGATGGGAATCGACTTCAGATCCTCCGCAGCATGAACAAGGGCGAGTCCCCGGATCGTAATGTCCCTTCCCGCCACCTCGATATTGCCGCCGCCCACATTTTTGCTCGCACCCCTGACCTTCTCCACCACGCCGGAGAGGGAGAGGCCATAGGCACGGAGCGTGTTCGGATTCACATCGATCTGATATTGCCGGATAAATCCACCGACACTCGCCACTTCTGCCACACCCGGAACGGCGTTGAGTTGGAGCCGGACAAACCAGTCCTGAAGAGAGCGCAACTGACCCAGATCATAGCCCTTGCCCTGAGCCCGGGCTGCCGAGTCATCAAGGTAATATTCATAGATCCAGCCGATGCTTGTGGCATCGGGGCCGAGTTTGGGAATGACGCCCGATGGGAGCTTGAAGGGGAGGGAATTGAGCCGCTCCAGCACACGCGTCCTGGCGAAATAGACATCGACATCATCCCTGAAAATGACGGTCAGCATCGAGAACCCAAAGGCTGACTGCGCCCTGACCTCACGGACACCGGGCAGTCCCTCCAGTGAGGTGGAGAGGGGATAGGTGATCTGATCCTCAACCTCCTGCGCCGATCTGCCAGGCCAGTCGCTCAGGACAATAACCTGATTTTCACTTAGGTCGGGGATGGCATCGACGGGCGTGTGAAGGATGGCCAGGATTCCCGCAATCACTACGAGTAGCGAGGCAAGGATGACAAGCGCTCTGTTGTTGAGGCACCATCGGACAAGATGCTCAATCATGGCCGCTAGTGGTTGGGGGCGGATTCGTTTTTCGGCGCACCGGAGGCCGGCAGCCCCTGCATCTGGGCCTCTGCATCGATGAGAAAAGCTCCCGAGCTGACGACTTTCTCACCGGCCTCAAGCCCTTTGAGAACAGGCACCCAACGGGTGCTGCCTTCGCTGGAAATCTCCCCCTCCGGCCCGATGGTCACCGGACGCAGCTCGTAGGTGTGCGGAGCGCTCTCCACATAGACGAGCTGGCGTTTGCCCGTGTCAATGACCGCGGATGCCGGAATAGCCAGCAGCGAAGTGGGCGTCCCCATCTGAAGAATGCCGGTGGCCGAGAGTTGGGGTAGCAGCATCCGCCTCGGATTGGAGACAAGAAAGCGCGCCTTGAGAGTGCGTTTTTGCGCATCGACCTGACGGTCGATATAGACAAGCTTCCCCTTGAAAAGCTCGTTGGGATGGGCAGGGCATTTGATGGCGATCTGCTGACCCAGCTTCAGCAGCCCGAGATCCTGCTCGTACACATCAGCCACGAACCAGACCTCGTCAAGGGGTGCGATGTGGAAGAGAACCTTGTCGGCGGTGAAGCGTTCCCCGACAGCCGGCAGGGTGCCCATGATGCTCCCCGATCGCGGGGCCCGGATGATGAATTCATACTGAACGCGGCCTTTCCGCTCCAGCTCTCTCAACTCATCAGATGTCATGCCGACACGGAAGAGTCGTTCCGCGATCGAGGCCAGTTGTGTCTCATAGAGTTTCCTCTGGTAGAAAGTGCTTTGCCAACGTTCCCTGAGCAGCTGCATGTAGGTTCGCTGATCCTCCACGGCCGCTTCGCTGTAAACCTGAAGGATCGGCTGACCCGACTGCACCTCGGTCGTGTTGTAGTCGATCAGAACCTTTTCCACCCGGCCGCTGTAATACCATGTAAAATCGACATGCCTGTCCGGGATATAGGCGATCTCACCGAAAAGCTCGATGGTCCGCTGCACGGCGCGATGTTCCACCGAGGAGGTTTGGATGCTGGCCACGGAACTGCGGGCGTCGTCCAGATGGATCACCGCTTCGGAGAGCGGGTTCATCGTGGCCGGAGATGCTTGGTCGGCCGCCGTCGCAGGCTTGGCTTCCTTGGAGTCTGCCTCGGCTTGGGAGTGCTGTGGAACCAGAGCCATGCCGCAGATGGGACAGTTGCCGGGATGATCCTCATGGATCTGGGGATGCATTGAGCAGGTCCAGACAACCTTAGCCTTTGCTTCTTTTATTCCTCCCTCATCCTTGGTAGATGAGGGAGGTGAGCAACTGCTCAACAGCGCGGCAGCCAGCAGCGCGGCAGAGAGCATGACCTTGCCGTTCATCAGTTGGCGGTATGTTGTGAGGCCTTCAGCTTGGCAAGATACTTGGCGGGATCGGCGTTGAATTTCTTCGTGCAACCGTTGCAGCAGAAGCGAACTTCAGTACCCTGATAATTGATGACAACCGGCGGCCCCATTTCTCCGAGCTTTTCACCGGAGACCACACAGGTCTGGAGAGGATAAGGGATACCAGCTTGCGCGATGGCGCCAAAAGCCATCAGGGCAACGGCGGGAAGGATGGAGAGGAGTGATTTCATGGAGTGTCAGGGTTGAATTTTGTGGTGTGTGATAGAGGGTAAGAATTCCCTCTCACCTAGTGATTCACCTCTCCGCACCCAATCCCCCTAAAAATTATCCTTCGTTAAAAAACTTTTCAGTTCCCTGCGGAGCTGTTCCCGGGCATGACTGATTCTTCGTTCCACCGCTTTGACTGAGCAGCATGCAATAACGGCGATCTCAGCCTGGGAGAGAGCCTCGTATTCGCTCAGAATCAGGGCTTCGCGCAGATCAGTGGGAAGGGATGCGATGGCAGACCGGATGGCTTCCGTGCGTTCTGCTGTCTCGGCGGAGAGGCTCGGATCACCAAGTGATGCAGGATCTCCGGCATCTTCCAGAGGGAGCGTGGGGTGGCGGGATTGCCAACGCAGGTGATTGCGACCGAGGTTGGCGGCAATGCCAAAAATCCATGAGGAAAAGCAGTTGGGAGAAGCTGTGGGACGAAACCGCTCACGGGCCTGATAGAGACGCACAAAGGTTTCCTGGGCCAGATCAATGGCCGCGGCTTCACTCCCCGTGAAGCGGAGAAGGTAAGCGATCAGGCGACTCTTCCACCGCTCCATGATATCGGTCAGGGCGCGATCCTCGCCCGAGGCGAGACTGTTCATCGCCATCAGATCGACATTTTCCGAGGCCGTGGCATTTTCAGACATCAGCGCCGTTGAGATCCGCAGGATTCGATGACCAGAGGAAGAACCTTCAACAAATAGGCCCGCCGTTTTTCAGGAGGTAGCTCGGCAGCTACAGCGTAAAAATGGTCGAGCATCGCGATCCGGGTTTCGGAGCGGATACGGTCGGTTTCTGCCACCGAGGCGCGAATCTCCGGCGTCACGCTGCCAGAACCAAGGCTGAGTTGTTCCAGGCGGGCGTTGGCCTCGCACATCTGGTCACAGAAGGGGCCGCATCGGGAACCGTATTCCTTTTGAAGCAGCTCCATTCTCTCAGCCTGTTCTGGTTTCAGAGCATACTCATGACAGAGCCATTCCGAAGGGGCGCAGCGAAAGAAAAGAACGGCGACTTGTTCGGCGGCAAAGCCGATAAGGATGATGCCAAGAAGGATGAGAACGCCCCGTTTCATCCGGGTCATCTGTTATGACTGTGAAAACCGTATGGGTTCAGGGACTGAAGATAGTGCTCCTCTTGAGACGAGCGGGCTTGGATGCCGCCAAGGAAGACCCCCGCAAAAATAGCGAGCATAGCGGCTGAAACAGCAATCCGGGGGCGTGCGAACAGCTGAATCCACGAAAGGAGAGCCTGAATGCCGGTTCCTTTGTGAGACTCCATTGCCTCGATGCGTGACCAGACACCCCGGTTGAAATCACCGGAAAAGGGAGCCTCCGGTTGCCAGCTCTGGAGCAGAGGGGAGAGATCGTCGGATGAGTTCATGGTTAGAATGGGTGGAAAAATATTAACCTAATCAGATAGCGGGAGCAGTTTTTCTTTTACTGCTCCCGCCATGCTGAGGGAATTACTTGCAGCAGCTGGATTTGCAGCAATCGGCACATTTGCCGTCCGCGCATTTCTTGCAGGAGCTACAGGATGTCTTGCAGCAGCTCTTGCAGGCATCAGAGGCCGAGACGGTCGCGAGACCGAATCCGGCAATTAGTGCAAATAGAGCTCCTGCCTTGAGCAGTGTGGATAGTGATTTCATGAGATGTGTTTCCTTGTTGAAGCAGACGGGATTATCCGCCTCAACAAGTGATTCACCGCAAACGGTCGAATCCCCCAAAAAAATTCAGAAAGGATGAAAACTTGAAACCTGAAGACTAAAGGGGGGCGTAAAAAAGCTCTGCTCTAAGATCCCAAGTCTACTCGTTACTGGGGTTCGTAGAGTATGCGCCCACACTGCGGGCAGCCGATAATTTCCTTTTCCGCCCGGACTTCAAGATAGGTCTGTGTGTTGACCTGCATGTGGCAGCCGGTGCAGACGCCATGTTCGATGGTGACCAGGGCCATGCCGTTTTTGCTTTTGAAGAGGCGAGTGTAGCGGTCGAGAAGTTCCTCCTCGATTCCCTCGGTGGCAAGTTGGCGTTCGGTTTCTAGTTCTTGCTGCCTCGTGGTAAGGTTCTCGCGACGGGTGAGAAGGGAGGCCATGTGTGTCTCCACTTTCTTTTTCTCCGCGTCATGGGCCTCCTGTGCGGCCTGAAGAGCGGGTTTGAGGCTCTCGGCCTCTTCCATGAGGATAAGTTCGCGGTCTTCGATCTCAATGATGGTTTTTTCAGCGTTGTCGATCTCGTGCCTGAGGGCTGTGAATTCGTCATTTTTCCGCGTTTCGAGCTGCTGGTTCTTGTAACGGCCGATCTGATCCTGTTTACCCTTAACTTCAAGTTCCAGTTTCTTGCGCTCGATCTCGATCTCGCGCTGGCGGCTACGGGCGGCCTCCAATCGGTCATCGGCGGCTTTCAGCTCGCGCTCCCGGGCGGCCTTCTCCCCGGGCAGGGCTGCGATTTCTGTGAGGACGGCGCGGAGTTTCTGATCGCGATTCTGAAGGGTGAGAAGTTTTTCGATCGAGGGGAGCATTATTTCCAGAGGTAAGACTGGGTCAGACCGACAATCTTGCCATCGACGATGAGCAGGCAGCGCCAGTTGGTGATCGCACCATTCTCGAGATAATCGTCCCCAATGACGGTGAACTGCGTGCGGTGTGATCCTTTGGCGGCAGGGTAGGTTTTCTCCCTTGCCATGACAAATGAGGCCAGATTGGCCTGACGGTATTCGAGACGGACGGTGACATCGGCAGGCTGTCCGCGATTCCACCACCAGAAGTTCAGGTAATGCCCACGCAAGGAATCCTTGTCGAGCTGTGTGGATGCCGGCCACATGTAGTAGTTACGCTCAAAATAGATGGCTTCATCCGTTGATGGGCCTCCCTGAAGGTAGGTCGCCGGATCGTTTAGGAACTGGGTTTTCTTGCGGAAGACGAAATCAGGATTGATCGAAAGGGGGAGAATATTGGCCTTCTCCAGCTTGATTTGCGGCGGTTCGGGGGCAGCACATCCGAGCATCAGAAGCGCTGTGGCTCCGAAAAGTAGGACTGCAAAGGCACGGGAAAACCTGTCAACAGTAAGATCGATTGAAAGAAACATCACGGCAGAGAATCAAAGCGGGTGGGTGCTAGAGTGTCAATGCACCTCGCGCACGCGGAGGCAACTCAGGGATTCTTGACGGAATATCATGGGATGCTCAATGTCCCCAGTATGAGTCAATTTGATCATTCTTTGTCTGCCCTGCAGGAGATACTCAAAAATCTTTCCCCCTTGAGGGGGACGCTGGAAGAAGCTGCTGCTATCGCGGGTGATGCGCTGCTTGCGGGTCATAAACTGATGTTCTGCGGCAACGGAGGGAGTGCCAGTGACAGCGCCCATATTGCCACTGAGTTTACCTGCCGATTTAAACAGGATCGCCGTCCCTATCCGGCAATGTCTTTTACTGTCGACGGGGGCCTCATGACAGCTATCGGTAATGACTATCAATTCACGGATGTTTTTGCCCGACAGGTGGCGGCCTTCGCCAAACCGGGTGATGTGCTTCTTGTGCTAACAACTAGCGGCAAATCGCGCAATATTTTGGCTGCGCTTGAGGAGGCCCGTCGTCATGGGGTGAAAACGATCGCCTTCCTTGGCAAGGGAGGTGGTTTTACCAAGGGGGCCGCTGATCTGGAAATGATCGTGCCCGGGGTAGAGACTGCACGGATTCAGGAGGCGCAGAAGTTCCTCCTTCATGTCCTCTGTGAGATCATTGAAGAACGCCTTCCCAAGGCTTAGTAAAACAGCTTCGGATGATGCTCCCATGGGTCATGCTGATCGCAGTTGCTGTGCTGGGGCTGATTACAGGATCATTCCTCAACGCGGTGATTCATCGGCTGCCACGGGGTATTTCACTGCTTGATCCGAAGCGGTCTTTTTGTCCGGGTTGCGGCAAGACGATTGCATGGCATGAGAATCTTCCTGTTGCAAGCTGGGTGATGCTGCGGGGACGCTGTTCGGGCTGTGCCATGCCGATTGCGATCCGTTACCCGCTCGTGGAGTTGCTGACAGCAGGACTTTACCTGTTGGCTTGGGAGCGGTTCGGTCTGCCGCTAGCCCCGATTTTCTGGATCTTTCTCTCCTTGCTGATTGCCGCAACCTTCATTGATTTTGACCACCTGATTATTCCCGATGAGATCACGCTTGGAGGAACGGCTGCCGGACTTTTCTGTGCAACGCTCGTTCCGCAACTCATGGGAGGGACGGTTTGGTGGATGGGGGCGCTCTCTTCGCTCCTCGGAGCGGCCGCAGGTTATTTTCTGCTCTGGGGGGTGGTGGAGCTGGGAAAAAAGGCGTTTGGAAAACGGCGTATTGGGTACAGCGAGCAACTTCTGCTCCAACTTGTGGGAAGGGATGACGGCGTGTTCCTGATGGTAGGTGAAGAGAAGATCGTGCTAGAGGATCTTTATTATCGTGAGTCCGATCAGGTGAAGGCGGCATGCCGATGGCTTGAAATCTGCGGTGAGAGGCTGGGTGCAGGCAATCTCATCATGGAGAGCAATCAGGTGGTTTATGCGGAGACTGGAAAAGAAAAACGGTGCTGGTCTTTTACCGAACTCCCGGACGACATCGCTCTGCGGGGGGAGATATCCGAACTGACGCTGCCGCGTGAAGCGATGGGATTCGGCGATGTGAAATTCCTCGCTTGTATCGGGTCCTTCCTCGGCTGGAAAGGGGTGCTCTTCTCGCTCTTTGCCGGATCGGTCGTAGGGGCTGTGATCGGTGTGGCGACCCTCCTGATCACCCGTGGTCGCTCCGGTGGGAAGATACCCTTCGGTCCCTACCTTGCACTCGGGGCATTTTTTTGGATTCTCTTCGGGCCGGAGCTGCTGGCGTTCTATTTTGCCCGGCTTCATGGCGTGGCATCCAGCGAGGTTTTTTACTCTTTTCCTGCAATGACCCTGTATAGGCTCTGACCCTCATGTCTGAATTGCAGTCGTCACATCCCACTGGAAGAAAAAAATCCCTCTCCAGATTGCTGCCCGAAAGCTGGGCTCCGGTCAGGGAGTTAGTCCGCTTCCTTACCCCTTATAAGCACCGTCTTGGACTAGGACTTCTGGCTGGAGTCGGTTTTGCAGCGGCCAACAGCGGAATGTTGCTGCTGATTCAGAAAATTGCCGACACCGCCTTTCATGGAAAGTTTAGCCAGACTGATATGTTGAAGGGTCAGGCAGCTGGACAGGGAGGGGAGATAGGCGGCTTTGTCTGGATGATTCTCCTTATCCCAGCGGTGATGATCCTCCGCGGGCTGTTGGCATATGCCAATGTCTATTGTCTTACCTGGGTCAGTCTGCGGGCTCTGCGGGATATGCGCCGGCGTGTCTTTAGCCATCTCATGGGGCAGTCACTTGATTTCTTTAACAAGGCTCAGTCCGGCCGCCTTCTCTCCCGCGTGCTCAATGACACGCTGGTCTCCCAGGAAGCACTTGTGAGCATTGTTGGAGAGCTCGTAAAGCAGCCCCTTGCAGCGATCGGTGTGATTGCAGTCCTCCTGCACATCGATTGGAAATTCACCCTTTTTTCACTCGTTCTGTTTCCCCTCTGTCTCGTCCCGGTCATCATTTATGGTCGTCGCGTTAGGAAGTGGGCCCGTGCCATGCAGAATGAGGCGGGGGTGATGGCGGTGATTCTTCAGGAATCTTTTGCCGGAATTCGGGTGATCAAATCCTTTGCCCGGGAATCGTTCCAGCTCCGGCTTTTTGACAAATCCAGTGATGAGCAATTTCGAGCCAGCATGAGCGTGAAAAAGAGCACGGCCATCGTTCAACCGATGATGGAGAGTGTTTCGGCGTTCGGTGTCGCCCTGGCCCTGCTCTATGTCTATTACTCTCATCTTACCATGGGGAGTTTCATGGCTCTTTTGGGTGGATTGTTCCTGCTCTATGATCCGATCAAAAACCTGAGCCGCATCCATGTCACGATTCAGAATTGTGTCGGTGCTGCGACGAGCATTCTCGAATTACTGGCCACCAAGCCAACAATTTTTGACAAGCCTCATGCCAAGCCGCTGGAGAGGGTAAAGGGACACATTTTTCTGGAAGATGTCTCTTTTTCCTATGGCCAGCTTGGGCTTGGAGCCGAGGAGGGCAATGCCATCAGCGATCTTAATCTGACGATCCAACCGGGTCAGAAAGTCGCGCTGGTCGGTGCAAGCGGTGCGGGTAAGAGCACGATCCTTTCCCTGTTGTTGCGGTTTTACGACCCGCAGCAGGGATGCGTCCGTATTGATGGTCACGATCTCCGTGATCTGACCCTTCATTCCCTACGCGAGCAGATTGGCATTGTCACGCAGGAGAGCTTTCTCTTTCACGACACCATCTACGAGAACATCCGTTTCGGACGCCTTGACGCCACCAAGTCAGAGATCGAGGAGGCGGCCCGGCTTGCCTATGCCCACGAGTTCATTCTCGCCCAGCCCCACGGCTACCAAACCCTCGTCGGGGACAAGGGCTCGCTCCTCTCCGGCGGTCAGCAACAGAGGATCGCCATCGCTCGCGCCCTGCTCAAATCAGCACCGATACTGCTCCTTGACGAGGCGACCTCCGCGCTTGATTCCGAATCGGAAAAGATGATCCAGTCGGCGCTTGAAGAGCTCTCCAAGGGACGCACGGTGATCGCCATCGCCCACCGTCTCTCTACAATTCTCGGCAGCGATATGATCGTGGTCATTGATCAGGGACGCATCGTGTCGTCCGGCACCCATGCCGAATTGTTGAAATCCTCCGAGCTTTACTCCAATCTCTACCGTCTCCAGTTCACTCACTGAGGGTGAACCCGATCCCTTCTTTTCATGAAAATAAAACGCGCACTCCTCTCAGTTTCCGATAAAACAGGGCTCATCGACTTCGCCCGCGGACTTTCCGAACAGGGAGTCGAGCTTCTCTCAACCGGAGGCACGGCCAAAGCCATCGCTGCAGCGGGCATTCCTGTCCGCGAGATCTCGGACTACACTGGGTTTCCCGAGATGATGGATGGAAGGGTGAAGACGCTGGTTCCACAAGTTCACGGCGGACTGCTCTTTCTCCGTGATGATCCCAAACATATTGCCCAAGCCGCTGAACACGACATTCTGCCAATAGACCTTGTCTGCGTGAACCTCTACCCCTTTGAGGAGACTGTTGCCAAAAAGGGAGTGACGCTGGCCGAGGCAATCGAACAGATCGACATCGGCGGACCTTCCATGATCCGAAGCGGATCAAAGAACCACCGTTTTGTCACCGTCGTCGTCGATCCCGGTGACTATCCCCGAATTCTCGAGGCCATGAGAACCGGAGGTGGTGAAACAACCCTGGAACTGCGGGCGCGGCTTGCGGTGAAGGCCTTTGCAACAACCTCATCCTACGACAGAGCCATCAGCACCTACCTCGATAATGAGAGTGCACCGGGAGAGGCGATCTCCGTTGATTGTCCCCTGGCAGGCCGTCTCCGCTACGGTGAGAACCCCCATCAGGAAGCCGAGCTTTACGGAAGTTTCTTTGACTACTTTGAGAAGCTCCACGGTAAGGAACTCTCCTTTAACAACATTCTGGATATTACTGCCGCCACCCGTCTTATCGGTGAGTTTTCGAAGCCGACTGTTGCAATTCTCAAACATACCAATCCGTGTGGAGTCGGCAGCGATGAGAGTCTTGCCGCTGCTTGGGAAAAGGCCTTTGCGACGGATCGTTCAGCCCCGTTCGGAGGAATCATCATTGCCAACCGACCTGTCGATGAGGCTCTTGCCAGAGCGGTTTCGGAAATTTTCAGCGAAGTGATCATCGCTCCGGAGTTCACAGCTGAAGCCCGCGCCCTTCTTCAAAAAAAGAAAAATCTCCGCCTCATGCGCCTTCTGGAAGAAATTCCCGCAACAGACCGTGACATCCGCTCTGTCATTGGTGGCCTTCTCGTACAGGATGCCAACATCACGCCAAAGGAAGGAGCTGGCAATATGGAACGTCATGTTGTTTCCTGTCGTCCTCCGACAAAGGATGAAATCGAGGCCATGGAATTTGGATGGAAAGTGGTCAAGCATGTGAAGAGCAATGCCATTGTCTATGCTGGCAAGGATCGCACCCTTGGGATCGGTGCGGGTCAGATGTCGCGGGTCGATTCTTCCCGTATAGCCGTCTGGAAGGCAGGCGAAGCAGGACTCTCGCTCAAGGGGAGCGTAGTCTGTTCCGATGCATTTTTTCCCTTCCCGGACGGACTCGTTGCTGCCGCCGAGGCTGGTGCCACCGCAGCCATCCAGCCGGGTGGATCTGTCCGTGATGCCGAAGTCATTGCCGCGGCTGACGAGTGCGGCGTCGCGATGGTCTTCACTGGCACGCGTCACTTCAGGCACTAGCAGAAGGTTGAGAAACTTGAAAGCTGAGGCCTGAAACTGGAAATCAGAACACGCGATCGCCTAAGGAAACGCTGATTGTTCTCATGTCCTTCCTCCTCGGAGTCAATATCGATCATGTCGCCACCGTGAGGCAGGCCCGTTATGCCCGCAATGCAGGCTCAATCAATATCGAACCGGATCCGGTGGAGGCTGCCCTTGCTGCCGAAAGGGGAGGCGCCGCCGGAATCACCGCGCATCTGCGTCAGGATCGTCGGCATATCGTCGATCGCGACATCTTCCGGCTGAAGGATGCCATCTCGACCAAACTTAACCTGGAGATGGGTAACACTCCTGAGATCGT
Organism: bacterium; assembly: GCA_037130175.1. Taxonomy (GTDB): domain Bacteria; phylum Verrucomicrobiota; class Verrucomicrobiia; order Chthoniobacterales; family UBA6821; genus UBA6821. Next base: position 1,399 of record JBAXTN010000013.1, on the reverse strand, counting down.
GGCCATTGCCCTCAAGGTGCTTCCCTCCGATGTCTGTCTCGTTCCTGAATCCCGCGAAGAGATCACGACTGAAGGGGGGCTTGATTGCGTGACCCACCGCACCCTGCTCGAACCCACCGTGAGATCCCTGCGTGACGCAGGCATTGCCGTCAGCCTCTTCATTGACCCCGAGCCGGCACAAATTGCTGCCGCTGCCGCCCTTGGCGCACCTGTTGTCGAACTTCACACAGGAGCCTACGCCGAGACTGCCGGTACGGCACACGACGCCGAACTGTCCCGCCTCATCCGGGCGGCCAAGATGGCGGACGAGGCCGGTATCCAGGTTAATGCAGGACATGGCCTCAACTACACGAATATCGGCCCCATTTTGACCCTCCCCAAGTTAGTGGAACTCAATATCGGCCATTCGATTGTCTCCAGGTCCATTTTTGTGGGATTGGAGCAGGCGACTCGTGAAATGGTTGAGCTGATCGATCAGCTGGGTTGCATGTAGTATTAGCGGTGACTTGTGCCTTCGGTAAGATTTGGCTAAAAGCCTTCAAAAGGAAACAAACTGCATTCCTTTGATCCTTTTCCACGGAGGCAATTAGCCGGCTTCATCCACCTCATCCTTGGGGGATTTTTGCTTTGCGAATGGAAATGATTTTTATCGGGAAAAGTCTCATTTTGCTTGTCGATCTTCTTGTCGCTGGCGAGAAGCAGCAAAGCACCCTGACATGATCATGATTCTGCTTCCTTGGATTATTATAGTTGTCGGCTCGTATCTGATCGGTTCCCTTCCGACAGGTTATCTGGCAGGGCTCTATTGCGGTATCGATCTGAGGACTCGGGGAAGCGGCAATATCGGTTCCACCAATGCGTTGCGTGTCCTGGGTAAACCATGGGGTTACACTGTGTTTCTGGTCGATTTTCTCAAGGGCCTGATCCCCGTGCTCCTCGCTATTCACTGGAGCATTCAGGTGAATACGATTCAGCCACCTTCGGCTCCAGGTGCCCTTGCTGCGCTTTGCGTTCTGTTGGGACACAGCTTTCCGGTTTGGTTGAGATTCAGAGGGGGAAAGGGAATCGCCTCATCCGCAGGTGTGATCGTGGGGCTTTTCCCAACGGCATTTCCGTTCATGATCGGCATCTGGATGCTGATTTTTAGCCTGACGCGATTTGTTTCGGTTGCCTCGATAGCTGCCTCCATTGCGCTTCCGGTGGCTGTGATAATTCTCTATGTCTTGCACAAGGCGGACTGGCTTTCCCTGTTGGTATCAATCGTGATGTGCGCGCTTGCACTCTGGCGTCATCGGGGCAATATCAGCCGCCTGACTGCCGGGACGGAGCCGCGCTTTGAAAAAAAATAAGGCTCCTCGCTATTTTGAGTGGGTAGGAAGGATTGAGGCAGGGAAGGTAT
>JBAXTN010000012.1:0-61242 GCA_037130175.1 bacterium | reverse complement strand
GGAACTACCCGAGGGGGGCGGGGTGGGCTGTTTTGGTTTGGGTGCGGGAAGCACGATGACCGAAGGGTTGAAATTCGGAAGCATATCGGGACAGGCGTGCTGAGTGACTCTGTAATCTTCCAAGTCTTTACCTAGTTCAAGTGTTTGGACGATTTGCCCGAGTTCTTCCCAGCTCTCAAACGCTTCTTTGCGGTTGTTTGGGTGGATGTGCAGGCTCACGCGGTGGGCCATCAGCACTTCTACTCCCCACATATTCGGGATGATTACGATGATGTTGCCTCGTGCGTAGAGTTCTTTGCCTAGGCGTTGATATGGTGATATATCGGTGATTTCCACTGTTTCCAGTGCTTCTTCTGGGTTTGTTTTCATAGTTTTTTTGTTTTTGTTTTTGTTTTTGTTTTTCGGTCAGAAGTCGTCGTAACAACGCCACGCGAAGCCGTCGCTTCTGGAACTCGAAACTGATGACGGAGCCGTCTGTACGGTTCCTGAAATTCGTAATGACCCCTTCTTTTTGAAGGCGTGACCACTCTGCCGAATTAATCTCACCCGTGTTCATCACGAGTTTTTCGGCGAGTTGTTCAACGGAAAGTTTTCGGCGGGCTTTGGTGTAAAAAGGCAATCCTTGTTTCCCTGTGCCTGTGGCGTTGGAGGCGTGATTTGTGAAAGCCATCGTCGCCATCGCCTTCACCTGGTGAGGACGCAGTTTAATGGGCTTGCCGTCAGCAGAGACATTGGCGACGGCTAAATGTGCGTGCCACACTTGGTTGTGATATTGCAAAGCTAAGAGCCAGTTGTGGTCTGGGGCATAGGTTTTGAGCCAGTCGTCAGCGACAGCTCTCAATGATTTTTTTGCTTCTATACGGGGAGTTCCCTTCGGCAGTGAAAAAACGATATGGCGAGCCTCACTTGCCCTTGAATCTCCGTGAAAAGACCTAAGCCCCTCGATAGCCCAGGGAAGGCGTTTTTTGGAAAAACGCATTGTTCCAAATCCCATATTGGCAGTGATACCGAGTGCTTTTTTGGCAATGTAATTCACCAACGAATAGGCTTTGTGACCCGCCCGAATGACTTTGCAAATCATCCTATTCACGGGTGTTCCTCCCCGAGCAATCTGTTGATTTTTTCTACGCTCTGGTTGATGAGCAGAATGTCCAGAGTTGCCCCTTTATCTAGTGCGAGTTGAAAGGCGTTATTCATCGCAAGCCGAGCCATTTTCAACTCGCTTACCAGACCCGCTAAATCTTTGAGGGCAACCCCTGAGACGAACGACCCGAATACAATCCCTCCTACCTGCTTACGAAGCCGTAGCGGTAAAGAAAGCCACTGCTTGGCGTGTTCATTTGGCAGGGTGAGACGAAGCTGTTTTTTGGGTGGTGTCTGCTTTGGTGTTTTTGGTTGGCAAGATTCCCCCCAAGAAATTATTGATTCCTACAAACGCAATGTTACTGACGCAGAGGCAGCGAAATGGTTTTCCATTCTACCGCCAAAAGGCTACGACCAAAAAATCAAGGCGGTTCTCTCCCTGCCCCCCAAGATTCGGAAGCAACCCCTTCCCAAAAAGTCTGTTGCTTCATCCCCCAAAACGGCGGGTTAGTTTCCGTCTATGCCCATCGGGATGTCCTTGGTCTCAATGATGGCTTGCGGGGAAAGCTCCTAATGAGTAGATTGAATAACAACGAGGCTTTTGAATATGCCATCCGCGACCTTACAGAAAACGCCGAAATCTACCTTGAAGACTTCCTCGCCCACTAAATGCGATGGGAAGTTGATTGGTCGTCTGATGACGGTTGAGGAGTCTGATGCCATCCTACGCAAGTATGGTGCTCGTCCCGCGACTCCCGAGGAAAGCCGTATGTTCCGTGAAGCCGAGGCTCGCTCAAGGGCAAAACACTCTAAACGACTGATTCCCGCGTGAGTCAGTAGCTCGGCACCGAATCTCACCCCCTCTGAAAATGGCGAGCATCCACAAATCGCCATTAAAAGTTGTTTGTGCCTTAAAGACTGCACAACCGCATCGCAATGGCAGGCGAAGGCATAAAAGCCTTCCCATCAGACCAGAAAATCCATGTCGTCCATTATGGTAATAGAATGATATGTCATTCTAAAATATGTTAGGGGAAGCTATACCCGTTTTTTGATACCATGACCTACGAGGAAATCATTCGTGAGCTTCGAGGATTAAAAGCAGAAGACTTCGATTACAATCCGGCAGTAGGAATTAACCATTTATATAAGATCACAGCGGCCATCAAGATGATCCCATCGCCTGAACGCCTTATTCCAGAGATGTTTGCTGTGATTGAGCGACTTTCCGAATCAGACATGGGGGCACCGGGACCACTTGTTCACGCGTTGGAAGAAATGAGCGGAAAGGGGTATGAGCAAGAACTTGTACGTTCTATTCAGAGACAGCCAACGAGCAATTCTGTTGGGATGGTCAATAGTATTCTTAATGCAGGATTATCTTCTGAATCACGCAATTCCTACATGAATTTGTTACGAGATGTAGTCAGAAATCCAGATTCATCAGAAGATGCAAGAAATCGGGCAGAGCATTATATTGAATACCAGAATGACCGAATCCCCTAACCAAGCGATGCAGCGAACGCCCTACGGTCGTCGCTGATCTTTTACGTTAGGCAGACATGCAAGAATACGTTACCTCGACTTCTTAAAACAACATAAACATCAACAATTGGCATGAGTACGATTTATGTATTTTTTATAGCAACTGGGATATGCTCAGTAAATTTATATACCGCATATAAAGTCGATAGCGGAAGTAATATAAAATATAAGATATTTCACTCCCTTATTTGCGTTTTCCTTATAGCCATGAGTTCCGCTGCGCCCGGAAACCTTGTGTCGGCGATATTGCATTACGACAATTTGCTAAGCCTATAACGGGCAAGTGATACAAGCGAACCGCGGACGCTCATCCTTGTTTTGGGATTCCAGAGTGTATTTTTGCCCTTATTTTTTTGTTTATTAAGCCAATCAGCTATTTCGGCGGTTGTGATTTCGTGGATTTTTCTGTTTCCAAAATCTGTTCCAAAACGGCGGAAATGCCTTTTAAGGGTCGTGATATGAACAGTGGATCTGTTTCCCCCCTTTTGTGCCTCAACGAACTGCTCGGCACAGACAGAAAAGGTTTCTACTACCAATTTCTTTGTTTTTCTGTGGGCGAGAAAAAACTGAACCGCCTCCCGTAAAGTTGCCCCTTCGCCTTCTTTCGCCAACAGAACTTCCAGCTCTGCGTAATTTTGAGTTGTTCCTTTGAGCGGATTGAGGGCTACCGAGTTGGCACGGTCGGTATCCAGTTTTGCCAATTCATCTTTGAGATACAGGAGAGCCGATTCAGCGGTGGCGTGTGTATTTTGATATGCTTTCTGGGCAAAAGAAAAATGGGTTTTGAAGGTTCCGTTTTTCAGTTTGTAGATTTTCGCAACTCGTCCAGAGGTTTCCACCCGCAGGGGAAATTTCATCTTCGTGCCATCGGCTGATTTTGCCATACCCCTCAATATACAAGAATATACAAAAAAAGGCAGGAAAATATGGGGTTGCCTTGAAAGGTTGTCTTTTTGGAGCAAACCAGCAAACCCTTATAAACACTGCCTCTGGGGCTGTTTTGGGGTTGCTTTGAATGGTGCTCGGGGAGGGACTCGAACCCTCATGCCTTTCGGCATGCGCCCCTTAAACGCACGTGTCTGCCATTTCACCACCCGAGCAATGGGGCTGCACATCATACGAGGTGAAGTCCCGGTAGCAAGCGATAAAAGCAGAGTCTCCGCCTAAATGTTTTTCTGGCGGGCATTGCCGGAAAGTTTTTCTTGTGTCGTGAATGCCGCTGTGGCAATATCTCACTCCTTTTTCCAAAGATTTCCCATGTCCTACGCAATCATCCAAACTGGCGGCAAGCAATACCGCGTCTCTGAGGGAGATATCCTGAATGTCGAAAAGCTCGCTGTTGAAGCCGGCTCAGAAACTTCTTTCAGCGATGTGCTCCTGGTCGTCAATGGTGACAAGATCACCCTTGGCTCTCCACTTGTCTCCGGAGCCAGTGTCAAAGCTGAAGTTGTCTCCCAGTTCAAGGATGAGAAAGTCATCGCCTTCAAATTCAAGCGCCGCAAAGGTTATCACCGCACGGTCGGACATCGCCGTCAGCTCACCAAGCTAAAGATCACTAAGATCGCTGCTTAAGCCTCAATCACTTAACACCCACCTACCATGGCTCATAAAAAAGGACAGGGATCCGTCAAGAACGGACGCGATAGCATCAGCAAGCGCCTCGGTGTGAAAAAGTTCGGCGACCAGAGCGTCGATGCTGGTAACATCATCATCCGTCAGCGCGGCACCAAATTTCTTCCGGGTCGCAATGTAGGACTTGGTCGCGACTACACAATCTGGGCACTCGTTGCAGGAAAAGTTCGCTTCGACCGCGCAGGCCGTCGTGTGAATGTCGATCCTCTTGTCTCCGAAGTCGCTGCCAACTAAGCAATACTTTGAGTCTCTCCCCGCAAGGGATGAATAACCCCGGTTCTTCCAGACCGGGGTTTTCCATGTCCAGACCCAGCTTTGGAGTGCTCGGTTCCGGCAAAGGCTCCAACTTCCGCGCACTTGCCGAGTCATTCAAGAACGGGACTCTCGGCTGCAAACCGGTGATCGTACTCTCCGATGTGGAGGATGCGGGAATTTTGACTCTCGCCAGTGAATTCGGCATCCCCGGTCAGTTTGTTTGCACTGGCACCTTCCGTACCAAGATGTCACCCGAGGCCGAGGCGGAAGTTGTCCGCCTGCTCAGGGAGGCAGAGGTTGATTTTGTAGTGCTGGCAGGATTCATGCGTGTCATCAAGGAGCCGTTGTTACAAGCCTTCCCCGGTCGCATCATAAATATCCATCCCTCACTGTTACCTGCTTTTCGAGGGCTTGAAGCCTGGCGTCAGGCACTTGAGGCAGGAGTGCCTGAAACTGGCTGCACGGTGCATCTGGTAGATGCCGGGGTCGATACAGGCAGGATCCTTGGCCAAACCCGGGTGCCTGTTCTGGCCGATGATACCGCGGAATCACTTCATGACCGCATTCAAGTCGCTGAGCATGAACTCTACCCGCGCATGGTTCGCGAATTTGCAGCGAGACTGACAAAACCAAAACTTCCTAATCACTGATCCAACAAAACAGTAAGGCGCAGGAAGTTTGGAATCAGTGCAAGGCGTCGTGAGCGAATGCCGTAGTATTCCTACGGCGAGCGAACAGCAAAATCGCACTGAGCCAAAATCCCAAGCCCCTAGTCGATTCCTCGCATGAGCTCCTTTCGTCTTTTCGACCTGAATCCCGAGCAGTTCCGCGCCGCTACGCATGGTGACGGTCCGATGCTGATTCTTGCCGGCGCGGGAACTGGCAAGACACGCGTGCTCACTGCCCGGATCGCATGGCTGGTATCGCAGGGTGTTGATCCCGCCTCCATTCTGGCTGTCACCTTCACCAACAAGGCCGCCAAGGAAATGAGGGAACGCGTGGCAGCCTCGGTGACTTCCGAGCAGGCCCGGCAAATTACCCTCTCAACCTTTCATGCACTCTGTGTGCGGCTACTTCGCAAGCATGCCGCGTTACTCGGCTATAAAGAGAACTTCAGCATCTTTGACGACGGTGATCAGATGGGCCTGATCAAGAAAATCGCCGCCCGCATTCACGACAAGCAGGATCCCCTCGATCCCAACCTTGCAAAGAACATCATCAGCAAGGCCAAGAATCTCGGCATGGCGGAACCGGAGACAACGGATACGGCACTCGGTAGTCTTTTCTCCAAATACCAGAACGAACTCCGCACGCTCAATGCGATGGACTTCGACGATCTGCTGCTCCAGGCCCGTACTCTCCTGCGCGATCATCCCGAGGCCCGTGAGGAGTGGCGGACGCGCTACCGGCATATCATGGTGGATGAGTTTCAGGACACCAATGCACTCCAACTCGAGTTGGTCAGCCTGCTTGCCGGTGAGACTCACCCCAATATCTGCGTGGTAGGCGACGACGATCAGAGCATCTACGGATGGCGTGGTGCCGAAGCGGCCAATCTGCTGGAATTTGAACGGCATTTTCCCAATCCCGAAGTCATCAAACTGGAGCAGAATTATCGCAGCACCGATGTCATCCTCTCGGTGGCCAACCGTCTGATTCGTCATAACTCGCGGCGCCGGGGAAAGAATCTATGGAGCGATCGCAAGGAGGGTGAGGCTGTGCGCATCCTGCTGGCTAGTGATGACAAGGCGGAGGCGGAATTTATCGCCGATGAGATTCAGGCAGCCGGGCCGCTGAGTGCAAAGACTCGCCCGTGGACCGATTTTGCCATCCTCTACCGGATGAATGCCCAGTCACGGCAGTTTGAGGAAGTGCTGAGGGAAAGGCGTATTCCCTACCGTGTGGTGGGGGGGAAGAGCTTCTTTGACAGGCGTGAAGTCAAGGATGTCGTCGCTTACCTGAGCGCCCTGCTCAATTCCGATGACGACAACGCCCTGCTGCGCGTTCTTGCCAATCCCCCGCGAGGAATCGGCCAAGCCACCCTTCAGCTGGCGACCGAAGCCGGGGCCAAGACTCGCAAAAGCCTCCTCGGTATTCTTAACGATCCCGAGCATTTGTCCGTCAGTTCGTCCAAGACCAGAACCGCGATTCAACGATTCACGGAGGACTGGGGCGCCTACCGTATCCAGCTTCAGACCCCGGGTGTCGATGTGGCGGGATTACTCCGTGGACTGCTGGAAGAATGCGGCTACCACGAAGACCTGAAGAAAAGTTGTAAAACGGAGGCTGAGGCTGATGGACGGGCTGAGAATGTTCACGAACTGCTCAATGCCCTTGCCGGATATTGCCAACGCCATCCGCGCGAAGGTGCGCGTGGATTCCTCGATGGGCTGACCCTCGAACAGGAACGCGAAGAGGAAAAAGCCGAGGAGCGCGAAGGCGTGACTCTCATTACGCTACATGCAGCCAAGGGGTTGGAATTTCCCGATGTCTGGCTCGTCGGCGCAGAGAATGGGGTGCTCCCGCATGAACGCTCCAAAGCCGAAGGAACCGTGGAAGAGGAACGCCGCCTCCTTTATGTCGGCATCACCCGCGCCCGCCACCGCCTGACCATAACGCACTGCTCAACCCGGCGGAAATTTGGAAGTGTTTCCTCATGCTCTCCGAGCCCTTTCCTTCTCGAACTCCAGGGCGAAGGAGTGGAAACTGGCAGTATGGAGGAACTTCTTTCCCAGCCCCTGAGTGAAGAGGAAAGCGAGGATGCCTTTGCGCGCATGAAAGCCATGCTCCGTGGGGAATAGCGTCGGCTCTTTTAGCGCGGAGCTGCGTTGCCGCTCGCTTGCGGTATGCCCGATACCGCTGCGCTCTCACTCCTTGCCCCGCATCTAAAATATTCACCGCTCTTTAAAAACAATATGTCGTTTTTCAGGCTGCTCAATTTTTCGCAGAGAAGCGGCAGCCCTAGTGCGTTCGCCTAGCTTTCCATCCAATCATGCTGCGTCTATATAAAAACGCATATCAGAAACAGCACCCTTCCATGCCGATCAGACAACCTACATCCAATTTGTTGACGCCGGGGCAGAAGGGGATGCTTCGGGTGAAGGGGTACTTAACGGAGTGGTAGTTGGCACCGCTTCGGGCGTGGCGGTCGGGTTTGCAGTTGTATCCGGTGAGGGTGCAGTTCCCGGCAGGGGAATCGGTGTTGCCGGGGTCGATACAGGTGTTGGCGTTGGTTCAGTGAGCGATTCCTTAGCGGAGCGGAACTCGGTATGCCTGATGCGGCCACCCGCCTCGGCAGTCCAGACGCTCAGACCGATTGAGATGGCAGCACCGATGAGAACACCCCAGCCGATCCATGCGGCTTGCCTCGGAAATTTGATCAGGGTCAGCAGCGCAAGAAGGGCAAGAATGCCGACTGCATAGACCACCGGGGCTGCGATCTTCGCCCGTTTGCTATGCTCGCGAAAAGCTGACTTCCCTGCCACATCCAAACCCGGGTCAATGGAACCATCGGCAAACGATTCCTGCGCCGCTTCTCCAGTTTCCATAACGAGCGGCATCGTTCCAACACAAAGAAGAACGGCCACGAGACCTGAAGCGAGAGCGCCGCGACTGTGAAAGAGGATCCCAATTAGAACCGGCAGACAGGCAACCGCAAAACCTATGATCGGCACATGGTTGATCGCAAGATGAAGGTGAGCGGGGGTGAAGAGTGCTTGGATCACGGCTTGAGCGTGATCTCTTGGTTTTTTTCCCGCAAGAGAGAAAACACATCTGCTGGACAGACGACTTAATATGAGCCACATATTTTTCATGACAAATGGCACAAGTGGTCAAGGTTCGGCCGGTAATGTCGTTGCCTCGCTGGCCAGCTTTTTTATCCCGGGCTTGGGACAACTGATTCAAGGCAGGCTGCTACCTGCTGTTCTGTTCTTTGTCTTTACAGGACTACTCTGGATCATCCTCATGGGTTGGGTCATCCATCTCTGGGCCTGTCTCGATGCAGCTCTTTGGAAGCCGAAAAGCTAACAGCAAAGTCCTCTAATCTGAATCCCTCTCTGGTCATTTTTGATCAGCCGTTTGATTCATTTATACAGTTTCTCAGAGAATCACCGCGATTACTCTGTAAATAATACAAATAAATACTTGGCACGCCCTGTGCTTGCGGTAATGTATCGGACTTCAACCAGTCCTACCAACCTAACCAAACCTACCATGAAACTAATGACACGCATTGCAACTGTCGCCCTTGTGGCAGTCGCAGCAACTACCAGCGTTAAGGCTGGAACCGGAAAAGATGTGAAGGCTCCAGTAGCTCCAGCTCCTGCAAGTCCGCTCTTCACATTCACTGCTAGTGAAAACTACGACAGCCGCTACATGTTCCGCGGCGTCGATGTGCTCGCTGGTACTGGGATCCTGTCGTCCACATTTACCCCGACCTGGCACATCACCTCCAAAGACACGCTTTCCGTACCTATTTGGTATGCTACAGCTGTCAAACAGAATGCTAATGCCTCTTCCTACAGAGAGCTTGATATTCCAGTAAACTATCTGCACACATTCGACAACGGAATTGCTCTGGGTGCAGGATACATATTCTATGGCTACTTCAACCTTCCTGGCGGCAACCGTCCAGGTGGAACAGGTATCCAGAACGAGGTCAATGTCACTGGATCATACACCAAGACGATCTGCGGAATCCCAGTAACTGGTGGGATTACCTACTTTTACGAGCTTGGTACGGCCAACCAGTACAAATATGGATCCATCAATCCAGGATCGAGCTACCTCTCTCCTTCTCTGTCGGCTGCGATCCCTCTCACCTTCATCAAGAAGGATGGATCTGTCACCTTCAATCCAAACACCCAGTATAACTTCTCATTCCGTTACAACGCAAATCAGCAGGGGAATTATGTAACGGGTGCCAACAACTGGCAGTTCCAGCTTCCTGTCACCTGGCAGGTCACCAAATTGATAAATGTCACAGGCTACTGGGCTTATTCCTATCAGGGACTCGGTCTCTACAATACTGCGAAGAGCCTTGGCTGGGCCGGCGCAAGCGTTGGTCTGACTTTCTAAGGTTTAGTTTAGTTATACTGACACCGAAAAGCCCCGCCGGAAACGGCGGGGCTTTTTCTTTGCTCCGGTGTAATTCGCTGTACGCGGAGCAGGAGATCAGTAAGCCAGCACCTTCTCAAAAAAACGCTTCGCTTGCGAGGTCTGCGGGGACTTAAAAAACTCGGAGGCACTTCCCGACTCAAGGACTCTGCCCGCCGAGATAAATGCGATCTGATCGGCGATCTTGCGAGCAAATCCCATCTCATGCGTCACGAGCAGCATGGGCGTTCCCTCCTTCTTGAGTTCGGCGATCAACTGAAGTACTTCTGCCGTCATTTCTGGATCAAGGGCGGAGGTCGGCTCATCGAAAAGAAGAAATCTCGGTTTTGCAGCCAACGCTCTTGCAATAGCCACCCTCTGTCGTTGACCACCGGAAAGTTGCATCGGATTTTTCTCTGCATGCACTGCCAGACCAAGTCGCTCCAACACCTCCAATGCACGCCCCCGAGCCTTGGATTCCTCCAGTCCATGGACTGCAGTAAGCGGCAGCATCACATTGCGCACTGCCGTCATGTGGGGAAAGAGGTTGAAAGACTGGAAAACCACCCCGAGTGAGCGGCGGTAGTTTCTGAGGTTCCTCTCCTGATGAGGTACTGTTTCACCATCGACGATAACCATTCCCCCATCGGCTAGCTCCAATCCGGCAATCACACGGAGAAGCGTCGATTTACCACCCCCACTCGGACCCAGAAGGGCCAGCACATGGGGAAATTCAACCTTCAGATTCAGCGAGTCGAGTACCAATTGTTTCCGATCACCCGAACCGAAGCTCTTGGTAAGTTTTTCTATCTCAAGTTTCATAACGCAGGCGGCGCTCAATCATTCTTGAACAGATGGAAATTGGAAGTGTCAGAACCAAATATCCCAAAGCGAGAGGTAGATAGCTTTCAAAAGTCCGGTATGTGGCCGAATTCACTTGCTGAGCAGCTAAAGTAAACTCCCCCAATCCGATAATGGAAAGAAGTGAAGAATCCTTGATTAGAGAGGCAAATTGCCCAGTTAGTGTCGGTAGGATCTGCCGTAATGCCTGCGGTAAAATGACAAACCGGTACATTTGAAACGGCGTCAATCCGATAGCCCGGGCCGACTCCAATTGGGATGCCGGAATAGCCTCAATGCCCGCCCTGATCATCTCGGAGAGATAGGCGCCACTAAAAATGGAAAGAATCAGCACGCCTGCGATCAAGCGATTCTCAAGGCCCACAGCATTCGCCACCACATAGAAAAGCACGAGTATCTGGACCAACAACGGAGTGCCTCTCACCAACTCGACATAAAGCATTGCCAACGAACGCAACGGCAATACCGGAGATCTCCTGGTCAAGGCAATTCCGAGCCCGATAAGAGAACTGAGGGCCAGGGAAACCAATGAAATGAAGATCGTTAGCAGCCACCCCTTCCAGAAAACATCCCGGTATTGCCAGACAGCATCCCAACCGCCCAAGGAAAATCCCGCAGCACCACCCATGACCAGCAGGCAGCACAGCGATGCCATCCCGATGATCAGGGCACACCAGAGGCCTTCGATCCACGGGGAAGCTAATTTCTGTCGCGAATCCAGAAAGAGGGAATATTTCATGGGGTGTTCGAGGCTAACCGCCGGAAGCGGAAGAATTTCTCCGCCGTGCGCGTTGTCGCGGCAGCCACCTCCTCAACGCTGATACCCCGTGCTAGGGCCACCTGTTCGGCAACAATCCGCGTGTGGGCGGGTTCAGCCCTTTTTCCTCGATGGGGCACCGGAGCTAAGTAGGGACAATCGGTCTCCACCATGTACCCATCTGCGGAAACGCGTGCCGCAGTCTCCCTGACCTGTGCGGCATTCTTGAAAGAGATGATCCCCGTGAAGGAAACAAGATGGCCAAGAGAGGCAACTTCCTCGGCCTGCTCCGGGGTACCGCCAAAACAATGAAATACTCCGCGTACCCTGCCGGTGTACGGACGCAGCACTGCGAGCGTCTCCTCCCACGCAGAACGCTGATGGATCACCACATTCAGACCCACCTCTTCCGCCAGATCGAGCTGTAGCCCGAAGGCAACCTCCTGAGCAACCTTCCATAGGCGTTCATCTTCCAGTCCCTCCGGCACATGGTGGTAATCGATTCCTGTTTCACCAATCGCCACGACTTTGGGGTGATGCGCCAACTCACGGAGCAGTGGGAAAAGCTCAACGCCCTCATCAATCACATTGGTCGGATGAATCCCGATAGAGGCATAAAGGTTGGGGAAGCGTTCAGCGAGAGCGACCGCCTTGCAACTGCTCGCCGGACCAGTTCCGATGCTGATGATCCTGGTGACTCCAGCCTCTGCTGCCCGTCCTACGACAGCTTCCAGATCAGACTCAAAATCCGGATAATCAAGATGAGCGTGGGTATCGATCAGTTCCACGCCCATTCCATTAATCCCCGTAACCATTCGGGTTCTTCACATGCCAGGCCCAGGCACTTTCGACGATGGTGCGGATATCCTGATACTTCGGCTTCCAACCCAGTTCCCGTTGGATCTTGTCAGAGCCAGCAATGAGCAGGGGGGGATCACCGGCACGACGGGGCTTTTCAAGCGCCGGAATCGCATGTCCCGTGATCGAGCGACAGCACTCAATAACTTCCCGAACAGAAGTGCCTCCACCTGTCCCAAGATTGTAAAAGGCACTCTGGCCGGCATCAAGGGCCAGCAGGTGGGCCTGTGCAAGATCGATGATATGGATGTAATCACGAATGCAACTGCCGTCAGGGGTCGGATAATCCGTACCGTAAATCTCGACGGACTCTTTCTGACCGAGCGCCACCTTGAGCACATTGGGAATGAGATGCGTCTCGATGCGGTGATCCTCGCCGAACTTTTCCGATGCTCCGGCAGCATTGAAATACCTCAGGGCGACAAAAGTGATCCCATAAATATCTCCATACCAGCGCAGCACTTTCTCAAACATCAGCTTCGATTCGCCATAAGGGTTGATCGGCTTCTGTGCGAGGGTTTCGTCGATGGGCATGCGCTCCGGGACGCCAAAGGTGGCGCAGGTGGATGAAAAGACAAAACGCTTCACCCCCTCGGCCACCATGGCTTCCAACAGATTCACCCCGTTGGCCACATTGTTTCGGAAATACTTTCCAGGATTGCTCATTGACTCGCCGACCAGGGCATTGGCTGCGAAGTGCATCACCGCCTCGGCTTTTGATTCTCTCAGGGCAAGTTTGATCGCTTCGATATCGGCAAGATCACCCTGAAAAAATTCAGCCCGCTGATCGATTGCCAACCGGTGCCCCTCGGAAAGATTGTCAAAAACGGCAACCTTGTAGCCCTGATTAAGAAGCTGCTCAACGCAAATGCTTCCGATATATCCTGCTCCGCCGGTCACGAGTATGGTTTTCATTGTTAAAAGAGTATTTTTTCCCGGCGAAAGGTAAAGGCAAAGGCATTTCGGAAAAAAACAGCGCACCAGCCTTCATCTTGGTATGGAGTTTGCTTTATCCAATAAACGAAATGTCAACCGATTCAAAAATCAACCGCTGGACTTTTTTGCTTCGACGGTGTCATGAGACACTTCTGATTATTCCATCCAAACCGGGAATTTTTCCATTGTTCGTATTTCTCTTTCGTTAGCACACCGACTGTTGAGATAGAGTCCCGTAGTGCCGCCCGCCCCCATGTTCCTCAGAATCGACCACACCACTCGCTACCGTTATGCCGTGCCGGTTGGTCTGACTCCCCATCTTCTCCGACTGCTTCCCAGAACGACGCCGGGATTGCGCCTGCTTAAATCTGAATTGACGATCAGCGGGGAGTCTTCCGTGAAGTGGAACCTGGACGCCCTCGGAAACATCTTGGGCAAGGCTGTTTTTCCCGTGATGACGGATGAACTCCTCATCAGGAGTTCCTTGCTGATCGAGCAGCAACTCACCAACCCCTTTGACTTTCTTTTAGAAGATCGCTCGATGCATCTCCCGATCAAATACGACGAGAGGGAGAGCAGCCTGCTTGCACCGTTTCTCCAACCCATGGACGAGAGCGCGGCAGCGATCCTGGGCTATTGGCTCAAACCCTTCCAGGAACGCAACTCCGGGCCTTCCAGCCCCCCCTCCACCCTGGGCACCATCACTTCGATCAACAGCGCGATCCGTGCCTTGTTCCGTTATACTCCACGGCATATTCATGGAGTGTGGTCGGTCAGTGAGATACTGACGCAGGGAGAGGGAACCTGTCGTGATTTTGCTCATCTTATGATCGAGGCGGCACGGTTTCTGGGGGTAGCTGCCCGTTATGTCAGTGGTTATCTCTGCTCCACTCCAGGAGGACTGGAAGGAGAGTCCTACACGCATGGCTGGTGTGAAGTCTATCTGCCCGGCGCTGGCTGGAGGGGCCTCGATCCGACCAACGGTATCCTCGCCGACGCCCATCACATCGCCGTCGCCGTATCGACCGTGGCCGGTGACATTCCTCCGGTGGAAGGCTCTTACTGTGGAGAGCCCGATCTATGCCTACTCCATGATGGGGAAATTTCCGCCCGCGAACTGTTGCCAGGAGAAGAAATTGAGGTATGAGCGCCATCGCTTACAGCATGATTGAAGGATTGCGTCTTCAGGGAGAACACGCCGACAGGTTGCTGGCAGAGGCCGGTCTGATTCTAACCCAGGGGGGAGAGCCTACTTTTATTCCGGAAAAACCATCCGGCCCCGAGTGGAATCTGGAGGCCTTGGGGGAGCAAAAACTGCGTCTTGCGTGGAACCTCTCCCGCGCGCTGGAAAAATCACTCATGCCAGGCGCGGTCATTCTCCGCTCCAATGGCAAGCAGTATCCCGGAGAACCGATCCCAAGATGGAAGCTCATGCTTCTGAAAAAAAAGGGCACACCCCTCTGGAATTACCCAGCTCTCCTTTCCCAAGGGAAAAAGGGTAAGAAGCCGCCCGTTTCGCCGAGAAAGTTTCTCTCATCACTGGCGACCATACTTGGAGTTTCAGGGAGTCTTCGCCCCGTCTACGAGGATGTGGAGGCGGCTATGCGAGCTGCTGCAATGCTTGGAGAAACCCCTCCCATTCCAAGATATTCGCGAAACAAAAAGGGGTTCGTGCAACCCCGTTGGACCACAGCCGAGAGAAAGCGATGGCAGGAGCTTCACCGTGCAGCGGGATGGGTACTTCCCCTTGACTGCATCAAAGGGGTCTGGAAAACAGATAACTGGGTTCTTGCCGATGGGGGGGATCTCCTCCTGCTGCCCGGCACCAGTTCCATCGGCCTCAGACTCCCGCTTTCGCAGCTTCCTGAGGGCCGTCTGCCCCGTGCCCTTACTGCCGAAATCCGCGAGGGAGCCCTTACCCTGTTTATTCCCCCCTTTCTTGAGGCCTCATCTTTTGCCGCTCTTCTCTCCGCGATCGAACAGACTGCCGAGACGCTCCATTCGGCACCGATCTCACTGGAAGGCTACCCTCCTCCTCATGAGGATGGCTGGGAGAGTCTTGCCATTATTCCCGATCCTGGGGTCATCGAGGTGAATCTTCCTCCGGCTCCCGACTGGAGAAGTTTGGAAAAAACCGCCGCCGCCCTCTTCCAGGCAGCGGAAGAATGTGGTCTGAGGGGAACTCGCCTGCTTCCTTCCGGGGAAGTTGCCGCCACTGGTGGTGGTGGACATCTTGTTCTTGGCGGAGACTCGCTCAGCTCCAATCCCTTCCTTCTCAAGCCTCACTTGCTCCCGAGCTTCCTTCGATTCATTCAAAGACACCCATCGCTCTCCTATCTTTTTAGCGGACGGTTTGTAGGCCCCTCCTCGCAGGCACCCAGAATTGATGAAAGTTTCTTTGAAATTCCAAGGGAACTGGGTCTTTCCCTCACCGCCATGGAGATGATGGAAGCTCCGGCGTCGGCGGTCATGATCGATGCGTTTCTGCGCAATCTCCTTCTTGATTATAACGGCAATACCCACAAGGCGGAAGTCAGCGTGGATAAGTTCTTCAATCCCTTCATGCCGAACGGACGGCTTGGTTTGGTCGAGTTCCGCTCCATCGAAATGTCTCCCGACATCGGACAGTTCCTTGCTGTGCAAGCTCTCTGGCGGGCCTTGGCTGCAACATTCGTCCATACTCCCTACAAGGAACCATTGATCGACTGGAAGGGTCGGCTTCATGACGATTTCCTGCTTCCTTTCTTTCTCGAAGAAGACCTCGATAAAGTACTCGGGTATCTCAATGACCATGATGGCTTCCATTTTGAACGGGAGTGGTTCCAGCAGCATCTGAAATTCCGATTCCCAATCCTGGCAGAGGAAAAAACCAACGGCACAGCATGGCATCTTCGTCGCGCCCTTGAGCCATGGCCTCTTCTTGGAGAGCAACCAACACCATCAGGAGGGCTTGTTCGCTGTGTCGACTCCTCCACGGAACGACTTGAGGTACGCCTGTTTGCACCATCAAGAGAGAGGAGCAAACCTCCCGTGATGATTTCCGTCAACGGTTGGAAGCTCCCCCTCCACCCTCACCCAGAGGGAGGATTTATCGGTGCTGTTCGATTCCGAACATTCCTGCTCCCTACCTGCCTGCATCCTCAGGTGATGCCGCATACGCCCCTGCTGATTCAATTTCTTGAGGAATCCGGCAAGTTGCTCTCCTCTTGGAACTATCACCCGATCATGGTCGATCATGGAAAAGAGCCCCGTTACCTGATACCGGCGGAAACGCCACGGATAGTCGTTCCCCCAAAAGTACACCCCACTCAACGAAACGAGAAAACCCTGGATCTGCTGACGGCTATCTGATGGCCGCAGGTTGCTGCGCCCTGAAACAATCCGCAGTATGGTCATCAACCATACCGATGGCCTGCATGTAGGCATAAATGATGGTCGATCCTACAAAACTCATTCCGCGTTTTTTGAGGTCCTTGGAGAGGTTGTCTGACTGCGGCGAGAGAGCTTGCATATCACCGGCTCCCTTCGGTCTGTTGACAATTGGCTTCCCATCCACAAATCGCCAGACATAGGCATCAAAAGAGCCGTATTCCTTTTGGACATCTAGAAAGACCTGTGCATTTTTACGCGCGGAAAAAACCTTGAGCCGGTTTCTGATAATCGAGGGGTTGATGAGCAATGATTCCAACTCATCGTCGGTCATCCCCGAGACAGCAACGGGATCGAAGTTCTTGAAGGATCGGCGATATCCCTCGCGCTTCTTAAGAATTGTCTCCCATGTCAATCCCGCTTGCGCACCTTCCAAAATCAGCATTTCAAAATGCTTCCGGTCATCATGGACAGGCACCCCCCATTCCTCATCATGATATTTCTCGTAATGAGGTTTACCGTGCCCGACCCATGCACAACGAACCCTGTGGCTCATAGAATGGAATTCAGAGAAACCGAGCGCTGATTGTCTTGCTCAAAGGCATTGCGAACTCGCCCGGATAACTTGGATCGAGAGAGCCCAAAGACAAGAGGGTAAAATGTGTGGAAGACCTGTGTCTTCCCATTGCTACACGGCCGCTTCACCCGTTTCGCTCGTGCGAATTCGGAGTACATTTTCAACAGGGAGAACGAAAATTTTCCCATCACCGATTTTCCCGGTTCGTGCAGCTTCGCTGATCACCCGGATTGCCTCATCGACAGCGTTGTCGCTCAAAACGATCTCCAGTTTAATTTTGGGCAGGAAATCGACCGTGTATTCGCTACCACGATAGATTTCGGTGTGGCCCTTCTGACGACCGAAGCCCTTGACTTCCGTGACCGTCATTCCCTCGATACCAATCTCACTGAGGGCATCCTTCACCTCTTCGAGCTTGAAAGGTTTGATAATAGCTTCGATTTTTTTCATGGGAGAATTGGGGTGTTTCTGAGATCCGACCTGTTCGTTAAACCTGATTGTCGTGCATTTTGCAAAGGAATATCGAATCCCTGTAATTCATTTTTCGCTCCGGGGCGTAAGCTGACATTCATTCGGACAAGCATGGAGGCCCTGCCGACATGTCGATTTTCATCCTGCACCGTACAAGACGAAAAAAAGGCGGAGACCGAAGTCTCCGCCTTTTTTGTGAATGGCGTATAATTTAGATCGCTTCGATCTTAGACAGCCTTGTCCCCAGTCTCGTCGGTACGGATGCGGATCGCATTTTCGACCGGCAGGACAAAGACTTTGCCATCACCAATCTTGCCGGTTTTGGCCGTCTTGACGATAGCTGCCAAAGCCCCTTCAACCGCGCTGTCGGCCAGCACGACCTCCAGTTTGATTTTAGGAAGGAAATCAACCGTGTACTCGCTACCACGATAGATTTCGGTGTGGCCCTTTTGGCGACCGAAGCCCTTGACTTCGGTCACCGTCATACCTTCGATTCCTAGCTCGCTGAGTGCGTCTTTTACCTCTTCCAACTTGAAGGGCTTGATGATTGCTTCGATTTTTTTCATGAGTGTTAATGTATGTAGTATGAACCGTCGTTGTATTAGTGGTTATAACCCTCCTCACCGTGATCGAGGATGTCCAAGCCCTGGTGTTCAGCCTCAATGCTGGGCCTGAGACCGATGGTGAACTTGACGAGGAAGGCAAGAATCGTCGTCATGACCACGGCAAGAGCGACGGTGATGACTGCTGCCTCGGCCTGGGCGACAACAAGAGAGTGACCGTCGATCGCCGCCTTGAGACCATTCTTGACTGCAGGCGCACCACCCAGATTTGCATTCACCGCTGGATTCACAAGAATACCCGTGAGCAGGGCACCGCAGGTTCCACCGACACCGTGGACACCAAAGGTGTCGAGTGCATCGTCATACTTGAAGATGTTCTTGATAATCGTGCAGAAGATATACGGCACCACACCGGCAACGACGCCGATGATCACGGCACCCGTGGAATCCACGAATCCGCAGGCAGGAGTGATGACGACCAGACCGGCAACAGCGCCGGAGCAGAATCCAAGGACGCTAGGCTTGCCCTTGAAGATCCACTCAACCAGAGGCCATGTGAAGGCTCCCACCGCAGTCGCAAGTGTGGTGGTGGTGAAGGCATTGGCTGCAACTCCATCGGCGGCAACAGCACTACCGGCATTAAATCCATACCAGCCAACCCAGAGGAGGGCTGTGCCAATGAAGGTTAGCACGAGACTGTGAGGAGGCATCGGCTCCTTGCCGTGTCCGACACGCTTGCCAAGGATAAGGCAGAGGATGAGAGCCGTCCAACCCGAGGACATGTGCACGACCGTTCCTCCTGCGAAGTCAATCGCTGGGATCTTGGCATCACCATTCCATACACCGTTCATCAGTCCGGTGGAACCCCATACCATGTGAGCAAGCGGGAAGTAGACGAGGAACATCCACCCGAAGACAAAGGCCATCAGGGCACCGAACTTCAAGCGTTCGGCAGTGGCGCCGAAGATCAGGGCCGGGGTAATGATCGCAAAGGTTAACTGGAAGATACTGAAGACATTCTGGGAAACCCAGTAGGCATAGTTCGTGTTTGGCAGAGAATCGACACCTTTAAAGAAGAAGTATTCGTTTCCACCAATAAAGGGTCCGATGACCGGAATTGTTGTGTTAAAGCTTGTTCCGAAAACGAGGCTATAACCGACAGCCCACCAGATCACGGAGACCAAGGCGGTGATGCCGAAACACATCGCAATGACGGAAAGAATGTTCTTGGAACGAACGAGACCGCCGTAGAATAGGGCCAATCCAGGGAGAGTCATCATCAGCACGAAGGCTGCGGAGACCATCATCCAGGCGTTGTGACCCGGATCGGACTCGTAGGCGATGCCAGTTGGAGTCGGATCACTATTGCTGTGAGCCGCCTCCAGAAAGGCGATCTGATTCGATACGGCAGCACTTGCAAAAGGCATCGGCGTGGGGGCCGGTGCTGCTGGAGCCGCCGCCGGCGCATTCGTATCTGCGTGGAGTGTGGATGTGACTGCACCGAGCATCGCCAACGAGGCGACAGCTGCGAGCAATCGAATCACAGAGGTTGTTTTTTTCATCATGGGTTGGTGTTTTTGTTATGCGCCTAGTGGGGCGGTAAGGGATTTAAAGCAACCCTCGTGCCAACTTTTTAGTGCCGCTGCATTACAAGATCGCCGCGAAGAATGACCACCAACTCTTCCAATCGCTCCATTGTCTGAAGATCCAAGCGGTTCCAATTGTCGTTTTTCAGACAAGCGCGTTTGGGATGGTGATTTTTAGGCAGCAGGCAGCACAAAAACAAACAGCAAAATGAACAATTCGATGCAACCCGTTTTATGAAAGCATATAACAACGCTTTAATATTTTCGATTTGATGACTGATCCTCTGGCCTTTATGCGCAGCATTGCATCCCCTCACCGAAAACCGTTCCTTCTAGGAACCGCTGATTAAATCCCATGATGGCCACTGAAGAAGATTTGATGATTTTTGAAGGCGCGAATGATGGGCGATACCCGCAGCGGTCTCGCCCGAGCGAGCAACGCCATAAAAATCGACAAATGGATTCAGCCCTTCGGGTTGCGGCGATAAAAGATCGGCGACCCCTTCTTGCCGCAATGGCCTCAATGCGATTTAATCGGCGCTTCCTTAAGCATCATGCGCATTCTCTTCCGCGTTTTTGGCTACACAGCCCGTTATCCATGGATGGCACTGGCCACGATATTTTGCGCGGTTGGCAGCACACTGACCGTAGTGGTCTTTCCAGCGGTGACCCAGCAGATCATCGATGGCGTCCTGAGAACCAATCATCCTGAACGGTTCATCCCGCTGATCCTGACCGGTCTCGCAGCCTTCTTTGCCCAAGATCTCCTGAACTGCCTGCGCATTCTGCTCAACAACCATTTCGAACAACGCGTCATCTTTGATCTTCGCAGTGATCTCTACGCCCGCATTCAGATGCTTCCCCTGAACTGGTTTGATAACAGGGCCACCGGCGACGTCATGACCCGACTCGTCGAGGATGTGACCAATGTGGAACGCGTTCTCATCGATGGCATCGAACAGGGAACCGTCGCCTTCCTTCAGATAGGCATCGTTCTCGTCATGATGGCCCATTATAGCGCGGCACTGACCCTTGCCGCCCTGACTCCCGTACCGTTTTTGGCACTGGGTGCCCTTGCCTACACGCTCACTGCGGGAAAGCGATACCGCACGGCGCGTAAGGCCACTTCGGTGCTGAACTCTCTCCTGCACGATAATCTGGACGGGATTCGTCAGATTAAGACCTACACCAGTGAGGCAAGAGAACATGCCCGCTTCAATGCTGCGAGCGATGCCTTGCGCGAAGCCTCCCTGGTCGTCATGCGCTACTGGGCCATCTACAGCCCTTCCATGAACTTCCTCGGAAATGCCGGCATGGTAGTGATTCTTCTCATCGGTGGCGGACGCGTTCTGCATGGAGAGATGGATCTGGGCGTTTTGACCGCCTTTCTTCTCCTTGCCCGCTATCTTTACGAACCGATCGGACGGCTTCATTCCCTCAATCAACTGCTGCAATCAGGACGCGCTGCCAGCGAGCGGGTCTTTTCCATCCTCGATGCCACAGTTGAACCTGGCTACAACGATCCGACAACAACAGCGGGCTCATCAGAACCTCTCTTGGGCGATGTCCGCTACGAGGCAGTCGGTTTTCAGTATCAGCAAGATTTCCCCGTCCTACAGGAGATCAGCCTGCATGCGAGACAGGGTGAGATGACCGCTCTTGTCGGCCCCACTGGTGCGGGGAAGACATCGCTTGTTCACCTGTTGAGTCGATTCTATGAACTCAGCTCCGGTGAGATCCTGCTTGATGGCACACCCATCCGAAAGATCCCCTTGGGAGTGCTGCGGCATTCGGTGGCGATGGTCACCCAAGAGAGCTTCCTCTTCAACGGAACCACGGCGGAAAATCTCCGGATAGGCAAACCAGATGCCACCGAGGAAGAGATGTGGCGCGCGCTGGCGGCAGCGAATGCGGAGGTCTTTGTCCGCCGACTTCCAAAAGGACTCCACTCTCAGCTAGGAGAGCGTGGAGTGAAATTGAGCGTCGGGGAAAAGCAGCGCCTCTCCATCGCCCGTGCGCTGCTCAAGAATCCCCCGATACTGATTCTCGATGAGGCCACAGCCAGTGTGGATAACACCACCGAGCGGCTCATTCAGGAAGCCCTGCAACATTTGCTCGCCGGACGCACCAGCTTCGTCATTGCCCACCGCCTCTCCACAGTCCGGTACGCGGATCAGATTCTCGTTATGGAGCGCGGGCGCATTGTCGAACGGGGCACCCACGAGAGTCTGCTGGCTGAAAATGGTCTCTACGCATCCCTATGCCGTGAGGCCGATGCACATGGGGGGATCATTGATGCGAAGCAGCCATCACTTCGAAACTGAGGAAAAAACTCGCGGATCTTGACATTGGCCGATTATTTGGCATTTTTGCCAAATATGCCACCCCGCTCTACTAAGCTGAAGAAGAATGCTGCGGATCGTTCAATCGTGGTGAAAGCGATGGCTCACCCGACACGACTGCTCATCATGGAGCGCCTCACCCACGGGGAGCTTTGCGTGAATGAACTGACCGCGCTTGCCGGATGTGATGTCACGACCCTCTCCAAGCATCTCGCTGTCATGAAAAAGGCTGGCCTGCTCGTCTGCGAGAAACGGGGCGTCTGTTGCTACTACCAGATCGCATGCCCTTGCTTTGGAGAATTCTTCCGATGCATCGATCTCATCTCCTCAACAAACCAGTCCCGCATGCAATGCGCCTGTTAGCTCCAAAACCATGAAATCCATCCAGATTTACGATCCCGCCATGTGCTGCTCCACGGGGATCTGCGGCCCGGATATCGATCCCATTCTTCCACAGGTCGCAGGATTCCTCCATCATCTCAAGGAGCTTGGCGTCCAGGTGGAGCGCTTCAATCTCTCCCAACAGCCTCTGGCCTTTGTGCAGAACAAGCAGGTCAATGCACTGCTTCAAAGCGACGGGATCGAGGTTCTCCCCTTGTTTTTTATCGATGGAGCACTGGTGCTCAAGGGGACCTATCCCGATCAGGAAACCCGCAAGGAGTGGCTCTCAAAATGAATCAACCTTTTACAGGGATCGTTGAGCTAATTGATCGGGCAACGCGGTTCCTCTTTTTCACCGGCAAGGGAGGCGTGGGTAAAACCTCGCTCGCCTGTACGACAGCAATTGCGCTGGCTGATCGGGGCAAAAGGGTGCTGCTCGTCAGTACCGACCCCGCATCCAATCTTGATGAGGTGCTTGGCATAGAACTCAGCAGTCAGGCTGGCAACATTCCCGGTGTGCCCAATCTGTTTGCCCTGAACATCGACCCCGAGCGGGCGGCACACGCCTATCGGGAAAAAATTGTCGGCCCGATGCGCGGCCTTTTGCCGAAAGCTGCACTTCGCAGTATGGAGGAGCAGCTCTCCGGTGCCTGCACGATGGAGATTGCAGCCTTCGACGAGTTTGCCCGACTCCTTGGGGATGTCGCCACGACCATGGATTATGACCATGTCGTTTTTGATACCGCTCCAACCGGACACACACTCCGCTTGCTGACATTGCCAAAAGCCTGGACAGGATACTTTAAAAACAACACCTCCGGCACCTCTTGCCTTGGGCCGCTGGCCGGCCTGGATCAACAACGAACCATCTATGAAGGAGCATTGAATGTGCTGGCCGATTCGCTCCGTACCACCCTTGTGCTGGTCAGCCGACCCCAGAGACAACCGCTCAGGGAAGCGGAACGCACATGGAAGGAACTAGCCTCCCTTGATGTCACCAACCAGTGCCTTGTGCTCAATGGAACCTTCACGGCGGCGGAACCGGGTGATTCGCTTGCCGATGCCTTGGAACTCCGTGGCGTCAAGGCCATCCATGCATTCAAAGACTTTCTAGGTCAATTGCCAGTCTATGAAGTGCCCCTTCGCCCCAATAATCTTCTTGGGTTGGAGTCTCTCAGAGCCATTGTTTCCGGTATTTTTCCTGAAACTCCGATCAGCATCGACAGCTCGGAAACAACAAGGTGCGATTTCCTCCCTATAGAATACCTAATCGAGAATCTGATCGCCCCGGGCTGCGGAGTCATCATGACGATGGGCAAGGGAGGCGTTGGCAAGACCACTCTGGCAGCTTCCCTGGCTGTGGAATTGGCCCGTCGCGGCTATCCCGCTCATCTCTCCACGACCGATCCGGCAGCCCATTTGGTCGAGGCGCTCGGCAGCCAGATTGAGGGACTGACGGTGAGCAGGATTGATCCCAAGAAAGAGACCGAGGCCTATGTCGCTCAGGTCATGGAGTCCCAGGGCGCTGGACTTGATTCAGAAGGACGGGCACTTCTTGAAGAGGATTTGCGGTCGCCCTGCACCGAAGAGATTGCTGTCTTTGGAGCCTTTGCCAGAACTGTGGCTCAGGCGCAGGGCTCGTTTGTCATTCTGGATACGGCACCAACGGGCCATACCCTTCTGCTGCTCGATGCCACGGAAGCCTATCATCGGGAGCTCGGACGCCAGGCACGGGAAGACATCCCGGAGGAAGTCAGGCAACTTCTCCCCCGTCTGAGAGACCCGAATTACACGCGCGTCCTGCTTGTGACCCTGCCCGAAGCAACTCCGGTTCATGAGGCTGCCGCATTGCAGCAGGATTTGCGACGGGCGGCGATTGAGCCGTTTGGATGGATCGTGAACCAGAGCCTCTGCTCTCTCAATACAACTGACCCCCTCCTGAGACAGAGGGCTCGAAACGAACACCCTTATCTTAGGGAGGTCACAGAATCACTGGCCACGCGAGCCTATCTCCTGCAATGGCAGGCAACCGAACCTGTCGGCGCAAGCGGCTTGACTGCCCTCCTTCATCATCCTCAAACAACAACCCCGTAAAAATACAACACGATGCCAACCTACATCTACGAAACTATTCCCGAGAGCTGCTGCGACGACCCGAAGCATTACGAGATCGAACAGTCGGAAAATGAGACTCCGCTTACCCGTCACCCCGAAACCGGGGAAGTCATCAAACGCGTTGTGCTCGGTGGCATAGAACTTGTGAAAGAGGATGATGGCCGCTCCTGCTGTTCGGGATCGGGTTGCTGCTAAAACCCTTCATTTCTACTTTTATGACCTCCAAACCTCTCATCCTGATTCTCTGCACCGGCAACTCCTGCAGGAGCCATCTTGCCGAAGGCATCCTGCGGGCCGCTGCCGGAGACCTTATTGAAGTCGCTAGCGCTGGCTCCAAGCCTGCTGGCTATGTTCACCCCAAGTCCATCGAAGTGATGAAAGAGATCGATATCGACATCTCGGCTCACCATTCCAAACACATGGAGGAATTTCTGAATCGTCCCGTTGATACGGTGATCACCGTCTGTGGCAATGCTGACCAAGCTTGCCCAATGTTCCCCGGACAACTCCACCGCTTCCATTGGGGCTTTGATGATCCCGCCCACGCCACAGGAACCGAAAAGGAAGTGCTCAACGAATTCCGCCGCGTGCGCGACCAGATCAAGCTCGTCTTTGAGGCCTATGCCGCAGGCATTCGTAGGAGCTTGTCCGCCGGCCTAAAGCAGGGAAATGATCTCGCGGCATGATTCCACTTCTTCGCAAACTGCTTGCCGAGTTGCTGGGTACCTATGCCCTGGTCTTTGCTGGAACCGGAGCCATCGTGATCGATCAGGTTTCAGGAGGAGCCATCACGCATGTCGGAGTCGCACTTACCTTTGGACTGATCGTACTGGCGATGATCTACACGCTCGGCGATGTCTCGGGAGCCCATCTCAATCCCGCCGTCTCGATCGGATTTTTCATTTCGGGGCGTTTTCCACTCCTGGAGCTTTTTCCCTACATTGGGGTACAGGCGACAGGAGCTTTGCTCGCGAGTCTCACGCTCCATTTCCTATTCCCTGAGAATACCCTGCTCGGTGCCACTCTCCCCGCCGGTTCGGACGGGCAATCGTTTATCCTTGAAGTGCTGCTTACAGCTCTTTTGATGTTTGTCATTCTGAATGTCTCGCATGGTGCCAAAGAGAAAGGAATCACGGCAGGTATCACCGTTGGTGCTGTTATTGCTCTTGAGGCCCTTTTTGCCGGCCCGATTTCCGGTGCTTCGATGAATCCCGCCCGTTCCCTTGCCCCAGCCCTCGTCTCAGGACATCTGGAGCATCTATGGATCTATCTCGCGGCACCGATTGTCGGATCTCTGATCGCGGTGCCTCTTTTTGCATTGATTCGCACCAACTAATCACTGGGATTTCGCTGTGGTTCCCTCTACTCAGGGAGGAAACCATGTGCAATCGAGGGTAAGGTAAATAAAAAATTGGTGAAAATCCAAAGAAACTAGTTAACCTCATTAAGTGATAGTCGTTGGCCAACCCTAAATCAATCCCACATTCCATGTCGCCTTCCACGCTTCTCCCCGCAGCCCCCATCGCCGAACTGATTGCCGCACGTAAGTTTCCTCCATTCAGCTTGGAGCGCCTGCTCACAATTACCTTTGCTCCCAAGGCAGGGCAGCGTGTCGCCATCCTCATCGATCTCGAAGATCCCTCGGACATCATGGATTTCCTCTTTCTCAACAATCCCGACCTCTCGATTCAACACCACGCCATCGAATCATTCTACAAGCCTCTAAATGAGGGACTGCTGACCAAAATGGGACTTAGCGGGGGCGAGATTTTTGCCTACAAACTTACCGGTGGAAGCAACCTGGATCTTCCCGACGAGGCCTACGATCCCAAGGGGGAAAAAATCAGCCTCTCGCAAGATGTCTATCCCAACTACGACATCATTCTGTGTATCTCGACCTTTTCTGCCACGGCACCTCTTACCGCTTTCGCAAAGCAGTATGGATTCCGTGGAGCCACGCTGCATGGAGTCAACGAGGTCATTCTCTCAAGTGGTCTTGCCGTCGATTACAACGAAGTCAGCATTGAGGCTGAAAAGTTGCGACTCGGTGTGACTAAAGCAGATTGGGTCGAGATTGATTTTCTCTGCAACGGAAGCGATTACACACTCCGTCTCATCCTCAATGGACAGGAGGCCCAAAAAAGTCACGGCCTTTGTCTCGGTGATGAACCCGATGTCGCCAACCTTCCCGCCGGAGAGGTCTATTTTGTTCCCGAGGGAGCAGAGGGATCTTTTCCCTACAGGTATGAGGATGGAACCCTCGGGGCGATGACTGTTTCCGGAGGTCGCATCGTCAAGGCAGATGTGATCAAGGGAAATCCCGATACCGTCGCCGCTCACAATGCCAAGCTTCTTTCCGACCCTGTCACCGGAGAACTTGGCGAACTAGGCTTCGGCACCCAACTTCTCCCTGTCAGTGGGCGTGACATTCAGGATGAGAAGGTACGTGGCACGCTCCATGTCGCGACAGGTCGTAGCGACCATCTTGGAGGACATCTGCTTCCATCGATGTTTGCAGAAAAGCTGAATGCCACACATGATGACATTCTCTTTGCTCCCCACAAGACACCCGAAATTATGGTGAAACGGGCACGCATGAAACGCGGCACGCAGGAAGAAATCCTCATTGAGAATTACGAACCCTCGGATTACATCAACCGGTTGCTGGTCTGATTGGATTTCTTAGCTTTCGCTGCCCCTTCAAATCAGTCTTTGGAGAGTTCCGCGTAGCGGTCAAAGCGATTGGAAAGGATGAAGAAGGTCGGCGCCCAGAGTCCGACAAAAATCCCGAACAATTCGCCGTGCAGCCGGGTATCCGATGCGGCCGCCCCCCCACCTTGGATGAACCAAATCGCGATCGATCCGATAATGGAAACAAATCCGAGTACAAAGCAGAGACCGCTGAGCAACTTATAGGTGGAGGAATTCATAGATCTTCACTTCCCCTGTTTTTACCAAAAACAACAAGGGCAAAAAGCAGTTTCTCAAACGGTAACCAGCAGATGAATATCATCGGGCAGCAACTTGGCAACCTCACGGATGATATTTCCCCTCAGGATATGAATGAATGAGCCGCGCTGGGGAGCACCTAGCAGAACCCGCTCGGCTCCGATCGTGGAAGCCAGATCGGCAATGGTGTAGGCCGGAGCATCACTGACTGCATAGCAGGGAATGATCGTCTCCCCGAGTCCTTTGGCGCGGAGCGGCTCAAAAACGGCCCTTGCACCCTCATCTTCGGTCCATTTTTTGCGACGATCACCGGGCGCGATCACCTGTTGCTCCCTCACGAAGAGGACATAGAGAGGCTGACCGTTATCTGCTGCTTCATTCACGGCAAAATCAAGGGTGCGTCCTGGTCCGCGAACGGCTGTCAGCATGGGACCCGTGTAAGCCTTGCGTGCCGGGACTGGTGCAACGGCTGTCCCAGTGGCAATGACTGGTTTTGCTGAGGCCTTGCCTCCGGTACGCGCAGCACTCTCAACCGCCAGAACGGCTGCTTCCAAGGCGGCATCCTGAGCAGCAGCACTTTTACGCTGCGCGGCTTCCTGTGCCAACCCGCGAAGGATCAGACCGACCACCAGAATGCTGATGGCAAACCGCAAGGCATTGGGCTTATCGATGAAAAGCGAAATCTCGATCGCCGCCATGATCACAAAGGTGACAAACATGATACTCCTCTCGTATTTTTTGAGATCGAGTTTCCAATCGGTGCTCGTTGCACCGAGATTTGTAGCGATTGCGCCTACCACACCAACTGCATACAGATCAGCCAGTCCCGACATGTCACTTACCATGATCACCAGGGCAGCGGGAATCACCATGGCCATGATCAATCCCGCATTCGGAACACCAAAGTGGTTGAGTTTGGCAAAAATCGGCGGCAATTCCTGATCGCGAGCCATGAGGAAGGAGATCGAGCTCAACGCCATGAGGGCCGTGTTCACTGCGGAAAGGAGCAGTGCTCCGAAGACGATACTCACCGCCCATCCCATGATATTTCCTGCCAGTGGTCCAAAGACATTCCCCACAAATACCTGCCCCATATAGCGGAGCATGTAGTCACGCACTCCCTCCGCGCCAGGTGCATTCACATCCCCGTGGGAAACGACCATTCCGGGAAGCGCGGCCATGGCGAGTCCGAGAAGCGCCGTCATGAAGCACACCTCACCCATCACAACAAGGATCGACTTGGTGGCTGTCTTGGAAACATCCGGCTTTTCCAAGGAACTTCCAGGATTGAGTTTCATCACGCCTGTGGCATTGGCAATCGCCTCCACACCCGAGAGGGCCAGCACGATGCCCACAAAGGCATTCCAATTATGGCCAAAGCTCCCGTGGAGAGGCTGGAGATGGGCAACCGCCTCCCCGAGATGGGGAAGGGCAAAGAGCGCCAACAGGATGACCACGATGGCGGTGGGAACCGAGACCAACACGGCCAGACCCCCGGTATGTTTGGGACCGAAATAGTTGAGTGCCCCGATAATCAGAATGGCGGCTCCGGCCCAGTATTCCGGGTGAGGCACCCCAAGATAGAGAAAGGCGGAAAGGGCACTCGCCGCCGCCGTGACGATGTAGTCCGCAATCAGCAGAAAGGCCCCGACAATGGAGATGACCTCCGAACGGTGACGCACACTGGCGTAGACTCCGCCACCATTGGGGTAGTGCCTGCAAATAACGATGTAATTATATCCCACGATCGCCGTGAGAAGACACATGGCGGCGATGAGCCACGGAGAGCTATAACCAGCCACCGCAAACGCAAGACCGATGACATAGGCCTTACTGGTTCCCCAGTCGCCGTAGAGGATGGCCGCAGCCCGCTTCCAATCGACATTGCGCGGTCGGGTTGTTGTGGTGAGTTCCATCACGGGCGGTTCATGGTGAGCAATCGGTCAGGATGCGTGACAGCCGCATCCCCCTTCCTGACGATCGTGCTTTTTGGCGTGTACGTGATCCCCATCATTTTCACCGCAGCATCCACCACCGCCGCAGCAACCGGATTCTGGTTGTTCACCAATGAGCACGACCTCAAGGCCGATCTGTTGAAGCGCAAGCTGAGAGCGGGCCCTGCCGAGGAACTCCAGTGCCCTGGGGGGCGGTTCATGGGCCGAGCGGAGTTCGATGCGAACTGGCTTGTTAGAAAGATGGGAGAAGGTTTCCTTCATCTCTCCATCCAGCACGAAGGAGACATAGGCGTTCAGCTTTTCCTGAAGCTGAAAGAGTTGAATCTCTCCATATTTCCATGGGCGCGTCTCAAACATCGCCAGCACGAGAATATCCTCCCGGGTATCATGGGCAAAGGCATCAAGCATGCCAGTGCGCTCAATTCCGGAACCGGCGGGCGGGGGATTAGAAAGGGTCAAATCTTCGCGGATGGAAACCATTGGTATAGCATCAGGTAAACGAGCACTCCTGTCACGGAGACATAGAGCCAGACGGGAAGAGTCCATCGGGCCATACGCTTATGGGAGTCGAAGCGCTGCTGAAGTGCGGGAATCACTGTCATGGCAATAAGTGGGAGCACCAGAACGGCAAGCGGCGTGTGGGTGCCAAGGATGAAAAAATAGAGCGTCTTGGGCCACCCCGGATGAGTGAAATGAGTCACATGCCCGGCCTTGAGATAATGATAGGTCAAGTAACAGAGCAGGAAGAGAGCGGAGGTAACGATTGCCCCGGCCATGCAGAGTGCATGAGCCTGCTTGTGTTCCCTTTTGATCATCAAGACACCCACAAGGATAAGCAGGGCACTGATGCCATTGAGCGTCGCATTGATCGCAGGGAGATCGGTTGCCTTCATGCAGCCCTCTTAGACTCCATCAATGGAAGAGAGGGAACGCTCCTTGTTCAGTTCCCTGCAGGTTTTTACCATTGACCAGATCAGGAATCCTAATACGGAACACAAAATCCCAAGCAGAAGCAGTGTGCTGGATGAAAATGCCAGTTTGGACATCACTGTCTGAGGCTCAATGAATCCGCCGGAGCTTTTCAGCGCGCAATCAGGACAGGCCCCCACATTCGTCACCGCAACGATCATTACCATCGCTGCCGCGGAGATCCCCTTGAATGACAATCTTTCGTTCATGGTGCTTAAGGCTTCGATGCTTCCTTGTTAGAAGAAGTTTCCCGAAGGAGATCACCAATGTCCATCAAAAGCTTCTGAACCAGCTCAGGTTCATCGAGATTGCGGGTCTTGCGAAGCTGCCCGTCACGGTCAATCACAAGGAACCGTGTAGAGTGTGTCGGTATTCCGGAAAAATCCGTAGCCAGTGCCTGCAGCATGCCGCGGGTGGTGAATTCCTGAATGGCACTCTTGGGTCCGGTCAGGAAGATCCAGTGTTTCAGATCAGCCTGCAACTGCGACGCATATCTGCTGAGCACCTCCGGCGTGTCATGTTCGGGGTCGATGGATACAGAGACCAGACGGACATTGTCGGCTTTTTTTAATTCACGACTCACTTCCGCCATACGGGAGGACATCATCGGGCAGGGTCCGGCGCAGCGTGTGAAGATAAAATCGACTACCCATACCTTGCCCAGAAGATCCGCACGACTCAGTGTTTTCCCATCCTGCGTAGTGAAGTGGAAGTCGGGAACACTGGCCAGGACGGGTAACTGATCCGAGGATTTTCTCTCAGCGTGTCGAAAAATCGAGGCGGCACCCGTGATCAGCAGCGCAATCACAAGGAAGGCCACAATCCAGGCCGTCAGTGGCAGTCTTTTTGGTTCTAAGCTCACCGATATCGTTCGCTTGCGCGTCTTCGGATCAGAGCCAGTAGAGGATCACATAGAGAAAGACCCAGACGACATCCACGAAGTGCCAGTAGAGACCCACATTCTCAAGCGCAACATGGCGTTGAGGAGTGAATGTCCGACGAGTCACCTGAAGATAGAAGCACCAGAGTATCAGCAGCACTCCGATACAGACATGGGCGCCATGAAAACCGGTCAGCGTGAAGAAACTCGATCCATAGACTCCGCCTTTGTTAAACCAGAGTCCTTCACGGTAAAGGTTCGTCCATTCCACACACTGAATACCTACAAAGGTTGCTCCCAGCAAGGCAGCCAACAAAATCAGGGAGGACCCGGACTTTCCCTTTTTTACGGCACTTTCCGCGGCATGGTAAACAAAGCTGCTGCTAACAAGAATGACCGTGTTGATGCCGGTCAGAAGCCGGGGCATCGCCGGCAGTTCAATGCCATCATGAAAATTGGGGGGCCAATTGGAAAATCCGCCGGCGGCCCGCACGACAAGATAGGCTGAAATCAATCCGCTGAAGAGAAGAGCCTCGGAGCAAAGAAAGACAATCGTTCCGAGACGACAAATCTTGGGATCCGTTTTGGGGTGCCCGTGATGATCCGCTTCCTGCACTGTCGGTGCGTGAAAGAGCGAGGCGTTGTTGAAGGCTGCGTTATTCATGATCAAAATCTCATCAGTAAGCCACGGCGGGTCCGCGGTTTAACATCATCACCACGACAAGCGCACAAAGAGCGAGCGCAAAAGCAACCAAGCCACCCAAAATCGCATATTGGAGCGGACGG
This sequence comes from bacterium, assembly GCA_037130175.1. GTDB lineage: Bacteria > Verrucomicrobiota > Verrucomicrobiia > Chthoniobacterales > UBA6821 > UBA6821. The sequence goes on along the minus strand of JBAXTN010000012.1, from coordinate 29,275 downwards.
CGACCCGGTGCCATGGAACTGGATTTTTGGATTTTCACACTCATCGTGAAAATACCAGAAGTGCGCCCAGAAGAAGGGGAAGATAAAGTATCGAAGCGAAGAACAGTCTGCGGGCGGTGTTGTTGTTTCTCATTCTGAGAAAATCAAAGGAAAGAAAAACCATCGCGGCCCCCAGTGCCAGTGCGGCAAAAAAATAGTATGGCGTGGCAAATCCCAACAACCCCGGAAAGAGCGAAATAGCGGTCAGGGCGGTCGAGTAGATCAACGACTGCCAGGCAGTGGCCCAACCTTCCGGATCGCGCGTGCTGATCATCTTGAATCCGGCGGCGGCATATTGATCACGATAGAGCCACGCAATCGCGAGAAAGTGAGGCATCTGCCAAAACCAGAGAATGAGAAACAACATCCACCCCCCGATGCCGGCATGACCTGTGGATGCCGTCCAGCCGATGAGCGGAGGAAGCGCACCCGGTATCGCCCCCATGAGAGTGTTCAGTTCGCTGATCTTCTTGAGCGGAGTATAAACCGCGGCATAGATCAGAATCGTCAGGAAGGAGAGGATCGCCGTCAGGGGGTTGACCAGCAACGCCAGCAACGCAACGCCGCTTCCACAGCAGAGAAGTCCAAAGATCAGGGCATCAGAAGGGTGCATTCTCCCGGCAGGCAGAGGGCGATCCGCAGTTCTGCGCATTAGGGCATCGAGATCGCGCTCCATCCACTGGTTGATTGAAGAAGCTCCGGCAGCACTCAGGGCCGTCCCCAGTAATGTCGCAATCAGAACCGTGTAATCCATCGGACCATGCCAGCCCAGCAAAAAGCCGACAAGGGTTGTCAGAAGCACAAGAAAGGAAAGCCTGGCCTTGGAAAGCTCGGTCAGATCAGAAAGAAGTCCGCCTTGCTTCACCACGATGGAGTCGGAACCGTTCATGCCGGGAAAGGGCTGGGTGATCTGGCGAGGGATTCCCCCGCACAACTTGCAGTGGGAACCACCGCGCAAAAAAGACGGAAGGTAAAGAGGATGGAGAATCCTGTCAGAAGAGCACCCATGGCCATATGGGCCGTAGCGACATCCGCTGCCTTATTCGACCAGATCGTGACTGCTCCAAGCAATATCTGCATCAGGATCGCACCAATCCAGAGCAGGCTCCACGAGCGCATCCAATGTCCCAGAGGCGTGCTCTGCACGGCGAGAAAGGCCACCGCGATCACCACAAGCAACAGGGCCAGGGCTCCCGCACGATGAACCAGTTGCAAAACAATCTGCCCTTCTGAGACAGGGGATATCTTATCGGCAAGCCTCTTGGCATTGATTTCAGCGAGGCTTGCCGCAGAAAGATCGGGCACAAGATTTCCGTAGGTCGCTGGAAAATCCGGAATGGCAAGGGGGGCATGCTGATGGCGAATCGTACCCGCCACACCAAGCTGAAAGTAGGTCAGCACCATTCCTGCCAGCACCAGCCAACGGAGTGAGGCAGCCGCGCTGTCATGAAACCATGCCCCTGAGAGAAACCCGCGACCTGTGACTGCGGCCAGCACGAGAAGGATTCCAAAAAAGCTCTGGGCCAGCAACGCATGGAAGATACCTATCTGATCCTTATAGAGAGTGACACGAAGCCCTCCCAGCACCCCCTGAAAGATCACCATAAGCACTGCTGCGACAGCCAGCCACCGCACCCATGCGCGCTTTTCTTTTATGAACGCAGCTCCTGCCAGCAGCAGCGTGATCAGTCCGATGGCGGAAGCCAGCAGACGATGGGAATGCTCCCAGAAGATCCCGCCCACCCAGCGTGAGTAGGGAAATAGAAACATGTTGTAACCGTAAGTTGTCGGCCAGTCAGGCACTGACATCCCCGCCCCCTTGGAGGTGACAAGCCCTCCCACCACGATGAGCAGAAAGGTAGCCACCGCAGCACTCAGGGCTATACCATGAACGAGAGGGACAGAAGTGCCCTCTTTGCCATGATTAGCGGTGTTACGCCCGTTATCCACAGTCAATCGGCTAGTGAGCCTCCAGCTTGATGTGATCGGGGGCTTTTTCGTTCTGTGGCAGAAAATCTTTTTCCATCCCGGGAATGCTATATTCGTACGGGCCGTGATAGATCGTCGGAGTCACGGGGAAATTGCCATGCTGAATCGGATTTTCCAGAGTCCACTCCAGCGTGGTGGAGTTCCAGGGGTTGGCGGGGGCCTTGGGCCCGTATTTCAGACTCCAGAACATATTGATCAGGAAGGGAATGGTTGAGAGTCCGAGCCCGATTGCACCGATCGTACAAATCACATTAAGAGGCTGCACCTGCTTGAGACAGTCATAGACTGTCGGGTCGGAAATACGCCGCATCATTCCTGCCAAACCGAGGTTGTGCATCGGGAAGAAGGTGAGATTGAAAAAGACGAACGACATCCAGAAATGAATCCATCCCAGCGTTTCATTCCACATGCGCCCCGACATTTTAGGGTACCAGAAATAAATTGCTGCAAAGACGGAGAAGACTATTGCCCCGAAGATCACATAGTGAAAGTGGGCCACGATGAAATAGGTATGATGGACAAAAAGATCCACAGGTGTGGAAGCCATGAAGATTCCGCTAAGCCCCCCAATCACAAACATCGAGACGAATGCCACTGCAAAGGCCATCGGCACCGTGTAATGAATCGATCCCCGCCAGATGGTTCCCATCCAATTGAAGGTTTTGATGGCGCTTGGTACGGCGATGACCATCGTGCTGACCCCAAAGGCCGCGCTCAGCCATAACTGCATTCCACTGACATACATGTGATGTCCCCAGACAATGAAGCCGAGGAAGCCGATGACACTCATGGCATAGACCATCGCCTTGTAACCAAAAACGGGCTTGCGGGAAAATACCGCCAGAATCTCCGAGGTGAATCCCATGGCTGGAAGGACAAGAATATAGACCTCGGGATGACCGAAGAACCAAAAGAGATGCTGCCAGAGAAGCGGCTGCCCACCTCCTGCCGGACGATAGAAACTTGTTCCGAAATTGAGATCAAAGATGATGAGGGCAGCGGCGGCCGAGAGCACGGGAATTGCAAAGATAAGAAGAATCGCCGTGATGAATATCGCCCAGACAGGCAGGGGCATGCGGAACATGGTCATCCCCGGAGCCCGCATCGTAATGACGGTGGTGATATAGTTCACCGCACCGGTCAGTGAGGAGAGTCCGTTCACGAAAAGGGAGACGCACCAGAGCGTCTGTCCCAGGGAAGTCCCGTTATAGGGCCCGTGACTGCTCAGGGGAGCGTAGGCTGTCCATCCTGTTCCAGGAGCACCTCCGGGAGCAAAAAAAGTGGCTATCATGATCAGCCCTGAAATTGAAAAGAGCCAATAACTGAGTTCATTCAGCGCAGGGAAAGCCATGTCCCCAGCTCCGATTTTCAATGGAATGAGGAAGTTTCCAAAGACCCCGATGAGGACAGGCATCGCCACGAAAAACACCAGAATCGTGCCGTGCATGGTTACAAGCATGTTGTAGCCGCCGGGAATCAGGGCACCATCCTCACTGACAACCGTTGAAGGAAGGAGGTGCCCCAGAATCGGAATCGGATGGCCAGGCCAGGCAAGTTGCCAGCGCATGGCGATCGCCATCGAGCCGCCAAGGACAAGATAAATAATGGAGGTCCAAAGAAATTGCATGGCAATCACTTTGTGATCCGTATTCCAAATGTAGTGCATCAATCCTTTTTTCCCATGCCCATGGCTGCCGTGGCCATCATGCACATCCCTACCGGTAGAAGCATCAACAGTGGTGGCACTCATAGGGTCATAGTTTAGGTTTTGTTTCCGTTGTGGTCAATGGAAGCTCTTTCTCAGGGGCCTTCGGCGCCATAGGGTCGGCCTGAGTGGGCGAAGCCGGGGGGGGTGATGCCGCTGCGTTTTTCTGCTGGCGGGGGGTCAGCCACTTCTGGAACTCCTCCTCAGGGAGAATGTGAATGGGAGCCTTCATGTTATAGTGGCCGGTGCCGCATAACTGGTTGCAGGCAAGCTGAAAATCACCGGCGCGGGTGGCTTGGAACCACACCCATCCGATGGTTCGTCCAGGCACGCAATCCTGATAGAGCCGAAATTCCGGCACATAGAAAGAATGGATCACATCGCGTGAGTGAAGCAGCACATGAACTGGTCGCCCCACGGGAATCACGAGATCGGGGGAAATCACATCCTGAGCGGTGCGGGGATCGGAGGGATCGGTCCCGAAGGGATTTTGGGGAGAAATGGCTCTCACATCGGAGGGGGAGAGCTTACCGCTGACCCCGGGGTAACGCATCTGCCACCCGAACTGATAGGAGGAGACATCGATCGTCAGCGCATTCTCCGGAGCCGGACGATGGATTTCATCCCACACACGGTTTCCATAGATGGCAAGGGCAAGGAAGATAATCGTCGGCAGCGTGGTCCAGATGATCTCAAGCGTATTGTTGCCGTGGCTGTAATGAGCCTTCACGCCGGGGCGGCGGCGATACTTGATCAGATAAACAATGTAGGTGCCCTGCGTCAGCACAAAGACGGTGGCGGTCAGGTAAAAAATAATGCGGAAAATTGCGTCCACTTTTTCCCCGCTTACGGTGACACAGGGAGGCAAGCCATAGATGTTACCCGCCCTTTGTTCGGCCATCGCGGGAACAATCAGCAACAGAAAAATAATTCCCTGAACGACACGCGATATCAGGCTGCCGGAAGTGAGAGTTGATTTTTTGAAAGAAGGAATCATGGCGCGTATCATTTGGCCGGAACAGAGGGGGCGGGAGCCGATGATGGTGAGGCCGGGGATTTGCCAGCATCCATCACCTTGGGCATGGCCATCAACTCGGGCTGAGTATAGGGGTCTGACTGTGCCTCATGTTCCTTGCGTAACAGCGTGACAAAGGAAGCCTCGATTGCTGGGGCATTATTGCCCCAATCCGAGCGGATATAGGTCAGAATGGCTGCGATATCGGCATCGGAGAGCTGCTTCCATTGCGGCATGGCATTGTTATAGCTTTGCCCTGCCACCTTCATGGGGCCCTGATGTCCATGGAGCATGAGGAGTACCAGATGATTGTCTCCATGGATGGAATCCGAATTCACCCATTCACTTCCTGCAAGCGGGGGAAACTGTCCCGGAACGCCAAGTCCGTTTGCCTGATGGCAGACAATGCAGTTCTGACTGTAGAGTCGCTTGCCAATAACCTTCGGGTCAGGTGGAGCGGCAGCCACGGCTCCACCACCAGCCCAATTCACGGCGTTGCTCTCGTAAACATCCTGACGGAACCCACCGCTGTTAAACGCCAGATAAAAACCACCCCAAAACAGTGCCAGAATGAACGCTCCAACCAGCCACGGTGACAGAGGGCTGTTGGTGGAGGATTCGCTGGATTCCCCGTCGTTCTTTGGAATGTGTGGATGATCGTGATTCACGGCTGTTTCTGCTGAAGCTCGACTAGTGGGTAGGCGTTGCCGGGGCATCCTTCAACGGGCCTGCTTCCGGCAGCGGATAATCATGACGAAGCGAAAGGAGGTAGGCGACCAGGTTCTTTGCATCGGCAGACGGCACAACTTCATATCCCGGCTTCACTGGGAACTCACTGCCGAGCATCAGGGCATCGGCAGAGCGCTGCCCTTGAATTTTGCGGACACTAAAAAGGTGTTGGAAGGAAGGCATGACTGATCCCTCACAAACCGACGACGGGGCATAGAGATGATTGTAGTGCCAGAGGGCATCGGGTCGGCGTATTCCGACATTCGACAGATCCTGCCCCAGCCTTCGGAAACCAAGGAAGGCGGTTGAGTCCCGCAGATAGTCGCGGGCCACCGACGGGCGCGAACCCCATCCACGCTCTATATCCGAACTGGTCACGCTTGTCTGACGCACCTGCTGACTATGGCAGCTCACGCAACCCTCGTTTGCATAGACCTGCTCTCCGGCCACGGCCTCACCTCCATAAACGGGTGGGAGCGTCGTGCCCAGATCGGCATTGGCCACAGGCGCAAGACGACCAAGATGCAGAGCCGAATAAGCAACGATTCCAACCCATGAAGTCAGAAAGACAAGAAAGATGCCGCAGAGCAGTGTCGGAAGCCGGTGCATAATAAACTTAGCGTTTCGGGAAGAGTTGTTCGACGGCAAGCGCGCGCGTCAGATTGAATCCCAGCATTATGGCCGCCGCCAGCAGAATGAGCTGAGCAACCCATTCCATCACATGGAACGGAAAGTCATATGAGGTAATATTCAGAAATGAGATCGTGGGGTCGTTGAGAGCCAGTCCCGTGAAGAGTCCTCCCAGCAGCAGCATTCCGATCAGCAGCCAGAAGCCCACGAGTGACAGCCAATAGTGTAACTCTGAAAATGCCTGATTCCAACACTCCCGCCCAAGCAAATGCGGCACCGCCTGATAAAGAACACCGAACAAAGGAAATGAAACGGCCCCCAGCAACCAAAGCTGCGTTCTGGCCTCTACGACTCCTGTGAACCCGAGCACGCCGCCGATTGAGGGCCATCCGCAAATCGCCATCAGCACTCCCAGCGTGACAAGAGCATAGGCTCCGAGAAAAAGAAAGCGTTCCGGGATGCTTTTTCCGATGGATGTTTCGTCATCAGAGGATGAAGGTGAAATGCCGAAGATGTTGATGGCAATAATGATTACAGGAATCAGAAAGAGCACGCTGGAGACAACTCCCGCCGCTCCCATCCAAGAGGGCACCGGACCGCCGAGAAGCCGCGAAATACCATTCCATCCACCGAGCATTAGGAGACTCCAGAACCCCAAGGGAGCCAGACTTCTTCTATGGAGGTGTTCACCCAGCAAGCGTGGGATCAGGGCATAGAGTGCTGCCAAAGCGATTGGCAAAAGCCAGAGAGCCAGAAAACTGCCGCTAAACCACGCATGGATGGGCCCTTGGGCCGATGCCTGTACCGGTTTCCAAGTCAGGAGCAGATTGGCTGTGCCATAGACCCATGGGAAGGAGCAAAAGCCTGCGACCAAGTACCATTGGGCAACCTCGGCCCGATCATTGATCCGGCAGTCAAAGAGCAACAGGGAACGGAGAGCAATGAGGAGGAAGGCAACAAACAGGGCACCGGAAGCCCAGTTGGGATATTCCAGCCACTCCACTCCCGTGCTGTAACCCGCCAGGATTGCCAGTGATCCAAGGAGCACAGCCAGGTTCCAGAGCACAATGGCACAGATGAGGAGCGTGGAGTGAATGACCCCTCCAATCGGACGACCGGAAAGACGCGAAGCCAACCAGAGGCCGGTCGCAAGGGCTAGCTGTGAGGCCCAGCCATACAGGAAAAGATCACGGGCAACCGGAGCAAGGCGGCCATAGTTCAGAAAACCGATCCCCCCCAGAAAGTCCGGGATGACGAGTTTGAGCGAAAGCACCATCGAGATCAATGCAGCCACAATAAGCCAGTGGACGGCATTGCCGAAGAGGGCAAGCACCGGAATCCTCAGGGAGTCATCGATTTCCAGGCTGTCGATACCGCCCCCCTGGGCAACACAACCCGTTCCTCCTTCAACTTTCTGGGCGTCTTCGCTGTAATGCACTGGAAAGAGATTTGCACTCATGGCTGCTTATAAATTGCAGCGCGTGCATTCAAGGATGGCAGCACGAGTTGCATGGCGTTGGTGATGGGAATGTGAACGGTCCCTCTGGCTTGGTCGGTCCATCCGTAAGAGGTCAGCAAGGCTGTGTCCGCCGAACTGAGTTCGGCCAGATTTTTTGCCCGAACTTCGGCGCGTTCCATATCCTCGGTTTCCGTCGATGAGGAGGATCGATCGACCAGCAGGGCACCGGCAAGCGCCAACAGCAGGAGAAAAGCCACCCCGGCACCAAGGAGGAACTGCGGTGAGGATTTGGGTGTTTGGGAGATGGAGTCGTGATGGCTCATCAGTCGATATAGTTAACGGCTTCGGCCAGGCGGGGATCTCGGGCGGGCCAGAGCGGCGAATCCCCCAGTCTCTTGAGGAAGACAGCGGCCAGGGTGCTGCCGATGGCGATCACGGCCACGATGTCAAGCAACGCAGGTTGGAAGCCTTCTGGATGCAGCACGGGAAGTATCATGATATAAATATCAAGCAGATGCATGGCCAAAACCCACCCTGCGACCAGTCCCAGAAACCCTGCGCTGGCTTTGGGCGCACGGAGCAGCAGAAGCAGGAAGGGAACGAGAAAATGCCCGACCACCAGAATAATCCCGAGGATTTTCCACGATCCCTGGGTACGAAGCGTGTAGTAGGCGGCCTCTTCGGGGATGTTTGCGTACCAGATGAGCAAATACTGCACAAAGGCAATCCATGACCAGAAGAGGGTGAATGCCAGAAGAAATTTGCCGAAGGCATAATTATGTTCCGAAGTGAGAACCTGCCCAAGGTATCCCGCGGAGCGAAGCGCATTGGCCAGCAAAATGATCAGCGAGAGGGCACCGATGACGGAACCTGCAAAAATATAGATTCCCCAGATCGTGGAGTTCCAGTGATAGTTCAGGCCCATCGGCCAGTCAAAAGCCCAGAATGTCAGGGCCAGTGCGCCTATGGGAATGGCAACAAACGATACCCTGCGGTTGCGGATCGTATGGATCGCCGCTCCATCCGCATCCTGGGCCAGCGAATTGTGACGCAGCATGTGGGCAATCGTACCGAAAAACACGAAGTAAAAGAGTGTTCTAACCCAGAAGAAATTGACCGTGAGATAAGGAAGCTTTTCGGACAATTCATGATTTGCCAAAGTCGGGTTCATCCATGTCCAGAGTAGGGGTGCCACCACGAGGAGAGGGAGCAGCAGCAGGGCGAGCAGTGGCAGCAGGCAGGAAATATTCTCCAATTGCCTCCGAATGCCGACGCTCCAACAGGAATCAACCGCATGGTGAACAACAACCCAAAACAGGGAACCGATCAGCAGGGTGAAGAAAAAGCACCCGGCAAACAACCAAGAAAAGGCAAACTGCTTCGAGTCACCCAGCCCGAGCAGGAGGGCGAGAATGAGAGAGGCTATCGAGACGATACAAAGCCCCATAAAACGACCCCCGACATGCTTATAGTCGAAGGTCTCGGGAGCTGGGAGTATGGACTTCTCAGCACTCATGGTTTGATCAAGGTAGTGGGATTGGTTCCCGTAAGGAGAGCCCGCTGATCTGCGGGGACATCGGCAATCGTCGCATATTGAGAGCGTTGGAGTGCCCGGATGTAGGCCACGATGGCCCAGCGATCAGGAACTTGAATATTGGCCCCATAGCCGAGCATGGTGTTCTTCCCGTTGACAATGGTGTTGTAAATCTCGCCGTCACTCATGTCGCGCAGACGCTGCTGGTTCAGATTGGCGACACCGACCAATCCATACTTGGTGGCTATACCGTTACCGGCACCGGTTGCACCGTGACAGACGGCGCACTGGATCTGATACCGTTCTTGACCACGCCGGAGCGTGGCGGGTGTCGCCTCAAAGGGCAGCCCATTTCCCCAGTTGGTACCAAGCCTTCCGGTGTTGGCATAATCCTCCTTACCTGAAAAGAACACCACATCATAAGCCCCTCCCATCACCGCGCTGTCAGGTGTCCCGGGAGAGTGATACCCGATTGGAACCGTTCCAGAAATCGGCGCGCGTGCTCCCCGGCCATCGGCAAAGAAGGAACTCGGCGCTTGGGCCTTGACCTTGTCCTGCCGCACCATGTCTGGGAAAATTTCGATCGGAGGACGACTGGTTCTGTGAGGCAGAAAGGAATAATCGCGCAATCCCGCCATCCCGATCACCAGAACGGAGAGTATAATCAGCAGCAGTAGGAAATAGCGTACCATGATTATTCCGGATCGTTGGGTTCCTGATGAATCGCCGTGACATCCACTGCCCCGAGATCGTGAAGCAGCTCCGTCACGGAGGCCGTCGTAAATTTCGGATCATGGGATTCGACAGCAATGAAAAAGCTGCGCGAAGCCCCTCTCTGGAAGAGATCCCAAGCGAAGATCGGATTGTTCAGTCTGGGCATTCCTCCAAGCAGGATCATGCCGGCGACCGCTGTGATGGCGGAGATCATGAGTGTGAGTGCCACGACGATGGGGATAAACTGAGGAAGCGCCGAAAGGTCAGTCGGTTTGCCATCCACGATGAGCGGATAAATGATGCCTGTGGGAATCAGCTCCATGGAGAGAGCAATGAGGACGGCTGAAACACCACCGCCAAAGACAAGAAGACTGAGAATGGACTTGGGAAGCCCCATCACCTGCGGCAGGCCGTGCAGCGGATACGGCGTATAGCTCTCATAACAGCTGAATCCGGCCTTCCTTAAGGCTTGAGCTGCGTTCACAAGGGCATCGGGCGATTCAAAACGCCCACCGATCGCATAGAGAGGTTCACTCGAGGATCCTGCAACGGGCAAGTGATGTCCTTCAAAAATCGGGAAATGATGACTCATGGTTAGTGTCCCTCCCCTCCGGTTGGGTGATCGGGCTGTGAACCGGGCAACACGGCCTTGAGTTCACTCATGTTAATGACCGGTACAAAGCGGATGAACAGCAGGAAAAGCGTGAAAAAGATGCCGACTGTTCCCGTAGCTGTCAAAATATCAACAATGGAAGCATGGAAATCATGCCACGAGGAAGGAAGGAAATCGTGAATCAACGATGTTGTCACGATCATGAAACGCTCAAACCACATGCCGACATTGCAGAGGATGGCCAGCACAAAGACCAGCGGCAGGCAGTGCCGCACCTTCTTGAACCAGAAGAGTTGAGGCACAATCAGATTAATCGAGAGGCAGGTGATCGGATACCAGGCGGCGATGCCGTGAAAGCGCTCCCAGAAAGCCCCCTTCTCGAATGGATTGCCGCTATACCATGCATTGAAAATCTCGATCACATAAACATAGGCCACGCAGGAACCCATCAGCAGGAGCAGCTTGCAAACCTTGTCAAGTTGGGACGGGGTGATGAGATCCTTGAGTTGGGGGTAAGCCAGCCTCAGTGGAATCAGCAGCGTCAGGATCGCAGCGCTTCCGCTATAGACAGCACCTACCATGAAGTAGAATGGGAAAATTGTGGCATGCCACCCAGGCACCACGGATGTGGCACAATCCGAGGAAACGATCGTTGTCACCGTGACGACAAGCACTGAGGTGATTCCCGCAAGCAGCACATACATCATCTCATAATGCCGCCATTGCCTTGCCGTCCCAAGCCAACCGAGGGAGAAGAGACCATAAGAGAATTTACGGATCTTTGTGGTGGCGCGATCCCTCAGCACGGAGAGATCGGGTATCATGCCGGCAAACCAGAACAGCGAGGAGACCGTGAGGTAGCTTGTGACTGCAAAGACATCCCAAAGGAGAGGACTCGAAAAATTGGGCCACATCCCATAGCTGTTGGGCACGGGGAACAGGAACCAGACAAACCAGACGCGTCCGATGTGGATTGCTGGATAGACACCGGCACACATGATGGCAAACACCGTCATCGCCTCCGAGACCCTGGCAATGGAGATGCTCCATTTCTGGCGGGTCAGGAAGAGCAGCGCCGAAATCATGGATCCGGCATGGGCCATGCTGACCCAGAAAATAAAATTGGTGATGTCCCAGGCCCAGAAGCTGGGACTGTTTGATCCCCAGACACCGACCCCGGTGACGATCATGTACAGGATGCAGGCACCGCCGATTCCGGCAAAAGTTGCAGAGATGGCAAAGCCGATCCACCACCAGAGGGGAGTTCTGCCCTCGACGATCGAACAGACGGCTCCCGTCACCCAATGCGGACCGCGGTTGTTGAGAACCTGCGGCGGACGCGCCAGCACCTCAAGATCCGGTGCATCCGTCATAGCTTCAGCATTGGTGGTAAGAGTGGACATCCTTGACGAAAATTAGGCGTGCTCTGGAGAACGGTTTGCCGCACCGACCATGTCAGCTCCGGGCATCGCCGGATTCGGATTGCGGATCCTGGCCAGATAGGTGACTCGGGGACGCGTGTTGAGATAATTGAGCGAGCTGTAGGTACGGGGATCGGCCTTCAACTTCGAGACGGCACTTGCGGGATCATTGATATTTCCGAAGACGATCGCCTGCGAAGGGCAAGCCTGCTGACAAGCGGTCTTAAAAGCAGGCATCGGTGTCTTGGTGACATCGCTGGCACCCGCCTTGACGGAACGGGCTATCTTGGCCTCCTCGATACGCTGGATGCAGAAGGTGCATTTTTCCATGACCCCGCGCATACGCACCGTAACATTAGGATTCTTGACCATCTTGAGGCTGTCAGCCATGCCCTTGGGTGCAAGGGGACCATAGTAGAGCTGGTCAAGCGGACGGTCATTGTAATCGAAATAATTGAACCGGCGCACCTTCCAAGGACAGTTGTTGGCGCAGTATCGGGTGCCGATGCAGCGGTTGTAAGCCATCAGATTCAGTCCATCCTCACTGTGCACGGTGGCGTTTGCGGGACAGACCGCCTCGCAGGGAGCGTTCTCGCACTGCTGGCACATGATGGCCATCGGGATCATCGCAAGATTTTCCTGACTGTGATCGGCGCTTGCAAACCAGCGATCAATACGGATCCAAGCCATGTCACGACCGCGGCGGACTTGATCCTTGCCAACCACCGGGATGTTGTTTTCCGCCTGACAGGCAACCAGACAGGCATTGCACCCAATGCAGGTGTTGAGATCCATCGAGATGCCCCACTGAAGGTCGGATGTCAGGGGGGGATTGGGATAGATGGAAACGGGCGAAGGAGCCTCCCCGTCCATCCTGCTGGCAAATTCCGGTTCTTTTCTGAACTGCTCGAGCGTTCCCTCGCGGGCGATGTTGCGCCCTTCCATATTCTGATGCTCCTGCGTCGTCGCAAAGACATAGGGAGGCTTGGCAAGCTTTTCTACCCTGACTCCCGTGTGAAAGCAGTAAAACGCGTTGTATCGGAGAGGGTAGACATCGAAACCGACATTCTCCATGACATGCGAAACACCGCGACGGCCATATCCCAGGGCAGCACTAATCGATCCGTCGGCATGGCCCTGGGCAACAAGTGCGGCTATCTCCACAGAGCGGTTGCCGGATGAGAGCTTCACCATGTCACCATCCTTGATACCAAGCTTTGCGGCATCCGATGGACTGAAGAGGGCTGCGTTGTCCCATGTCAGCTTGGTGACGAAATCGGGTGTCTCCTGAAGCCATGAATTCCCTGCATAGCGTCCATCGTCAACCGAGGAACTGCGCAGGAAGACCAGCTCGAAATCACCCGGCGACGGGGAGTGAACCTGCACCAGGGAGAGTGCAGCTGACAGATCAAAAGAAGGTTTGGACAGAGGCCATGCCGTCCCATCGGCAAAACCATTTCTTAGGAAGCTTTGCCATGCAGCATCCGAAGCGTCCTTCGAGTAGCTGTTGAAGCTTGTACGAACCGCGGAGGGGCCATCGACTTTCTCGCCAGCGAGAGCGGCCAGAATTTCCAACTGAGAAATTCCATTCCAGAGCGGAAGGATCATCGGCTGGACGGAGCAGATGGTGCCATCCACGGAACGGGCATCACCCCAGCTCTCCAAATAATGGGTTGCAGGAACATGCCAATGAGTCACCTTGCTCGTCTCATCGACAAAGAGGGAGAGATGTAGCGTTTCGGGAACACCCGCAAGAAGATTGGAAAAATTGAAACGGACCGGAGCCGTATAGATCGGGTTGCCGCCGAGTATCAGAAGCGTCTTAACCTTGCCGGCCTTGATTTTCTCAGCAAGCGTCAGAAAGGAGTCCTTTGCAGCAGGTGATTTCGCAAGGGTCTGCACGACGGAGATCGTGGTGCCCAGATTATTCAGAGCCTTGTTGATTCCTAGAACCAGACCCTGAACCTGTACCGGTTGCTGGGTTCCGACAACGACGATTCCCCTGCCCTTTGCGGCAATCAGATCGTCGGCAACCCCGGCGATCCAGGCCTGATCGAACTTCCCTCCCTTGCCCTTAAGGGGGGCAACAAGAGCGGAAAGATCACTGTCACCCGTCTTTTTGGCGATGACCCTGGCGAGTGCCGCGGTGAAACCACCGATCTCACTTGCGCGAACGCGAAGACGATGATCAGCCATACCGCCTGTCAGTGAAAAATGATTCTCCACCACATAAAGACGGTTCATCGACTGGTTGGGATCGCGGCGCTTTGCAAAACCCCTTGCTGCACCGAAGCCCGAAGCCGATGGATTCAGAAAATCACTGTCCAGCGCAAGGATGACATCCGCCTTTTCGTAGTCATGGAAAGGACGGTATCCTACGCCGAAAACAGCGTCAAAGGCAGCATCCGCCTCACTGGTGGAAATCGCTTCATCTTCCACCCACAGCATCTTTGGAAACTGGGTGAGCAGTTCGGAGCGCAGCCGATCGACGGTCGGTGAACTCTCGCGGCCCGTCAGAATTGCCAGACCTTCACCCTGATTGCCTGAGGCGGTGGCGCGGACTTTGGCCAGGAAGGTATCCAGATCGGCCCGACTGACCGTTGCCGAATCATACGAGATCGCCTTGGAGCGGGCGGGATCGTAGAGATCGAGAATCGAGGCTTGGGCAAATACATCCGTGGAACCGTTGCTGAGCCCGGCGTTGATCGGATGGAGGGGATTTCCCTCGATCTTGGTAGGACGCCCGTCGGAAGTCGTGATGGTCAGCGGCACCGCACCCAGCGGGGTCGGCATGGAGCTGGCGTAATAGAGAAACTTGCCGGGAATCGTCCATTCGGCACTCTTGGCGAAGGGAACAAGGTGCGCCTCGGGACGACGGCAGCCGGTGATCCCAAGGCCGGTCAGGGCCGTTGCGGCACCCATCAGACGAACGAAATGACGGCGGGACATCCCGCTCTCATCATCCCGTGCGGTCGCTTCAGCCGTAAACTCGCGTGCGAGTCCTTCGGCGAATTCAGGCGTGTTTTCCTTCTCTCCTTGGGTTCTCCAGAGGGTTGGATTGGTATCGCGGGGCGGGTGTTGGAAAATCTTTTTCATCGGTGGCATCCTCCGCAGGAGACAGGTGGATTCACTTTCCATTCTTGCTTGAGCTTCGTTCCGATATCCATCTGCTGCGCAAGGGAAACGGGGTGCCAGCTCATGTTAAACACCTCAGAGGGAGGGCGAAGGAAATTTTCGGGGGCGCGATGGCAATCAAGACACCACTTCATACTCAGAGACTGGGCCTCATGCACCACGCTCATCTCATTGACCGCACCGTGGCAACTATAGCAACTCACGCCCCGATTCACATGGACGGCATGATTGAAGTAGGCGTAATCCGGCAAGCGGTGAACCTGTACCCAGGGGATTGGCTGACCCGTTTTCCAACTTTCGCGCACCGGGGCAAGCCGTGGACTGTTGGAGAGAATCTTCCCCTCGCCGTGGCAGTTGATACAGGTCTGCGTGGTGGGAAGATTGGAATGGGATGCCACTTCGACAAAAGCATGACAGTATCGGCAATCCATACCGAGTTGCTTCACATGGAGCGCGTGTGAAAAGGGAACCGGCTGAATGGGCTGGTAGCCGACCCTCGTGTATTTCGGCGTGAAGTAATACCAGATGCCCAGCGTGATGGGGGCACCCGCAACCAGCACACAGATCAAGATCTGTAGCGGCAGCCAGTTGGCCCATCGGGGAAAGAAATTCGACATCGGGTGATAGAAATCGCCCGGCCGGAGGAATAACGGGCTGGGTAACGCTAGGAAATTGTGCGTCGAACACAAGATTTTTTGAATCAGAATTCATGGAATTTTCATTCCATATTCAGGAGTGTTAATTCATCTATTGGCGAGCGTAAGACATGCGACGACTTTTTCCACTCGACGCTGGCCAATCGGAAGTGCCTGCCATATTTTCCAAAAAACATGCACTTCGCTGCTATCGTCCTCCTGATTCTCATCCAAGGGTTCTCGCTCAAGGCCGCACCCTCCCCCACACCCCAGCGGGATCTTCCAAGGGCAGTCCTCTCACTCGGCACCAACAGCCTCACCACTCAGGTCGCCGCGGATGACGCAAGCCGTGAGCGCGGACTGATGAGCCGCGCTAATCTTGGCGATGATGAAGGAATGGTCTTTGTTTTTTCACAGCCTCGTCCCGTCTCCTTCTGGATGAAAGATACCCCAACCCCCCTTTCCGTCGCCTACATCAGTCCCTCCGGTCGGATTCTAGAAATTCATGACATGAAAGCGTTCGATGAAACCCCCGTCCCCAGCGACTCACAGGCGATCCTTTACGCTCTCGAAGTAACAAAGGGGTGGTTCGCACGACATGGCATCCTGCCGGGGGATGTGGTAGGAGGCCTGCCCTCGGCAAGCACGGCAAAGTAAAAACGGCTATCTTTGGCACGTACGATAAACGCTTCCGGTGTTACACCAGACTCCAAGGTGCCGGGATTTTGGATGGAGAGCAAGGCGGACAAGCAGCAGCCGTAGAAAAGGCGCGTGGGAACGCGGCTTAGTCATTCGAGACACAGGCCGAGAAGTGTTCGGATCTGTAAATCCGAAGATGCCTGATCGGGGTCGATCGGCAGACAATTCCTACGGCCAGCGCAGTTCAACGCCGCTATCCGCCAAAAGCACAAGCCTTCAGAGTTAGACCGTTAGTTCCTCATTAGTCACCGCGTTGGCAATCAAGAACTTCTCGACATGGAGGGTCGGATCCGACTTGAAAGTGAGGCGGGCGGCGTATTTTCGCTCGATGTCGATAAGGAGTTCCTCATCTTCGCTACGGAGGCGGTTGAGCAGTTCAGGATGGACAGTGACTCGGAACTCATGGACATCTTCCTGATGCCTCTTCATCAGAGTGTGGAGTGCCCGTTGCAGTTCTACGCTCATGGTCATCGGGCTCTTCACAACACCCTTGCCGTGGCAATAGGAACAGTTCGTGTAGAGCGAACTAGAGATACTTTCCTGCGCACGCTGACGGGTCATCTCCATGAGCCCGAGCGCAGAGATCGGAAGAACATGGGTGCGGGCTTTGTCGCGGCGCAAACGATCCCGCATCCTCTGATAGACAGCTTGCTGATCCTTGCGGTTCTTCATGTCGATGAAATCGACGACGATGAGTCCTCCGATGTTGCGCAGTCGCAGCTGGCGGGCCACTTCATCAGCCGCCTCCATGTTGGTTTGGAAGATGGTCTTGTCCATGTCCTTGCTCCCCTTGTTGCGACCCGTGTTCACATCCACGGCGATCATCGCCTCGGTTTCGTCGATGACAAGATAGCCGCCGCAAGGCAGCCACACCTGCCTCAGGAAGGCGTTGTCGATCTGGGTCTGGACGCCGAAATTATCGAAAATCGGTTTTTGCCCGCTGTAAAAATGGATGGATTTCTTCGCTCGTTTGGAGATCTGTACCACGAGTTCCTTCATCCGCTCACTTGCTTTCAGATCATCGACATGAACTGCATCGACACTCTCGGTGAGCAGGTCACGCACGGTGCGTTCCACAAGATCCGGTTCCAGAATGAGCGTGCTGGCCGCAGGCTTTTCAGCCATTCCCTTTTCGACCTCACGCCATTGGTCGAGCAAAAATCCAAGATCACGAACGAAGAAACGGGCCTTCTGCCCTTCGCCAGCAGTTCTGATGATAATGCCCATCCCCTCAGGAAGCGTCAGTTCCGTCAGAATCTTGCGAAGGCGGGATCGCTCCTTGGGATCCTCGATCTTGCGTGAAATACCGCACTGATCATTGAAAGGCATGAGCACCATGTAACGACCAGCCATGGAGATGTTGGTCGTGATACGGGGGCCCTTAGTTCCGATCGGGCCCTTGGTGACTTGCACCATGACTTCACTGCCGACGGGATAGATCGTCGGGATATCTTTGGCCGTGATCTTTTTCTTTGAAGGGGCGTTTCCGCCGGAACGCTGCACGGCCTCGATACCACTGTCGAGTGCCGCCGGGATAGCATCCCAAAAATGAAGGAAGGCATTTTTTTCAAAACCAATGTCCACAAACATCGCTTTGAGCCCATGTTCGATATTGCGGACCTTGCCCTTAAAAATACCGCCGACGATGTTGCGTTCACTATCCCGCTCGATCGAGTATTCCTCAAGCTTGCCATCCTCAAGGACAGCGACTCGCTTCTCCAGCTTCTCGCAGCTGACGACAAGTTCAATGCGTGGGCCGGATTTTTTGACTCCAAGGAATCGCTTCACAGTTTCGATAATATTCATGGTGAGTGTTGGGTTGGGATAATGGGGTGAATGGCGGGGTGAATGCTGAAAGGGGGTCGAAGCTTGAAACCTTAAGGATGGAAAATCCCTCTCAGGAACTCAAGAATCAGGACTTTTTTATCTATTGGTTTGGGAGGTTGGATTAAGTTTTGTGTGATTTGGAAATATGTTTTCAGTTTGCTGAACCCTCAGTTTGATTGTTTGGGGACGGCAGAACGGCCTCCCCCAAGAAAGTTGAAGAACTTCTGGAGTCCACCTTGTGGACGACTCTTGTTGTGGGCATGAGCATCCGCATCCTCCTTGATGTCCGGTTTGGCTGTGGCAGCCCCCCCTTTTGATTCGGGTGAGGGATGCTCGTTCTCCTCTGCGGGCGCATCGGGAACCGGAGCCGTGTCCACGCCGTATTGGGCGGGGAATTCCTTGGTAAAATCGACTCCTGAGATCTGCTGGAAGCTTCCAGGTGCGGGTTGGAGGGCCTCGAGTTTCACCTCCTGTCCATTCTCCATGGCAAAAATCTGCTCCAGGATCTTGGCGGCAATAGGCGCCGGGACGGAGCCGCCCGACTTTGCTCCCTGGACAAAGACGCAGACGACATAACGGGGCTTGTCGTAGGGTGCAAAACAGAGGAACCATGTATGGTTGTCCTTTTCCCTTCCGCGCCAGAATTGAGCCGTACCGGTCTTGCCCGCCACGACATAGTTTTTTACACGGGCCTTGCGGGCGGTTCCCGAATCATCGTTGACCACCATCCACATTCCCTTGCGCACCTTTTCAATCTGATCAGGGGTCAGCCCGCCTTCCTTGGTCAGATCAGCGCGAATCTTCGGCGGCTCTTCCTTGGTTGAGGTCCCATCCTGCGCGATCACTTTTTTGACAAGACGGGGCTGAAAGATCGTGCCTCCGTTGGCCACTGTCGATGCGAGGATGGACATCTGAATCGGCGTGGCCAGATCGTATCCCTGTCCGATGGAGACATTGGCCGTGTATCCCGAACTCCAGCGTTCGCGGGGGGCATTCTGTGCCAGCCAGGCCGGCCCCGGCAGCACACCGCTGGCTTCGTTATTGAGGGGCAGGCCTGTCTTCTGCCCGAGCCCAAGAACATGGCCCATGTAATCTATCTGGTCGATTCCGGCAGCATTGCCATATTGGAAAAAGTAGGCATTGCATGAATTTTTGATCGCCGTGCTCAGGTTCTGATGCCCGTGGGGTGGCATCGGGGGCTTCGCCGTGAGCACCCAGCACTTCATGAACTTGTCGCCATATTGGACACCCCCCGTGCAGTCGAATTCCTTGTTGCCAACACCCGCCCGGATACCTGCCAGCGCGGTGCAAAGCTTGAACGTCGAGCCTGGAGCGTAGGCGTTGATGGCGCGGTTCATCAGCGGATCAGTCTCATCCTTGGAGAGCTTTTCCCAATCAGCCTTGGAAATCGTGGGAACAAATTGGTTGGGATCAAACGATGGCACCGAAGCCATCGCCAGGATCTCACCGCTGTTGGGATCGATCACCACGGCAGCCCCGCGACCGACGACGCGCAGTGCTTTTTCGACGATGTATTGAATGCGGGCGTCAATGGTCAGCAGCACCTTGGAGCCCTGCTTCGGTTCGATCCGCGAGGATTCGCCCTCTATCACTCCGCGGGCATTGCGCTGGAGGATTCTCTTTCCGGGAGTTCCTTTAAGATCCTCATCGTAGGCCTGTTCGATCTGGGCCTTACCCTCGACATCGGGCTGATAAAAAGTGAATCCTGCGGCATCCTCCGGATCGACCTCATTCTGCATGCCTACATAACCGAAGAGATGCGGTGCTAATGCCCCGTAAACATAGTGACGCACGGGCTTGAGCGTCACGGTCACGCCAGGAAGATCGAGATTGTTCTCGCTGAAACGGGCCATGGTCTCGAAATCAAGATCCTGCCGGTAAACAAACGGCACCTCGGAGTTGTCACGGAAGTGCACCTGCAGCTTGCGCGTGTTGTAGTCACCGGCGAGTCCCAGTTTTTCCAGACGGGGCACGATGGACTCATTGACTATCTTCACGATGTCAGGCTCCTCCTTGTTGACAGGCATTCCATGGTCAAGCCCCCTGTATTTGCGGACGGGCACCTCGTCGTCGTGACTCTCCTTCCACGCCCGGACAATGTCGGGAAGATAAAATTCGACCTCCATACTGGCACGGTTCTCCACAAGTGGAACCCCGTTGCGGTCGCAGATTTCACCCCTGACCGCCGGAAGCCGCACGGTGAGTTGAGAATGCCCTTTAATTCTGGCTTTGTAGTCGCTGCCATGGAGGATCTGCACAAACCACATGCGCGCCAGCAGGATCACAAGTGCAGCCGTCATCAGACTGGCAACGATGACAAGCTTGAAGTGCGAAGAGTCCTTGAGCTTCATGACATCAGGCGTCGAGGGTGGATTTCCTCGTCAACCCAAGGCCGGCATCCGGAGCAAAGGGCACCAGTGATCTTAGGAAAAAATAAACGACAGGAGCGATCAGCAGGGCGGATCCGGCAGGCACCAGACATCGCATCAACACCGTCGTGTCAGCCGGGAACCCGCCGCGCTTGGCACAGAGAATAAGAAACTCACCCCCGATGAGGGTCAGCGTGATCAGGGCACTCCCCATCGCATGAATTTCCCAGCGGATCCCCTGGGTTGCCTCACTCGCCATTTGAAGTAGGATCGCCCAACTCAGAAAGAAAACAACCGGCCCGACAAGCCCCAATTCGATCTGACCCGATTCAATCTGAAGAATCGCAAGCCCCTGCAGCAATCCCACGAGCAAGGCAAAAAAAAGTGCCGGAACCAGCGGCAACGCCATGGCTCCGAAACAGAAGACCACCGGCAGGAGAAGAACCCTTTCCTGAAATGGAGGGATCGCAGGCAGAAGATCCTGCACCGCCACCGAGACAGGCAAAAGGATCAGAAGCAGGATGAAGAGTAACGCCGTTCTCATTTCGCCCCGGTGACAACAAAGACCTCCTCGAGACTGCCGAGATCGGCAGCGGGCTCGAGGACGGCCTCTCCGTCAAGTTCGCGGGCGTGAAAGTTTTTCACCGTACCGAGGGCGATGCCAGACGGGAAAACCCCGCCGCTCACTCCCGCCGTATAAACCTTCTGCCCCGGCTGAAGATCAGCCAGTTTGTTCAAGAACGACAGCTTCAACTCACCTTCCGGCGCACGGGCGCCGGCGCAAATACCCTGATCCTTGGTGCCTTCAACCTTGGCAGCCACCTTGCAATTTTCATCCGTGATGAGGATCACCTCGGACATCTCCCTGGAAACAGCCGTTGTCTTCCCCACCAACCCCCGGTCGGTGATGACAGGCATATCAGCGGCAATACCATCCTTGGAGCCCCGGTTGATCTTGATCGTACTCCACCATGCCTGGGCATCATGCCCCAGCACGGCGGCGGGGATGAGATGAAATGCCGACCGTTCCCGATAGCCTAGGATGCTCCTGAGATGATCGTTATCTGTCTGCAGATCGCGGAGCCCGTTGTTTTCGGCACGCAGTTGCTTGTTCTCGGAAAGAAGCCTGTTGTATTCGGCCTGAAGCTGGTCGAGGGTCATCAGATCCTTCCCAAGATTGCCAATACTGTTTTTTACGGCGTTGCCGGATTGCGAAAGCGGCGAAAGAAGCCCCAGAAAACCCGATTGAAGCTGCGCCAGCGGCCCTGCCCCGATCACACAAAGGATGATTGCAGCAACGGCCAGCAGCACTAATGCAGCTATCTGAACATACTTCATGAGTGTGGTGCCTCAGTGAATCCCTGCGGGAGTTTCTGAATGGAATGGGCGATGAAGCCGAAGCCGTGAAAAATCGCTTGGCAGCGTTAAACTCTGGGCCTGTCGGTTGCAGCAACAGCCCGGAGAAATTCGATTTCCTGGAGTGCCTTCCCCGTTCCTTCGGCTACGGCACTGAGGGGATCCTCGGCGACATGGACAGGAAGGCCGGTTTCCTCGGCGATCAGTTTATCCAAGCCCCGCAACAGGGCACCCCCACCGGCCAGCACCACCCCGCGATCGACCAGATCCGCGGAGAGCTCAGGCGGACAGCGTTCCAGGGTAATGCGCACGGCCTCCACGATTCTGGAGACAGGCTCATTGAGTGCATCGCGGATTTCCTCGGAAGTGATCGAGATCGTCTTGGGGAGACCTGCCACAAGATCGCGTCCCTTGACTTCCATGGTGAGTTCCTTTTCCAGGGGGTAGGCACTTCCGATGCGAAGCTTGATCTCCTCGGCCGTGCGTTCGCCGATCATCAGATTGTAGGCCCGCTTGAGATGTTGGACGATGGCCTCGTCAAGCTCGTCTCCCGCAACACGCACACTGCGGCTGAAAACAATGCCTGCCAGCGAAATGATCGCCACCTCGGTGGTGCCGCCGCCGATATCGATGATCATGTTGCCAGCTGGATCGGTGACAGGAAGCCCGACACCGATGGCGGCCGCCATCGGCTCCTCGATGAGATACACTTCCCGGGCACCGGCATGCATAGCGGAATCCTTGACGGCACGCTTCTCCACCTCGGTGATGCCACTTGGCACGGCAATCACCACACGGGGACGGACAAACCGGCGCTGGCCGCTGGCTTTCGTGATGAAGTGGCGCAGCATTGCCTCGGTGATTTCAAAATCAGCGATGACCCCATCCTTCAGAGGACGGATCGCAGTAATGTTGCCGGGCGTCCGGCCGAGCATCCTCTTGGCCTCGTCACCCACGGCCAGCACCTGGGTGGTGCCTGCCTTGACGGCCACAATGGAAGGCTCGCGCAGGACAATGCCGTGATCCTTCACATAGACGAGGGTATTGGCGGTACCGAGATCAATGCCGATATCGCTGGAGAAAAAACCGAGGAGACTCTTGAACATGGAATAAGTAAGTAGCTGAAGGTGAAATAGGTATTGAGACAACAGACGCGTCTCATTCCTTTAAAGAACACTCGAAAGGAACGGTCGGAACACGGATGCAATCTTTAAATCAACAACATGGCATAAAACCTCCGGGCTGTCCCGTCAAGCATCCCTGCCCCCATTCACAAAAGGAGTTTTTCCCAGAGAGATCCACTTCCGAGCATCAACACCTCTGATTTTGCGTGAGTTACCCGGCAACTTGCGCGTAGTTTGATCCCTTATGGCGAGCATCTTTGGCACACTTTTCCGCGTCTCCACATGGGGCGAATCCCACGGCGGCGGCGTTGGCTGCGTGATTGACGGCTGTCCTCCGCGCCTGCCGATTTCCGCGGAGGAAATCCAGATCGAGCTGGATCGTCGCCGTCCCGGACAGAGCGACATCGTCACTCCCCGACAGGAGGAGGACACCTGCCGCATTCTCTCCGGAGTCTTTCAGGGCCTCACGCTCGGCACGCCGATTCTCATAGCCGTTGACAACAAGGATGCCCGCCCCTCGGCCTACAGTGAGATGGAGACGATGTTCCGCCCCTCTCACGCCGACTACACCTACCAGTCAAAATACGGCATTCGCAATTGGGAGGGTGGGGGGCGATCTTCAGCCCGGGAAACCATCGGACGCGTCGCTGCCGGTGTCGTGGCCAGCAAAGTCGTCAAGGCACTTCATCCCGACTTCGAAGTCATCGCCTATGTCCGCTCCATTCATCATATTGATTCCAAAATTGACCCGGAAACGGTGACGACCGCCGAAGTCGATGCCACACCCGTGCGCTGTCCCGATCCCATCGCGGCGCAGAAGATGATCGATCGTATCAAGGAAGTCCGCTCCCAGGGCGACAGCATCGGTGGCACCATTGAGTGCATCATCCGCGGCGTCCCTCCCGCGCTTGGTGAACCAGTTTTTGACAAGCTGGAAGCCGACCTTGCCAAGGCGATGATGAGCCTGCCTGCTACGAAGGGGTTTGAAATTGGCAGCGGTTTTGCGGGTTCACGGCTTACCGGCAGCGAACACAATGACGCCTTTGTGATCGAAGAAGGTCGCGTTCATACCACGACCAACCGCTCCGGCGGCATCCAGGGAGGGATCAGCAATGGAGAGCATATTTTCTTCCGTGTCGCCTTCAAGCCAACGGCAACCATCGCCAAACCCCAGCAGACCGTTACCGTAGATGGAGAATCTGCGGAACTCTCCGCCCGTGGCCGTCATGATGCCTGTGTCCTGCCGCGCGCCGTGCCGATGGTCGAGGCCATGGCATGTCTGGTGATCTGTGATCATCTCCTGCGCCAGCATGGCCAGAATGTGCTGCCCCAGGCACCATGAGCACAGATCTTGATCCCCTTGCCGAGGCACTCCGCGAGCGGCTTGCCATCATTGGCGATCACGCCCACCGCGACAGGGATACAGCCTCTCATTTACAAAGGCTGATGGACGTGGCGGCACGGATCGATGCATGCGTTGCGGAACTCCCTGCCGACCGACTCGATCCTAGATTGCAGCACTTCCTTGAAGGTCGCAGCTACGACAAGGCGCTGGCGTGGATTGAGGCAGGAGGAAACGCCTGACTGGTAAAAAGTTAAAAGTGGAAAGGAAAGAGGGTAGCTGCCAATACGGATGTAAAACAACGGCTAGGCGAGCAAAGTTGAGATCCAACGCGCCTAGATTGTACTCGCTTGCTCACGCAAGGAGGTGCCGCCTTCTGGGTTCCGCCTATGGCGGGCTTCATCGCGCCGTAAGACTTTTCGGGTTTGTCTGCCGGTCGTCCCCGACTAGGCATCTTCGGGTCTTCAAGCGCATGTTTGACGGCACTTTGCTCCCGCAAAGCAGTGCCGCCCTTCGGGCTGCAACTTCGTTGTAGTCTTACGCGCACCTTCCCAGGTGCTTGTTTCATGCTTTTTCATTCTTCATTCTTCATTTAGCCTTTTCCGCTTATGGACTCCCTGATCCGCATTCTACGCCAGAATTCTGCAATTCCACGCGCCGACCTCGCCCGCCTGCTTGGCCTGAGCGAGGCGGATGTGGCTGCCAAAATCGCGAAGCTGGAAGCGGATGGAATGATCCTCGGCTACCATGCCGTGATCAATAGTGAGAAATGGGATGCCGAGGCAGTAACTGCCGCCATCGAAGTACGCGTCTCGCCGGAGCGCGAGGGGGGATTTGATCGCATTGCAAGCCGCATTGCCGGATTCGAGGAAGTGGAAAGTGTCTACCTCATGAGCGGGGGGTATGACTTGCTGGTCATTGTCAACGGCGACAACCTGCGCGAAGTCGCCTCCTTTGTTGCAGCAAAGCTGAGCACCATCGAGTCCGTGCTCTCATGCGCCACACGGTTCCGTCTCAAGACCTATAAGGAGAACGGCTTGCTTCACGCTCTTGAGGAAGCCCCAGAGCGTCTCGCGGTTTCACCTTAAGCGGGCAACCATCGGCCTGTCATGAAATCACGCATTGCTGCGCATGTAAGCGATATTCCCCGTTCAGGAATCCGCGACTTCTTTGAGATCGTCCAGTCGATGAAGGGAGTAGTCTCGCTCGGCATTGGGGAACCCGACTTTGTCACGCCCTGGCATATCCGGGAGGCCGCCGTCTATTCTCTCGAAAAGGGCCGTACCGGTTATACTTCCAATCTCGGCGATCCCCGGCTGCGCCGCTCCATTGCAAAGTATGTCGATAAGAACTTTTCCGTCGCTTACAATCCCCATGACGAAATCATCGTCACCGTTGGGGTCTCCGAAGGGATCGATCTGGCGCTCCGCGCCCTGCTCAATCCGGGTGATGAAGTGCTCTATCATGAGCCCTGTTATGTCTCCTATAATCCGAGCATTGCTCTGGCCGGCGGCAGGGCCGTTGCGGTCACCACCCACGCGGAGGATGCGTTCGTCCTGCGTGCCGCTGATCTGGAGAAGGCTGTCACGCCACGCACGCGTGTCCTGATGCTCAGTTTTCCGACTAATCCCACCGGGGCTGTTATGCCCCCTGACGAGCTGGCCAGGATCGCAGCCTTTGCGGTGAAGCATGATCTTGTGGTGCTCACCGACGAAATCTACAGCGAGCTGACCTACGACGACCTTCCTCATCATTCCATCGCCGCACTACCCGGCATGCAGGAGCGCACGCTCTTCCTTCACGGTTTTTCCAAGGCCTTTGCCATGACGGGATGGCGCATAGGCTTCGCCTGTGGTCCCAGTGACATCATCGAGGCGATGATGAAGATTCATCAATATTCCATTATGTGCGCCTCGACGATGGCGCAGGAAGCTGCCATCGAGGCTCTGGAGCGCGGACAGCGCAGCATGGAACGGATGCGGGAGGAATATCGCCTGCGACGCAACTTTATTGTTTCCTCGCTCAATGAGGCCGGGATTCCATGTCATCTTCCCAAAGGGGCCTTCTATGTTTTTCCTGACATCAGGGGGACAGGAATGACAAGCAAGGAATTCTCATTAAGCCTGCTCAAGGCAAAAAATGTGGCCGTTGTCCCAGGAACCGCCTTCGGTCCGAGTGGTGAGGGATATGTCCGGTGCAGCTATGCGGCGGCACTCGACCAGATCAAGATCGCCATCGAGCGCATTGCCGAGTTCGTCAGAGGTTAGCTTGATTTGGGGAACCGCTTCCTAAAAAAGGGAGGCTGGGACATTTCCTTGGAGGAGAACGAATTGGAAATTTTTCCCTCCCCGCAACCATCTGTCACCACCCGTTTCCTCTGCATATCGTGTCATGATGTCTGTCTTGGCATGAAAAACGCTACCACTTGATCCAGTGACAACTGTAGCTCCAAGGAATTTAATGAAAATCTATATTACCAGAGGTGATCAGCGGGCGGGTCCCTACACCTTGGCTCAGATCAATGCATTCCTGAATATCGGACGCCTCTCTCTTGATGATCATGCGTGGTATGAGGGATGCCTTGATTGGATCAAGGTGAAGGGGATTCCTGGTGTCAGGGTCGTCTCCTCGCAAAGCGGCTCCTCTCACAGCGCGCCACAACAACCGAAACAGACCATGCTTCATGCGCTGGTCACCCATCCCAAGACTGAGAGACCGGAGAAGGTGAAGCGAGCGGCCAATCGCCCCGCCCAAAGGGCAACCCGCATTCCCTGTCGGATTTGTGAATCGGGCGAGTTGCTGAAGACGACACTTCCCCGATTCTCCCGTTCTCTCAATGCACTGGGTCTGGTTCTGCTGTTGATGAGTCTGGTGGGAGTGGCGGCCATCCTGCTGGCAATGATCCCCTATGATACCGCATCCGCCGATGCAGCCCCCATCAGCATTGTGATCGCAGGCACCCAGCAAGTTGACTTGTCGCATGCGGGATCATCACTGCTCTCGCTGAAAAAGTTCATCCTTGCCAATTGGCAATTCATCTTCCTCTCCTCCTTTGCAGGATTTATTTTCTTTTTTCTTTTTCAGACCAAGAAACATGTTCTCCAATGCAGTTACTGCGAGTCCGTCGTGGCGATAGAATAACCCGCCCAGCGACTTCCCTGGCGTGGTTCCGCCTGATCTAGATCAGCTTTGAGAGTTTCTCCGCGAGTATGTCTTTCGTGAACGGCTTGGTGATGAAGTCATCCATGCCTGCGGCGAAGCATCGATCCCGATCCCGCTCCAGGGCATTGGCCGTCAGCGCAATGATGGGCACATGGGTGCCGGAGGCGGTCTCTGCCTCACGGATTTTAAGGGTTGCCTCGATGCCGTCCATCACGGGCATCTGCATATCCATGAGAATCGCGGAATATTTTCCGGGGACAAATGCCTCCAAAGCCTCTTTTCCATTCGACACGGCCTCCACCTTCATGCC
Source organism: bacterium (assembly GCA_037130175.1). GTDB lineage: Bacteria > Verrucomicrobiota > Verrucomicrobiia > Chthoniobacterales > UBA6821 > UBA6821. The sequence goes on along the minus strand of JBAXTN010000012.1, from coordinate 1,447 downwards.
GATGATTTCCAGCATCTTTCTGGCCAGCAGACTGTTCACCCGGTCATCCTCGACAACCAGAACAAGTCCTGCTTCCGATTTGGCAACCGGGGATTGTTCTTTTGTCTGATCGGCCTGACCAGCCCTCAAGGGAGATGATTTGGAGTTCAGGGGGAGTCTTAAGGTGAATGTGGAACCTTTTCCGAGAGAGGAATCCACGGTGATCATACCTCCCATAGCATCAGCCAGCCTCTTGGAGATTGCAAGTCCGAGGCCGGTGCCCTCAAAGCAGCGCTTGAGTGATGAGTCAACCTGCGAAAAAGGCTTGAAGAGCAGGCCCAGGGTTTCGGGTGCAATTCCCGGCCCCGTATCCGTGACGGAGAAGGAGATAAAAAGGCCCTCTCCGATTTCAACGGTCTCCGTGCGAAGGGCAATCGATCCGCTGGATGTGAATTTAACGGCATTTCCAAGCAGATTGGTCACGACCTGCCGGATGCGCATTCCGTCGCCTTTGATCGCGGCAGGGACATTTGGCGCGATTTCGTTACGGAATTCCAGTTTCTTGGACGCCGCCTCATTGGCGACCATCTGGCTACAGGATTCAATCAGTTCGGGAACGGAAACAACCTCTATTTCAAGCTTCAGCTTTCCTTTTTCAATGCTGGAGAAATCAAGGATGTCGGTGACAATCTTCAGGAGGTGGTCGCCGCAATCGCTGATTGTCCTGACATATCCCCTCTGCTCCTCATCGAGAGTCGTGTCACCCAGAATCTCCGCAAATCCCAGCACTCCATTGAGGGGGGTGCGCAGTTCATGGCTCATGACGGCAAGGAACTCGCTTTTGGCCCGACTTGATGCCTCCGCTCGCTCCAGCGCCTGGTGCAGATTGGACTCCATGGCCTTGCGTTCGGTGATGTCCTCCTGCAAGACGACAAAGTGAACCACCTCGCCCGCCTCATTACAAACTGGTGAAATCGCCGCCGCCGCCCAGTAGAGATCCCCATTTTTGCGCCGGTTATGAAACTCTCCGCGCCAAGTTTGGCCGGAAAGAATCGTATCCCAGAGTTCTTTGTAAAAGGACTGACTCTGCTCGCCTGATTTGAGGAGGCGCGGGTTGGATCCCTTGACCTCGGCACTCGTGTATCCCGTGATTTTTTCAAAGGCGGGGTTCACATATTCGATGTCTCCGCGGATATCGGTGATCACGATGATTTCCTCGCTCTGCTCAACAGCAGTGTGCAGCTTAAGAAACTCCTCCTGAGCCTCTTTGCGATCCTGTTCATGGGCAAAGTTATCGAGTGCAAAGCTGACATTATTTCCCATCCGAACCAACAGTTCCCGGATATCCGCATCGAACCCTTCACCATCATTGATAAAAAAGGTAATCACACCCAACATACTCCCTCTCAAGCGGAAAGGCACCGCTGCTGACGCTTTCCACCCAAATCGGGCACCCCGTTCATGCCAT
>JBAXTN010000011.1:0-70767 GCA_037130175.1 bacterium | reverse complement strand
TACCTTCCCTGCCTCAATCCTTCCTACCCACTCAAAATAGCGAGGAGCCTTTATTCCTTGAGTCGGCAATTTCCAGATGCTGAGCGATTCGGCTTAGTGAGTCAGATTCGTCGAGCGTCCGTTTCCATTACATCAAACATTGCCGAGGGTGCAGGAAGAAACTCTGATGTGGATTTTTCACATTTTCTTGAGATTGCCTATGGATCGCTGATGGAATCTATTTCTCAGCTTTACTTGGCATTGGACGAAAATTACATAACGCAAATCCAAATGGATGATATTGCTGGAGATGCTCATTGTTTATCTGCACAGATCATAGCGCTTTCTAAAGCCCTCGGGAGAAAACCTCGTAGACAAGCCAATTGATAGTCGCCCTTCGACTTTAGACCTTCGTCCTTCGGCGCTGTATGAATCCTAAATCCTCCATCCTGAATACTAATCCACCTTCCCCAAAGGTTGATTACCTGATCATCGGAGCCGGATTCTCCGGATTGGTCATGGCCGAGCGATTGGCCAATGAGTGCGGTGCGCAGTGTCTGATTGTTGAAAAGCGCGATCATATCGGGGGAAACGCCCAGGATGAGTATGATGCCAGCGGAGTCTTGGTTCACAAATACGGCCCGCATTACTTTCGCACCAATTCCCCCCGGATCAGGGAATACCTCTCCCGATTCACCGAGTGGCATCCCGTGGATTACCGCATCCTGAGCCACACGGAGGGCAGATACTGGAACTTCCCGATCAATCTCAACACCTTCGAGCAGTTTCTGGGTCGCGGGAGCACCAGTGAAGAATTCGAGGCATGGTTGGAGGAAAAACGCATTCCCATTGAAAATCCCGCGAACTCCGAGGAGGTCATCATCTCGCAGGTGGGGTGGAAACTCTACGAGAAATTCTTCAAGAACTACACGATCAAGCAGTGGAAGAAGCACCCCCGAGAGCTCGACTCATCCGTCTGCGGACGCATTCCCATTCGCACTAACCGGGACGATCGCTATCTCCGCGAGGAGTTCCAGGCTCTGCCCAAGGAGGGCTATCACCGGATGTTTGAGCGTATTTTGGAGTCCTCGCCGGGAGTCGAAGTGCTCTTGAACACCGACTACCGCGATGTTGTGAGCACCTTTCCGCACGATCACCTCATTTACACCGGCCCTATCGATGAATATTTCGACTATTGCTTCGGTCCATTGCCCTATCGTTCCCTACGATTTGAAAACGAGTCATTCGGATCCGGGCAACTTGCTGATCGCGAGTCGATTGCGGGCAAGCCGGGGTATTGGCAGCCAGTCATGCAGGTCAACTATCCCAACGATGAGGAATACACGCGCATCGTCGAGATCAAGCACGCCACCGGACAGACCTGTGCAAACACCACCATCGTCCGCGAATATCCCGATGATTATGCTCCCGGCAAGGAAGCCTACTATCCGATCCCGACGCCGGAGACAGCGGCCCTCTACAAACTGTACGCAGAGAAGGCAGCCGAACTATCGAATGTCAGTTTCATTGGCCGTCTTGCCACCTACCGCTACTACAACATGGATCAGGTCGTCGGGATGGCCCTGGCGGAGTTTGAGAGATTGAAGCAGAAGTGCGCAGGTGGAAAAGTATGAACAGCTAGAATGTGGTGTTTTCTCTTTCATTTTGACAAGAGACCCATTTTATGACATACATCTAGACATATGAAGGCGGTCACCATCCATCTGGATGAGCCTGTTTACAGGGACTTCCAGAAAATTGCCCATCGCACCAAGAGATCGACTTCAGAGCTCATTCGTGAGGCCATGGAGCAATACAAGTTACAGTTTGCAAAAAAAAATCGTCCCCCTCTTTGGCAGGCCTCTCCTGCCGCTTCTGTGGGGCGAGTTCTAAAGCCTTGGAAGAGTAGGGAAGACCTTCTTGAAGACTTCTTGTCGCGGGAATGATAGGCCTCGATACAACAGTTCTCATCGCCCATGAGATCGAAGAGGCTCCGGGGCATCTGAGGATTCGTCGTCATATAGAGACAGTCAGCAAGTCCGGGTCTGGGAATTACGCCCTCTCTCCACAAGTGCTCCAGGAATTCATCCATGTGGCGACCGATCCGCGTCGCTTTCAGAACCCCCTTTCATTTACTGAAGCACTCAGAAGATCAAGGACCTGGTGGGATGCGGCTGAGATCACGCGATGTCATCCTGGGGATCGGGCATGGGAGCAGGCGTGGAACTGGATGGAAGAGTTGCACCTTGGAAGAAAGCGCATTCTCGACACCTACCTGGCGGCGACCTATCACGAACTAGGCATTCAGAGGTTGGCGACTGCCAAAGCGCAGGATTTTGCAATCTTTAGAATCTTTGAGTTTGAAGATTGGGCGCTGACTTCAGACCAGTGATTTGAAGCCACTTTTCTTTGCCTCAGCCTCTCCCGAGTCCTTCGTCCTACGGACTGCTACGCAGGCTACTCCGTGCCTCCCGGCACTCGGAGTTCGCAAAGCGGTGGCTCCCTGCGGGCCACGATTTGATCGTGCTCTACCGCGCCAGTTCCCACAGGCTTGGTTCCGACTTCTTCAAGTTTCTCCATTCCCTTCCTCCCTCTTCCGATCGCTTGACAGCTGATTTATCCATGCGATAGGGTTATCCATGCAAAAGCTTCAGATCCTGTTTCCTAATCCCGTGATGGCTCGGCTTCGGGCTGTGGCGGAAGCGGAAGATCGCCCCGTAAGCGAACTCATCCGAAGGGCTGTTGAGAGATTTTTAGATTTAAAACCACCCAACCGGGTTCACAAACCTCTCATTCCGACATTCAAGGGTGGTCAGATACTTGTTTCCGCAGAAGATCTGAAAAAAGTCATTTACGAGAGTGAGTCTCTCTAGTCTCGATACCAATGTATTGCTGTACGCAGCAAAGGAAGACTGTGGGGAGCATCAGCTATGCAGGGCATTATTGGAGCGAGCTGTCGCACAAGCTGATCTTTGGATCATCGCTGATCAGGTTTTTCTGGAGCTTTACAAAGCTTTGCGCAATCCAAAAGTTCTCTCCGTGCCTTTGACGGCACCCGATGCCGCCTCTCACATCAGAACCCTCAGAGAAGAGTTGGGAGTCATGCATTGCTGCTACACTCCGGAATGCTGGACATCGCTGGTGACGAATCTTGAGAAGGCCGATTTTCCCTACCAGCGTACCCATGACGCCGTGCTTGCTGCGACGCTCATCCATCATGGGGTAAAAACCTTCTACACCAGAAATACCAAGGATTTTCAGCATGTTGGATTTGATCAGGTGATCAATCCAGTGGATGGTTGCAATTGATGTGGCAAGTGAACACGCGCACTCGGTAGGCTGGACTGTTGACTTCCGTCTTCTTTCCCTGCCGTCCCCACTGATTCTTCCAGTTTAAACCGTCTTCCGACCTCTGAATCCTGATTTGAAGCCACTTTTCTTTGCCTCAGCCTCTCCCGAGTCCTTCGTCCTACGGACTGCTACGCAGGCTACTCCGTGCCTCCCGGCACTCGGAGTTCGCAAAGCAGTGGCTCCCTGCGAGCCACGATTTCATCGTGCTCTACCGCGCCAGTTCCCACAGGCTTGGTTCCGACTTCTGATCTCTTCATCTTTCAGGTTTCGGCTTTCCCTTCCTGTTGTTGACTAGTTGATGCGGTGATGTGATGATGATTTAGTGAGAACTACTTTAGAAATTGAAGATGATGTCTTGGAGGTGGCCAAAGACATGGCTAAACATCGATCTCTGAGCCTTGGCAAAGTTGTTTCGCTGCTGATGCGTAAGTCGATAGCTCCTGCTCAATCCGAGACAACAATCCGCAATGGAGTCAGGGTTATTGCCCGTTCTCAAGATGCTCATCCCGTGACACTTGATGTCGTCAACCAGCTCAGGGACGAGTAATCTATACACAATGCCAGGTTCTTATCTTTTGGATGTTAATGTCCTTGTTGCCTTATTTGACCAGGCACATATCCATCATGTAGCTGCCCACGCTTGGTTTGAAAAAGTTGGTGAAACAGGCTGGAATTCCTGTCCCATCACGGAAAATGGATTTTTAAGAATCCTCTCACACTCAGGATATCCCAATTCTCCCACCCCAATCATTGATTTGGCCGAGCGACTTGAAGAACTCAAAAAGTCCGCACAAAACTACGAATTTTGGAACGATGACTATTCTTCCTCAAGATGGATCGTAGAAAAGAGACCTCAAGTAAGATCGACTCAGTCAACAGACGCTTATCTACTCAATCTCTGCCATCGTAAAAAGGGGATTCTAGCCACCTTTGACCAGCGAATAAAGCCGGCGCTCATTGGGGAGGCCACTCCTTCATTACTTGAGTATATTCCGGTCTTGTAAGGATTTAGCCATCCTCCCTCTGAATCCTGATCGCCCTCTTCATCTTTCCAGTTTTCTTTATTCCCTCTTGGATTCCCCTTTGTGGTAAATACTCTTTCTGTAGTTTCCGGCTCCTGATCTCTGATTCCCGACCTCTGACCGCCATTTCCTATCTGCCTACCCTGCTCTTTTTATGGATATCATATTGAATTCCCAAGGCTACCTCAGTGTTATCATTGCTGTGAACAATATGGAGTCTGCTACTACTGATCTTCATAGAGCTAACACATCATGTTATCAAAAACTAGATCAACGGCATAATTCCTGACGGGGGCATTCCTTTCACCGATAACTCAAACAATACAACAATATGTCTATTGCGATTGTAACCGGGTCAGCGGGCCTGATTGGGTCGGAAACTTGTAAGCGTTTTGCTGCAGAGGGGTTCGATGTTGTCGGAATTGACAACGATATGCGTGCATATTTCTTCGGCAGAGAGGCGTCTACAGCTGCTACCAGAATACAGCTGGAAAACAGCATACAAGGCTATCGCCATCACGACATCGATATCCGGGATGCCTCTGCTGTGCATGCCATCTTTGAAGAATATGGGAAAAATATTTCAGTAGTAATTCACACAGCTGCACAACCATCGCATGACTGGGCCGCTCGTGAACCTCATACCGACTTCGGAGTTAATGCCGTTGGCACGCTCAATCTTTTGGAGGCAACTCGCCTCCATGTACCGAATGCGGTATTCATCTTCACTAGCACTAACAAGGTCTATGGAGATACACCGAACAGGCTTCCGCTTATAGAGATGGACAATCGTTGGGAAATTGATCCCTCACACCAGTACCAGAGTGGCATTGATGAGAGTATGTCACTCGACCAGACAAAACACAGCATTTTCGGGGCGAGTAAGGTCGCTGCCGATATCCTTGTTCAGGAATATGGCCGTTATTTTGAAATGAGTACTGTCTGCTTTCGTGGTGGCTGTCTAACGGGACCGAGTCATGCGGGTGCGGAACTACATGGATTTCTCTCTTATTTGATGAAATGCACTGAATCCGGGACTCCCTATAAGGTCTTTGGTTATAAGGGAAAGCAGGTACGTGATAATATCCATAGCCATGATCTTGTTGAAGCATTCTGGCAGTTCTACAAATCACCTCGGTGTGGTGAGGTATACAATATTGGCGGTGGCCGTCACTCCAACTGTTCTATGCTCGAAGCTATCGCCATCAGCGAAGAACTCAGCGGAAAAAAACTCAAATGGAGTTATGTTGAAGACAACCGCATAGGGGACCATATCTGGTGGATCAGTGATGTTAGAAAATTTCAGACTCACTATCCAGAGTGGAACTATCGCTATGGACTGAGGGAGATCCTTCAAGAAATTCATTGTGCGTGCCTGGGATAACTGGATGCTAGAAGCATGTGACATTCATACATTCCATGAACTCAGACCAATGCTTGAGCAGTTCATACAGACATGTGATCACTAAATCATACCATAAATCGGAGACGGCCATACCCATAGGAGGCTGCTGTTAAAAATAATAGTGCTCCAACTTAGTTTTATGAAAATTGTAATCACTGGTGCTGCTGGATTCATTGGAGGTCATTTGACTGATTTCCTGTTAGCTGATGGCCACTCTATCATCGGAATTGATAATCTCTCCCTTGGTACGATGGGGCATCTAGAAAAAGCGCAAATTAATCCTTCATTCCGATTTATCGAAGCAGATCTCAATGAGACAGGGAGTTATCAACCGCAATTGGAAGAAGAGGCAAAAAGGTCTCCAATTGACGCAGTTTGGCACCTAGCCGCTAACAGTGATATTTCGGCAGGAGTTTCAGATCCAGAAATTGATCTCAGAGACACTTTCCTCACAACCTATCACATTTTGAAGGTTATTCGGGATCTGCACATCCCCCGTCTAGCCTTTTCCTCTACCTCGGCTGTTTATGGAGACCGAACCTCGTTGCTTGAGGAAGATTCTGGCCCCATGCTTCCGATTTCAAATTACGGCGCGATGAAACTAGCAGCCGAAGCATCCATTAGTGCCGCCGTAGAAAGCGGATTAAAACAGGCCTGGATTTTTCGTTTTCCCAATGTCATTGGCCCGCGTGCAACACATGGGGCCCTATTCGATTTTATAAAAAAGCTACGAGCCGACCCTTCCTGTCTAGATGTGCTGGGAGATGGCACCCAACAAAAACCATATCTCCATGTTTTTGAGCTTATTGATGCCATGAAATTCATCGTGGGCAAGGCATCTGCCTCTCTTAACTATTACAATATTGGTCCCAATGGTGATGGCTCCACTGTGCGCTATATCGCGGAAACAGCGGTTCGGTTGGTCTCTCCGAGTGCAAAAATTCATTATGGTAGCGGCGCCAAGGGATGGGTTGGAGATGTTTCAAAATTTCGTTACTCTGTTGCGAAACTCGGACAACTCGGTTGGCATCCACGTTTCAGTTCCGATGAGGCAGTTCTTCGTGCTCTTCAGGAATTGTCGCTGGAAAATTCCCTGTCATGAAACAGGTTGCTATTCTTGCGGGCGGAAAAGGAACACGACTAGAGGCAGTCTTGGGAGGGCTTCCAAAACCGATGGCTCCTATTGAGGGCAAGCCAGTTCTCGAATATCAGATCGAACTGGCCAGAGAACATGGCTTTGAGGACATAGTTGTCTTTGGCCATTACGGGGTAGAAGTAATTCAGGATTATTTTGGGAATGGCAACCGCTGGGGAGTGCAAATCTCATATGTTGTTGAGAAGGAACCGATGGGAACTGCCGGTTGTATCCTCTCCGCGTTGGATCGCTTGGATGAGCGTTTCATGGTGTTTTATGCTGATACCCTTATTCGAATGGATCTCGGCACCATGTTTGAAGATCATTGCCGGAGTAGAGCCGATGTGACCGTTTTTGTGCATCCCAATGATCATCCCCACGATTCTGATCTAGTGGAAATTGATGATGAAGGAAGAGTCACGGCCTTCCATCCATATCCACATCCTCATGGGGTGAATCGGCGTAATCTTGTCAATGCGGCTCTGTATGTCTTTGAAAGAAAATGCCTTTTGCCTTTTGCTCCTCCTTCCAAAAAATGCGATTTTGGAAAGGAGATCCTACCCGAATTACTCACAAGCGGAGCTCTGATAAAGGCTTACAGGGGGCGCGGATACATCAAGGATATGGGTACACCCGAGAGACTGGTTCAGGTAACTGCCGACCTTACAAATGGGATTGTTTCTAGAAAGGGAGGGACTGAGGCGAGAGGAGTGGTCTTTCTTGACCGCGATGGAACACTGAATGTCGAAGTTGGCCGGGTATCCCGCTTGGAAGACTTTGAACTCATTCCGGGCGCTGCAAATGCAATCAGAGAATTCAACCGCGCCGCATTTCCTGTCATTGTGATAACCAATCAGCCGGTCGTTGCCCGTGGGGACTGTACCGAAGAGGAGTTGCGACTTATCCATGACAAGATGGAGACCTTGCTCGGTGCTGAAGGAGCCTTTATCAACGATATTTACTACTGTCCGCACCACCCAGATCGTGGTTTCATTGGCGAACGAGTTGAGTTCAAGATCGATTGCGAATGTCGAAAGCCTGCAATCGGACTTATCCAGCAGGCAGCTCGAGACTGGAATGTTGATCTTCGCGATTCATGGCTGATCGGCGATACAACGACAGACATCCAGACTGCTATGAATGCAAGTATACGTTCCGTCTTGATTCATACGGGGCATCAGGGGCGGGACAACAGATTTTCAGTTCGTCCGGATTACGAATTTTTCACCCTTGCTGAAGCGGCATCATTCATTACACGAGATCATTCAAGAATGCTGGAGAATACTCGTGTGCTCACGGAGAATTTTCATGTTGATGAGCGAATTGCGCTCGGAGGGATGGCTCGGTGCGGAAAGAGTACGCTTGCGAGTTTAGTCGCGGAGGTGTTGAAGGAAAGAGGGTTGAGAGTGAAAATTATTTCTTTAGACAACTGGATTCTCGGAGAAATGGAGAGACCGGGCCCGGGTGTTAGGGATCGATATGATTACACCGCGATCACATCTGCGCTGGCACCCTTGTTTGCAGCATCGATCGAGCCAATACGGATTGCACAACCAACTTATGACAGAAAGACGAGGAGTAGGCGCGAAATTGAAAATGAGATTGTTATTGATCCCGGCGATGTAGTGCTAATCGAGGGAGTGGTCGCTCTGGATCTGCCGATAATCAAACAACTCTGCGGAACACGTATTTTCTGCCATTGCGATGAAGAGATCCGTCGTTCACGATTTCTAATCGATTACCGGCTGAGAGGCTGGGATGAAGAAAAAACCGATCTCCTTTATCAGGAAAGATTGCACGAAGAGCAGATTGTCGTACTAGACTCTCGATCTTCTGCCACAGTTGATGTGAAGACCAATTTGTTATGATTATCAGCCAGACTCCATTACGCATGAGTTTCGTAGGCGGAGGGAGCGACATCGCATCGTTCTACCGCAGACATGGCGGGGCCGTACTATCCACAGCGATTGACAAATATGTGTATGTGACAGTGAGTGAAAAATTCGATCACACTCTGCGCGTCAGTTACTCACAGACAGAGGAGGTTCCGTCAGCGGCCCATCTCCAGCATCCCTTGGTAAGGGAGGCATTGCTTATGCTCGGAATCGACGGAGGGGTGGAAATCACGTCTGTTGCGGACATTCCCTCCCGTGGCACCGGACTCGGCTCGTCCAGTTCCTTCACAATCGCCCTGCTCCACGCACTTCATGCGCATCAGGGGTGTTATGTTTCATCCAAGCTGCTTGCGGAACAGTGCTGTGAAATCGAGATCGAGCGATGTGGCGAGCCCATCGGAAAGCAGGATCAGTATGCGGCGGCCATTGGAGGACTGAACTTCATCCAGTTCAATCCGGATGATACCGTGACAATCGAGCCGGTCATTTGCTCCAGAGAAACGATCAAGCAACTCCAGAGAGAGCTCTTAGTGTTTTATACTGGCATCACTCGCAGTGCCTCAGAACTTCTTGCTCATCAGACGCTTGTTATCGGTAGCGGTGGAGAGAAGGAGAATGTGATGAAGGAAATGGTGAAGTTGGCTTTCGATTTGAGGGCAGAATTCCAGAAAAATAGCATCTCCACTTTTGGCGAAATCCTCCATGAAAACTGGATTCTTAAAAAAAGTATCTCGAGGAGCATCTCCACCCCTCAGATTGATTCATGGTATGAGCTTGCCCGCAGGGCTGGTGCTCTTGGAGGTAAACTCCTCGGGGCGGGAAGCGGAGGCTTCATGGTGTTCCACGCACCTTTGGAGCGACATGACGCCATTCGGAAATCTCTCATCGAATTGCGCGAAGTGAAGTTTGGCTTTGAACCGCAAGGCAGTCGGATCATCTTTGTGCATTGATACTCTAGATATAGGAAAATGATCCAATCGAAGATGAGCCCTTGGTTCCTAAAATAAAAACTGCTGAACTATTGCAACCAATGAAGAAACCTAATGCTATTCTCTCCGTGGTATTTGATCCGGGATCGATCGATCTGGAACCGTTCCTTGGAACACTTGAAAAAACCTCCTTTAACGGGGATATTGTCTTCTTTGTAACTTGGGCAACGGAGCAGCAACTGGCGGATCTCAAGGCTCGAGGAATAATCGTAGAATCATTTAGCTACTTTCATTACCGGAAGAATAATCCACTCACCTTTATCTGGCCGTTTTGGAAACTCCTTTTCAGACTCCTCCCTTCACTGGAGCTGAAGAAGAGAATTGGGCAGTATGTATTCAACATGATGTCCGTCCGCTTCGTGATTTATCATGATTATCTTGCCAAACATCCTGATAAATACGCCAATATTCTACTTACCGATGCCCGAGATGTGATCTTTCAAGATGATCCGTTTCGTGATTTTGATGAACCGGGAGTCTGTTTCTTCATGGAGGATGCCCGATACACTCTCGGCAATGAAAGCAAGTGCCGCCATATGGTGGAGGCTTCTTACGGTACGGCCATTGCGGATCAGATGGGACATTTGCCAATATCCTGCGCAGGCACGACGATGGGGCCATCTCCAGCTATCTTGGAGTATCTTGATCTCATGCTTGATCACCTCTTTACAACTCGTTGGATGCATAGGGTTTGCGTAAACGATCAGGGAATTCACAACTACCTCGCCCATTACACACTCAAAGATCGTTCCAAACAGTTTGTGAATGAGCATGGCCGTATTCATACAATGGGGCTATGCAAGCCTGAAGATTTTCATTTCAACTCAGAAGGACTTATGATCAACGCCAATGGGTCATTGATACCTGTTTTGCACCAGTATGACCGTTTTAAAGAAATAGCCCAATCACTTCTGGCGAAGCTTGCTTGACTCAAAAATCATCTTCGTATGTCTATTTTTCAAAAAGCAAAGCCTTTAGTTAAAGCGGCTATTCCCAACTCCTTTTGGCAACGGATTCGCGGTTTGACGAGAGAGAGTTGGTTATTTGGAATACTTTTTACCTTATTTTATCGTGAATATCGGAGTGACGGCTTTATTTTTGAAATTCCAAAAAGGCTATTTCCAATTCCACTCAGAACCGGTTTTTTCTTTGATGGCTATGAACGGGCTGAACGCGAAAAAATAGAGGCGCTTATTCACCCAGAAGACAGTGTTATCGAACTCGGCGGAGCGATAGGTGTTATTTCATGTGTAACGAACCGGATTCTTCGCAATAAGACCAGTCATGTCGTGGTGGAGCCTCATCCTGAAGCGCTACCTTTTTTGTATCGCAATAGAGCTCATAATCATGCTGAATTCCTTGTTATTAATAGCGTAATTTCACCTAACAAGATCGAGAATTTTACTTTTGGCGATCAACTTCACAATTCGAGAGTTAGAATGAGCGATCAGGCGATTCGAATTACGGGGATAACAATGGGAGAATTAAACAAAAAATATGGTCCATTTAGTGTGCTCATAATGGATATAGAAGGAGCAGAAAAATTCGTTGTGGATGCAGATGCAACAACGATTGCCTCCTTCCGACTTGTGATTCTTGAGTTGCATCCTTGTTTTATCGGAGAAGAGGCCTGCGACGCAATTCGTCAAAAGTTTACCGAGCTTGGATTTGCACGAGAGGGGGAGAAAAGTTGCGTTGAGGCCTGGATAAAACAAGCTAATCCTCCAATCCCTTCCGTCCATACGCTATAAGATCCATATTCAATACTGTAAATAGTCAAAGCCATAATAATACAATCGATTTCTGAGATTCACTGTCAAATAGATGTGACTATTCCAGCCACATCGCTCTATCACTTATATAATGTTATGAGATTTTCTAAAATAGATATATCAACCTCTTTTTTAAACACAAAATCCGATTGATCTCACCTAGCAAAATAAACCTTCAAATGCATCTTGTTAACCTCCACATCAAAACTGACGTATAATCAGTCAATTATATGACAGATTCTTCCTGGCTTGAAGAATATTTCAGGCCCTATCGTTCTTTTCTAGAAGACACCGAGGTGTTTCTACAGCTGGTTCAAGCAAGGGATCTGATTCTCTCGGTCAAGTCTCGCGGAGCCAAACTGATGCTTGCTGGCAACGGGGCAAGTGCTTCCATTGCCAGCCACTTGGCTGTTGATTTCACAAAACAAGCCGGTGTTGTTGCGATGAGTTTTAACGAGCCGAATCTCATCACGGCTTACTCCAACGATTACGGATACGATCGGTGGCTCGTGCAGGCTCTACGGCACTATGCCCAACCGGGCGATGCAGTTGTCCTGATTAGTTCCAGTGGAAAGTCGCCCAATATTGTCCAGGCTGCGGAGTATGCACGGGATGCAGGTCTATCAATGATCACGCTGAGCGGATTTGCCTCAGACAACCCACTGAGATCCATCGGAGATGTTAATCTTTGGGTGGAGAGCAGGGCGTATAACCATGTGGAGTGCATTCATATGATATGGCTCACGGCGATTTGCGATCTGATCATCGGCAAAGCAGAATATCCTGTTAACGGATGAGCATCGTGGAATGCCCTCAACTCCCTCATATAAATCCGTCAACTTTCCCTTCATGAATTTCACCCCATGCCTGTCCGTCATTATGCCGGTCTACAATGAGGCCAGTACCGTCGAGAAAGTGATCCGGAAAGTTCTCGAACGGCCGGAGGTAGCCGAGCTTATTGCTGTCAACGATGCCTCCCGGGATGGGACAAGTGAGGTGCTGCATCGGTTGGCATCGGAGATACCGAAGGTCAGAGCCTTTGACCATCCTGTGAACATGGGCAAGGGAGCCGCGCTGCGCACGGGGATCGCTCATGCAACGGCCCCTCTTGTGATTATTCAGGATGCAGATCTGGAGTACGACCCCGAGGAGTATCCCGTGCTCCTCAAGCCGATCCTTCAAGGCAAGGCCGATGTAGTCTTCGGATCCCGTTTCATCGGTGGAGAGGCGCACCGCGTCCTCTATTTCTGGCACTCGGTGGGCAACAAATTCCTGACACTGCTCTCCAACATGCTTACGAATTTAAATATCAGCGACATGGAGACCTGTTACAAAGTCTTCCGCCGTGAAGTCATCCAATCGATTCGCATTGAGGAAAACCGTTTCGGCTTTGAACCCGAGATCACTGCCAAAGTTGCCAAAATGGATATTCGTATTTATGAAGTGGCCATTTCCTATTCAGGAAGAACGTACGCGGAGGGTAAAAAAATCGGATGGAGAGACGGTCTGAGTGCCATTCGCTGCATCTTGAAATACCACTTTCAGAGCCAGTCGTAGGATTCTTGGAATGAAAGAATTCACTCTGGAGCCAAACAGTGCCGCCACAACGGAGGAATTCGAGTTTTCCGCCCTGCGTGAAGCCCGCTACTACCCCCTAGCCATTGTCAGGGAATTTATGCCTTATCTTTCAGGGCATGTCCTTGAGGTGGGTGCTGGGATCGGCCAGATGTCCAAACTTTTTGTGGAGGCCGTGGGAGGCAATAATTTTACTGCAGTCGAACCAGATGCGAAATTTGCCAAACAGTTTCGGGAGGAGTGCCCAGGAATCCGTTTGGTTGAGGGAACCGTCTCCAATCTGCCGGGAGGAACTTCTTGCAGCACCATCGTGAGCGTCAATGTGATTGAGCACATTGAAGATCATGTCGAGGAACTGGCGCGTTACCATGCCCTGCTTTCTCCCAAAAAAGGCAATCTATGCATTCTTGCTCCAGCACGCCCGGAGATCTACTCTCCTCTGGACAAAGATTTCGGACATTTCAGGAGATACACGAGGCGCACAATGAAGGAAGCCCTGACGGAGGCCGGGTTTGCTCCAGAAAAAATCTTCTACTTCAACTTTCCGGGGTATTTCGCCTGGTTGTTAAACTTCAAATTGATGCAAAGCAGGAGTTTTAACCCAACAATGGTTCGATTCTATGACCGATTCATCTTTAGATACGCCCACTGCTTGGAGAGTGAATGGTGCCGCCCTTGCATCGGTCAGAGCATCGTGGCTATTGCACGGGCGCGTTAAATTCCTCACGCTCTTTCATCTCAGTTTTTAGGATGTCACCTTACTCACTCTGTATCCTTGTGTCGGCTTGGTTGGTATGTACGGGATGGATTCTCTCCATGTGCCATCAACTCTGTGGGGCGGGGTATCTGGTGTCGTTGGCCTTACTCACCGGAACCCTGACGCTTTGGAAACGCCTTGGTTCTAATGCAGTCGCGAAGAGGAAATGGTTTCCCTTCCGAGTTTTGTGGCGGCGTTTTCGGAGGCCACTTCCGTTAGTCTACTGCCTCTGTCTGTTGATTGCCTGTATCGGGGGATCATTGCACGCTCCCAATAATTACGATGCCCTCTGTTACCGGCTTCCCAGAGTGCTCCACTGGTGGAGTGAGAATCAGTGGCACTGGATCGGTGGAGCTAATGACAGGATGGATTTTAGCGCCGTCGGATTCGAGTGGCTTATGGCTCCGCTCATCATCTTGTTTAAAAGTGACCGACTCCTCTTCCTTATCAATCTTATCCCCTATGGCTTGCTTCCCGGACTGATCTACTCCGCTTTTACTCAGCTTGGAGTTTCAAAACGGGTTGCCTGGTGCTGGATGTGGATCCTTCCGACGGCCTACTGCTTTGCCCTGCAGGCTGGCAGCATTGGCAACGACAGCTTTGCCACCGTCTACTTCCTAAGTGCCATTGTCTTTGCACGATGGGCAAGGCGGAGAAACTCTTTTGCGTATGCGGCCCTTGCGCTTATTTCTGCCGCCCTTATCAGCGGTGCCAAGGCAACCAATTTACCTCTCCTGTTGCCATTGGCGTTGGTCATGGTTCCGTTGTTCGGTCTACTCATCAGTCGGCCTATTGGCATGATTCTGATCTTGGCTTTTGCCATCACAGTTTCTTTTCTACCGATAGCTGTTTTCACCACTATCCATACAGGAGATTGGAGTGGAGATCCCAAGAACAGACATCAGGTAAAGCTCAATGATCCCATTGCAGGCGTGATCGGAAATTCGATCCAAATTGGCGTCGGTGCCATCGCTCCCCCCATTCTCCCATCGGCCAAGATATGGAATGCACAGACCTTGAGTTGGTTGAGGCAGGAGCCTCTACGATCCATTCGCAATCACTTTCCCAGACTTGATCTGAGTCTTGGAGAACTCCCCATGGAGGAAGCTGCCGGACTGGGGCTTGGGATTACGCTCCTGCTACTCCTTTCTCTTGGGGCCATTTTGCTCAGAGGAAAGTGGGGGGTGGAGTCGGGGATCGGTTTTCTCTTCGGAGCGCTCTGCTGGGTTGCCCTTGGAGGCTACATGGCTAAACTTGGATCGGAGAGTTCGGCACGTCTGATCGCGGCCTACTATCCCGGATTGTTACTTCCCGTACTCGTTCTTCAAGGACAACGCGACTTGGTGAGAACAACTTGGTGGTGCATACTGGCTCTGTTTGCTCAGTTGGCCGTTCTCCCAGCACTGATCTTGAGTCCTGCTCGTCCCATTTTTCCGGTGGATGCCCTCATCGGATTTTCCAAGCAGTTACATCTTAATCCCGCTTTTACCGAGCGGATCCGATCGGTCTACAGCGTTTACGCCAAACGCAACGATCAGTTGGGCATCATCAGGCAGCATATACCAATAGGATCAAAGAAGATTGGATTTGCTGGAGGTGGAAATGAATCTGAGTATTCTCTCTGGAGACCATTTGGGGAGCGCAAAGTGATCGACGTCAGCTCTGTTTCAAATACGATCCCCGCGGTGATGAAGGGGCTGGATTGTATCGTGGGGTCAGATGTGGGGATCAAGGAGCGTTACAACCTGAGCGCTAAGGCATTAGCACATTCCAAGGGAATAAAAATTGGATGGGAGGAGAAAGTTGCCATTTTTGCCGGAAAAGATCCTGATACATGGTATGTGATTGAGCCTTCAGCAAATAAATAACGAGACTCCCTAGTTAAAGAAATCCATGGCCACATCACTGAGAAACATCACCAACCAGCAGATTCTGGAGTTCCTCGTGATGCTGGGTGGGTGTTTATTTGCTATGTATGCGGGCAATTATATTGCCGAGGAGAATTATTTCCCGATTGCCGCCGTCCTTGGGATGCTTGCCGCAGGAACATTCTTTTTCAAGATGGGTACGGAGATGTATCTCATGATACCTGTATGCTGGGGATTGACCGGTAGCATCAGCCTGCTACCTCTACCATTCAATGTACGCCAGTTAATGATTCTTATGGCGACCGTCCTGTTTGTGGCAGGATATATCTTCAAGGTTGGTAAACGATACAAGTACACTTACGAAATCATCGACTTCTGGATCTGGATCAATCTCTTCTATCTCTTCACTGCGTTTTTACGAAACCCCGTTGGCTTTGCTGCCATTGGCTTAGGTGGACGAGTGGGTGGCAAGCCTTACGTCGATGTGCTTCTCGGTGTCGCTGCTTACCTGATCCTCTCTCGCTTCAGGATGCCGCCAAGTTTTGCCAAACGACTTCCAATGATCATGGTATGGGTGGCAGCATTTACGACATTTGCAGGAGGAATTGGCCTGTTTTTTCCCGGTGTCGGAAATATTCTTGGAAAGTTTTACTCGGACTTTTTATCATATGACTTCTCGGGGATGAGTGATCCTACCAGCATTAAGGCTGGAGATACTCGATTTGGATTCTTGGGGGGGCTTGGAATGACGATTCCTCTGTACATTGCCTCTAGAGTCAATCCCGTAAAGTTGATCCTTCCTGCCAATCTAGGTTGGATGCTCCTCTATGTCGCCAGCATCATCATGGTGCTTCTCAGCGGATTTCGATCCGGAGTCATCGAAGTGCTGCTCATTACGATCGTGGGTGCCATGCTTCGTGAAAAAATGGGTGGCGGGGTAAAGATCATCCTCGCTGTCTGTTGCGTGGCGTTGGCTGGAGTTCTCACAAGCTATACATCTATTAAACTTCCCTTCACATTTCAGCGCTCTCTCTGCTTCCTGCCGGGGAATTGGGATGCGGAGGCCAAGCTGGATGCAAAAGATAGCTCAGAATGGCGTTTCGAAATGTGGCGAATCGTGCTGACGAGCGATAAATATATCCAGAGCAAAATCTTCGGTGATGGATTTGGCTTTTCCCGTGAGGAATATGAGCGGTGCCTTAATGCCATGATGAGTGGGACGCAGGCCTATCAGGGAGCGGATGCAGCACAGGAGGCCTTCATGATTGATGGTGATTTTCATAGTGGGCCTGTCGGCAGTATCCGGTTTGTTGGGGTGGTGGGGTTGATTCTTTTTATTCCCTTGCTGATTATGCAAGGCGTTTACTTCTACAGGTTGATCAACGAAGCCCGGGGATCACCGTACGAACTCCTCTCCTACTATCTAGGTATCAGTGCTATCATCCTGCCGATATTTTTTATTTTCATTGTCGGTGACTATCGGAAGGATCTGGTGAATATCCTTTTCAATGTGGGTATGATCAAAATGATCGGATTATCTTTACGCGACTGGAACGCATCCCAGCAATCCGACAAAACTTTTGGTTCCGAATTGCCGGTTGCTCTGAGCGTCTGAATTTTCTCTTCTCATGGATCACACTAAGCTCACGATAGAGGCCGGAAAAACCGAAGGACATTACTGGCGGGATCTGTGGCACTTCCGCGAGCTCTTCTATGTGCTCGCGTGGCGTGATATTTCGGTCCGCTATAAGCAGACAGTCATCGGAGTCTTATGGGCACTCATCCGCCCATTCCTAACCATGATTATTTTCACGATCGTATTTGGTCGGTTGGCCAAACTGCCTAGTGACGGCACAGTGCCCTATCCCCTATTGGTCTTTGCAGGAATGCTCCCCTGGACATTTTTCTCAACGGCGCTGAGTGAGGCCTCGATGAGCCTCATCGGCAACGCCAATCTGATCAGCAAGGTATATTTCCCTCGCATTATCGTTCCAACCGCGTCGGTCATTACATCCTTCGTCGATTTCATGATCAGTTTTCTGATTCTGATAGGAATGATGGTTTGGTATCAATTCCTCCCTGATTGGCATATCCTCCTGCTTCCCATCTTTATTCTTCTGGCAGTAATGGCAAGTCTCGGACCGGGCCTTTGGATCACCGCGTTGAATGTCAAGTACCGTGACTTTCGCTATATCATCCCATTTTTAGTTCAATTCGGACTCTATATCTCCCCTGTTGGGTTCAGTTCTAATGTCGTTCCTGAGAAGTGGCGATTGCTTTATTCGTTGAACCCGATGGTGGGTGTCATCGATGGGTTCCGTTGGTGCTTGCTTGGCGGGGAGAGCCCTCTTGATCCCAAGGGCTTTATTTTGAGTCTCGTAGTGGTCATTTTCTTTTTCTACTTCGGTGTCTCCCAATTCAGGAAAATGGAGAAGAGCTTTGCCGATCTCATTTAAAAATCACTGAAGAGCTACCCATATGTCCGAGCCTGTCATCAAAGTCTCAAACCTCTCCAAGTCGTACATGCTTGGTCACCAGAGTTCCGGTAAGAAATATACGGCACTGCGGGATGTGATTGCCCGCCGTGCGCATAATCTACTCAGGACCACTCGCGATCTTGTGGCAGGAAAACAGATCATCCAAGGAGATGATCTTGAGGAATTCTGGGCACTGAACGATGTCTCCTTTGAGGTGAATCAGGGAGATGTCCTCGGGATCATCGGGCGTAATGGAGCGGGAAAGAGCACTCTTCTTAAAGTCCTGAGTCGCATCACGGAACCTACGACCGGAAAAATCGAGATCATTGGACGGGTCGCGTCGCTTTTGGAAGTGGGAAGCGGTTTTCATCCCGAACTGACCGGCCGCGAAAATGTTTTTCTTAACGGGGCGATCCTTGGCATGTCCCGTGTAGAGATAAAACGAAAGTTTGATGAGATTGTGGAATTTGCCGAAGTGGAGAAGTTTCTCGATACCCCAGTGAAGCGGTATTCCAGCGGCATGTATATGAGACTGGCCTTTGCGGTCGCTGCTCACTTGGAACCTGAGATACTCATCGTGGACGAGGTGCTTGCGGTGGGTGATGCAGCATTTCAGAAGAAATGCCTCGGGAAGATGCAGGATGTTGTCAAGGGTGGCAAAACCGTCCTGTTTGTGAGTCACAGCATGGAGGCAATCGCCCGTCTCTGCACTCAGTGCCTCTATTTATCCGGTGGTAAAAAAGTTCTGCAAGGGGAAACGAACCATGTCATCGACGCATACTCTGCTCGTGGACTCCAAGGGGATCGAGAGATTGACTTAGCTCCTTTCAAGAGGAGATTCGATAGTTTGCCTTATGGGCGCTTTCTTAAACTCAGTATGCCTGAAAGAGAGGATGACAGTGCGTGGTGCTACTCCTACGGGGAGCCGATAAAGTTCAACCTCCTATTCAATATAACCAAAACTGTCATCAACCCAGAGATCGGCTTCGCTATATTTTCCATAGGAGGAACAGAGCTAATTTCCTCAACAACTTATCAGGACACGCCCCTTCCTGAGATCGATCCTGGAACTTATCTGGCTCATGTGGAGATAGCAAAGTGCTGCCTTAATCCTGGTGTCTATTCGTTGAGTATTGGAATGGCGACCGAAGGCAGAAGTATTGATCATATAGCGGAGGTCTGCCAAATTGAGATCATGCCATCAGAGCAATCAATCAAAAAAGGATTATATAAAATACATGCTCCGATGACCCCCTTCACAGCATTTTCAATTTCAAAAATATAATAATTCATGAACGAATGCACTAAATCAAAACGCTATTGGGGAGAGCTGGAGATGAGGGCCATCTCGGGGGTTGGCATTGATATCGGTTGTGGGCCTGATCCGGTGACACCAACTGCAAGAGGATTCGACATAAATGACGGCGACGCTAATGTTATCACACAATTCGTCCATGAGAGATTTGATTTTGTATTTTCCTCGCATTGCCTGGAACACATGCATGATCCATTTGCTGCGCTCAATGAATGGTGGCAACTCGTGAAGCCAGGAGGATATTTATTTATACTGGTACCGGACGAAGATCTGTATGAGCAGGGGGTCTTCCCCAGTAGATTCAATAGTGATCACAAAGCAACTTTTACATTATCTAAAGCTCAAAGTTGGTCACCCCGGAGTGTCAATGTTCTTGATCTGGCTAAAAGCCTCAATGGAGGCAAAATCATCAGCTTACAATTGCAGGATAGGGGATATGACCGATCAATCATGAGTTTTGGCTCTAAAAAGACAAATCCTTTGGTGAAAATCTATGCAAAAATCTATAGATTATTTGGCCGATTCATGACCTCCGAAACAAAAGAGGGACTGCGTCGTTATATTGCAACATATTATCCGATCGATCAAACATCTGCATCATTCGATGCGCAGGCTCAGATACAATTGATTGTACAAAAAATTAGTTAGCAAACTTAGTCTCTTGCAAAGAGGAATCATCCATTTTCTACGGGGAATCTATTTAAAAATTCGAACGCAGGATCTTTTGCTGTTCTCAGTTTTACTGATTTGGAAATCGGGTCTCAGAAGAAAAAAAGTAATTGTTGTCCGCCGCATGGTGGCGATTGGAGACATCATTTGCACACTCCCTCTCTGTGAACATCTCAGGAAAGAAAATCCTGATAAGCTGATAGTTTTCATGACAGGACACTCTGTTCACCGCCTCGTAAAAATGAGCACTAGCTGTGACTTGGTGTACGGAGCGTGCGGTGGAGATTTTACAGTTCCAGTCGGATTTTTGGGGCTTGTGGAAAAAGTCTATCATCCAAGTACTTCCGATGAACTCGGTCTGAACGGAGCAAAGAAGCATCTGATCGATGATCTGGCTGCATCCTGCGGAGTAACCTTGGAGATACGGCAACCATGGCTTTATCCAAGCAAAAAGGATCTCTCATCGGCTCAAACCAGATACGGACTTCACAAAAGGGATGGCCGTGACGAACTTTTGATTTGCATCAACACTGGCCCGACTTGGCCTGTGAGAAATTGGTCCGACGAGAAATGGCAGCAACTGGTGGACAAGATCCACCATCATTACAAAGCAGAAGTTGTGGAGATCGGATATCACACTCCGGAATCAAAGCCGTTACATGGGGTGCGCTCTCTGATCGGAATCGGATCTGTGACGGACATGGTCTCGATGATCTCGCTTTGCGATCTGGTCGTCACCATCGACTCCGGGCCGATCCACATTGCTGGAGCGGTCGGGACCCCTGTCATCGGACTCTTCGGCGCCGTGAACCCCGCCTTTCGATTGCCTCCAGAAGGTAATGCTCTCGGTCTCACTTCAGATATCCCTTGCCTCTACTGTCATCACGAATCTCCAGTCGGGCATTGGCGTTCAGGATGTCCTTATGACATTCGGTGCATGGAGGAACTGAGCGTGGAACAGGTTACGCGGGCCGTCCAAGGGATGATCGATAGTACATCGCCATCGTATTTCGCCGCATGATGCATCAATGAGCCCGAGCGTTTCCATCGTGATTTGCTGCTACAATAGTGCGACCAGATTGCCTGAGACTCTGGCTCACCTTGCTCGGCAAGAATTCGACAACGAAATCGAATGGGAAATTCTTGTCGTCGATAATGCATCCACCGATGGCACTGCTGAAGTGGCAATGCGTACGTGCCCGATAGGAATTCGTGATAGATTAAGAATTGTGAGTGAAGCACAAGTCGGAAGGTATTATGCGCTTACAACCGGTTTCAAGAATGCCCATTACGATATCGTTAGCTTCGTAGATGACGACAATTGGGTAAATCCTAGATTCATCGATAGCGTCAGTAAGATCTTCTCTAAAGAGCCGTTGATCGGAATAGCAGGAGGGCCTTCTAAACCCGTCTTCGAATCATCCCCGCCGGAGTGGTTTGAGGAGATTTGTGAATTTTATGCACTTGGGGATCAGCAGCCAAAAGAGGGTGATATCACCGATAACAGCGGTCACCTTCTCTGGGGAGCCGGATCTAGCGTGAGACGCTCAGCCTTGCATGAGCTTTTCGACAAGGGCTTCATTTTTAATCTGACGACAACAACACGACTTGAAACCAAGCGACTAGGTGGCGAAGACACAGAGCTTTGTTTTGCAATAAGGGCCTTGGGATGGAGGCTGTGGTATGATAGCCGTCTTGGGATTAAGCATTTTATTCCTAAAAGCAGATTAACGTGGAGCTATGCGCATGGTCTTTTTAGTGGATCCGGCAGCTCGGCAGCGTATCTGGAAATGTATCTGATTGCATTCAGTAGATGGCCTTTCGACTCCAAAAATAGGATAAAAAATTCATGGGTTTATCAGTTTGCCAAATCGGCAAAAAATCTCTTCGTTTCTTTTATAACCTCCCCCCTCCAGTCCCTCTCCTGCCGCGAAGGCTCTATCCCCGCATTGCATTTTAAGCGTCATCTCGAAAAAACCAGAACCCTGCTTTCTCTTTTAGGGCAATACAAGAAGAAGATCCAGCACATCAGAAATGCAAGGTGGAACAAGGTTGGCTAACCTAACTCCTGCCTCCCTATTATTAATAATCAAAATGACATCGACTGGGAAAAAATATCCGAAGTTGCTCGTTGCAGCTTCTTTCCGTGGAAATACGGGCGCAGGAGGCTACCCCATGATTGAGCAACTGCTGCGAGGATGGCCGAGAGATCGGATCATCTGGTGGTATCCCGGTAAGGCCGAGAAACTCAAGGAGGGAATGTGCTGCGAGTCCTTCGGACCCGGTGAGATTCCAAAATGGATGACCCCCCATAGACGATTCAATGAAATCAAGTGCAGATTTTTCGAATTATTCTACCTTCCCCGTGCCGTCAGGAATCTCCGCAAGGTGATAAGAACAGAGAAACCAGATGTCGTTTGGATGGCCCCCTATGGATTCGCTACTCCAATTTTTCGCAAGGTCCTTAATAAGCAGATCAAGCAGAAATTGCATGTGAGCATTCACGACATGGCTGATACTGACGGTCTGGTGAAAAAATGCGGTCGGGAGAGGGCAGATAGCTTCCAAAGTCAACTGGAAGAAATATATGCCATGTCAGATAGTCGTGATTGTGTCACTGCGGAGATGTCTCAAGACTTGGAACGCTGCACAGGCAAAAAGGCCGATCTGATCATCAAATATGGGGCTGAACCGGAACAAATCAGAGCACTTCGCGAGAAATCGGCCAATCCTCCATCAGAGACTCCCTCGGTCATCCGGATCGGCTACGCGGGGACGGTCATCGCCGAGGAAACCTTTGCCCTCTTTATCAGGGCATTGCGGTCGATCGGTGACCGATTGCAGTGCCCCGTTGAGGTCCATCTGTTCAGCCCGTTTTCCTACAAAAATAAAAGCTGGTTCGATGCGAGTCTCATTAGGGAAAGGGGCTTTCTTTCGGGGGATGAGTTCACCAGAGAGTATGCACGCTCTCACTGGGGCCTCTCCATCATGCATCTGGAGGATTCTGATCCGCGCTACAATGGATACTCGATTCCCTGCAAATCGACCAGGACTCTGGCGGATGGAATCCCTCTGATCTGTCTGGCTAATAAGAACTCCACCCTTTACAAGATGGCTTCCACTCACTCCTTGGGATTTGTCAGCGATTCCAGGGATGAAAAGTTCATCGGTAGTGAACTTCTCAAGCTGTTCAATGAAGAGGGTAGTCTCTCAAAAGAGTATGTAAAAATGGCAGTTTTGCTGGAAACCGAGTGCAATGCCGCAAGAAATCGCGCCGCGCTTTTCGATCTTCTTGGTGTCCAGAATCAGAGTGAATGAGAAATAATCACAATGCAGAAATTTCATCATGTCTGATTTGAACGAGAAGAGCGCTTTTTCAGGACTCAAGCGGAAGTTGCGTGTTTACTCGTGCACACCCGTGAGTTTCATCGGGGATGAATCTTATTTTTCCCGTGAATCGGGAATGTATAGTAGAGGTCTGACGAAACTTGGAATTGAATCGCGAGCAGTGATGGCTAATCCCGCTTATGCAGTTGATTTTCCAGAACTGTTGCGGACGGATTATACCAATCTGATATCACCCGATTGGTGGAAGAGCCTAAATCTGGACGGAGTGATTCTTTACTCCTGGGCGGCTCCGCGTTTTAACGGTGTTGCCGCTGCCCTTCGTCACGCTGGAATTCCCTTCCTTGTTCAAATGGACACTTGCGGTCTCGTTTCAAGAGAGTCCAACCCGGTCGAATGGTTTTGGAATTCATGGGAGAGATCTCTGCACGAAAAGAGCTGGCTCGAGGGGAAGGCACTCGCTGTGCTCAAGCACGGTGTGGATGGGATCTGTTCCATCATACCAAGACAGCGGGCATTTCACTATACTCAGGCAACAGTAGTCACGGTACCAACTCCCCTCGGCACCTTATGGGTTAGAAATGAAGCGCTCATGCTTGGATCTGCGGCTGTTGCCGGTAAGATCCACTATCTCCCGCATCCTCAGGATGAACGATTTGCATATTCCGGCGTAAAAAAAGAGCAGCTTGTTGTCTCCATAGGCCGATGGGGAGTGGAATCGTGGCCGCAGAAAAACCCCCGAGCCCTGATTGAAGCATACAGGCTTTTTCTACGGAGAAAACCTGCATGGAGGGGAATTATAATCGGCGCCGGGGCAGCCGAACTTCTCAGGAGGCTTGGAGTGGAGCCAGTCGAGAGGCTCTCCTTCGTTGAACAGGTGAACCACGAAGAACTGACCGATTATCTAAATTTGGCTAGCGTGGCATTCTGGTCGTCGCGTTGGGAAGGGCAGCAGGGAACAGGAGCGCAGGCCTTGTGCTGCGGTTGTTCGGTGGTAAGCCATGGGAGTCCCCTCATGAGTTGTTTCCATCATTATGTCAGCAGATCGAGCGGTAGGCTTGCCATGCGGAACCATGCGGAAGCCCTAGCCGATGCGTTGGAATTGGAATCCGAATCATGGGACAATGGATCGAGAGATCCCATGAAGATATCCTCGGCATGGATTCCTGAGTTTCATGCCACAAGTGTTGCGCGAAGAGCTCTTCATCTTTTGGGTCTGAGGGACGATGAGAAATGAACATTCCTTGAAACTTTGCAAACACTCAGAATTGGACTTCCAATGTATTGAATCAAAGAAATGATCCATCATAGCGCCGATTTTTATTCGACAGTTCCAAACATCTAAAAGTTCCATGAACATTTTATCAGAAATTAAAGATTTTCTTCATAACGCGTGGTATCAGCAGATGAGAACATCGTTGCGAGAAAAAATTAAGGACCGCTACGGTATGAGCGAAGATGTAGGAGTACGGCAGGTGATTGAATATTTGGATAATCATCCGGAATCACCTCTGCCTTTGGGAATGAATCCGCCCTATGAATGGACAAAGGACTATCGCGAAGAGGATGTTGAGGTGCTGCGGGATGAAGTGAGGGATTTGCACTATGTGATCTATCGGGGCCACAAGGTCTATTTTCCAAGGAAGGAATCCGTAGCGGAAATACGGCAGGCGGTGCGGATCGGATTGATGGAGCAGGACAAGAGGTCGCCTCATAGTTATGTGTCGGGGGAGTTTGACATTGAGCAGGGTGATACCGCCGTGTTTATCGGGGCCTCCGACGGGATGTTCTGCCTGAGTCGGTTGGAACGGCTCTCCAAGGCGTACCTGTTCGAGCCCGCATCCCATTGGCATGAACCGTTAAGGGCGACCTTTGAGCCTTGGGGTGACAGGGTGGAAATCGTTCCCCTGGCCGTGGCCGAGATCAGCGGAGATGGGCAGATCAGCCTCGATGACTTTTTTAAAGGGAAGATACCCCCGAATTTCATCCAGGTGGATGTGGATGGCGTGGATTGGGAAGTCCTCCAAGGGGCGCACGCGATCATTGGTAAGGCAAAGAAGCTACGCCTTGCGTTGTGCACTTATCACAAGCGGCTTGATTTTCCAAGATTCGCCAATTTCTTGAAGCCACTGGGCTATACCATTGATCATTCACCCGGTTATTTTCTGATCGGTGTTCGGATGCCCTATTTGAGGTATGGAGTTCTATACGCGAGTAAATTGAGATAGATCTGAGGTGTAATATTAAGGTGTGAAAATAGGGTTAGTCAGTCCGTTTCAGCCGCATGATCTTGCCGATCTGCTGGACGAGAGTTCGCGGCACTTGCTCTCAGAGATCAAGGGGATTACGGCCACACCGGTCACACCTATGGCCCGTGAATGGCTCCGGATGGGGCACGAACTTGCCGTCTTTGCTCTCGATCCTTCCGTGAAGCATCCTTATCTCCTCAAAGGAGAACGATTGATGATTCATGTTCTCCCCAAACGAAGGAGTCGGGAATGTCTGTTCGATTGTTACAGAGAGGAAATTCGCCTGGTCCGGGATGCTGTGGCCTCGGAATCACCCGATGTCCTGAGTGCCCAATGGAGCTATGATCATGCCCTCGCGGCCTTGGCGTGCGGTTTGCCTACTGCTGTGACCTGCCACGACACCCCGCTGCGCTATGCCTGGATTGCCAAGCATTGGCACATGACCTACCACCTTTTTGTAGCTTGGAAGGTGATACGAAGAGCCGATTGCCTAATTTGTGTCTCTCCCTACACGGCGGAGCATATCCGAAGGTACTTCAGTCCTCGGGCACCCGTCGAGGTGATTCCCAATGGGCTGTATCGGCAGGTTTTCCAGCGAGGGGCTCGGCGTCTGGAAAGTGCTTCCCCTCTCCACCAACCCTATACGATTTGCAGCGTCGGGGGATGGGGTGGTTTAAAAAACATGTCAACCTTGCTACGGGCGTTCGCCCGTTTGCCCGAGCGGAAGGGAGGGAGTAGGCTTGTGCTTTTTGGTCCCGGCATGGAGGCCGGTGGTGAGGCTGAGCATTGGGCCCAAAGGAGGAATTTGCTCACGAATGTGGAGTTCAGGGGGAGTGTTCCCCGGGAGCAGATCCTCGACTTCCTGGAGATTGAGGCGGATCTGATGGTGCATCCATCACTCATCGAAACCCACGGCATGGTGCTGATCGAAGCCATGGCCTGTGGTGTGCCTGTGGTCGGAGGAAGAAAGAGTGGCGCTGTGGCATGGACACTCGATGAAGGTCGATCCGGTTTTCTCTGTGATGTGAAAAATTCAAGAAAATTGGCCGATTCAATCATTAAGGCAATGAAGCAACCTGATGATAATCAAGCCCTTGCTGAACGGGCGTGGCGATCCGTGCATAAGCGCTTTAGGCTGGAGGAAGTGGCAAAGGCAAACGAAGATATCATCACGAGATTATATCAAGAAATAATTTGATATAATCACACAAAAAATGAAAATACAAAAATTAGTTACTAGGCCGGAGTATTTATATCGGCCAAGCCAAGTACTACATCGTCTAAAACAAATATTTAATCCGCCAAAAAATGAGGAGATGATCGTGCCACTTTCTTGGGGGGGAAGTATAAAAGTTAATCCCTACGAGACAATAGGTGCTGGCATTTATTGGTACGGTGTCTTTGATCTGATAGTAGCCGAAGTGATTTCTCGTCTATTGGATAAAGACGAAACATGTGTAGATATAGGTGCAAATATTGGTCAGTTTAGTTTGCTTATGGCTAATATAGTTGGTGTTAATGGGAGTGTATTATCTTTTGAGCCTCACCCAGTTTTATATACAAAGCTTAATCAAAATTTAAAAGAATATACAAAAAAGGGAATAGCCCATGTATACGATATTGCGATTGGTGAAGAAACTGGAGAAGGATTTTTGATTGAAGCAGATGGATTTTCCGAAAATCAAGGTACTAGTAGAGTTGATTTTAAAAATAGCGAAGGCAATATAAAACATAAAATCAGCATAAAAAAACTAGATAGTATTATATTAAATAATAAAATAAATGTATTAAAAATGGATGTAGAGGGTTTTGAAGAATTCGTTTTAAAAGGGGCCATTAAGTTGTTGGAAAGTAGATCAATACGAGATATAATCTATGAAGATCTGGACTATCAAAAGTCAAGCGTTACTAAAATACTAAAGCAATTTGGATATACGATATTCTCACTTCATACGAGTATATTCAAACCAAGGATTCTTCCCCTTAAGGGTGAAGTTGTTTTTAAGATTGGGCAGGAAGGAGAAAATTTTTTAGCAACTCTCGAGCCTGCTCGTGCCATAAAAAGAATGCAAACTTGGGGATATAAATCCCTTAGAAAAATTAACTAATTATCATGTATTTATTGTTTGTGTTAGTCGGCTAGCAATGAAAAATCCGCTCACTGTCATCTCCCCTTACACGCATCTGGCCGGACATTATTGGGCCTACACGGTGGATATGACCAAGGCATTTATGGCCGCAGGCAGGGAGGTGAAAGCCTACGCAGCGTTGCCTCCCCGCAATACGCGGGATCTGCCTTTGCTAGAATGGACGGTTTGTGCGCCTTGGGTAACCGTGCTTCAATCCTTGGAGAAGCGAAACCGCGGTTGGGGGAGTAAGAGCGACGCGCTGCTTAGAAATCTGGAGTTTTATTTGTGTCTCCGGAATGCAGTAAAAGACGGCGGAGATGGTTCGATTTTTTGCGTTGAGTCGCGTCACCAGTTGTTGCTGAAGGCGGTTATGAAGACCAACAGGCGCTTCTCCACGCTCTGCGTGGGTGCTCCCGACCAGGTGACGCTCACGAGGCGGGCAGATTTGTACCGTAGGGCCTTCGCTACGGGACGGCTTGAATTCATCGTGGAGACGGAGGCCGTGAGACAGGCTTGGGAACCGCTTGCCGGGGAACATGCAGTGCATATCCCCGCAGCGCTTACTGAGAGAACAGACCCAATCCTTGATAAGGCAGAGGCGAGAATGCGACTGGGTCTTCCCCGGGAGGCATTCATTCCGCTGTTTTTTGGAACACACCGCGAGGGGAAGGATTACCGAACGGCGATCGAGGCGGCAAAACTGTCAAAGTCGCAGCCCACGCTTCTGTTCGCAGGTCCACTGATCTCGGGGAATGATCCAGAGGCATTGCTCCTAGAACTCGGTTACGATCATGCCGTGTCCTGGAAGCGCTACTACCCGGACGATGCTGTAGCGCTTCTCTTTGACGCCTGTGACGCTGTCATGCTGCCGTATGAACGGGGCTACACCAAGGGGTCTGGGGTTCTCCTCCAAGCATGTAAATATGGGAAACCAGTGATTGCATCGGACACCGGGCATCTGGCTGAGTTTGTCAGCAGGCACAGCACTGGGTTGTTATATAAGCCGGGTAATACAGAGAGTCTGGCAAGTGTCTATGACAGAATGGCCGAAGGACAACAGATTGGCGCTGCAAGCATGAAACTAAATATCCAGAGGACTGTGCTGGAGTATAATTGGAAGAAGCTTGTGGAACGCTATTTGGAAATATTTGATGGTGAAGGCTCCCAATCAATAAAACATGGACTTTTGCCAAGCTAACTCAGCGTAGAACTTATTCTACAATGCCTTATATCCAATGAGTCACTGATCTTCCCGGCAATATCTTTAATACCCATGCTCTTCTCCATCATCACCCCCGCGTTTCGACAGCTTGATTGGCTGAGGCTTTGCATCGCCTCGGTGGCGGATCAGAAGGCGAGAGGGGAAGGGTTCAGAAGTCAGGTGGTCAGAGGATGAAGGGGAGAGGAAAAAAGCTTAAAAGCTGGCATTTAGAAAAGCTGAAAAGAGGGATTGGGAGGGCGGAGAATATTGACGAAAACAGTAAATATGGGAATATGGCTACATGAAGACAACTTTGGAATTGCCTGATGATCTCCTGAGGAAGGTCAAAGCAAGTGCCGCCTCTTCAGGACGGACAATGAAGCTTTATCTGATCGAAGCGATTCAAGAAAAATTGGCTTCTCAGGAAGCAATGTCATCGAAGCCATGGTTGGCTCACTTCGGTGTGCTTGCTCATCTCGGGGGAGAGAGGCAGATGATCGAGTCCAGAGTCCACGAGGAATTTGAAACCGTGGATTCTAACCAGTGGAAGTAATCCTCGATACGAACGCTCTCTCGGCACTACTGGATGGAGATAAAGAACTCCGTCCCGTCCTAAACAGAATGTCTCAGGTTTTGCTTTCCCCGATAGTCTTGGGAGAGTACCACTTCGGAATACAAGCATCCCGGCACCGGCAGGAATATGAGGCGGAGTTGGTTTTGCTTGAAAGGAGCCTCCATGTGTTGATGTTGGATTCCAGAACGGCTGCGACCTATGCGGAAGTCAGAAATGAGTTGAAGTCCAAGGGAACTCCCATTCCGTGGCACGATGTCTGGATCGCGGCACAGGCTAGGCAATATTCGGTTCAGATTCTTTCAAGAGATACTCATTTTGATTTCGTTGAGGGTGTGAAACGAGTGAGTTGGTGAGAGTGAGGAGTGTGGGGGGCTGGAGAACTAGGGAAACGCTGATTTAATCGCAACTGCCTCTATGCGATTTAATCAGCGCTTGCCTAGAGTCGGGCGTCGAGAGACTTTACCCCAGCGTAGTTAAGGATCCTCTCATCAGCTGTGAGCAGGGTGCATTCATTGACGATGGCCGTGGCTACTATCTGACGATCTGCTGGGTCGCGATGGAATGTGCCGGGTAGTTGGTAAGACTTCATTGCTATCTCATGGGTGATGTTGTGGCTTTTCAACAGAAGATCGTTGGTTGACCGGTTAACCCACTCTGCAAGTGAGCAGTGGATTTGTAGATCTCCTCCTTCGATCAGGCGCGCGATCTCGAGTGTGGAGACTGCAGAAATCCATCGCTCGGTTTTTGGATGCTGAAGTATCTCTATCGAGGATGAGCCGAGTCTCTGACTGCCTTCGAAAGCCCAGATCCAGACATGAGTATCCAAGAGGACGATCACTTGCTCATCTCCCACTCATTGCCAAAATCCATGCTGACCAGGAAATCATCGGATGCACGACGAGCCGTCAGGGTTCGTCCTGTGCCGAGCTTGACTTCTTTATCGATCTGGATGCCGTGAAGAGCCATTTCAAGGGTGACAAGCACCTCCTTGTTGAGGCTGCGATGGTGATGTTGAGCCCTTTGCTTGAGGGTACGATGGAGTTGTTCAGGAATGTCTTTGAGGGTAATAGAAACCATAATGGAACCACTATGGTTCTACTAGTGCTGCATGTCAAGGCGAGCGGTGGCTCGGCAAGCGTTGCGGGTCAGGGCGGGGGATAGGATCAGGATTCAGAAGTCAGGATTCAGAGGTCAGAGGTTGATGGAGGAAGAGGTTGAGGAAGGCAGAGGGCAGAGGGCGGAGGTCAGAGGTCAGAGGTCAGAGGTCAGAGGTCAGAGGTCAGAGGTCAGAGGTCAGAGGCGTGGTGCGAAGGTAGGAATGTAAAAGAGGTGGAAAGTTGAACCAAGCCTGTGGGAACTGGCGCGGTAGAGCACGATGAAATCGTAGCCGGCAGGTAGCCATAGCTTTGCGAACTCCGAGTGCCGGGAGGCACGGAGTAGCCTGCGTAGCAGTCCGTAGGACGAAGGACTCGGGAGAGGCTGAGGCAAAGAAAAGTGACTTCAAATCAGAGGTCAGAAGGCAAGCAATCCCATCCCTTTCCCAAGTGCCCTTGATCTTCTGAGCATCGGACTGTATACTTCAACTTGATGAAAGATTGGAGCAATTGCACGGAAGTGGAACACCGGAATGACCGCGTGAGCGGAGTCTGGATATTTCGTGGAACTCGTGTTCCTGTTACCTCTCTCTTTGAGAACCTTGAGGATGGTGCCACCGTGGATGAATATCTTGAGTGGTTCCCTGGGGTGAAACGTCATCAGGTGGAAGCAGTGCTCGAATTTGCTTCCGCCAGTTTGGCTGCTCCTGTGGCAGCATGAGAATACTCTTTGATCAAGGAACTCCAGTTCCCCTTCGGAGGCGTCTCCACCCGCATCCGGTAGATACCGCTGCGGAACTTGGGTGGTCTCAACTCTCAAACGGAGAACTCATTGCCGCTGCGGAGCGTGAAGGATATGATCTTCTGATCACCACGGATAAGAATCTTAGATATCAGCAGAATCTGACCAATCGAAATATAACGATCATTGTGCTCTCAACAACATCTTGGCCTAGGATTCAAAGTTCCCATGAGAAGGTTTTATCCGCCTTTGATTCATTGCAAAAATCCAGTTATATCGAGATTGAATTTTAGTCTTAGAGGCCCTGCTTGGGAAGGGGTAGGGAAACTTGACGGATGAGGGCGGACACAGAGGTTGAGGGGAAAAGGCGCGTTGGGAACGCGGCTTTGATGCCCTCGCTCCCGCGAGTGGCACCCCTGAGGGGCTGCCTTATGCAGTCTATCCCGTCCATCCCCATGGACTGGTACTGTCATGGGAGACTCTGGTCGACCGGTCTCCGAAGCAGGAGCTGAGGAACCAACCCGATGGGAACCGGGGCGGTAGACTGGCGAAGACAGCCCTGTCAAGGGCGGCACTGCTTGCCGGGCGGCAAGTGCTGTCAAATGCCTGATTGGGGGCAATCGGCAGACAAAAAGCTAAAAAGCTGACATTTGGAAAAGCTGAAAGGGGGATTCAGAGGTCATGTTAAAATATACTTGAAAGTATGTGTGCCTCGATTAGATTCGGATTATGCCGCAGCTGACCATTTATCTTGATGCAAAGGCGGGTCGCCTTATTGAAAGGGCTGCCAAGCTGGAGGATCTCTCTTTGTCCCGCTGGGCAAGGGAGAAGCTTGTTCTTGCTGCGGGGGCTCCCGACTGGCCGACGGGATATGACTCAGTGCTTGGAAGTATTAGAGACCCATCATTCATGATACCATCTGAAGCCGATCCGTCGGGAGATCAGGAGGCGAACTTTAGCTCATGATTTACTCTCTTGATACCAATATTCTTGTCGCGTTGCTACGCAGTCGTGATGAGATATTGAGCAGAAAATTTCTTTCGAAGAGACCCTGTGACTATTGCGTGTCTGAGATCGTGCGTGCAGAGTTACTTTTTGGTGTGGAAAAGAGTGATCGTCCTGATGAAAATCGCCATGCTGTCGATCAGTTGCTGGCACCCCTGAGACTTATCCCTTTTGAGGGGAATACGGCACTACACTATGCGGAAATCCGGACTCATTTGGAAAATGCTGGTTCTGCCATCGGTTCCAATGATCTTCTCATTGCTGCTACGGCAAGATCGCATGGACACACGCTTGTAACACGAAATACTTCAGAGTTTCTTCGGGTGCCAGCTCTTGCAGTTGAAAAGTGGTAGAATCAAGAATTTTCGTGAGAGGAATTGAGCCGCAGGACTGGCAGATCAGGCGGCGAGAGGGGAAAAGGCGCGTTGGGAACGCGGCTTTGATGCCCTCGCTCCCGCGAGTGGCACCCCTGAGGGGCTGCCTTATGCAGTCTATCCCGTCCATCCCCATGGACTGGTACTGTCATGGGAGACTCTGGTCGACCGGTCTCCGAAGCAGGAGCTGAGGAACCAACCCGATGGGAACCGGGGCGGTAGACTGGCGAAGACAGCCCTGTCAAGGGCGGCACTGCTTGCCGGGCGGCAAGTGCTGTCAAATGCCTGATTGGAGGCAATCGGCAGACAAAAAGCTTAAAAGCTGAAATGGTGAAGGGAGGATGAAGTCTGGGGGTAGAGGCGGCTTGACTCGGGCGACTCATGATATAATTTTCTATCATGAAACAAGCAAGTGTTGCCGATCTCAGAAATAATTTTCGCAAGGTTGCTGCATGGGTCGAGCATGGAGAAACGGTTCAGATTCTCAAGAGGGGGAGGCCTTTTGCTCAGTTGGTAGCTACTCCTGCTCACTCAGGAGTCAAGCGGAAGCCCGATATGCTGAAGCAGTTGCGGGAAATCTGGGGGGATCGTTGTTTTTCCGATGAGCAGGTTCAAGAGATGAGGCAAGCCGAACTGGAGGGGGAGGAAGGATGATCGTCTATCCTGATACATCCTTTCTTTGTGCATTGTATCGGCCACAGGGAAATTCAGCCCAAGCGGCGGAATGTTTTGCTGAATTGAAAGATCCTTTGCCTGTGAGTTCTCCCTTGCTCTTTGAGTTTCGACAGTCGTTGAGGTTGCAGTCCTTCCTGCATGATCGTGATCAGAACAAGGGATTTTCCCTCAAAGAGGCCGGTGCCGTGCTGGCAAAGCTGGAAGAAAATCTTAAGGATGGTTTTCTTGAGATGATCCCGGTGGATTGGGCTGATGTGGTTTCCAGAGCTGAGATGCTTTCCTCCCGCCATACGGCTCGTGATGGAACAAGGGGATTTGACATCATCCATGTTGCAACGGCACTTCATCTCAAGGCAAAAAACTTTCTTACTTTTGATGCTACTCAGAGAAAGCTTGCTCAGGCAGAGGGACTGAAGACGCCTCTTTGAAGGAGAGCAAGAGCTGGTATGTCCGAATGCCGAGGAGGTCGGAGGAAGGCTGAACCAAGCCGGTGGGAACCGGGGAGGGGATGAGCAAGCAAAGATGCCGTAACAAATCAGCGACTGGCGGGAGTTGCTAGAAATGTGCATAGCACAGTCCCGAAGGGACTCGTGACTCGGGAGAGTCCGAGTTCAAATGCGAAGCAACGGCCGGGCAAGCAAACCTGAAACCTGAAAAGGCGCGAGGGAAGTGCTGTGAAATGCCTGATCGGGACCGATCGGTAGACAAAGGTCAGAAGTCAGAGTATCGCAATCGGATGATTGACGCTTTATAAAAAGACGATATAAATAAAGTCATGTTTACCCGATTTATTGGGCCTTCCTTGGAGGAGTCGTTCTCCAAGCCCTTTGTCCATATCCTCTTTGGAGCCAGGCAGACGGGAAAATCCTCCTTGGTTCGTCAATTAATCCCGTCGCCTTCCCTTGGATTTGATTTTTCCAACCCGGTGGAGCGCACCAGGATTTTGGCTGATCCCGGGGCCTTCATCAGAGAGTGCGAGGCTCTTACAAAGAGGGATGCTCCACACTATGTTGTGATCGATGAGGCCCAGAATGTACCGGCGGTTTTTGATGCCGTGCAGTTTCTCTATGATCGGGAAAGGACGCGCTGGCGTTTTGTGTTGCTTGGGAGTTCAGCAAGAAAGCTGCGTCAGACAGGGGCTAATTTATTGCCAGGGCGGGCACTGTTGCACCGGTTGATGCCACTCGTGCTCGCCGAGCGGCAGGGGAATGAACCTGGAGAGTGCATGACCCCCGTGAATCTTGGCGGTATAAAACCTCCAAGATTCCCAGATGCTGATCTTATGGAGCGGCTTGCCTATGGAGAACTTCCCGGTGTGGCATTGCTCCCTGTGGAGGATCGTACTACTGTTCTCCAATCCTATGCCACGATCTATCTTGAAGAGGAGATTCGACGGGAGGGACTTGTAAAGAACTGGGGGGCATTTGTGAATTTTCTCAGACTCGCAGCTACGGAATCAGGCGAGGAACTCAACTATGCTGCAATATCAAGGCAGGTAGGTATCAGTCTGCCCACGGTGAAGTCGCATTATCAGTTGCTTGAGGATATGTTTCTTGGCATTCGCGTGCCGGGGTGGTCACGCAGTACCAGAAAAAATCTTGTCTCAAATCCGAAGTTTCTGATTTTCGATACCGGCGTAAGACATGCGGCCGCAGGGCTGAAACCCGGGGTTGACACCGTGATGGCAAATCCCGGCCCAATTTTCGAGCAATGGGTAGGAATTGAGTTATGGAAACGACTTCAGTACCTTGGAGGAAGTCTTCACCATGTAAGAACCAAGGATGGAAGGGAGATTGATTTTCTTATGGAACTGAACGGTGAGTTGATCCCTGTGGAGGTGAAGTGGACAGAGCGTCCGTCAACGAGTGATGCAAGGCATCTAAGCGCCTTCTTGAAGGATCACAAGGAAGCGCAGCGAGCTTATGTCATCTGTAGATGCCCTCACCCGCAGAAACTGGCCGAGGGGGTCACTGCACTTCCCTGGCAAAATCTCTAACACTCATGATCTTCTCCATCATCACTCCCAGCTACGGTCAGCTCGATTGGCTGAGGCTTTGCATCGCCTCGGTGGCGGATCAGGTCGGGGAGGAGGGGAAGGGTTCAGAAGTCAGGGGGTCAGAGGTCGGAGGTCGGAGGTCAAAAGGTGGGAAAGTAGAATCCGTCACAAATCCACACCTTCATACTTTTGAACCTTCGAACCTTCCTACTGCTCACTCGCCTTTGGCGATCGAGCATATCATTCAGGATGGGGGCACTCCCGGGATCGAGGAGTTTGCCATAGAAGTTGGGAAGGATCTCAAGTCGCGATACGGCGGAGATTTCGTTCAGGAACTTCAAACCTTTGAACTTTTGCACTTTCGTACTGAGTCCGGTTACACGCTTCGCGTGTTCAAGGAACCGGACGCTGGCATGTATGATGCCATCAACAAGGGGATTGCACGGATGCGAGGTGATCTCTGGGCGTGGATCAACTCTGATGAGCAGTATCTTCCCGGGACGCTGGACTATGTCGCAGGGTGGTTCTCTGCCCATCCCAAGGTGGGTATTCTTTTCGGAGATGCACTGCTGACAGATGGTGATGGCAATGCCCTCTCCTACAGGCGGATTATTCCGCCTGAATGGGTGCATACGAGATTGATTCATCTAGCCTCGTTGAGTTGCGCTTCGTTTTACCAGAGATCCATCCTGGATCGTGGGGGAGTCTTTGACACTACTTGGCGCTCCATCGGTGATGCGGAGTGGATGTCCAGAATGTTGAAAGCGGGGGTGTCTGTGAAAGCGTGTGGAAGGTTGCTATCACTCTTTGCATTCACTGGTCAGAATACCAGCGAGTCTCCCGTAGCTCAGCATGAGGGAACGAGCTGGCGTGAGGCTTCAGACGCTCCCTCTGCATCCTTGGTCTGGCTGGTCGTCCTGAAGCATCGGATGAGAAAGTTCCTTGCTGGATCCTATGCAAGACGAAATGTGCGCTATGCCCTCTATCGCAAAGGCATATCCGGACGCTCTCAGCGGGATGCTACGCGCGTAGGATGGGACTGGCCAAGAAGCGGAAATAGTCAGTCTCCAAATTTGGGTAAAACTTTCTCAGTGTTGGGAACTGATCTTCTCGCGACTGATTATCGGGATCTGGGTGCCAGTTTGCTGGATGCGTTGAGACAGCAGAAAACGCTGGCCGTTGATTTTGCCAATACTCATGTCATGACGATGCGGAGACATGATGGGGGATTTGCAAGGTTGGCTGATGCGATCGATATCACGGTGCCAGACGGAATGCCTCTGGTTTGGGCGATGAATCAAAAGGGGGCGAACCTCAGGGACAGGGTCTATGGCCCTACTTTCACACGAGAGTTTCTGGAACACTGTCCGGAGGGTGTGACGCACTATCTGATGGGAGGGTCGGAAGAGTGCGGTCGTCAATTCAAGAAACGGATGCTCTTGCTTAACCCCTCGCTTGATTTCGTGGGGGGCTATCACGGGATGTGCTCCACCGACGGAGTTCCGGAGGATGAAGAGTCGGTCCTGCACGACCTCCTTGAGAAAAAGCCGGATTGTATCTGGGTTGGTCTCGGTACTCCCAAGCAATACGGTTGGATCTATCGTGTGAAGTCAAAAATCCCAAGGGGAGTTCTCCTCGCGGTGGGATTTGCTCTGGATGTGAATTCCGGGATGAAGACCGATGCTCCCGCTTGGATGCAGCCCTTGGGGCTGACTTGGGTCTACCGCATGCTGAGTGAGCCACGGAGGCTGATCGGGCGTTACCTGAAATGGAATAGTCTTTTTCTCTTCTACTATGCCTTGGAGATTCTGCGGGGAGATCGAGGGTTCAAGAAATGGAAGCTTCAACTAAGGAATACGATTCTGGGGGTGATTGACCACTTCGCTTCCGAGATCAAGGACTGTGTCACGGGAAACAGCTTGGGACGAGGGTTGGTGATAGGATGGGGTTCTACACCGATTGTGATTGGTCATGCAGGACTTCCTCCTTTGATTCCGCGGTTCCTGCCCCAACGCCGTCTCACATACTGGAAACAGCGCATGGGTTTCACGACGCATCCTCTACCGGATTTTCGCAGGCTACCATGCGTGGATCTTCCATCGGTGGATCGCTCCGAGCCCAAGGTGATGAACCTTGTCCTGGCACACGAGGGGGGGGATTCTTTCAAACGACTTCAGGCATGGTGGGAAAAAATCACACCCAGTGAAAATCTCTGGATTGCATTTGGGGGATCAAGGGAAGATTTCGGATCACTCGACTATGCCCGCAAGGTCTATGTCGATGATCCCCAGTTGCGTAAGCAGGACAATCAGCGTGAGAAGCAATCCTACGCCGGCATCTTCCAAGCAATGGCATCAGTCGTGGAGAAGGAATGCCCTGACTATATTTACCTCTGTGAATATGATCAGCTTCCGCTGATCACTGATTTGAATGCAAGACAGGTTGAGGCAATCAAACATGAGAAGGCCGATGTGATGGGGCATTGGCTTTATCGAGTAGATGGAACTGGTCACTATCACACGCTCTATCATGAGGCGGATCCTGGATTTGCTTCCTTGTGGAGATCTGTTTCCAAAAGAGAGGATCCTTCTGTGGTTCTCTCGATGTTTGGCAGTGGATCGTTTTGGACAAGAGCCGCTTTTTTGGAGATTGCGGCATTTCGTCCAGAAACGGATTGCTACTTGGAACTCTATCTTCCCACGCTGGCTCACCACCTCGGCTTCAGGGTGCGTTGCTGGTCAGAGTCGAATCACCTGCTCTCCAATCTGCCCTCGCCTGCGATCTCAGTGGAGGAAGCCAAGAGGAAAAACTGCTGGACCGTGCATCCAGTGAAAGAGCTGTAGGGAACAGCAGAGGTCAGAGATCAGAATTCAGCAAGACGGAAGATAAGACCTTAAAAATTGTAGTAAGAACGCGAGACGGAAACGCTGCTGGATTTTGCGCGGGATTGTGGTTATCTGACACCTGATCTACAGGTCGACATTGTTGCCCCCAATCGTGAAATACGAAGTATGCTCGGCATCAATAATCCCGCCCCATTTCTTCTGACTCCCTAACCTCTGACCTCCGATCTCTGACTTCTGATTTCTCCAATCTTTCAGCTTTTCTGAGTTTCCTTCTTTTAGCTTTTACTTGCCTTCCCCATGTCCTTCTTTCAATCCCCCCTCGCGCGCATCGCACTGGTTTGCCTGCTTGCCGTACTGACCGTTGCAGCATTCAAGCTTTCAGGTTCGGTCAACTCTGCCAACGAGAGCGGTGTGATTATGGTTCTTCCTGTTCAGGTGGGTGGCTTTATTGGAAAAACCGAGGAGCCTTCCGAAGGGGAAAAACATGTCCTCCCTAGTGACACGGATATTGTCAAAAAATCGTATCAGGATAGAGCGGGAAACCTGATCAATGCCCAGATCGTTCTGGCCGGAGCCGAGAAACGGAGCATTCACCGTCCTGAGCTCTGTCTGCCCGCGCAGGGGTGGTCGGTTAACCGGAGGGAGAGTCTACCGATCCGACTTGCCGACGGACGCTCCATCTCGGTGATGAATGACTCGATCTCACGCTCTATCGAGACCAGCCCGGGTGTAACGCATCCCCT
The DNA here is from genome assembly GCA_037130175.1 of bacterium. Classification (GTDB taxonomy): domain Bacteria; phylum Verrucomicrobiota; class Verrucomicrobiia; order Chthoniobacterales; family UBA6821; genus UBA6821. The sequence goes on along the minus strand of JBAXTN010000011.1, from coordinate 31,585 downwards.
GGAGAGTTTTTATTGTTACTGGTTTGTCGGTAACGGTGTGACGACCCCTTCGCACTTCATGCGCCTCTTCCTTTCAAGCTGGGATCGGGTGGTTCATCGCCGCAATCACCGATGGGCCTATGTCGTGGTAAGTGCCCCCGTGCTGAAAGGATTGAAACCCGATGGAAAAAATACCGAGGAGACTCAGCGGATGATCACAGACTTTATTTCCGAACTCGCGCCACTTGTGATGAAGCACTAGCATCTCAAGACGAATTGTTTATTGATGATCCTAAATTGCTCATTAATAAGAGCCGTCGAGGACGAGGTCAGAAGTCAGAGAACGGAGGTCGGAAGATAAAAAATGAGAATCGATTCAACCAAGGATCTGGAGGTCTACAAACGAGCCTATGCTCTGGCGATGGAGATCTATCTTCGAAGCAGAAACTTTCCTCAAGATGAGCGCTATACCCTGACTGATCAAATTCGAAGAAGTTCCCGTTCTGTGTCCATGAATCTCCGTGAGGCTTGGGCAAAAAGGCGATATGAGGCCCATTTCATCAGCAAACTGACGGACTGTGATGGGGAAAATGCCGAGACGGAAACATCTCTGGATTTTGCAAGGGATTGTGGTTACTTGACGCCTGATCAGCATGCAGATCTTGTTGGGCGTAATCGTGAAATAGGAAGAATGCCCGGATCGATGATCGGCAATCCAAAGCCATTCTTACTGCCCTCTGACTACTGAACTCTCTCTTTATCCTCTCAATGACCGCCTCCTTATCATCACAACGGACGACGCTGACTGTATCCGCCCTAGCGATCCTCCTACTCACGGCTCTTCTCCTTACCCTTCAATATAGCTACGGGGTGGGCACGACGACTTATTCCCTCGCGCGTTATATCTGGATCAACTGGAACGAGAACGAGGATATGGGGCATGGGTTTCTTATCCTCCCCGCCGTCTGTTTCCTGATTTATCATGATCGCAAGAGGCTCCTCTCCATCACGCCTCGATGCGGTTGGGGAGGGCTGCCTCTGCTGGCTGCTGGGTTGCTGCTTTTCTGGGCAGGTAATCAGGCCGATGTCACTTTTGCGGGTCTGGTGAGTATCATGATGGTCATTGCTGGTTCGGTGTGGTGGTTGCTTGGATGGGATTTTCTCAAGGCTCTCTCCTTCCCGATAGGTTTTCTGATTTTTGCGATTCCATTTCCCGGTCTCGACATGATGATCGCACTGCCGCTTCGTTTTATCATGTCCAAACTGAGTGTACTGGTGCTCAATCTGCTTGGCATCCCCGTCATTCTCAATGGAACTGGCATCCTCTCCGCTCCTGATGCCACCTTGCATCTGGCGGCAGGCCAGCGCTTTGCAGTGGATGTTGCCAATCCGTGCAGCGGCATTCGCTCGCTCTTTGCCCTGATGATGGTTGGATCTCTCTTCGCCCATTTCACTCTTAAGGAGGCATGGAAGAAATGGGTGTTGTTCTTATGCGCCCTTCCCCTAGCGGTGCTGGGGAACTTCGTGAGAATCCTGACTCTGACTCTCGGCACCGTGGCCTTCGGGAGTGAGTTTGCAATAGGAAAGAATCCACTGACTGACCCATCATGGTTTCATCTGGGTGCGGGGTATCTGGTGTTCATCGTGGCATTGATCGGCATGATGGGAATCGCTGCGCTGTTGGAACGGGTTCCCTCAGCTTCCGGAGGAGCGTTGAAATCCGATCAAACCGAAGCCTCCAAACCAATCTCCCCCGTGGTGGAAAACAAACCTTTGGATCTGTACTAGCCCCCGGTAAGATGAATGCCACACTTGCTCCATCAAGAAGGGTTGGATCCAAAACACGGATTCTCCAGTTCTTCTCCCGCTACAAGGAGTACGGGGGTGAGGAGGGAAGTGTCTATCGTATCGGAGATGCACTCTCTTCCGAATTCGATGTCGGGACATTTCTCGCATCCAGCAGGGATGTATTTCCCGGAGGGTTTGTGAAGCAAGGGATAGGCACCCTGAAGGCTTTCTCCAATTGGGGTCTCACCAGACAGTTGAGAAGGCATCAGAGGCTGGGGCGTTACGATTGCTGGCTGATTCACAATGTCTTTCCTGCCATGTCACCCGCGGTGTATAGCCTGGCATTTGAGTTAGGCGTGCCAGTGATCCAATATCTCCATAACTATCGTATGGGATGTGTGAATGGATTTTTCATGAATCATGGCAAACCATGCCAACTGTGCATGCATGGGAATTTCGTGCCGGCATTCCGGACGGCATGCTGGCACGACAGCCATATTCAAAGCGGCATCATGGGAGCCATCATGATGCGCACAAGGCAGTTGGATCTGTTTAGCCATATCCACCACTGGGTAGCGATCAGCGAGGCCCAAAGACAGGAACATATCAAGATGGGAGTTCCTGAAGAGAGGATCTCCGTCATCCATCATTTTCTGGAACCTGAGACTCAGCCGCCTGCTTATCCCGAGGACGGGGATGTTGTTTTCATCGGGCGGCTATCCCAGGAAAAGGGGGTGCATCAGCTTCTTCTGGCCTGGGAGAGAATCCAGGGATGTGGCAGGCAGCTCTGGATAGTGGGGGATGGACCGGAGAGGGGCAGGCTCGAGGCAATGGTGCAAGCCCGTTCTCTCAGGAATGTCAAATTCACGGGCTTTCTGGACCATGCATCAATGTCTGAAATCTGGGGTAGGGCAGCGTGTTTGATGACTCCCTCAATCTGGATAGAATCTTTTGGCATGGTGATTTTGGAGTCATGGGCCAAGGGGCGACCCGTTGTCGCCCATAGGATAGGCGCCCTTACCGAGTTGATCGATGAAGGAGTCAACGGCTTGCTGGTGGATCCCGATTCTCCTCAGGCAATGGCGGATGCCATCCTGACAGTCATTCAGAATCCTAAAATGGGAGCCTCCATGGGAAATCATGGCCATGCCAAACTGCTGAACCAATTTGACAAGGCGGGGTGGCTCACCAAGATTTCCGGGGTGATTAACGGTGCGAATCTACTGCAATCATGACGAGTACATTTTTCAGCAAAAAAGTGCTTATGGAGCTGATCATTCCAGCCGCATACCTCGTTGCGGTTTTGTCGGTTGACTATGTAATAAAGGTAGGAACAATCTCACCGTTTTTTCTAGTGGTCGGAATGCTTTTCATGTCAGTCACGATGCAGACGAGTGTGATGATTTTCTGGGTGGTGATCTATACGGGTGCAGTCTGTTCCATCTTTCTGAATGCAAGGCTGTTCGTTCTATTCACCGGTCATCCATACTATGATCAGTACACGATTCCTGTTTTCAGGGCAGGCACTTACATGGTTGTCGGGTGGATTTTTGCCTATCTCGGTATCTTGTTAAATCAATTGAAAGGCAAAGAGAGAGAGCTCAATTCGATCTTGGAGAACCTCCCATGGCCGATCATTACATCGGACCATAATGGAAAGATTCTCTACTGGAATGAGTCTGCTGAGGTATTGCTACCAGAACTCAAACAAGAAAAATTAGTCAGCACTTATTTTGATCTTCTGGCTCCCCCGGATCGCCATGGGCACACGATTGCAAGCTATATCAACCGACTTGAACAGAATGATCATCTGAAACCGCTGCGACTCAACTTGAATGGACGACGGCACATGGTCGGTCACACGCGAACTATCCGCTATCAGAACATGGATGTCTTGCTTACCATCCTCGCTGAACCGGACAGGCTCCGTGAGTATTCGCAGTAGATAGCATCCGATGTCTAGCCCGACTCCCAAACGCTTGTTGCTCGTCGATGGGCATTATTATCTCTACCGGTCGTTTTTTGCGATCCGAGGACTGCGCAATTCCCGCGGTGAGCCGACCAATGCCATCTACGGATTTGTGAAGGCCCTGAGACGGATGCTTGCCGATCTGAAGCCGGACTATGCCGCAGTGGTCTGGGATGCCGGGCTTCCCGAGCGCCGCACGCAGCTCCAACCCGAATACAAGCAACACCGTGAGGTGATGCCGGATGATCTTGATGTGCAGCAGGAACCCCTCCAACGAATTGTCCCGCTGATGGGCGTCGCGAGTCTCTTTCTGGAAAATACCGAGGCGGACGATCTGATTGCTTCGTATGTCATGGAGGCCTGCCGGAGTCCCATCGAATGTGTGGTGGCGACCAATGACAAGGATATCCTCCAGATGGTGAGGGATGGGGTCTCTATCTATTCCACGGCCAAGGCGGATCTCGGTGAGGGAAATGGAGGGTTCAAGCTCCTGGGAGTCCCTGAGGTTCGTGAGAAGTGGGGGGTGGATCCCGCTCAGATTGCCGATGTTCTCGCGCTCACAGGGGATAGTGCGGATAATATCGCCGGGGTGCCGGGAGTCGGTGGAAAGACCGCAGCTAAATGGATCAGGCAATATGGTTCCCTTGAAAAATTGCTGGAGAGTGAAGATCTCGATCCCAAGGTCAGTGAGAAGCTTCTTCCGTCACTCGAGCTTGTCCGCGCCAACCGTCAAATGGTGGCACTCGATCTCGATCTTCCGCTGCCGCTTCCGATTTCCGAAATGGGAATCAAGCCTGATTATGATGCGCTGATCGCTGCTTTAAGAGATTGCGAGTTTCGCTCGCTAACTGCTGAAGTTGAAAGGGAAAAGGCGCGATTAGTCGAAGGTCGAGAGACGAGGGACGAATGTCAAAGTAGAGAAAAAGCTGCGGCTAAAATGCCTTCGTCTTTCGTCTTTCGTCTTTCGACCTCAGAACAGGGAGAGCTTTTCTGATGAGAAAAGCCCTTCTTTTCGGCGCGGGTCGCGGTCCCAGGCTGGCAGTACTCGAACAGGTCAAGAGATCCGGAAACGGCATGAGTGTTCAGGATCTCTCCTCCCTTCTCGGAATGAGCTATATGGGAGTCAAGGCCCACTGTCTTGCCCTGGTCTCTTCAGGACATCTGGCAGGCGGACGAAAACCCTCCTCGCCTGGCGGCAAGGGCCGACCGCGCTTGCTCTACAAGTTGAGCGATCGCGGTGAAGAACTTTTTGTCTCTGCTGAAAATCAATTTGCCCTTGCGCTGCTAAAGGAGGCTGTCGGCCTCTACGGTGCCACCGCGCCCCAGAAACTCCTGATGATGTATTTCAGGTCAATGAAGTCCCATTACAGCCTGCATATCAATGCCGAGGCTCCCTCGGAATGGCCCGGAGCATTGGCAAGGCTCCGCGATGCCGAGGGGAGAATGTCCGTGCTGGTGGAACGGGACGGGGATTGCTGGGAGATCCGCGAGAGTCATAATCCGCTTGTCCAGATCATGAAAGAGTATCCTGAAGTCTGCGCGATGGAGGAACATATGATCGGCGAGGTGCTTGGTGCGCCGCTAAAACGCAAGGAGGAAGAGGGTAAGGTGATCTTCCAGCCGGAGAGGAAGTAGAGAGTATCAGAGATCAGAACCAAGCCGGTGGGAACCGGGGCGGTAGACTGTCAAAGACAGCCCTGTCAAGGGCGGCACCGCTTGCCGGGAGGCAAGTGCCGTCAAATCAGAAGTCGGAGGGCGGGGGACGACAGGGGAAAAAGCTGAAAAGCTGACATTTAGAAAAGCTGACAAAGGGGATTCGGAGGGCGGATGTTGGGGGGAGGAGATGATTAAGGGTTCAGAAGTCAGAGGACGGAGTGGATCAAATCAGCTTTTCCTTAGCGAGATTCAGAGGGAGTCTTACTCTTACCCTCCCTGCCTGCAGGGTAATGATTGCACCACGCAATAATTCACTCTCGAAAGATTTGAGAACCACCAGAATGGATTCCCCTTGTTTCCTGGATGGAATTTCAACCAATCGAATGATGCCCGGATGGGGAAGTCCTTTCAAAAAAACTAACTCCCCAAAATCCTTGTCCAGAGTTACAAGCACGCTCTTTTCAGAGTCAGCCATTGCAAGAATCTCCATATCCCCGGGATCATGAGTCAGATCCCCAGTCCATCGAACATCATGTCCAGCTGAAGACAATGCAGCCTTCTCCCCGCCCCCCAGACACAGGTGTCCAAAAGGACCCTCATGCAGCTGTTAAAACGGGGAGAGGTATTACGGTTTCCACAGAAACAGCCGCTCGGGCATATTCCAAACAAGCAAGGATATCGTCACGCTCCAGCCAAGGATAGCCTTCAAGAACTGTTTCCACGGAGTCTCCAGCGGCAAGTTGTCCTAGAATATGCTCAACAGCCAAGCGCCTGCCCCTTATGGTAGGTTTCCCTCCAAAGATCGTCGGGACGAATGTGATCCTATCAAGCAATGCCTGGTTCATTATCATGATCATAGTATGAGTTGTTGATGAAACAAGTGTTTCCCTTTTAAGAGATACAATGTGCTCCTTGGAGTGCGATTTTGGTGATTGCAGGTTGTTGCGTCTTCTTGTCGGGGTAGATTTCAGAAGTCAGAAGACGGAGAACAGAGGTGAGACTAATGACGCTGAATTTCAGCGCGGATTTTTCTATCATCCGATCTCTTTCAATATTCAACTTTTAAGTTTCATTCTATCCCTCTACGCGGCGCACTTCCTGCAGATTCCGTAGAGGATGATCTCGTGGTCGGTCACTTCAAATCCCTTGGGGGCGAGTTTTTTGAGTCCTGAGACACATTCGTGAAGGTCAAAGACGGTCTGGCATTTTTTGCAGTGAAAGTGGTGATGATGACCTTTGTCCGTCATCTCATAACGGGGTGGCTGTCCGGGGATCTCCACGCAGCAGACGGAACCTTCGGTCTGGAGATTTTTGAGGGATCGATAAACGGTAGCAATACCAAGTGATGGAACAAGCCCGGAGGCCAGTCGATGAATCTCTTCGGGAAGTAGGGGGCGTTGCTCCTGATGAAGAACCGACTCGATGGCCTCTTTCTGCCTGGTGATTCTGGGAATGGGTCGCTCTTTTGACATGTGTTTTATTTCAGGCAGTCTACGACCGTGGAGACATTATGCCTCATCATGCTGTCATAGGTGGAAGCCTCTTTCTCACCCAGTCCGTCGGAATAGAGAGTGCCGCCGATCTTGGCCCCTGTCTCAATGGAAATCTGCTGAAGCGCCCGCGGATTCTCAATGCTCTCGAAGAAGACTGCTTTCACACCCTGATTGCGGATGTTTCCGATCAGTTCCTTCACATGGAGGGAGGAGGGTTCCTCATTGGTTGTGACTCCCTTGATGGGATAGATGGTAAATCCGTAGTCATGGGCGAAGTATTGGAGCGCATCGTGGGAGGTGACGAGTTTGCGCTGACCGTAAGGTAATTGTGCAACCTTGACGCGAACCCAGCGATCCAGTTCATCCAGGGAGGCAAGATAGGTGATGGCATTCTTTTCGTAGTCGTCGGCGTGCTGCGGATCGGCTTTTTCAAATGTGTCTGCCACGATGCGTGTCGCTCTCTTCATGTTGGCCACACTATGCCACCAATGGGGGTCCTCAATTTTTTCACCGCCCTCGTTCATGGTCAGCGATGGGATCTGCCTGCCGACATTCACAAACTTGGAACTTCCCCCCGTCGCCTCCTCCAATTTGGGGAGGTAGCCCTCGATCCCCTTGCCGGTAAAAAGCACGAGATCCGCCTTGGCAACTCTCCTGACATCATCCGGGGTCGGTTCAAATTCGTGAGGATCGACTCCGGTTTTGATGATGCCCTCCACGCTCACATGACTCCCCCCGATGTTACGGGCGAGATCCGTCGTGATCGTGGAGAGTGAAGCAACAGAGAGATCCGCTTCCGCCCTTGCAAGAATCAGGAGGAAGAAGGCGAGTCGAATCAAAGACTTCATCATGATAATCTATTATCATAAAAAGAGGGTATGTCAACCCTTCCCTGTAATACTGAGGTCGCGTTGAGGAACTGGGTGGATTTTAAAAAAGATGAGGGTTTCTGTAGTCAGAATTTGGGAGTCAGTGAGGATGATGAATTCGGAAGGATTTGTTCTCCCAGATGTTCCGCATCGGGATAGGGTGGTAATCAAACAATGAATCACTCCTGCCGCGTATTCCTGTTGGCCTGTCTTTTCTCTCTTTCTGTCGAAATTGCTCCTGCCAAGGCAGGAGGTACTCCCGCTTATTCACAGGTCTCCCAGTCGGAGTTAAGTCAGTATTATTCGGGATGGAAGAAAAGATATCTGAAACCATCGGTGCTGGTGCCGGGGGATTACAAAATCGCCTTCACTCCCTCAGGAACCACCGTCTCTGAGGCAATGGGTTATGGCATGCTGATCACGGTGATGATGGCTGATGCCGATCCGCAGGCGCGATCCTTCTTTGATGGACTTGATCGTTTTCGCAAACGCTATCCTTCCAAAATCAATCCTGCCTTCATGGCTTGGAAGATCCCGGCCTCGGAAAAAACTCTCAGTAATGACTCGGCTACCGATGGTGACATGGATATGGCGATGGCCTTGCTGATGGCCTACCACAGATGGGGCGATGTGGCCTATCTTGCCGAGGCAAAAAAGCTGATTGGAGAAATTGGACGCTCTCTGGTTCGCTCGGACGGTTCGCTTCGGCTTGGCGATTGGGATACTGACCACTCGAAGCGGGTGATGATTCGAACCTCGGATCTGATGCCGACGCATTTCAGAGTGTTTCACAAGGTGACGGGTGATGATCTCTGGTCAAAAGTGGAGAAGAGAGGGTATGACATCCTCCGGGAACTGCAGCACAACGAAGCTCCCGTCACAGGGCTTGTCCCCGATTTCGCTGTTTTAAAGAAAGATGCATGGCAGCCTGCAGCTCCGGGTGCTCTGGAAGGTTCCCATGATGGTGACTACAGCTACAATGCTTGCCGGGTGCCGTGGCGCATCGGATGGGAGGCGATCGCTTGCGAGGATGACCGGGCAAAGGCTGTTTTAACTCTGATCATGACTTGGGCAAAGAGTGCCGTGGGTGATCCCCTTGAATTCAAGGCCGGTTACCATCTGGATGGCAAAATGCTTCGGGGCGCGGATTTCGATTCACCCGCATTCATCGCGCCGACGGGTGTTGCCGCTCTGGCTCTGGGTGACAGGACTTGGAGCGATGCCGTCTACGCCTACGCTCTTAAGGCGCATGAGGGGTATTATGAAGATAGTGTGAATCTCCTCTCCATGCTGGTGATGACGGGTAAGGCAGATTTGCCATAGAACCGTAAAATTCCAATTTTTCGATTGGGAATAAAAGGTTGCTACCTTCAAGGGAACAAAAACAGTGACGGCTTGCCGTAAAAAAATCTATCCGTTTGGATTCTTCCAAGGTACCGCTACTGGCTGTCTCATGAACCTTAAAAAATATTTTGTGCAGATACTGGGTATGATGCTTGGGGTGGGCGGGCTTCTTGCCGACCCTGTGACATCAACACCCGATCCCTACAATCTCCTTCAACAGAGTCAGGTCTTGGGAAATGGCTTGGGTTACCGGAAAATGGCAGAGGACCGGGGCGTGGTACTCACGGCTCAATCGACTTCGGATCTGTTCGGCAATACCGCCGGTGGTGCTGCCACTGGAACCACTTATTCGGGTGTGATGAGTCTGGGCTTGGCGGTCGATCTGCAAAAGGGAGTTGGTTGGGAGGGGGCTTCCTTCAAGAATACATGGCTCTGGCTTTACGGGACGGATCTCTCTTCCCAGTATGTCGGCAATGCCCTGACCGTCAGCAGTATCGCGGCTAATCCGGCCTTCCGCTGCTATGAACTCTGGTTCCAGCAGAATCTCTTCCATGATGCGCTCTCCCTGCGGGCAGGCCTTCTCGGACTTGATACTGAGTTCATGATTTCGGATACGGCGACTTTGTTTATCAACAGCACATTCGGAGTGCCTTCCCTTTTCAGTCTCAATGTTCCCAATGGAGGCCCCACTTATCCGCTGGCGACACCGGGGGTGAGAATTGCCATCCAACCCACTTCATGGCTGACTCTGCGCAGTGCGCTTGCCCAAGGCAATCCCTTCACTCAACAACAGAATCCCAGGGGCTTTAACTGGAATTTCGGTGCCGCTGGAGGGTTGCTCTCACTCAATGAGGTTGCAGCGACCTGGAACAAGGATATTCATGCAAGCGGGCTTCCTGGAACGGCTAAGGCCGGTTTCTGGTTGCAGGCGGGGCAGGATGTCGAATCGTCCGCCGATTCTTCCGGGGATGATGTTTTTAGCTTCGGCTCCCCAGAGGGTCGCCGATTCAGCAGCGGTTTCTACGGGATCGTCGATCAGCAGCTCTATGCCGTGCCGGCACAGGGATCTCCCTCCACCATAAGCGACAAGAACAAGCAGCCAGTCACGGACGCCTCATGCGCCTGCCCGGGCAAGGGACTCAATGCATTTACCCGGCTTGGATTCTCTCCTCAGCAGGCCAGTCCTGTCGGTTTCTATGCAGATGCTGGGCTTGTCTATACCGGACTGATTCCGACGCGGGATGCTGATAAACTTGGGGTGGCTTTCGGTTATGCCCAGATGGGTAGTCATTATGCCTCGCAAGGAAGTGCCACAGGGCTGAACGGAGTCGGCTATGAGGCTGTGGCCGAACTTTCCTATGCGATGCAGGTTACGCCCGCGATTTCCATTCAGCCCGATCTTCAGTACATCCTCTATCCGGGGGGCACGCAGCAGTATGGTAATGCGGTTGTGGTCGGAGTTAGGGCGGTGGTGAATTTTTAACAATGCAGAACACCGATTTGACAATGGTAGAGACCCGTAATGCCGAGGCGGTCAGAGAGTTCTTTGACCAATGGTCTGTTTACTGCCGAATCGTGGACAATAACTATCTCTACCATAGTTCGGTGAGAGAGATCTTCGCCGGTTGGTTGGATCGGTTTGGCCGGCCGTTTTCCTTTCTGGATCTCGGATGTGGGGATGCAAGATTCAGCTCCGGCCTTCTGCGGGGAAGCACCGTCACTTCCTACACCGGCATGGATATCTCGCCGGTTGCACTGGGACTTGCTGAGCAAAACACCCGTGATCTGGGGGTTCCCTGCTCTTTGCAGTGCGGCGATTTCGTCTTGAACCTCCCCTTGCTCCCGGGATCCTACGACATCGTCTACATCGGACTCTCTCTGCATCATCTGAGGCGTCAGGAAAAGGAATATTTCTTCGGAGAACTGCATCGCAAGCTGGCGCCTGGAGGTGCATTGATTGTCTTTGACCCCGTCCTCTCGCCAGGTGAAACCCGTGAAGCCTACATGGGGCGCTGGGTTGATCATGCCGAATGGACATGGAAGGCGCTCACGATGGATGAGGTCGAGGGAGCGGTGGAACATGTCACCACCTCTGATTTTCCTGAAGAACTCTCCACGCTGAACCGGATGGCCGTAAAGGCGGGATTTCATCCCTGTAGAATACTTTTCGAGGATCGAACCGACTTCTACGCTCTGATGGAATTCAGGGTTTAGAGACTTTTCAGACTGTCTTCATTTTATCTGAAACTGGTTGCCGTAAGCCCTCACGGTCGGAGCTAGAGCTGCTTTACCCACTGCTCCTTGATATGAATCTACAAGCTCTACGGAATAAAAATCATCGTAGATTTTATCAGGCTTTACGATGATAAAAACCCCTCCGGAGTTGACGGGGCTCGAACCCGCAACCCCCGCCGTGACAGGGCGGTGCTCTGACCAATTGAGCTACAACTCCTAGGGTTTTCCCACCTGAAGGAATCAGGAAAGGGGGGATAATCTTCTCCGTATTGCGTCAGGGTTCAATCTTTTTTGTTGAGGAAGTGCTGATTTTAGCACTCCGGGTTTCTGGGGGTGATGGGAGAGATATGCCCCACGGGATGAACTCTGTGTTTCCCTATTTCGTGGAAACGAAATGTGTTTCTGTCATCATGATAACTTCATGGCCTATTCATCCTACGCCGCTTTTTTGAAAGCTCTCGAGGAGTCCGGTGAACTCCGTCGCATTGATGCTCCCGTCGCCACCGAACTTCAGATCACGGAGCTTGCCGATCGTGAGATGAAGTCGCCAGGTGGAGGGAAGGCGCTGCTCTTTGAGAGGCCGACGATCAACGGACGCGTCTCGCCATTTCCTGTCGTGGTTAATGCTCTTGGTTCGCGCCGACGCATGGCAATGGCACTGGGTCTCGAGTCGGTGGACGAGTTGGCGGGTCAGTTGGAGTTCCTGATGAAGGCCAAACCGCCCAAAAGCTTTAGGGACGCAATGAAGCTTTTGCGCAATGGCATTGATCTGATCCATGCACGGCCCCGCACTGTCAGAAATGCACCGTGTCAGGAAGTCATCCATCGTCTTGATCAGGGCGACTCGTTCTCGCTCGATGATCTCCCTATCCTGAAGTGCTGGCCCCAGGACGGAGGGCGCTTTATCACACTGCCGACAGTTTATACGAAAGACCCGGATACGGGTGAACGGAATGTAGGGATGTACCGCATCCAGATTTATGACGGACAAACAACTGGGATGCACTGGCAGGTTCACAAGGTGGGAGCCCGCCACGGGAAGCGCTACTACGAGCGCGGCGAACCAATGCCTGTCGCGATCTGTCTGGGCGGTGATCCGGTCTTCACGCTGGCTGCGACGGCTCCGCTGCCGGATGGTATCGATGAGATTCTCTTTGCCGGATTCGCGCGCAAGAAGTCGGTCGATCTTGTGAAGTGTCTGACGGTACCTCTGGAGGTGCCGGCGGAGAGTGATTTTGTGATCGAGGGATTTGTTCAACCGGGCGAGCAAAGGCCTGAAGGCCCATTCGGAGATCATACGGGTTTCTATACCCCGATTGACGACTACCCTGTTTTTCATGTCACGGCGATCACGCATCGCGAGCAGGCCATCTATCCGGCCACGATCGTCGGGATCCCTCCGATGGAGGATTTCTACATGGGGGAGGCAAGCGTGCGGATTTTCCTGCCGATCTTTAAAATGAATTTTCCCGAGATTGTCGATATGGCTCTTCCTGCAGAGGGGACATTTCATAACCTCGTTTTTGTTTCAATCCGCAAGCAATACCCATGGCAGGCTTTCAAAGTGATGCACGGACTCTGGGGGATGGGGCAGATGTCGTTTGCCAAATACATCGTTGTCGTGGATGAGGACTGCGATGTGCAGAACACCTCAGAGGTTCTCTTCCGCTGGATGGCCAATACCGACCCTCAGCGCGACAGTACTGCGGTCAAGAATCCGTGCGACAGTCTCGATCATGCCCCGACAGTTCCCAACATGGGCTCCCATATGGGATTTGATGCAACCCGAAAACTTGCCGGCGAAGGCTACACCCGCGGTTGGCCCGATCTTGTCAAGATGTCCCCGGAGATCAAATCGTGGGCGGACTCCTTTGAGGGATAATTTACTGGTTCTCTAGAAATTCAGATTTGCCGAGAGGGTGACTTCCTGAAGTGCCGATCCCGATCCCATGGAGGCCGAGTAAAAGAGGGATGAGGAAAGGTTCTTACCAAGGAGTGCCGTGACGCCAACGGACGGGGTGACTGTGTTGGGTGCGTTCAGCGTATCCGTATAGGAGTAGTCGAAACTGGGAAGGGGTTGGAATGCCCCGGTCAACGATCTGGGTGCGTTGTAAAATTCATGATTCCAGAAACAGCGTATCTCCGGCAGGAAGCTGACCGATTTGGAGGCCTGAATTTTGTAGCTGATGGGTCCACCCAGACTGGAATAAAGGCTGTATTGTTGCTGGTTGTTGATTTTCAGATTCAGTCCGTAGGGGTCGGTTTCCTGAACGGATGGTGTGTTCATCTGCGTGTATTGGAACATGCCGATGGGGCCCAGAGTCCAGTTGCCGCGTTTGAGATCGTAACCGAAGTCGCCGGACATCATGAGTAAAGTCGATGTCGGACGGCTCGATGCCGATCCGTAGTTGGCACCGAGCAAATTGATCGGTCTGTTGACCGAAGTTTGGAACCCTCCTCCGCCCATTGCGGCATCAGCGTAAAATCCACCTTGAGGGCGGGAGTAGCTGAGGTAGCCTCCGTAGGCAAGACCGTCGCTCCATGATGATCCGCCTCCAAGACCCGTAAAATTCTGACGGTTGACCAGATATCCCGAGTAGATACCTAGAGTGAGATTGCGGGTGAGGTAATAATCGATACCGACGAGGAATGCTCCTCCGGCATTGTGCTGGCCGGGAATGGAGTTGACCGAGGGAACTTCGGAGAGGATGCCGCTCCCCTGTCCCCACAAATCCCACGGAAGGTGCTCCACACTGCTAATGGAGGTACGCTGTCCATTGATGGAAGCGGTGAAGCTTTTGCCAGGCGAAACAACCTGTTTACTCTCCTTCACCTCTTTTGGATCAGGGGCAACGGACGCGGGTTCATTCTGCTCTTCGGGAGGATTCTGGCGGGATGCCCTGACCAACGCAAACCGGTTATACAGCAGGGAACCGATCTGCCGGGACTGTGCTAGTAACTGATCGGTCACGGCTGCCATGTAGGAGAGCCCTTCCATGGCATCAAGTTGAAGCTCGGGGCTTGTCTCCGCGACGGGATTGCTCGGATCCTCGGGGGTGCCGGGAGGAACCTCCGGTTCCGGCGGTGCCGTGTCGGGAAAAACAAGAAGTCCAAAAGCGACATTATCAAGAAAGTTGCCGATACTAGTCGTCGATCCGTTGACAGAGACAAAATTGAACCGCAGTTGCTGTCCCGGCTTCACGATCGCGATATCCCTCCCCTGGTAATGTGTCCATGTCTGCCCAGTAGAGAGGGGTTGGTAGAAGATCTGCTGCCAGTTGCCATTCACCAATTCCTGAATTTGAAGGGCCATGGTGTCAACGCCGCTTCTTCCCCTGTGCCAGAACGAATACGAGATTGCTCCAGCGGTTGCAAAGGAAACGGTCTGGTAGAGGGTGGAGACTACATTGGCATTTAGTTCGGCAAAATACTGCCCCCCGTTGGGATAGAAACCATCCGGTCCGGGTATCGTGTACACCGGACCGCCTGAGGAAGAGCTAAAGCCTGAGGACCAGACCTCCACTTGTTGATCACTTGCCGTGGTACTCCAGCCCGGAAGCCCGCTCACAGGAAAAATCCTGAAGGTGGGAGGATTAACACCCACTGCGGGATTCTGGGATTCAAATCCTCCGTTTTGAATCAGGTTTTGAGCTTTACCCGTGATGATTCCAAATCCCAAAAAACAAAGGCAGTTCAGAAGGATCGTATAGTGCTTTGTTCTCATGACGGCATACATCGGCCTGTTTTCTCTGTTTTCAGAGGTACGGATGCAAGAGAATTGTTAGAAACGAGTGGATTTTGAACCACACGCCGACCCGGTACTTTCTATGGAGGACATCGTAGCGATCGCGGTGCATCTGAAGCAGAAGGCCACGGTAGATCGCACTCATGAGGCGTGCAGGACGCATGAGATGGCGTTGGTTCGCACTCATTTCTGTCCAAGCCAGTTCGGCACTTGCAAAGAAGGCGTCCGCTCGTTCGGCATGGTGGCTGAAGAGGTGCGTTGTTTCCGGCGAGGAGATGCAGGAGAGGATCTGCTCTTCGCTGACGCCGAAACGGTCAAGGTCTTCCCTCGGAAGATAGATACGGTTCATGGCTGCATCCTCGGCAATATCACGGAGGATATTGGTGAGTTGCAACGCGATTCCCAATCTCTCGGCATAGCGCTCAACGATTTCCCCTTTGGCCCCGAAGAGGGAGGCACTGACAAGTCCGACGGCAGAGGCGACACGCCAGCAATAATGACGAAGTTCCTCAAAGGTGGCATAACGGGTGATCCCGGTGTCCATTTTCATTCCGAGAATGATTTCCTTGAGAAAATTCCTGTTGATCCGACATCGCTCGATCATAGCCAGAAAATCACGGGGGAGCAGGTGCTCTCCATCCGTTCCAAGGGCCTCGATCCACGAATCGAGCGCCGATACCCGCGCCTCGGGTGTCATTTCCCCGTTATCAGCGATATCATCCACCGTCCGGCAGTAATCGAAAAAGAGATAGGCGTTTTTCCTCCTTTCCGCTGGGAGGAGCATGAGGGCCGGGGCAAGATTTGAAAATAGTCTGCCTGAACGACCGGCAAGCTGGAGAGGCAGTTCCGTCATGGTAGGGAGTCCGTCTTAAGGAAGCACTGATTTAATCCCATGAAGACCGTTGCGGCAAGAAGGGGTCGCCGAAAAGGCAGCATCGTGCGAGCATCCCCGCAGTGGGCTGTAAGCGCGAAGCCTACGCAGTCGCCGACCTGTTATCGCCGTAACCCGAAGGGCTGGAACTATTTGTCGATTTTTGATGCGTTGCTCGCTCGGGCGAGACCGCTGCGGGTATCGCCCAGCACTCGCACCTTCAAAAATCAGCAAATGTTCTTCAGCGGTCTTCATGGGATTAAGTCAGTGCTTCCTTAGCTGTTTCACCTTTTCCCTGCAACTCTCCCGCCGCCATCTCTCATCACATCCTTTACAGAGACCGATCCTCGACGGATGGTAGCAAGGCATGACCATACCGAATCAGATCACCATCGGTAGGATTCTTTTGATTCCGATCTTTGTGGTATTTGCCATTTATTACGGCAGGACGGCGAGCGCCGGGCATCCTGATGAGACGCTGCGTTTAGCCACGATCGGAGTCTTTCTCGTGGCCGCCTTGAGCGATGGTATCGATGGATGGCTGGCAAGACGGTATCATCTCAAGTCCCGGCTCGGAGCAGTGCTGGATCCGATTGCCGACAAGGGACTGATGTTGACGGCAATCATCACCCTGAGCGTGACCAAGTGGCCCTATGAGCTGCCGGTCTGGTACCCCGTGCTGGTCATTGCTCGGGACATCATCATAGTCACGGGTTGCGTGGTGCTCAGGTGGCTCAATGATCATCTTGAGGTGAGGCCTTCGATGATGGGAAAAACATCCACCTTTCTTCAAATGCTCACCGTGTCGGTGGTGATGCTCCAATGGAGATCGGCTGAAATCATTGTCTGGATCTCCGGAGTCGTGACACTGCTGAGCGGCATCGGATATCTTGCCGAAGGGATCGGACAGCTTCATGCTCGCGGACACACCAAGCCGGAAAAAAATTCCTCACCCAACGACCCTGTACAATTTTCATGAGACGCGCAGCAATTGTCGGGCGCCCCAATGTGGGCAAATCCTCACTGTTTAACCGGTTGATGGGTCAGAGGGTGGCGATCGTCCACGATCAGCCGGGAGTGACGAGGGATCGTCTCGCCGGTATTTGCAAGACCGGAGCGGTGCCTTTTGAAATCATCGATACTGGGGGTATCGGCGATGCTCCTGATCCTGATTTTGCCGAAGCGACTCATGTGGCCGCTCAAGCCGCCATTGCCAGTGCTGATCTCCTGCTTTTTGTCGTCGATGGCCGCGCCGGCCTGACGCCGCTTGACAGGGATTTGGCAGCCATGCTTCGCGCGGGAGGGCGTGAGCTGATACTCATCATCAACAAGATTGATCAGGAAATGCACGAGTCGCTAGCGGCTGATTTTTTTGAACTTGGATTTCCTCATGTCCTCTCGTTCAGTGCGGCCCATGGTCGTGGAACACATGATCTGTTGACTCTCATTGGTGAAAAACTGGGAGGGGGCGGATCGATCCTTCCGGAGGAAGAGGAGGCACCCAGGCTCGCGATTGTCGGTAGGCCGAATGTCGGGAAATCCTCACTGCTCAACCGCCTCCTGGGTGAGGAACGCAGTATTGTCAGCAATATTGCCGGAACTACCCGTGACGCACTCGATGTGAAGTGTGAGCTTGGAGGAGAGCCCTATGTGCTCGTCGATACGGCAGGGTTGCGCCACCGCTCACGGCCTGACACCTCGGTGGAGATATTCAGCGCCATGCGCTCGGAGGAGGCTATCCGTCGCGCTGACGCGGGATTGCTTGTGATTGATGCCGAGAGCGGGGTCACGGCCCAGGATAAGCGCATTGCCGGGATGCTGCAGGAGTCGAACAAAGCCTGCCTCATTCTTCTGAATAAATGGGACCTTGTCCGCAAAGATGATGGTGGGCGGGCCTCCCAGGGTGAGCAGTCCGAGGTTATCCGTCAGGATCTATTTTTTCTCGATTATGCCCCGGTGGTTTGTCTCTCCGCCAAGACAGGGCAGGGCTTCAGTCGTATCTTTACGGCACTCAAGAGTGTGCGTAAGGAAGCGGAGACCCGCATCGGGACGGGGGAACTCAATCGATTTTTTCGAGAACTCATCGAAGTGCATCCTCCTCCCTCGCGCTCAGGGAAAAGATTCAAACTTCTCTATGCAACACAGGTGGTCCCGGAGGTGCAGAGACCTTTTTCCCCTCCCGAGTTCCTGCTTTTTGTCAACGACGAGAAGCTGATCACCGATTCCTACCGCGAATATATTTTCAATCAATTCCGTGAACGATGGCCCTATCCCGGCCTGCCGATCCGACTGCGACTGCGTGGTCGTGAAACCCGGGCAGTACAGGATCGCCGGAAAGCAGGGGCTCGTACCGCAATGGATCATGAGTTCCCTTTGGAGGCCCAAGGTCAGGTCGGGCCTGATACTGAAATCAAAGCTCCGGTTAGAAGAAAGAAGCCGGCCGTTCGCCTTGGTGGAAAGGCTCTCGGAGCAAAGAAGCCCCCGGAAAAAAACGCCCGTTTCAAGGCACTCAAAAAGAGAACGGGAAAATCCAAGACGCAGGTCAGGACTGCCTCCAAGGGGGCAGCGAGAGCTTCGGCCAGGATTTCAAAACGCACGCCACGGCGTTGACATTGTGAAATCCTGAAAGTAGTTAAAGTCCACATGAATGATTTTCCTCTTCCGCAGGAACCGACACCCAAACAGTCCGCCTTTGAAAACGGAGTGATCCGATGGGTGACGCTCCTGCTGCCGGTTGTGATCGTCGGCAAGATCCTCGGATTACTCGCCATTGCGGCGATACTGATTTCGATCAACTTTAATATCTTGGGTTGGATCGAGTAGGGAGAAGACAGGAAAGAGGTCAGAGAACAGACATCAGAAGTCATTTTTCGAAGAATTCTCTGATCTCTGAAATCTGATTTCTGGTTTTACGGGGTCGGATCCTCTGCTGAGGGGGGCGACTCTTTCTCACTGTGATGGATCGGCTCATGTCTCCGCAGATGTTCGAGTGCGGCGCAGAGGCAACCGCCGCTGATAATGATCACGCCGGCGACATAGACCCACAACAGCAGAAACATCATCCCCCCCATTGTGCCGTAAATGGCGCTGTAGTTGATGAGATTGGGCACAATGTTCACAAAACAGGCTTGCCCCACCTGCATCAGGATTGAGACGACCAGAGCGGGAATCCAGATCTGGGCAAAGGTCGTGCGATGACGCGGAGCCAGCATATAAAGCACTGCGAAGGAGTAGAACAGCACCACGGTGCCGCCGACATAACGGCTGATATCCACCACCGCGAGCAATCTTCTCACATTCAGCAAAGGGAAAAAGTCGTTGATCCACGACTCAAGGGTGTGAACCGTGCGGGCAATTCCCTGAAGGATGGCCGGAACCACCGTTCCGATAATCAGAGCTCCGGACATGGCCAGAATCATGGCAAGATTCTTGACCGGCATCTGCCACCATGGGAGATGCCGTGTCCCCCAGGCATGATTGATTGAAAGCACGAGGGAATGAAAAAATCGCAGCGATGCCCAGATCAGGATCAGGATGGACACGATACTCACACTGCCCCTCGCTTTTTCCAGTCCATTAACCATACCCCATAGAATGTTCTGCTGGTCATCGCCGATCGGCACATAGCGGTGAATGGTGCCGATCACATGTTCCGAGGGAAAAATGTAAGACCCCAGAGTCAGTAAAAGGGCCACGAGGGGCACCAGCGAGAAAAGGGCGTAATACGCGAAGGCTGCCGCACTCTCCTCTCCTCCGATGCGGGTGTAGATTGCCACGGTTTCCCTGAGTAAGCGCCATAAGAATACAAGTCCCCGTTTGAGGGATGTGAAAAATGACCTCGCAAGGCTCCTGCGGGGCAAAGCTTCCTGAAATGATGGTGGAGTCTGCAAGGCTTGGAGATGTTCAATGAGATGGTGCGTCCGTCGAGTCGAGGCACCCAGGCAGAAATGATTTAACCGTCTCGCTCCCGGAAAACAACCCAATGCTCTGACAGTCTCTGAGATTCCTCACGCTGATTTCGTCAATGGCACGCTAAAATAGCTTTTGACAGGAGAACTTCCCCGAATCATTCTTTGCATCCGCTTTTTCTCGGAAAGCATCGCCAGCTCAGCCGTCCACTAATTATGAGGTTCGGGCTGCGGTTACTGTTTTTAGGAAATTGCGGAAAAGGCTCCAAGTTCCGCTTGGGCCGCTGTTCTTTAAATAAAATTTGGTCGCTCCACGGATTGCGCTCTTCGGATCGCTACCTTCGGATCGATAGGCCCATGTAGCTCAGTTGGTAGAGCACGTCCTTGGTAAGGACGAGGTCACCGGTTCAATCCCGGTCATGGGCTCCAGAGGAACGAATCACCAAAAACAAAACAACCACCAGCACACACCAACACCATGGCAAAAGAAGCCTTCAAACGCAAAAAGGACCACGTGAACATCGGTACGATCGGACACGTGGATCACGGCAAGACCACGCTCACCGCGGCTATCACGACAGTGCTTGCCAAGACCGGTGGAGCAACGGCTCGCGCCTACGATCAGATCGACGCAGCCCCTGAAGAAAAGGCTCGTGGTATCACCATCTCCACGGCTCACGTTGAATACGAGAGCGCAACCCGCCACTACGCCCATGTCGACTGTCCGGGACACGCTGATTATGTGAAAAACATGATCACTGGTGCCGCTCAGATGGATGGTGGTATTCTCGTTGTGAGTGCAGCTGACGGTCCGATGCCCCAGACCCGTGAGCACATCCTTCTTGCCCGTCAGGTAGGCGTGCCTTCCCTCGTTGTTTTCATGAACAAGGTTGACCTTGTTGATGATCCAGAGCTTCTCGATCTCGTTGAGATGGAAGTGCGTGACCTCCTCTCTTCTTACGACTTCCCCGGTGATGAGATCCCAATCGTCCGTGGTAGCGCCAAGAAGGCTCTTGATGGTGATGCAGAAGGTGAGAAGGCGATCCTCGCCCTCATCGAGGCAGTGGACACATACATCCCAATGCCTGATCGTCCGAAGGATCTTCCCTTCCTGCTTCCTGTGGAAGATGTGTTCAACATTGAAGGTCGTGGCACCGTGGCCACCGGTCGTGTGGAGCGCGGTATTCTCAAGAAGGGCGAGGAAGTTGAGATCGTTGGTCTCCGCGACACCCAGAAGACCACCGTTACCGACATCGAAATGTTTCGCAAACTCCTCGACACCGCAGAAGCCGGAGACAATGTCGGCATTCTTCTCCGTGGGGTCAAGAAGGACGACATTGAGCGTGGCCAGGTCATCGCCAAGGTCGGTTCCATCAAGCCACACAAGAAATTCAAGGCCGAGGTCTATGTGCTGAGCAAGGAAGAAGGCGGTCGTCACACTCCGTTCTTTGCCAACTATCGTCCTCAGTTCTACTTCCGCACCACCGATGTGACCGGAACCGTCAGCCTCCCGGAGGGTGTCGAAATGGTCATGCCTGGTGACAATGTCGCTATCGAGGTAGAACTTGGCAGCCCGATCGCCATGGAAAAGACCATCCGCTTCGCTATCCGTGAAGGTGGACGCACCGTCGGTGCGGGTCGTGTTTCCGAAATCCTCGACTAAATTAACAGCGCCTAGGCCAGTAGCTCAATTGGTAGAGTAGCGGTCTCCAAAACCGTTTGTTGGGGGTTCGAGTCCCTCCTGGCCTGCTCTGCATCCTTCGTCCAATCACAGTTTTTCCCATGAATAACAAAATCACAAACTACTTCAGTGAAGTGCGTGCGGAATTGGCGAAGGTGCAGTGGCCTTGGGATGACAGCGAGCGGGGCTTCAAAAAATACAAGGAACTTTGGGATTCTACCCTGGTCGTCATCATTGCCATGCTGCTTGTCGGCGGTTACATTTCCTTTTTCGATTTTATCACCATCAATGTGGTCGGATTCCTGACCCATCCCTAGTAGATACAGAATTTTAGCACCCTTATCATGGCACTCGCTCCCAAAGACCAGTGGTTCGTCGTTCATGTCCTTTCCGGATTTGAGCAGAAAGTCCACGACAGAATCGTCAAACGCATCAAGACCGAAGAACTTGGCGATCTCGTGTATGAAGTTCTCATACCGACCGAGCGCGTGCAGGAAATCAAACGTGGTAAAAAAACTGAGACAACCCGCAAGTTCTTTCCTGGGTACATCATCGTCAACATGCATCTTCTCGATGAGAACAACGAGTTGATCGATAAAACTTGGTATTTCATCAAAGACACCGATGGTGTCATCGGATTTGCCGGAACCAAGGACAAGCCTATCCCGATGCGCAAGAAAGAAGTCGAGGGGATGCTCGCGCAGATGAAGGAACGAGAGGACACCGTTACCTCCAAGGTCAGCTACGAGGTCGGCGATAAGGTCAAGGTTTCCGATGGACCTTTCCAGAACCAGCAGGGAATTGTCGAGGAAGTTGATCCGGAACGCGGCAAACTTCGTGTCTCGGTCAGTATCTTCGGGCGGGATACGCCAGTGGAGTTGGAATATTGGCAGGTCGAAAAAGCCTAATTATTCTGTCGGCGAATTTGGGCGTAGAGCAGCGTCATTGCTCACTCTCCATTCCAAATTCACTCGCCATAATCATGTGGTGTGATTTGTAGGCGAAATTGATGCCTTGCTGTTAGCTTACGGTATTAGGATATAGCACCTCACTTATATCCCTTGTCCTAAATCTAAAATAACCGCGCCAAAATACCGTGATGTGGTTATAAGAACTTCCATGCGTGAGATTTTCACTGATACAGATTCTGCAAGGGTTGGTCTTTTCCAATCACTTCTAGAAGAAGCTGGAATTGGCACTTTTCTAAAAAATCAGTACAGCAATAACATGATAGCCGGAGGAGGAAGGATGAGTGATGTCGTACTGTGCGTCGTCAATGACCATGAATATAACGCCGCACTAGAAATCATTAAAGAGGCTGCGACTGGTGGTGAAGAACAAACAGAGGACTGGATCTGTTCGAAATGTGGTGAGTCAGTACCGGGAAGTTTTGATCGGTGCTGGAGCTGTCAGGAGACTAGAAAAACTGACTTAAGGTGAGTAATAAAGCAGGGGAAAAATGGTGGGTGTTGGGGATGCTCTGGGTCGTTTGTTTTTTGAATTATGCGGATCGGCAGGCGGTCAGTAGTCTGTTTCCTCTTTTAGAGCAGGAATTTGGATTTAGTAAGGCGGAGTTGGGATTGATCGGGGGTGCCTTCATGTGGTTTTATGCATTTTCTTCCCCATTTGCCGGTTATGCGGGGGATCGGACATCAAGGAAGGGATTGATTCTTGCTGGATGCCTACTTTGGAGTCTGATGACTGGTCTGACCGGATTCTGTGCACGGCTTTGGGAATTTGTCGGGGCGCGTTCTCTCATCGGCTTCGGAGAGTCGGTTTATTTTCCTTCAGCGACTTCTATGCTGAGTGCCCTTCATGATCGCACCCGTTCGACGGCACTCTCGTTTCATCAGTCCGCCGTCTATATCGGAACGATTGCTGGAGGAGGGATTGCCGCGTTGATCGCTGAGCATTACGGATGGCGATGGGCTTTCTATGGATTCGGATTGGCGGGGATTGTTGTGGCCCTGATGATCGGATTCTTTCTGCGAGAGCCTGTTCGTGACAAGGAGCTCACAACGGAAGATCAGGCAAGTCTCATCATGACTTTCCAAGGACTGCTGAAGCAGCCTGGGGTATTGCTCCTGATGATCGCGTTTGCCTTTGCCAATGGGGTCGGGACGATCTTCCTTGTCTGGGCACCGACTTTCCTTTTCGAAAAATTTCATCTCGGTCTTGTTGCTGCGGGCTTCTCTGCCGTGGCGGCGATTCAGATTGCAAGTTCCGTGAGTGCCCCGCTTTCCGGTATTCTGGCAGACAGGATGTCCACGAACATCAAGGGGGCGCGCATGCTGCTTCAGGCTGGAGCACTGATACTTGGTGCGCTTGCCGTGGCAGCCGTTGGTCGCGCGCAGACACTGGAGGTGTTGATTGGGATGATGATCTGCTTCGGACTCTTCAAGGGAGCTTATGACGGAGGAATCTTTGCCTCTGTCTTCGATCTCGTCTCAAGCGAGAAACGCGCTTCCGTGGCCGGACTGATGAATATGCTCGGATGGGGAGGGGGTGCGCTCGGCCCGTTAGCCATCGGGCTGGTCTCAAGCTTCGGCCATGGAACACCGATGGAGCGCATGAGCAACGGGATCAGCTGGAGTGGTGCGGCTTATCTCATCGCGGCTGTACTTATCTTCTATGCTTATCGCATGACAAGATGGAAATTTTAGAGGAAATGTCCTAGAGCTGCTATCGCGCAGAGCCGCAGAGCTGATTCATTTCAGTAACTGTCGAGTTGCGTGTTTGAAGCGAGTAGAGGTAACGATCTGAATGCGGGAGTGATCCAATGTGATTAAGCGCATCGGGATTTTCCAATCGGGAAAAAAGCATCCGGTGAATCCGGCTAAGAGGAACGGTTTTTACTCCAAATCCTCCAGGCACATTGCTGGACCAATAGGAGAGGTAGGAAATCCCGTTCCGGGTTTCCGTACCCATGTAGATGACGGAGTGGCCGTGTTCACTAGCGCCAATGGCATCACTCCACCAGATTTTGAGAAAATCTCCAGGGTGTGCCATGGAGAGGGAAGTGAAGTTGTGACCAAGGCCCAACTCGTAAAAGAGTCTTGCCGTGCCCGGGCCGTTTGCATTCCAGCGTCCCCAGATACCAGTTCCATCGGGCTGGCCCATGGGCAGGAGTGCTTCAAAAGTCGCAGTGAAAAGCGTTACTCGATGTGAGTTTTGCAATGCCGAGATGACTTTTAGAAAGACAAGGTATGTTGCTCCGGAACAGTAGCTCGGCTCGGCATGCGTGGCGTCGACGACAAGGTTTGTGGGGGAAGGTTGGGAGTCTTCAAATTGAGGTACACTCGAGAGGTGTGCAGCATGTCTGAGTGCCTGAGTCGCCGTGGCCCCTGCGGAATATCCACCACCGGTAGGCATGGATCTGATTGATTCGAGGATGAGTTGATTCAGCGGCAGGGGCATGCTCTCCTGAGCTTGAGTCAGGGAAATAAAACACAATCCCGTCAGCAGAAGCATCCTTGAGACGATTGGAGAAAACATGGCAATCAGCATCGACGAAATCAATCACTCCGCAAGCGGTAACAGTCGCTCACTCAAACGACTGGGGATTCTCCTTGTGATACCCGTGATGGCGTTGCTTGCGGTCTGGATTTGGAAAATGCCATTGAGCGGCAGAGGTGGTCTTCCGATTCCGGGTGAGTTGGTAATCGAGGTTCCGCAGTTTTTTCAGGGAGATCCTGATTGGGGGGAGGATTATCTTGGAGAGACGGCTGGAACGCTTGCCTCACAAGGTTGCGCAGTCTCCTCCGCCTCCATGCTCCTTGGTTTTTACGGGATGAATATTGATCCGAAACGGCTCAATCACTTCCTGATTGATCACAACGGCTATGAAGGAAAAGCATGGCTGAAGTGGGAGTCCGCAGCGGAGTATTCCCCTAAGCTGGTTGAGAAGGCCTATGAGGATCTCCCCTCTTACGCCTTGATCGATTGGAATCTCCTGCGTGGCAATCCCGTGATCGTTCGCATCCGACGCACAGATGGGATCACGCACTTTGTCGTTATTGTGGGCAAGCGAGGTTTTGATTATCTGATCCGTGATCCTGCCGGATGCGGAGGGGGTAATGCCGGAAAAATCTATCCCCTGGCCGACCTTGGAGTCCCAGTCGAAGCACTGCGCTTTTATCGCAAATACCATCATGATTGAAACTGCCGGTGTCTTTACTGCTTTTACTCCCGCAAGCGGCTTCAGGCGATCGGCATGGTGGTGAGGTTTCGTTGTCTGTCCAAGCTGATCCAGAGAGGTAGCCCGTCGGGCTTCCGTCCGGGCACAAATCAATATGGCGAGTCTATTGAGTCCATTCTTTCATGGGAGCGCGATTATCTCAGGCTTGAGTGCATCCAGGAAAAGGCTGAATCTTTCCCTCTATGTCCAAGGTAGTCATTTCCTCTCTCTACGATTCCGAGACTTTCAAGATGGCCTGCCGCCAGTTCGATGTGGCTGCTGATGCCATCAGTCTTCCGGAGGAAATCAGGGATCGCACAAAATACCCCCGTCGATGTGTGTCTGTTGCCCTACCGGTGAGGATGGATGACGGAAGTGTCGTTCTTTTTGAGGGATATCGTGTGCAGCACAATCTCTCGATGGGACCCGCCAAGGGGGGGATTCGTTTTCATCAAAGCGTGACGATTGGCGAGGTTGCGGCGCTCTCAATGTGGATGAGTTGGAAATGCTCGCTTGTCGGACTGCCTTATGGCGGAGCAAAGGGTGGTGTGATAGTCAATCCCTCCCATCTCTCTCTCGGTGAACTCGAGCGTCTCTCCCGCCGTTACATGCAGGAATTAATTCCATTCATCGGTCCCCAAATTGATGTTCCCGCTCCGGATGTGGGCACCAATCCCCAGATCATGGGATGGATGATGGATACTTACTCCAGTCATATGGGCTGCAATTCACCGGCCATCGTGACTGGAAAACCACTCCTGCTGGGTGGCTCGGAAGGTCGTAGGGAAGCGACGGGAGCAGGGGTGGCCTATCTTACCAAACTCTATCTTGAGGATCTAGGTATCCCCATTCGTGATGCCACGGTCGCAATTCAGGGATTTGGTAATGTGGGGAGTGAAACAGCACTCGCACTTCAATCCTATGGTGCCAGGATCATCGCCATCTCCGATCATACAGGCGGTATTTTCAATGCTTCGGGTATCGATATTCGTAAGGCTGTGGATTATATCAAATATCAGAAAGTGCTGCTTGATTTTGATGGCGGTGCAGCGATCAGCAACGAGCAGCTACTGACAATGAAATGCGTCGTGCTCATTCCCGCTGCTCTGGAGCGGGTGATCACCGGGGAAATCGCCGAACGGCTCCAATGCCGTCTGCTTGTTGAGGCTGCAAACGGGCCGACGACAAATGAGGCAAGCACTCTCATCGAGCAACGGGGCGATATTGAACTCATCCCGGATGTCCTGGCTAATTCGGGAGGTGTCATTGTTTCCTATTTTGAATGGCTTCAAAATTTACAGAGCTATTATTGGAGCAGGGAAGAGGTGCTGCAGAAGCTTTTTGTCATTCTGGACAAGGCCAAAGCATCCGTGGAGTACCAGAAGCGCAAATTCAAATTTGATCGCCGCCTAGCCGCCTTGACTCTTGGAATCCAACGGGTGGCCGAGGCCAAACAGAGCCGGGGGTTGTTCCCTTAGAGCGAGGAGAAGAATTCACAGGGGTGAGGGATAAGGAAAACGGGGGTTTGTGATTTCCGTTCTAACTGTCCAACACTCTTATTACTGAACCGGCTCCACTTCGTGCAGGAGACCGTAATCAACCGAAATCTTGTGATCGTCGATGTCCGTATAAATCTCCACGAAGCGCTTCCCAAAATGAACATCCCTCCATGTGTAATGGTTTTGGCTCTGTACGGAAGCCGGTATCACTGTGTCGATGCAGACGATGGAGGCCACAAAGCGGGCATCTGATTTTTCCAAATCTTGCGCAGTGATTCCAACAAGAGGACTCGATTCATCGATGATATGACGAATCGTGAGGGCGGCAGGGAAAGCGATCAGACGATCAAACTGAAGTTTAAGCGTATAGAATCGACGCATTATTTCCCCCTCCCTGACGTATTCATCGCGGATCAACATGACCCGGAACTCAGCTTCTGCCATCGCCTGATGACGCAGATTGGCCACTCTGAGCATCAGTGCTGGCTGACCGTCAAAGTTGGAAATCACCAATCGTTTGCTGAAGAGTATGCGTGCCGTCGGTCTTGAAAACCGGATGAAGATCAGTCCCGTGATCACCGCCATCCCGAACATACCCGCAATGATCTCGAATGTGGCAACTGTATGTCCGTAAAATGTCTCCGGATAGAAATGGCCGTAGCCGACTGTGGCAAGAGTTTCAACGCTGAAGAAAAACGCGTCGGAGAAAGTCTCCATTCCGTTGATGCATGGCCTTCCGAAGTAATAGAGAAGTGAGAAGAGGAAATTGAGCACCAGATAAATCACAAAGACAAATCCGGCAAACTGAGACCAGGAAAGTCGAAGCATCCAGTGATAGAGATCGCGCCATTCACGACTCTCAACATTGAGCCGGTGAAACTCAAAATCTCCCGATTGTATTTTGTTTGAGCTGGATTTCTTACGCATTGGCATCCTTGCCCCCGTCATCCAGGGAGGCTTGATCTAGCAGAATTCTTGCACCTGTCGCGGCACCGTCGGGTTTTCCGATCCTTCCTGTATTCTTTTCCCAGCATTTCCAAACTGCGGCGCCATGTGAGAATGCATAGCGGATGGCCGAGGCTACCGCTTGTGGCGAAGTTGCGGTGCAGCCGCATTCCTCGGTGGTGAGCAGTTCGGCGTTCCCCTCTTCCTGGCCGGGGATCACCTGACTCATGACCAGAGGTGTGGATGCTGCCAGACACTCCTGTACGGTGGCCCCTCCTGCCTTTGCAACAATCAGGTGGTTGGAGGCGATTCTTTCGGGAAGATCCTTCATCCAGCCATCGACTTTTATCGGGCTGGCAAGTGAGTTGGCGATCTTCTGGAGGCTAGATCGGAGTTCCTCGTCCCTGCCGCATGCAACTGAAAGTTCGATTCCTTCAACGGCACCAAGTTGCTTGAGAATCTCACCAGCATTCTTCTGTCCAGGATTCACGAGGTAGAGGACCTTCGGGAGTCGTGCGGGAGGATCGGGAGGAATGCGCGACCCGCGAAGAGCCTCAAAAATTCCGGGAACCGGAAATCCACTGACACGGATTTTCTCATCGGGCACGCCGGCATCTTTCATGACTTTAGCTGTGACCTCATTGGGCACAAGGTAGCAATCGGAGTGCCCCCGA
Source organism: bacterium (assembly GCA_037130175.1). Classification (GTDB taxonomy): domain Bacteria; phylum Verrucomicrobiota; class Verrucomicrobiia; order Chthoniobacterales; family UBA6821; genus UBA6821. The sequence continues at coordinate 2,752 of JBAXTN010000011.1, read as the reverse complement.
TACCATAGGGAGTTGATTGAAATCGAATCCGTGACAACCGTGACCGTCTTGTAGGGGCGGTTTTTTGTGCCGTCGAGATGATCGAGAAGATGGTTGTAACCCGGATAGCTGGAAGCAACCACAGCCGGCTGGATCTCTGTGAGTGTCTTGCGAAGCAGTCGTGCTCCTCTCCTGAAAACCGCAACCTGGCTGGGAGCATTTTTACTCTGATGCAGATATTTATAGAACCACGACCACAGGCCTGGGCAGTGGTTGATAAAGAAGAAGTAGTTTTTTTGGGCGATCCTGTAAAGCGGACCATAAGCCTCGGCAAAAAGGTCTCGCACCTCGACCGGGCGTTCTGGATCCTGTAACCGGAGGGCGATCGCAAGATTCCTTGCGGCGGCATTGTGACCTTCGCCGAATGCGGAGGTGAGGATGAGAATGGGTCGTTTCATCAAATCAACAGAGAATTAGAGCCACTTCTTGCGGCGAAAGAAGATGAACATCCCCAGACAAATCAGGAGTGCCACGACCCAAAAAGCAGGATAGCCATAGCGCCATGTCAGCTCGGGCATGTTGAAGGGACCGTCATGAAAGTTCATGCCGTAAACACCTGCAAGAAATGTCAGTGGCATAAAGAATGTCGAGACCAGGGTAAGCACCCTCATGATTTCATTGGTTCGGAAACTCAGACTGGAGTGATACACATCCATCAACCCTGTGGTCAGATCCCTATAATTTTCAATGATATCAATAATCTGGGTGATATGCTCGTAGCAGTCGCGCAGATAAGTTCGCGTCTGATCGCAGACAAGACCTTTTTCCTCATGCATCAGATGGCTGAAGACTTCGCGTTGAGGCCAGGCTCCCCGGCGCATTTCCAGCAGCACTCGTTTATAGTGAAAGAGATCCTTGAGAGTGTTTCGACTGGGACGCTCCACCAACGCCTCCTCGATGAGTTCTGTATCATCCCCGATCATCTCCAGAACAGGGAAGTAATGATCAACGACTGTGTCGAGCAGTGTGTAAGTAAGGAAATCCGGGCCGTATTTTCGTATCAGGGTTCCCTCCATCCTGAGTCTTCGACGCACTTCATCAAAGGAATCACGGCTTTGTTCCGGTTGGAAGGTGACGACATAGTTTTTCCCAAAGAAGAGGCTCAGTTGCTCGATTTCCACTTCGCCTTCTTTTTCCTTGTTGGTGCGCACCATGGATGTAATCAGAAAAATTCCCTCATCCAGATTCTCCATTTTCGGGCGCTGGGAGGTGAGAATATCCTCCATAACGAGTGGGCTCAGGTTGAAATGAGTACCAAAGACACGGACTGTTTCGACATCGGCAAGCCCGTTGACATCGATCCAATTGTTCTTCGAGGGATCTATCCTGCGGATCGCATCGGAGGCATCGTCGCAGATGACTTCCTCAAAGGTGGAGATGTCGTAGGTGCAGAGAGTGATCTTTTGAGGGACTCCCTTAGAACAGCCTTCGATCTGGAGGGCGCTTGGAGAGGTGCCCGGTTTCAGGTAGGTCAGTTTAATCATGACTGAAAATGGTCATGTCCCGAAGGGAGATGAGTGGAGGAGGTGTGATGATCAAGAAGTGATCCAATCACAGTGAGCGGGAGTTTAGGGAAGGTTTTTTCCCAACGGCCTTGTAGATCCGGCCAACGGCGTGGCGAGGCACTGATCAGCAATTCGTAATCCTCGCCGTCGGTGATGGCCTCATTCGTTGTGCAGCCCCGGTTCAATGGGAGGGATTCCGGAACAAGACGGAAGGCACATCCGCTCGCCTGGGCCAGCTTCGGAAGGTCGCTGCCGAGTCCGTCACTGAGATCCATCATGGCGGTGACTCCCCGCTGGGAGGCCAGCCACTGTCCTTCAGTCAGACGAGGTTGAAAGCGGAGATGACGAGTGCTCTTGAAGGATCCGCCGAGTTTGCCAGTCACACAAAGCAAATCTCCGGGGTGAGCGCCTGAACGAAGGCGGAGATTGTGTTTTGGTACCATTCCGGTCATCGCAACGGATAGGAACAGAGGGCCGGGTGAGCGAACTGTCTCTCCGCCGACGATGGAGACTTCAAAAGCATGCGCAGCCCTTCCGATTCCACGGTAAAGTGAACTCCATTGGGAGATTCCCCAAGAGGAGGGGGCCGCCACGGTAATGACGGCATGAAGAGGAGTGCCACCCATCGCCGCGATATCACTGATTGGGCGGCAGAGCGCTTTTCTCCCCACTAGCTGCAGGGAAGTTGTGGATGTGTAATGAATGCCTTCCACAAGTGCATCGGTTTTCAGGAGACTGAACTCGCCGTTGTTTTTCCTATTGTCGATCACGGCGCAATCATCACCAATGCCTGTCATCACATCGGTTGAGGTTGAGGGAAGCATCTTCCGGACAAGTTCTAACAGCTCGGCTTCGGAGTGTGTTTTCCTCTTCATTGACGGGGTATCATGAAGCCATCTCTGGCCAGAAGATAAGAAAGAGAATCGTCGAGGCATTGAAAGCGGCATGCATGGTGATGGGTGCCCAGAGTGATCCGGTCCGTTCATAAAGGAGTGTGAGAATGATTGCCAACAGAATGAGTCCCGGCACGGAAGGAAGATGGACATGAATCGCCGCGAAGAGCAGCGATGAGGTGAGGATGGCGGGGATCCGTCCTCCATAGCGGCGGATCACGCCATAGAAGTAGCCGCGGAAAATCACCTCCTCGGCCACCGGTGCCACGATGACTGCCATCAGAATGACCGCACCACGATGTCGAAGATCCGGGT
>JBAXTN010000010.1:0-73275 GCA_037130175.1 bacterium | reverse complement strand
TCAAGTCTCATCCTTCTCAGTGGATTTACCCTTCAGCCTGATGATCCATCAGCTGAGTTCCAGCATCCGCCTCACCGACTTCTCCGCTTTGGCCCTGAGTCCCTCTTCCATCGTGATTTCGGGCGCCAGATTGCGGAGACCGTGATAAAGTTTCTCAAGTGTGTTGAGCTTCATGTAGCGACACTCGGCACAGGCGCAATGATCGGTGGGACCGGGAATAAAGACTTTACCAGGTATTTCACGGCGCAGTCGGTGGAGCATACCCTCCTCGGTGACGATCACAAAGGCTTTTGCCGGAGAGTTTCTGCAATAGGCAACCATCTTTTCGGTTGAACAGACTTCGTCTGCAAGCAGGCGTACCGCCTGCGGGCATTCCGGGTGGGCGACGACTAGGGCCTCTGGATGATCGCGTCGCGCCTTCTCAATGCTATCCCTCGTGTATTCCATATGGACATAGCAGTTCCCCCGCCAGAGATCCATGGTACGGCCTGTCTGCTCGATGACCCATGCTCCTAGATTTTGATCCGGGACAAAGAGAATCGGGCGATCTACCGGTGCTGACTGCACAATCCTGACGGCATTGCCACTGGTGCAGATAACATCGGCGAGTGCCTTCACCCCGGCACTGCAATTGATATAGGCAATGACGAAGTAGTTTTTACCAGCATGATCCCTGAGGAATCCCTCCAGTTTTTCAGCGGGGCAGGAATCTGAGAGTGAACACCCGGCATCGAGATCTGGAATCACAACGGTCTTGGAGGGATTCAGAATCTTTGCCGTCTCCCCCATGAAATGGACACCGCAGAAGACAATGACATCAGCTTCAGTTTCTGCGGCCTTCACACTTAATCCGAGGGAATCACCGACAAAATCCGCAACTTCTTGGATCTCTCTGATCTGGTAATTATGCGCAAGAATCACGGCATGACGCTCCTGCTTCAGGCGCATGATCTCTGCGACAAGATCAGTGGGATTGGATGGGGAGGAAGACATGGGGATGGGAAGAAAAACCAAAAGCTGAAACATGAAAGCTGAAAACTTGAGTCAGAAACCGAAATCCGGCCTTTCAAGTTTTCAAACTTCAGGTTTCTTTCTTCTATTTCGCTTCGGTGATGAGTTGGCGGAGGATAAAGGGAAGGATGCCTCCATGGCGGTAGTAATCCACCTCGATCGGTGTGTCGATGCGAACCTTGACCGTGACATCCTGCACGCTGCCATCCTTGCGGGTGATGCGAAGGATCATATCCTGCCGGGGTTCCAAATCTTCTCCCAATCCGACGATGTCGTAGGTTTCTGTTCCATCGAGTCCCAATGTCTGGGCTGTCGTCCCTTCCTGGAACTGCATGGGAAGAATCCCCATGCCGACCAAGTTCGATCGGTGGATCCTCTCGAAGCTGGCAGCAATGACGGCTTTCACACCAAGAAGACGGGTTCCTTTCGCCGCCCAGTCACGACTGCTTCCAGTGCCGTATTCCTGTCCGGCAAGAATGACGAGAGGAGTTTTCTCGACGGTATATTTCTGTGCTGCATCAAAGATGCTGAGGCGTTCTCCATCAGGTTGGTGGAGAGTTTCTCCTCCTTCCACGCCGGGAAGCATGAGATTCTTGATGCGGACATTGGCAAAGGTGCCACGGGTCATGATGCGGTCATTGCCACGGCGGCTTCCGTAGCTGTTGAAATCCTCCCTGCCGACACCATGCTCGCTAAGGAAGCGGCCAGCGGGAGACTTTTCCTTGATGGCTCCGGCGGGCGAAATGTGATCGGTGGTGACTGAATCACCGAAGATGCCCAGCGCCCGTGCTCCTGTGATCGGGGTGATAGTTCCTGCCTCCATGCCAAAATTCTCAAAGAAAGGAGGCTCCTGAATGTAGGTGCTTCCGCTGTCCCAGACATAACTTTCACCCGTGGGTGCATTGATCTCATTCCACATCGGATTTTGTCCAGCAAAGTTCCCGTAAAGTGTGGCGAACATCTCCGGCGTTAGGGCGCTCTGGAGTGTATCCCGGATTTCCGAGAGACTTGGCCAGATGTCGCGCAGGAAAATATCCTTCCCATCATTGCCAATCCCGATCGGCTCCACTGCGAAGTCTATGTCCACCCGCCCGGCAAGGGCAAAGGCTACGACCAGCGGTGGAGACATTAGGAAGTTGGCCTTGATGTTCTGATGGATGCGGGCCTCAAAATTGCGATTGCCAGAGAGAACCGCTGCCGCGACGAGATCATTGTCCGTGATGGCCTTCTCCACTTCGGGGTTGAGCGGTCCAGAGTTTCCGATACATGTGGTACAACCATAGCCGACGGTTTGGAACCCGAGCTGGTCAAAGTAGGGCTGGAGCCCGGTTTTTTCCAGATAGGCCGTCACCACGCGGGATCCCGGTGCGAGTGATGTTTTGACGGTGGGATCCATTGTCAGACCTGCTTCCACGGCCTTCTTGGCCAGCAGTCCCGCTGCAAGCATGACGCTTGGATTACTGGTATTGGTACAGCTGGTGATCGCGGCGATGATGACACTGCCGTTGCGTACGCTGGTCTTTCCATTCTTGTGGAAAGGAGAGGGGGCCATTCCAGTGACGGCATCCGGAGTCGGGCGGTCGTTCTCCATCTCCTGCTCATCATCCGGCATGGTGGGATTGCGGCGAGAGACTTCGGCGGAAGCCCCAAGAGTCTTTGTTTCCTTGCCGTAGCCACCTTCGGAGAGGGGCTTGAGCAGAAGATCCATGAATGTGGATTTGAGCTTTGGAAGGTCGATGCGATCCTGTGGGCGCTTGGGACCGGCGACACTCGGAATGACTGTCGCGAGATCAAGCTCCAGATCGACGCTGTAATCGATCTCTCCCTTGTGGGGCATGCCGAACATTCCCTGCGCCTTGAAGTAGTTCTCGAAGGCTGTGCATTCGGCTTCCGTACGCCCTGTCGATCTGAGGAAGGTAACAGATTCCTTATCGACCGGGAAGATCCCCATCGTGGCACCGTATTCTGGTGCCATGTTGGCGATGGTGGCACGGTCGGGAAGGGGAAGAGACTCGGCCCCCTCGCCATAGAATTCAACAAACTTACCGACGACTTTTGCCGCCCTCAGCATCTGGGTGACACGAAGCGCCAGATCGGTTGCAGTAACACCTTCACTCAGCTTGCCGATGAGATGCACTCCGACGACTTCAGGTGTCAGGAAATAGACAGGCTGGCCCAGCATGCCCGCTTCCGCCTCGATGCCGCCAACTCCCCATCCCACGACGCCAAGACCGTTAATCATGGTGGTGTGGGAATCGGTTCCAACCAGAGTGTCGGGGTAATAGATCTCTCCATTTTCACTCTTGGCGTAAAGAACTCCACGGGCCAGATATTCGAGATTGACCTGGTGAACGATGCCGATCCCAGGAGGAACAACACCGAATGTCTCAAAAGCCTGCTGACCCCATTTCAAAAACTCATAACGCTCCCTGTTGCGTTTGAACTCCATGTCGAGGTTCAACTTCATGGCATCGGCCCAACCGTAGTAATCGACCTGAACGGAGTGATCGACAACAAGATCAACGGGAACGAGCGGTTCGATGATGCTGGGCTTGCCACCAAGTCTGGCGACAGCACTCCGCATCGCTGCGAGATCAACAAGCAGCGGAACACCCGTGAAGTCCTGAAGGACGATGCGGGCCACCACAAACGGGATCTCCTCTGGAGCGGGAGCCTTGGCATTCCAAGCGGCAAGTGAGCGGACATCCTTCTCGTGAACCTTGACCCCATCACAGTTGCGAAGCACCGATTCAAGAACCACCCTGATCGAGAAGGGAAGGCGGGAGACGGCCCCAAGGCCTTGTTCTTCCAATGCGGGAAGCGAGTGATAACTGGCGGATTTTCCCTTGGAAGGCTCGAAGCTGCGGAGTGTCTTGAACGGGTCGTTGGTGGGCATTTTGATTAGGTGAAGAAGGATGAAACTTGAGACTTGAAACCTGAATGATTATTTCAGTTCCGAGAGCTTGGTCTTGATAGCATCGAAGTCGGGGAGTTGCTTGGGATCGTCACTCGACTCGGCATATTGAATGAGTCCGGTGCGATCGATCAGGAATGCGGACCGTTTCGCAACGCCGCCGAAGCCCAGTCCGAGTTCGGGAAGGAAACTCTCGTAGGCCACCCCGTAGGCCTTGGCTGCCGTGTGTTCGTAGTCGCTGAGCAAGGGGATCGTGATCGCTTCCTTGGCAGCCCATTCCTTCTGGGCAAAGGGACTGTCTCCGCTGATGCCAAAGACGCTGCAATCTAGTGAGCCAAAAGAGCCGATTCCCTTGCTGATCTCACAGAATTCCGCGGTACACACACTGGTAAATGCCGCCGGAACAAAAAGAAGCAGAATATTGTTTTTTCCTATTTCGGATGAGAGTGTCAGCCTCTTAGGCCCTTCTGCGGTGATGGTCGAGAGGGTGAAGTCGGGAGCTTTGGTTCCAATGGTGAGCATGGGGTTATTTATGGGTATGTGGTGATGGGTGATAGAGAAAGGAACAGAAGGATTAAAGCTGAAAACGGAAGCCTGAATATCATGCGACCGAGAAGCAGGAATGGAATGTTAATAATCGGAAAACGCTGTCTGGAGAAAGGTTGAAATCATTGTGGAGTGGGAGGGGAGGTGGAAACCGGATTCATCACGGTTGGCGTAGCCATCGGAGCAGGATTCATGCCAGAAGTATTCCATGATAATGGAGATGGGGAGTTCAATGGCACCGGCACCGAATTGGTGTCGGGTGAGGGACTGGGGAAAATCGACGGAGACGGAGTTGGGAGCGGAGTGGGGGTTGGCCATGGTTTTTCCAGGGAATCCCAAACCTGCCATTTGGCAAAATCGCTACCCCCAATTTCCTTCCAGAGTGCATGGCACCGATCGGACCAATGCCCGTAGTCAGGTGTTGAAAAAGGATTTTCAGCCGTGCCGGGAAAGATAAGATAGACCACTGTGGGACGATCGATCGGGCGTGAGTCAGCGGTGGACTTTTTATCAACTTCCTTGCAGATCCGGAGGGAGGCCTCGCCCATTTTATAGTTTGGTCCTTTGTCTCCAAGAATCGCGGGATAAACGGTGTTGCCTACGATCACAATGGCATAGTCGCCGATGTTCGGATGTCCCTCCGAACCTTTGAACATGAAGGATGGAAGGACGATGAAAGGGTCGGCAGTGCCTACAAGAAAGCTCAGATGCTTGAGTTCCTCTAGGGTGGCTTTCTCCTCGGACTCCAGATTGAGGAGTCTTGACCGTTCTGCCGGACTCAAAGAGTTGCCGGATTCGGAATTAAGTTTTTCGCTGATGGATGCGAGTTTTTGCTCGGTGTCGTGGAGACAGGGGTTGGTATGGGCTGTAGCCTTTGGCCAACGATAGTTGGTCTGAGGCTGATAGAAGGCCGAGTGATTATCGACAGCAAGATTGCGGTCTCCATCCGAACCGTCGGCGTTCACATTCATCAGCGCCTGAACCAAGATAACGCTCCGCAAAGTGCGTGGATTCTGTAGTTTAAGAATGGTCTGGCAATCGTAGAGCGTATCGATTGGAAGCAGTCGTTGCAGGGTGGTGAGATTGGCGCGGAGATTTTTTTCCTTGTAGGAATATAAGGTCGCAAAATCCGGGGATGCCTTGGCGTTAGTCAGCAGTTGATCCAGAGCAGGAAGGAGACCGGCCAGTTCAGGTGTTGCGGCAAGCAGGTCGGTACTCGTTGTCGCGGGAGAGGGCAGTTGCAGCCGCAATTCCAATTGAAGGGTGTAGGAATCGGGCTCTCTGCCAAGATGCAGTGAGGTAAAGTCCGTGGGAGTTGTTTCGATAGAGGACTTTAGCTTGATGCCATTGAAGAGCCGCGCCGTATCGTAAACCTTTCTGGGGATGAAAGGAGTCGGAGTGGGTGTGGCAGCAGGCTGGGCGGTCTGTTGGGGCTGTTTTTTGGAACAGGCGGATGTCAACCAAAGCATCAGGCACAGAGTCCCTCCGCCCATGGCTATGCCAACTCTGCCGTACGAGATCATCTCTGGTTATGAATAGGCAAGGAATGCCGTCATGACATCATTGGGTATATCTAGCATCTTGTAGTCCGTAGAGGAGACGAAAAGAAGGCTCTGATTGCCTTTCCCCAAGAGTGCTCCCGAAGAGTCGTAGATCTCGTGCTCCAAAGTTGCGAACTTACGGTTGTGCCCTGCGATGCGAATCTTGACGCTCACAGTTTCAAACTCACGAGTCTCTCGCACGAATTTGTGCTCGAAGGAACGCGTCAGAATGTAGAAGGGGGTTTCCTTGAGGTTGAACTTGGGCATGAGGCGGTTGAAGAAGAGTTCGCGCGTCTTGCCGACCCACATGGCATACATGCCGAAATAGACATTTCCCACGGAGTTGGTGTCCGCATAGGTGGCGATGAAGGTATGGACAAACCACTTCTCTTCGAAATGTCCTGAAATGTCATGGGTGCCTGTCGGTGCTGGGGTGAGCACCGTGCCCACCGAGGTGAGGGGAACAACGGATGCAAAAGGGGAGATGGCAGGTTCTTCCAAATCTTCTGCACCGATGGTGAATTCCTCTGCCAGTGGTTTGAGCAGTAGCCAGACCACATAACCAAGAGGAAGAAGTGATGCGAGGATCTGAAAGACCGGCTGATGCAGGAAGTAACCATAGGCGAAGATCACAACAGCCAGCGAGCCGATGCAGAACATCTTCACCTGCGGGATGACATTCACCGGACCGTTCATGAAGGCCCTTCCGATTGCCAACACGGAATAACCTACAAAAAAAGTGGCGAAGAAAATCATGAAATATTCCAACTCGATTCCAATGGCGGCCCCCGTGACGGCAATCAATGCACAAAGGATGAAGGGAGGAATGGGTGAGGTGACAAGGCGCTCGGGGATGAGCGAAAAGATAGGATGCTTGCTCTTGCTTGCATTGCTCTGAAGAAACCAACGCAGGGCGATGTAGCCACTATCGAGCGTCGTCAGGATGCATGCGCTCAAAAAGGTCAGGTAGGCACCGAGGAGCCAGGCATTCGTGGGGGGGGCGCTGAATACCCTCGTGAGCAGTGACTCTGCGTAAGGATAGTCGGCGAGTCCGATCTTGATGTATGATGAGCCACCTCCCTCCATGGCCCAAAGGGCAAGGATGCCGTGAAAGAGCAGAATCGCCCCGAAGAGAAGTGATCCCACGGCATAGGAGGCGGTGATGGAGGTGTTTTCCCGTCGCATTTGGATGGCTCTCTGCCATTGCTGAAGATCAAGCCATGGACCAACCAGAAAACCGATGCAGATCGGGATGACATAGCCCCAAAAATTCCAGTCGTGCGTGGGGCGAAGACTCGGGCGCTCAATGCCTCGAAGATAAGGGGAACCAAGTTCCGCGATGATGATCGCCGCACAACAGACAATCAGGGCAAGGAAGGCCGCATGGCTGTACTTGATCCTGCGAATAGAAAACTCCTCCCCGAAGAGGATGCTGGCAGCCAGAATGATCAGCGCGGTGAGCGGAAGGTAGAGAGAATCAGGCCGAAGTCCCAGAGGTTGCCATGCATATCTGATCAGCGCAAAAATTGTCAGGGAAATGGCAATGATCTGGTAGAGAAAGAAGACAAGTCGAAAGGGGCGCGACCAATTATTGAAAAATGTCGCGAGCGACTCTGAGCCGGGATGTCGCTTGGCAATCAGATCGGCAACCGCACCGAAGAGAAAAAGCCCCAGACAGTTTGGAATCAGAAAGGTCAGCAATCCGGTGAGGCCAAATTCAACCGTGAACTGCACCGAGAAAAAAAGCCCCAATCCCCATACCCAGGAGAGGGCGACAGTATTGCCCCAGAGCAAAATATTCAGGATTGGAGGTCGCGTGGAAGAATTGGGGAGTGCCATGCGGTGACTCTAGCGGGTCAGGTGGCATGGTTCAACCGCAATGGCACTGATCTTGCATTCAGAGAATGGGCAAGGCAAGATGGTCGACTTTTCCCCGTCATTCTTTCCTATTTTGAAGATCCTCGACCGCTATCTCCTCACTGCTCTGAGTGTGGCCACACTAATGGGTGTTGCCCTACTGAGCCTGGTTCTGGTTCTGGGCAATGTGTTCAAGGAGATGCTGGACCTCCTGATCAATCATAATGTCCCCTTGGAGACAGTGCTTTCATTTATAGCCTTTGTGCTCCCTTTCTCGATGACTTTCACGATTCCGTGGGGATTTCTCACTGCGGTTCTTCTGGTCTTTGGGAGACTTTCCGCGGATAATGAGATCATCGCCCTGCGCTCTAATGGGGTGAGTTTCACGAGAGTTTTTTATCCTGTGCTCGGCATTGCCCTGTTTTTGGTTGGAGTCTGCTTTTGGATCAACACGGAAGTCGCCCCCAAGGCCCAGTACGCAATGCTTACTTCCCTCTATCGGATCGCCACAAGTAATCCCACCGCAATGTTTCAGGCTGACGAGGTGGTGGATCAGTTTCCGGATCGACGCATCTATGTTGGTTCCAGAGAGGGTGATCTGATGAAGAACCTGATTGTTTTTGAAATCGATGAGAAGGGAATTCCCTCCAAGGTGGTTTTTGCCAAGACCGGCACACTCACATCGGATATGCAACACAACAGGCTGCTGCTCAAGGTGCAGGATGCCCATTTTGAGCAACGCGATCATCGCCAGCCTGACCAAGTTGACATGATCCGTCAGGGCATCACGATGAGGGAGGGAGTATTTCCCATGTCGCTGCAGAAACTTTTTGACCAAAAGAAAAGGGAAAAACCCCTCAGTTCTCACACGCTTCAGGAACTTTTTGCGGAACTTGCAAAACCTGATTGTCCGAGACGGCTTGCCTTTCAGGTTGAGATCAGCAAGCGGTTTTCTCTCTCCCTGGCAGCGCTCTCTTTTGCCCTGATTGCTGTTCCTCTTGGAATCACCGCACACCGCAAGGAGACATCTGTTGGGTTTGCCCTGAGCCTCGTGATCGCGTTCGGATACTTCTTCTTTATCATCGTAGCTGACACATTCAGGAATAATGACCATGCTTTCCCTGTTGTCCTGATCTGGCTACCCAACCTCTTTTTCACCGGACTTGGCATCTGGCTTTTCAGCCGACTGGCCCGCCGTTAGGGAATCGATGATTTAACCAACTTATATGGCTTTCCAAGAAACAACAGAGCTAACTTCCCAAACAATCAAGGAACTCGTCTCAGGTGTTGCATCGGGGAGGTCGGCGGACTTTCTTGCCGATATGATCGAGACGGCACTGCAACTCGGTCGGGACCACGCATCTCTTGCCGACCTGAAGCTCGTCAGTCGCTCGATGCGTGAGATCAGGAATGCCGCCACGGTTTTTGATAAATATCCGGGAATCCGTAAGATTGCGGTCTTTGGTTCGGCCCGCACGCGTGCTGATGATCCCGATTTCCAACTGGCACGGGAATTTGCTCGCCGCATCGTTGCAGAAAATTTCATGATCATCACCGGTGCCGGTGACGGTATTATGGGAGCTGCGCAGCAGGGGGCAGGAGCGGAGAACAGCTTCGGGTTGACGATCAGACTCCCTTTTGAACAAAAGCCCAATCATGTGATTGACGGCGATCCCAAGTTGATTGATTTTAATTACTTTTTTGCCCGCAAGCTGAGTTTCGTCAAGGAAACCTCTGCCTTTGTCCTGTTTCCGGGAGGCTTCGGCACCATGGATGAGGGGTTTGAGGTGCTGACGCTTCTTCAGACTGGAAAGACCTCGATCGTTCCGATCATCCTGATGGATCGTCCCAACGGATTTTATTGGGAGACATGGCGGCGCTTTCTCGATAATGACCTGCTGGAGCTGGGACTCATCTCCAAATCGGATTTTCATCTTTTCACCATCACGCACGACATCGATCGCGCGGTGGAGGAAATCAAAAATTTCTACAAAATATTCCACTCCTACCGCTGGGTGAGAGATGAGATGGTGATCCGTATTCAGAAACGCCTGACCCCGACTGCACTCGAGCGTCTCAACGATCAGTTTGATCACTTGGTCGCCACCGGGCACATCAGGCAGCGTGAAACACTGCGGGAGGAAGCTGAAGAAACGGCCATCGTCTCACTGCCCCGCCTTGTCTTCACGCCAAACAAACGGGATTTTGCCATGTTCCGCCTGCTGATCAATGCGATCAATGACTCAGAAGTGATCGAGTCGGAGATAGAAAACACTCCGGGAGAGCGTTGAGCCAATCCCACAACGGTCTCCATGCGATCAAATTAGTACTTCCTCAGCTTGAAGCTTCCATGTTCCGGGAGTAGTCTCCTTCCTTTATGAAAAAATCGGGTGCCGTCACTCTCTATGACACGACTCTGCGTGATGGAACGCAGGGCGAGGGAATCTCTTTCAGCCTGATCGACAAGATTCGCATTGCAGCGAAACTGGGGCAGTTTGGCATGGATTATATCGAGGGTGGCTGGCCCGGTTCTAATCCCAAGGATCTTGCTTTCTTTGCGGAGGCCAAAAAGCACGATCTCGGTGGTGCGAAGCTGGCAGCATTCGGCAGTACGCGTCGTGCTGGTATCAAAGTCTGCGATGATCCGCAGATTGCCCAGTTGCTTGAGGCCGGAACTCCCGTTGTGACGATTTTTGGAAAGAGCTGGAAACTCCAGGTGGAGAAGGTTCTCTCCGTCCCCCATGCCGAAAATCTGGCGATGATCGCGGATAGTGTCGATTATTTGAAATCACAGGATCGCGAGGTCTTTTACGATGCCGAACACTTTTTTGACGGATACAAGGATGATCCTGAGTTTACCCTTGCCACGCTTAGAGCGGCTGCCGATTCGGGAGCCGATGTCATTGTTCTTTGCGACACCAATGGGGGAACCATGCCCGACGAGATCGCGACCATCACGGCCAAGGTGGAAACCCTGTTTCCCGGAAGGGTTGGCATTCATACGCATAATGACTGTGGTCTTGGGGTAGCCAACGCTCTCGCCGCGATCCGCTCGGGAGCCATCCAGGTGCAGGGGACGATGAACGGCTATGGTGAGCGGACGGGAAATTGCAACCTCACCACCGTCATTCCATGCCTTCAACTCAAGATGGGTATTCCGGTGGTGCCCGATCTCACGCGTCTGCATGAAGTCTCTCACTTCGTGGACGAACTGGCGAATTGCCAGCCTGACATTCGCGCGCCCTTTATTGGCAGTACGGCGTTTGCGCACAAGGGGGGAATGCATGTCAATGCCATCGCCAAGACGGCGGCAGCTTACGAGCACATCGAGCCTGCATCGGTCGGCAATCATCAGAATATCCTCATTTCCGAACTCTCCGGTCGCAGTAACATCCTGATAAAGGCTGCCGAACTCGGCATCCCGGTTGAGAAGAATAATCCCGCCGTGCTTCGGGTACTGGAGCGTATCAAGGCCTTGGAGTCCGAGGGGTACGAGTTCGAGGCGGCCGATGCCTCCCTGGAACTGCTCTTGCGCAAGGAACTGGGCCTCCATACCCCACTCTTCGAACTCTCGGGGTATGACTGTAGTTTCCGTCGCGACGCAACGGGTAGCACGACCACCTGCGCAGCCACTGTCGTCGTGAGACATGGTGATGCCCTGCAAGAAACCACCGCCGAGGGTGATGGTCCGGTCAATGCTCTCGATGCAGCCCTGCGGCAATCACTTCAGAAACTACACCCTTGGATCGTCAAAATATCGCTCTCCGATTACAAGGTTCGCATCGTCGATGGAGGAAGGGGAACTGCTGCCCGCACTCGCGTGCATATCATGTCAAGCGAGGGTGTTGAATCCTGGGGAACCGTCGGTGTCTCTGACAATATCATCGAGGCTAGTTGGTTGGCATTGGTTGACTCCCTGGAATATCGCGCTTTGAGAAAGCGCTCTGTTTAGAGTGGGCTGGATAAACGCGATTTCTCAAACGATTCTTACCGGTTGAGTTCGGCTGCTGCATCATCGTGATGCATTCTCGGGGGGGCCTACTCCGAATGATGCTTGTTTTTATGACTCTTGGACCTGTGGTGACTGCCTGATCCTTTGGAGGACTTGGACTTTACAGGATCGATTGCGTGAGTTTTGTAGTGATTGCCGGATTTATAGTGGGCAGATCCCTTGCTGTGGGATGATTTTTTCCCGTGGGAGAAGAATCGGGGGAGCGACCAGGGATGTTCTGAAGTCGGGAGGAGAAAGTTGGCAGGAGGAATGGGAACACCGGGGCCTCCACCATGAAGGTGACGATGTGCCATGATAAATTCCGTAGGGAGCCAGTAGCTACGAAGATCACGGGTTCCTTGGGCATGATTGACCCCTATGGAGAGATCCTTGTGCATCTCAAAATGCAGATGCGGCGGATACATCCCATGGTTGTTGCCGATGGTGCCGATTTGTTGACCTCTTGTGACCTGCTGTCCCTCACGAACAATTATCTTGTCGAGATGCGCCGAGAGGGAGTCGGTGAAATCGAGTTTCCGATTCTCAACCCAGGCATGGCGGATGATCACAACATTGCCCCAGCCCGCATGGATATCCCTTCCGAGAACGACGACTCCATTGCCGATCGCATAGACGGGATTGCCGAATCCCTTGGAACTTCCACCATCCGTCACCCAATCCTCTCCCAAATGTCCTCCCGCGCGGAATCCCCGCGACTTGTAATATCCGTTGGCATCGGGGGGATTCACCGGCAGATCAAATCCGTCAGCGGAATGGGCTGAAGGATGAGCTGACGATGTCGATGTCTTTGCAAAGGAGCCAGTTTGCCTTGTCGCGTCGCATGCTGAAAAAAGTAACGGCAACGCGAGCAACAGAATCCTGGAAGTCATGAATGTCGAGGAAGCAGGCACAGGGTTTTCAGCTTAGAAAATCAACAGGTGTGGTGCAATCCCTTCATTCCAATTTTGCACGGTAATCTGATTGCACGGATTCCAGCCTCATGGTGAAGTATCGGGCAACTTTCCGACTCTATTCATGCTCGATCACAAAACCACTCTCCCTGCGTTGTTGGCTCTCGAAGATGGTCGTGTCTTTCGCGGTTATTCACTTGGTGCGGCAGGGAACGCGATCGGTGAAATATGCTTTAACACTTCGATGAGTGGCTATCAGGAAGTACTCACCGATCCATCGTATAGGGGACAGATCGTCACGATGACATACCCATTGATCGGCAACTACGGCACAACGCCCTATGATGGTGAAAGTGAAAAACCACAGGTTAACGGATTCGTGATGGAAGAACTCTCCCGCGTCGAAAGCAGCTGGCGTGCCGCTGAAGATCTTAAGGCTTATCTGGAGAGAAATGGTATTCCTGCCATCGGAGGTATTGACACGCGTTCACTGACTAGACATCTCCGCACCCAGGGTTCCATGAGGGCCTGTCTGAGCACAGACGGGAGCAGCGAGACTGAGTCCGTAGAGCGTGCCAAGACTGCTCCGGGATTGGAGGAACTCGATCTCGTCGGAGAGGTTTCGACCAGGGAGGTTTATGAATGGGATCCTAAAGGTACTGAAAGCTTTCAATCCGGGTTTCTTGGCAAAAGAAACTTGGGAGCAAAAACGCCACTTGTCGTCCTGTACGATTTCGGTGTGAAGCGGAACATCCTCCGCCTGCTCCGTTCCCATGGGGTGCGCGTGATGGTCGTTCCGTCGACTACTCCGGCCAAAGAAGCTCTGGCTTTGAACCCCGACGGAATCTTTCTATCCAATGGCCCGGGTGATCCGTCTGTCCTGACGGAGGCTCATGCAATCGCCCGGCAACTTGCTGAAGCCAAGCCGGTCTTTGGCATCTGTTTGGGTCATCAGATTCTCTCCCTGGCCTTCGGAGCCTCCACATTCAAACTGAAATTCGGACATCGTGGAGCCAATCAGCCGGTGCAGGATCTGCGCACGGGCCGCGTCCTCATCACCTCACAGAATCATGGCTATGCAGTAAAAGAGGAAGGATTGCCAGCCAATCTCGAAGTGACTCACCGTCATCTCAACGACGGAACCGTGGCTGGCATCAGGCATCGCTCAAAGCAGATTCAGGCCGTCCAGTTCCATCCCGAGGCTTCTCCTGGGCCGCATGATTCAGTATGCTTCTTTGAGGAATTTGTCAAAGTGCTGCGCGGATAAGCAAACACGGGGGGGCAGAGAGAAAAAAACTGAAAGACGAAGGAGTCAGAGGATCACAGCTGGTCTCCGGGACCTGATTTTTGACTTCCGAAATCATCTGCTGGTCGGCGAAGAGTTTCGCCAGATTCTCTTTCCAGAGACTGCGGATTTCCTATCTCTTCGGGAGGGAGAAAAACAATTCCGTTTTCCTGAACGCGGTCGATGTAATCGAGGTCTACATTACTCTCCCAACTCGACATTCCAGTAGGCCAGGTCGATAAAATGACTCCAACTTTGGTCCACTCCTCCGGCAAATGTGATATTGACAAAGGGACGCCACTTCGGTCTCTTCGGTTTTTTTAACAGATTCATCCTTGCTTCATGCGGAAGGCGATTGCCTTTGCGTGTGTTACACGGGATGCAGGAGCAGACAACATTTTCCCAGGTGGTCTGACCACCGCGATCACGGGGCAGCACATGGTCGATATTGAGTTGGTTGCGATCAAAGGGGTCCCCGCAGTACTGGCATGTATTTTTATCCCGCTCAAAGACATTGTGTCTTGTGAATTTGACTTCCTTTTTGGGAAGCCGGTCAAAGAGACAGAGAACAATGATTCTCGGTACGCGGATATGCAGTGATATGGTCTGCAACATCCTTGGCTCCGGATTTGATACTGAGAAATCCCGCCAACTCAGAAAATCATGAGTCAGAAAATTGCTCGATCCGTCTCCCGCAACGACTTGGGCATGTCCCTGATAGAGGAGTGTGAGTGCCCTTCTGGCGGAACAGGTATTAATTGCCTGCCACAACCTATTGAGTACAAGTACCGGTTGATCGAGCAAATTATCCATGATCCAGTGGTCGATGCGCAATTAGCACTACATGCTCTTAGCACCTTGTGACAAAGTTTGTCAATGAGGTCCAGGTGACAATCCTGACACAATTGAGCAAATGTCACTTATTTTGCCAAGAGAAAGATGAAGAGGATGTTTGATCTTGAAGCAGTTCCCTAGTAGTCAGGACTACCCTGCATATTAACTTTCCGATGTTTCGCGTTACGCTGTTTTTTTCTTTGTTGTTTTTGACCGCTCTGTCTCTCTTTGCAGCGGATCCCTCCGAACAATTTCTCTCCGCATATCAGAGTTATCAGCAGGGGGAAAACCTCGAACGGGCAGGGAATAATTCTGAGGCCATCAATAAATACCGCTTTGCAGAAAGCCTGCTGCTTGCTATTTCCAAAAGCGATCCGACCTGGCAGAAACCCGTCATTGAGTATCGTCTCAAGAAGACCCACGAAAGTCTTCAGCGTCTCCAGCAGGGGGGGACTGATTCGGGGGGGGCGGATGCCACCTTGTCTGCTCCTCCTGCCGATAGTTCGCTTCTTAATCAATCTTCCCCGCCAGCATCCACTGGCAAAAAAGGTCCCAGCATCTCGATAAGTCCCCCGGGTGCTGCTTCAAGGGATTCTGCTGCAAGCACCGTGCCTTCATCAGGTGAAAATCGTCGTCTGCGCCAGTTGGTTGAGGATCTCAAGGGGCAGTTGCAGGAGGCTCATGATGCGCTCACCGCTCAGAAACACCGCACAGGGGATCTGGAAAATGCTGAATGGGTCAAGATGCGCTCCCAACTCACAGGGGATCTCGATGTCGCCAAGAGGAGGATATCCGATCTTGAAAGGGATCTGAAGTCCCGCAACTCATGGTCCAAGGATCTCAAGGATATTCAAAAAAAACTTGATGATGCAGTTGCCGACAAGCAGGTGTCTGAGGAGCAATCGCAGGTGAATATCACGAAACTTACCGACCAGAACAATGTCCTCGTGAAACAACTTCAAGAGGCACAGAGCAAGGTGGTTGCGACGACGGATTCCAATAGCAAAATAGAGCAACTCAGCAAGGAGGTTGAGAAAGGGAAGGAAGCAGTGGCTCAGTTGCAGGCCAAGCTCGAACATTCCGAGCAGAAAGCGAAAGATTCCCTGGACAAGGATAGTGACATTCAAAAGCAACTTGCGAATGTTTCCGAGAAATACGCAACGGCTCAAAAACAGCTCGAGCAGGCAGCTCCGCTTCGTGACAAAATCAAGGAACTGCAGGCCAAGGTTGAACAGGGGAAGGAAGCCCTGCGTCAGGAACCCGCACTGCAGGCTGATCTTCAGGTTCTCCAGGAGGAGCGCGAGCGTCTCGTGCAGAAAGTCAACGACCTGGGAGTGGCAGCGGCCGAAGCCTCCAAAGTCAAAGGGTTGACTGAAGAAACCGGGATGTTGAAAAAATCCGTTGTCGAGTTGAAAGGACGACTCGATGCCGGAGAAAAGGAATTGGATAAAGCGCGAACCCAGATCGATGCATTCGAGAAGGTTGCTTCAGAGGCCAAAAGCATTCAGCAAAAGGCCATCGCTGATGCTCTGGCTGACCGGACGGTTCTCGAAGAGGAAAAAGCGCGACTCCAGGATAAGCTTGCCCAGGCATCACGCTTGATCAGTTCATTGCAGTCCAAAGCCGATTCGGTTCCATCACTTAATGGTGATATATCCCATCTCAAGGATCTGTTGGCCGAAAATACCAAGACGATCGAACAATCTGCCGCGAAACTCGTTGAAGCCGAGAAGTCGGCAACAGCTTCCAAGGATGAGGCGCAGAGGAAAGAACGGGCCACAAAAAGTTATATGGAGCTTCTTACGCAGCAAAACAGTGCCTTACAGGATCAACTTAAGGTTGCCCTGGGTCAAATTGCAACATCGGTTGATCATTCCCCGGAATCCGTGGCACTGAAGGAACAGATGAAGAAGCTGCAGGATCAGATTGATACCAATGCCAGGAATTATGCCGAATCCCAGAAGCGTATCAGTGAAATAACACAGGCGCAGCCGGATCAGCAGAAGGCCCTTGACGAGAAGGAGAAGGCTCTTGCAGATGCCCGGCAAGAGGCATCAAAGCTTCAGTCCCAACTTGCAGACGCAGCGCAGCAGATCAAGACGCTCAAACAGCAGGGGGATGAAGGTGCAACGCGTCTCAAGGAACTACAGGATCAGCTTGCTGATCGGGATGCAAAAGTTGCCCGTTTAAAGAAAAGGAAAGGAAATGCCGCAGATGAGCAAATGAGTCAGGAAAATGAACTTTTGAGGGGCATCGTTCTCAGGGAGCTCAAGGAACAGGCAAAGAAGGCCCAGGCGCGGCGTCTCATGGAGGATGAACTCAAGCACCTCAATATTCAGTCGGATACTCTTCAGCAGCAAATGTCTCTTCTGACCGCCCCTACGGTGGAACTCTCCCCTCAGGAACGGGCATTGTTCAAGGATGCTCAGTTGGTGATTTCCGATCAGGGAGGGTCAAATCTTCAGGCCTCCATCGCTGCGCCGATGAACACTCCCCAACCAACCAGCGACTCAACCAATTCGGCGGCGCAGACCGATACCAACTCCGTTGTAGGGGTTCATTCAATGGAGAGTAATTCTGCTGTCTCACCCCCCCCCCAAGGGTTAGATACTAACGCGGCGAAACAGGCCGATACCAACACTACGGCCCTGCTCCCATGGCAGGGTAAGTTCAAGGAACTGCTGGCTCAGGCAAAGGCTGAATTTGATCGCCAAGATTATCTCCAGGCAGAAAACACCTTCCTTGAATCACTAAAACTCTCTCCCAATGATTACTTCGCTCTCTCCAACCTGGGAGTCGTGGAGTTCCAACTCGGCAAAATGAAGGAGGCCGAAGCGAATTTAAAGAAGGCGTCCGAACAATCGACTGATAATTCGTTTGCGCTGACAACACTCGGCATTGTCCATTATCGTCAGCAGAGGATGGAAGATGCCGAGAAGGTTCTTAGAAAATCCGTAGCCATCAACAGTCAGGACTTTACGGCTCACAATTATCTCGGCATCGTTTTGGCTGCTTCCGGTAAAGGGAAGGCTGGCGAGGGTGAGATCATGAAGGCAATCGAGATCAATCCGAACTATGCTGATGCCCATTTTAATCTTGCCGTCATCTACGCCACGGGCAAACCACCAGCCAAGATGATGGCGCGCAAACATTACAATAAGTCGCTCGAACTCGGATCTCCACCTGATCCTTCGCTGGAGCACATACTTCAGTAAGTGGACATGGAATTCACTTTGCAGCCTGCTCTTCTCCTTTCTTTCTCTGAGTTCTCCGCGCTTTGAGTGAACAATATATCTGTTGATCTTGCTTCAGCAGAAAACAAAAGGGCTCTACAGTTGGTCGTTGATCATGCGGTGAATATCAGTGAGATCGAGAAACCCCTTTAGTTTTTCCGATCCTGGTCCGACGCCAAGGGTCAGCACATCACCCGCCACCCCAAGTGCTTGGGGGAGGGAATAGGCGGATGGCTGGGAGAGGATGCCAGGAGTGGACGACTGCTTTGCCTTTTTATTCTGAGGGGCATCATTTTTATCTTCAGGGGCAAATCCAGGACCGTTTGCCCAACTCAAGGAAGGGTTTCCCTGCGCGTTAAGCGACAGGACTGCGACACCCTTATCACCCAGAAATGGATATCCGTTGAGTTGAAGTCCTCCGATATTTTCCCTGCCTGCCACAAGAATGAGGGAGTTATCCCCGGCATATCTCCGTGCTGTTGAGACTGCCTGATCAAATGCAAGGATGCGCTTGAACATGCTTTCCGCATCATTTGCTCTGGCGGCAATGCCGATTTCAGGATCATCAACAACAAGGAAATAGCCATGTCTGTTGGCCTGAAGTTGCCTGATCGCAACGCGTACCAAATCGGATAGGGAAGGGGCGTTCGGATCACCTTCCCCTGAGTGGTGGAGGGATAGTTGATTCTGAGGAAAGAGCCCAAGCACCGGTGTGCTTTTCCAAAATGGTTGGCCCTCCAATTCTCCCATTGATCTGAAAACCGCGATGCCGTTTTTATCTTTCGGTTGCAAGGGACTTTGTTGAACAGTCTGCGCGTTGGTGGATGATGATGGGCCGGTGATGTCACCACCGATGACGACATCAAATGGAGCGTGATGGGAAAACTGGGATGCAAGATCGGATTGATCCGCCGGATTGATCGACTTGGCATAGTAGGCCGCCGCAGTTGTGCCGGTAATGGGACCTATGGTGATCAGTCCGGTTGAGCGACTTCTTGATGCCGCGATCTCAAGAAGGGAAAGCATTTTCGTTCCTGAGGGATCGATGCACAGACTACTCCGATTGACCCGTTTTCCAGCGGAGATAGCTGTCGAGGCTGAGGCGTTATCAGGAATGGAGAAATCATTGGCGGCGTTTCTGCATAGGGCGGCATTGGGGAAACTCTCCATTTGCAACCTGGCATCTCCACCTCCATAGAAAAGTCGCGCTGCCGTCAGACTCGATGAATTGATGTTATCACCGATGAAAAGGATTACCGCGAATGGCTTCCTCGCTGAAGTCGAAAGAAACAGGGCTGCGCCCAATCCTAAAAATAAAATCAGACAAATTAGCGCGATCAGTCTATTGCGGAGTTTCATGGTCATGATGGAGTTGACGATTCTCTCAAATCAAAGGTATTTGGCAACAGGTGACTTTTTTCTTTGCCAATTCTCATTGCCGACCACAGTCAAGAATCAGTATTATGAAAAACCTTGCCCTGTGGTGTAACGGTAACACAGTGCCCTTTGGAGGCATTATTCATGGTTCGAATCCATGCGGGGCAGCCACTATTTCCGCAATGGGCTGACTTTTCTTTTGGAAATGCGATCTCTTTCCCTGGGTTGCAACGAGATTATTTAAAAAGCTTTTTTTCTTTTCTTCAGGATTTGTTTCTTGAAATCCGAAAGAGAGCATCTAATTTTCAAGCCTATGAAGTTTTATCCCTCCCTCGCTCTTGTATGTGCTACACTT
Organism: bacterium; assembly: GCA_037130175.1. Taxonomy (GTDB): domain Bacteria; phylum Verrucomicrobiota; class Verrucomicrobiia; order Chthoniobacterales; family UBA6821; genus UBA6821. The sequence continues at coordinate 53,420 of JBAXTN010000010.1, read as the reverse complement.
GGTCTTGCCGCTTGCGAAAAGCAACAGCAGTCCGTGGAGCAACCAACCTTTCAAGCCATAGCTGCCAAAATTACGATTGCAGACAAGCAGGTTGATTCCGTTGTGGAATGGAACACAAAGACAGGTGAGGCCCGCCTTCTGAATGCTGCCTCCTTTGCTGACAAATCCACCGGGCAGCAGGGCAACTTGATCGGTTGGGTGCCTCTTGTGGATCTTAATCAGGCCGTTCAGAATCTGGCTTCCCAGATTCAGGCCCAACAAGCAGCCAAGTCTGGTGCAACTCCCGCTTCAACCCCTATCAAGCCTAAGAACTGATATTTCGATAAAAAACGAATCCCGTTAAAAGAACGACTGGAGCAATCCGGTCGTTCTTTTTTGTTTTAGGAGAAGAGGAATCGGCGTGCAACTTGCGCCTTGGAAGTGTATCCCATCACGCGATGAAAATTGTTGTCGCCTACTCGGGAGGTCTCGATACCTCCGTTATTCTCAACTGGCTTAAGGATACCTATCAAGCTGAAGTGATTGCCTTCTGTGCCGATGTGGGACAGGAGGAGGAGTTGAAAGGGCTTAAACCCAAGGCTCTCAAGACAGGCGCCTCCAAGTGTTTCGTCGATGATCTCCAAGCCGAGTTTGCCCGTGACTTTATCTATCCAATGATGCAGGCAGGATCACTCTATGAAGGGGAGTATTTTTTAGGAACAAGTATCGCTCGACCGCTTATCGCCAAGCGCATGGTCGAGATTGCCCTTGCTGAAGGTGCAGATGCCATCGCCCACGGAGCCACAGGGAAGGGGAATGATCAGGTGCGATTCGAGCTTGCTGCCGCCGCCCTTGCTCCAGATCTCAGGGTGATCGCTCCGTGGCGTGAGGAACGCTTCCGTGAGCAGTTTCCGGGGCGGGCTGAGATGCTCGCGTATTGTGCTGCTCATAAGGTGAATGTGGAGGCGAGTGCTAAAAAGTCCTACTCCATGGATCGCAATCTTCTCCATATCAGCTATGAGAGCGGTATCCTGGAGGATCCTTGGTTTGATGCTTTCGATCCCTCGAATAAAGACATGTTCAAGCTCTCAGTCAGTCCTGAGGATGCTCCGGACAAGGCCGAAATAGTCACTCTCGATTTTATTCAAGGAAACTGCGTTGCCGTGAATGGCAAAGAGTTTGATCCCCTAGGGGTGATGAAGGTTCTCAATAAGATGGGAGGGCGGCACGGTGTCGGGCGTGTTGATATGGTTGAAAACCGATTTGTCGGCATGAAGAGCCGGGGTGTCTATGAGACTCCGGGGGGGGCCATTCTTCACTTTGCTCATCGCCAGATGGAATCCCTCACGATGGATCGTGAGGTGATGCATCTGCGTGACGGGCTGATTCCCAAATACAGCACGCTTGTCTATAACGGTTTCTGGTTTGCACCAGAGCGTCTCGCTCTACAGGCATTCATCACGGAGTCGCAGAAGAATGTCACGGGTACTGTCCGTGTACGACTTTACAAAGGAAACATCCTTGCCGCAGGCCGCAAGAGTCCCGTCTCACTCTACCGTCCCGATATCGCAACCATGGAAGCAGATCCGACTCAGGCCTATGATCAAGGGGATGCGACTGGCTTCATTCGTCTGAATGCCCTACGCCTTAAAGTGGCATCCAAGGTGGCGCTCGCGAGAAAGGTCACCAAAAAGTCCACTCCAAAAGCAAAGTCATTCAAGGTTCGGCAAAAATCCTAACGAACAAAGCCCCAACGATTGGAAAACGGCCAATAGACAAAGTAGCCGCGACCGATGACATTACGCTCCGGAACGACTCCCCAATAGCGACTGTCACTTGAGTTGTAACTATTGTCCCCAAGCGCAAAAAATGAGTGAGGTGGCACGGTGAACGAGTTCTCCGGTGTCGTGAGATATTGTGCTGGATAGGCGGGGTTGGAATATCCCCGATAGCCGTTCCGACAGCTCATGACACGCTGGAATTGAGGAGACGCTGCCAGAACCTCATTGAGGAAGAGGTTTGGGGAATCGATACGAAGAGTCATTCCAGGAACTCCCGCCAGTCGTTTGATGTAGAATTGGGAACCGAGAGCCGGATCAATGCCCATTTCAATTTTTCTGATACCCTTTGTGGTGAAGACAAAGACATCGCTGCTCTTGGGATTTTGAAACTGATAGGTCATCCGATCCACAAAGACCTGGTCTCCCGCCTGCACATATCCGTGCACGATGGAATCTCCCGCCTCATAGACCCTCCCCGGACGGATCCCGAAATCGCGTGCGAGCACATCCCTGGGGGCAAATATTTTATGTGTTCCGGCTGTTGTGGTCACATCGGTAAATGTGAAGAAATTCAGTTTGGTCTGCTCCTGCAAATCGAGAATTTCTTCCTGCCTGGAGGCCTTCAGATCAAGATGAGTGCGACCAAGTTGGACAAAATCAATGATTCTTGCGAGGGGTGGGGGATTCTGCTCTGAGGTTGGGTGCCCTGTCATTCCATAAAGTGTGGGTTGCATCGATCCCGTGGGGATCTTAAAGGGTTTGAGGAAGTAGGCTTGAAATCCCACGGCAAGTGCCACGGCTACAATAATGGCTTCCACATTTTCGGTCCAGGCAGCATGGGGGTTTGCAGGAATAATCGAGGAGAAACTCGTTTCAAGGGCCGTGGAAAATTTCTCGATGCCCGGACGATCCTTGAATGAAACCGCCTCTCGAAGTTCGGCAATGCCTTGTTCCAGCGTGCGGCATTGATCCATCCGCAGAATATCGCGATAGTGATGGAGAGTCTTTGAAGCACCCTCAATGAGGTTGCGCGCTTCCTTGAGATAATGGGGAGTAAAAAATCCCATGGTTCCAATGTTTAATGAAGAATGAAGAAGGGGGGTAAAAGTTGATGCTCTGAAAGGGAATCAGGATCAGCAGACCTTGGCAACAACGAGCACGCCAGATGGCGTGAATCGTGATCAACAAATGACTCAATGATGAAGCTTGTCTCAGATCAGTTGATGAGGCATGATCACCTGTTAACCCATTTCGCCTACTAATTTTATGAATATCGTTTATATCGAAGCCGCCGCCAAAGTCATCACTAACAAACAGCAGCTTGTCAATATGGTGAGCAAGCGTGTTCGCCAACTTTCCGCAGGCAGCCGTCCCCTAGTCGAAACGAATCTCTCGATGGGATTGGCTGACATTGCGCTCTCTGAGATTGCTGAAGGGAAGCTAACGATGGATTTCTTTGTTCTGCCTGAAGAGGAGAACCTGGCGGCCTGATTTTTCCTTATCGGGATTTTCGGTTCGATCGTGAGCTGGTAGTTTATCTTCATGGGCTCCGATATTGTCACCAATAGGAAAGCACTCAGGGATTTCCAGATTATTGAAAGATTCGAGGCTGGAGTATCCCTCGTGGGTACTGAGGTGAAGTCGCTGCGTGCCGGTCGTGCGGATCTGCTTGGTTGCTACGCCAAGGTCGAAAAGAAGGGGGTCGTGCTCTACGACGCAACGATTCAGGTCTATGAAAAAGCAAGTCATGAAACCCATGATCCCAAGCGCCCTAGGCAACTTCTGCTCAACAAGGTGGAGATCGTACGACTCACCGAGCAGACGCTTCGCAAAGGGTTGTCCCTACCCGTTCTTAGGATGTATTGGAAAAAAGGGAGGGTTAAAGTTGAACTCGGCCTCGGCAAAGGCAAACATGCGGCTGATCAGCGTCATGATCTCAAAAAGAAGGCGGAACAGCGTGAAACAGAACGAGAACTCTCCCGCTTTAAACGGGGAAGATAAGAATTCCAATTTCCTCATTGCAGAGGGGTGGCGCTAAAAACATCATTTTTCGTTCAATGACCGACGCACCCGAATCAAACGGTTCCAAATTAAACAGCGTAGCCTTGCCCTCAGAGAGTGAATTTGTACTCGAGGCTGCAACACATCCTGTTGTTCCGGTATGGATCGAGCTAGTGGCTGACAGCGAAACTCCACTCTCTCTGCTGGTGAAGCTCGGCCAGGAGGAACCCTCCTTTCTTCTCGAATCCGCCGAACAAAGCGATCTCGTGGGACAATACTCCTTTGTCGGTTCCGGAGCGAGAGCGGTCATCGAATCCCGAGGCGACCAAATTACCGTGACCGATCGACACGGCAAGATCAGATCATGGTCAATGTCAGACCCCTTAAAGGAACTTGAGAAGATCATGTCCTCCTATCGCTGCAAGGTTCATCAGGAGCTTCCGGGATTTACCGGTGGAGCAGTGGGCTATCTCGGGTATGAGTCCGTAAGACGCTTCGAACCGAGCGTCCCAGCTGCTGCGACGAATGACCTCGAATTGCCTGACATGCTCTTTTTGATCGCCGATACGGTTGTGATTTTTGACCATAAAAGCCGTCGCATCAAGGTTGTTGCCTGCGCCTTTACTGAAGAGTTGGGCGTCGGACCTGCCCGTGAAGAGGCAATCAGCCGGATTGCAGCCCTGCTCAAAAAACTCGAGGGGCCTGCTGAAATTAAGCCATTTCTGACGGGCAACTCCGTTCCAGCATTGAAAGTTTCAAGTAATATGACCCGCCAAGTCTTTGAGAAGGCCGTGGAGAAATCGAAGGATTTTATCCATGCGGGTGACATATTTCAAATAGTACTCTCGCAACGTTTTTCCATTCCGTACTCGGGAGATCCCGTTCATCTCTATCGATCCCTTCGTCTGATCAATCCATCCCCCTACATGTTCTGTCTGAGGCTCCCCGGGGGATTTTCCCTGGTGGGAAGTTCCCCGGAAGTACATGTCAAAGTAACAAGTGGTCATGTTGAGATCAGGCCGATCGCAGGGACGCGCAAACGCGGTGCAACGCAGGAGGCTGATGAAGCGCTTTGTCGTGAACTCCTGGACGACCCGAAGGAGAGGGCTGAGCATCTGATGCTTGTTGATCTTGCCCGTAATGATGTGGGACGGATTTCAACCTACGGGAGTGTTTCCCTGACCGATTTCATGACGGTGGAACGCTACAGTCATGTCATGCATATCGTTTCCAATGTGGTTGGGGAACTTGCCGGTGAACATTCTCCTCTCGATGTGCTGAGGGCGACCTTCCCTGCCGGCACTGTCAGCGGATCTCCAAAGATCAGGGCCATGCAGATTATCAGTTCGCTAGAACCAACGGCCAGGGGGTCTTATTCGGGGGCGGTAGGCTATCTTGGATTCAACGGACAGCTTGATTCCTGCATCGCCTTAAGAACAGTCCTTCTCAAGGATGGCCATGCCTTTGTGCAGGCTGGGGCGGGGATAGTCGCTGATTCAAAGCCCGAAGCTGAATTTGAAGAAACAGTGAACAAGGCAATGGGCGTCATCCGTGCCGTCGAACTTGCCTCGGCAACGCTTCCATAAGAGAACCTCTGATTTAATCCCATGATCCTCGTCATCGATAACTACGATTCCTTCACCTACAATCTGGTTCAATATTTCGGTGAATTGGGGGCCGAACCCACCGTGCGTCGTAATGATGAGATTTCGATCAACGAAATTCAGGTCATGAACCCTGACCGTATCTGTATTTCACCCGGTCCTTGCACTCCGAAGGAAGCGGGCATCAGCAATGAGGTAATCAGACAATTGGCCGGTCGTTTTCCGATCCTTGGAGTCTGCCTCGGTCATCAGTGCATGGGGGATGTCTATGGAGGGGAGGTGATTCGTGCCGGACGCCTCATGCATGGAAAGACATCGCCTATCCTACATAATGAAAAGGATCTTTTCTGTGGGTTACCCAATCCTTTTGAAGCCACCCGCTACCACAGCCTGATCGTGCGTCGTGAATCCCTGCCAGATTGCCTGGAGATCACCGCAGAAACAGCCGAGGGCGAGATCATGGGATTGCGTCATAAGCATCTCCCTCTGTGGGGAGTGCAGTTTCATCCTGAATCGATCCTGACGACTCATGGGAAGGAGCTGGTCAGGAATTTTTTAGATCTCTGAGAGGAGTGCAATAATCAAGGATCTCTCGTTTTTCAAAAATTCCCGTTGGGGAGAGTCTCCATCCGACGCAGAAAAATCCCTGCTGTAGTTTCGGCAACATCTTGAACGTTAAGAGCTTTACGGATTTCCTGTGAGAGTGAAGTCATCTTCACACCTGAAATGCCACATGGAATAATTGCTGAAAATCCAGGCAAATCACCGGCAACATTCAGGGCAAACCCATGCATCGAAATCCATTTCCGAACGCCGACGCCGATTGAGGCGATTTTGCGATCCTCCACCCATACTCCGGTAAGGCCATCCCGGCGACATCCCTGAACTTGGTAAAAGTCGAGAACATCGATGAGTACCTCTTCAAGAAAACGGAGATAAAGATGCAGATCCCTTCCATGAAGGTTGAGATCCAGTATGGGATATCCTACCAACTGTCCCGGTCCATGATAGGTGGCCTGACCCCCACGATTGGTTCGCACAACGGGGTGGGGGAGTTCCTCCTCGATTTGCAGACTCGATACATCGCGATTGCGGCCCATTGTGTAGACCGGATCATGTTCCAGAAGGAGAAGATGCCCAACGGGATCACCACTGGCCATTTTTTCAACAAGCGATTCCTGCATTGTCAGCGCAGCCTGATAGGAAATCCTGCCGAGCCATTGAGTCGTTATTACAGGACTCATTTATTTTTTTGGAGACCTGTTCGTCAGATCAGATTTATTGGCAAGAGGGGAGGCCATTGTCCGCAGGTGAGTCAGTCCGATGGCAATGGCATCGGCTGCATCACTGGGAGGGGTTTCCGTAAGTCCCAGAAGGGCACGGATCATGAAGGCCACCTGATCCTTGGAAGCGGCACCCCGTCCCACAACGGCCTGTTTCACACGCTTTGGTGGATATTCATGGATCGAAAGCCCCTTCTGTGCGGCGGCTAAAACGGCAACGCCCCGCGCCGCACCCAGCACAATAGCGGTGGCGTAACTCTGGACAAAAATAACTTTTTCGATCGAGAGTGCCACAGGATTGTATTTGATAATCGACGCCTCCAGGGTTGCATGGATGGCGATCAGACAGGCCTCTTGAGAGAGTTTTGGGGGATTTTTGATGACTGAATACTCCAGACACCGGATGCGTGAGCCTGATTCCTCCAAAATGGCATATCCAGTCCCCCGAAGAGATGGATCGACTGAGAGAATTCTCATGGGCGGGATATTCCCGTATCGTTCACACAAGAAGGACCGCAGAGACTATCACCGATCAGTGACCTCCCTGCTGCATGAAGCCACCAAGTGCCCCAGATCCTTCCCAGGATGCAGGCTTGTTCCACGGGATCGCGCTGACGGATGCACTGGCGGGACTTACCGGGGTGTCGGAAGCCGATTGGCAGCCGGTAATTAAGAAAAAAGTCAAAAGGATGAGAAGCAGTGCTTCGTACCTCATAGCTTTGAGTTTGAGTCCGCGTCTGTTTCCGGTCCGCGATAGATCACTGTATCTCCCGGTTGCACACTCAGACCGGAACGGATGCTGTTGACCACGATATCCGCTATGGAAGTGGAGGGCTCCACGGAGGTAACACGCACCTTCCCGATGAGTTGACCTCCACGATTGATGAGTAATTCCGCGTTGTTGACCACCCCGTTGCGATCCCCAAGGCTAATCACCACAAAATTCCATGATGGATTAACAGCCAGGATTCTTCCCTCCAGCCCCGTCCTCATGACCTTGGATCTACGTTGAGCTTCCTGCTTGCGGAGTTCGGCAATCTGCTTGTCGGAATCCTCAAGTTTGGCCTGAAGCCTACTCGTGAGAAGATCTTTTTCCTCCAGTTGTTTTTTCAGGTCGTCCTGTTGAGGTGCCGCCTGGGTAGTCGTGGTCGATTTTGCCTCGAGCTCGGCAATGCGCGTATCTTTTGCCGCAAGATCAGTTTTTTGCTGAGCCATGTCGGTGTCTTTTTGGGAAAGCTGCTTCTGGAGATCGGTCTGATTGGAAGTCGCTTTGTCGAGGCGGCTTTGCAAATCTGCCAGCTGAGGGGCAAGTTTTTCCGAGTCCTTTGTAGCCAGGGCGAGTTTTTCCTGAGCCGCTTTCAGATCACTGTATGCAGTGGTGATTTTCTTGTTCACCTCGTTGCGATCTGCCTCTGCCAAGACCCTTCCGGCTTTCTCGTTCACCAGATGAGTCCTGTTCACATATCCTAAACCGATAGCAACAAGTGAGAGTACAGAGGCTGTGATGATGAGAATTTTTTGCATCGGGGGATTACTAAATAACTGCAATGTTTAACGAGTCTTTCACAACTTCTCAAGCTGGAAAATCATCTCGATGTAATTTCTGGTATTGTGTTTTTCAGTTTCATTCCTATGTTAAAAATGTCAGGGGCTATGGATTAAAGATCGGCGAACCCCGCCAGGGCAGGAATGCAGCAACGGCAGTCGGCTCTTTCTTGCCGTAGTCCTCTGACACTTTTTTCTTATTCAATATCAGGGTTCCTCCTCATTGTTGTTTCCCACCGGATTGAAACGCGCTAAGGAAATGGGATGCGTCACGGTCGTTTCGAAGAATCCATGTCCACCCTTCTGCGGGATTACGGAGAGTCTGTTTCCTTTGACTGGAGACTCTATCGGCATGATATCAGGGGTAGTATCGCTCATGCACGGGCACTCAAGACCGCCGGTTTTCTGACGGAACAAGAACTTACGTCGATTGAGATCGGACTCAATGCTATCGGTGGGGAAATAACCAATGGAGAATTCAAGTTTTCCGTCGATCTCGAAGATATTCACATGAACATCGAGAAGGAGCTTACCCGACGCATCGGTGATGCCGGAGCTAAGCTTCATACCGGCCGTAGTCGCAATGATCAGGTGGCCACAGACCTCAGGCTCTATCTGCGGGATGAAATCGTGATCCTACAATCGGGTGTTCGCACACTCCAGGCTGCACTCGTCGGGCTGGCCGAGGCTAACGAAGGGGTTATTATTCCGGGTTACACCCACCTTCAGCGTGCGCAACCCGTCCCGTTTGCCCATCATCTGCTAGCCTATGTTGAGATGCTCGAACGCGATCACGGTCGTCTTGCGGATACTGCCCAGCGGATGGATGAATTACCTCTCGGTTCGGGGGCCCTAGCCGCCTCGACGCTCGTGCTGGATCGCAATGCCATTGCCGGAGAACTCGGTTTTTCCCGCGTCACCCAGAACAGTCTCGACGGTGTAAGCGATCGCGACTTCGCCTTGGAGTTGCTCTCAGCGCTGGCAATCCTTGGAATGCATCTCTCTCGACTCTCCGAGGATGTCGTGCTCTGGACGACATCAGAATTTGGTTTTGCGCGCCTGAGTGACCGCCATGCCACAGGATCGAGCCTCATGCCTCAGAAAAAAAATCCCGACATTGCCGAGCTGACAAGGGGAAAGACAGGTCGCCTCTATGGCAATCTCTTCCGACTGCTCACTGTCCTCAAGGGGCTCCCGATGGCTTATAACCGCGATCTTCAGGAGGACAAGGAAGCTGTCTTTGATTCCGTCGATACGGCCCGCATGGCTCTTGCAGTAACAGCCGAGATGATGTCGGCCCTACAGATTAACAAGGATAGGGTCGCAGAGGCTGTGAGTGATCCCTTCCTGTTGGCCACGGATCTTGCCGAGGAGATGGTACGCAAGGGTGTACCCTTCCGCAACGCCCATGACCTTGTGGGAAAACTTGCAGCTGAGTCTTCCAGGACAGGGGTGCCATTGGATCAACTTCCAAAAGAGTTTTTGCAGGAACACTGCCCCGAACTACTCGGTGGCTGGAAAGAAATGTTTGATCCTCTCCGTTCGCTTGCTGCACGGACTGCTCCCGGAGCTCCCTCTCTGGAGAATGTCAGAACCCGTCTCGCCTACTGGCGTGGTGTGCTTGGATAATCCTCTTCATGGATTTCAAGAACATCTTCTCCTTCCGCGAACAGGAGGACGAGGCCAAGCCGTTTCTTGATCATATCGGCGAGCTTCGGGTGATGATCATCCGCATGGCGGTCACGCTGGTGGTAGCAACGGTGGCCGCCTTCTTCTTCCGGGACATGTTGGCAGCAATCATTCAACATCCCTTGCTTGCTGTTGATCCGGAGCGTGCCAATTCCCTCCAGTCACTCGGTGTGGCTGATTCCATGACCATCTCGCTCAGCCTTGCCTTCTATGCAGGACTCGTCATCTCCTTTCCTATCCTTACAATCTTTCTTGCCCAGTTCCTCTTTCCCGCACTCAAACCGGGTGAACGGAGAATTCTCCTGCCCGTCTCAGTCTTCGCACTCTTGCTTTTTATTATTGGTATTTCATTTGCCTACTTCGTTGTGCTGCCCGGAACCCTCGATTTCTTCTTCAAGGATGCGAAATCGATGAAGTGGACACCGACTTGGACGGTGAGGGAATATTACTCCTTCACCACACAATTCCTGATCGCCTTCGGAGTCGCTTTTGAAATGCCGATTGTCGTGCTGGCTCTGGTGAAGCTCGGGTTCCTGACAGCGGAGAAACTCCGCAAGACCCGCTCCGTGGCGATTGTCACGATCTTCACCGTGGCTGCCTTCATCACCCCGTCACCCGATCTCGTGACCTATCTTCTTATGGGTGGCCCGATGGTCATCCTCTATGAATTTTGTATTATTCTCGCCCGCTGGGTCGAACCCAAGGTGGAGGCTGGCGGGATTGGCGGATAGCGGCGTTGGACAGCGCTTGCCGTAGGACTACAACGGCTGCGGCTTGTCCGCCTTGCTCTACATACAATACTGCTTCACCCTTATAGGATGGGGCAATCAAGGCAGCTTTGCTGATGAAATTCAGCTATAAAAAAAGAGCCGTGTCCCCATTTACTCGGAGCACGGCTCTTTGTGATTTTTTATCGGTTTAACCTTAGAACTTCATCTTCACGGCACCGGCGACCATCGCGGCGTGCTGCTCATCGGAGCATGCTGCATTCAGCGGCACATCGGTCGTCGCTCCGTTGGGAGAGACGAGTTTCTGTGCCAGCAGGTAAGCCTCCACTTCCTCGCCGCTGATGTCAGGCAGCATGACCCCGTTGATCTCTACGCAGGGTGAGAGGGGTTGGCCGCTGCGCTGTTCCATCTCAAAGCGGTAGCTTGGATTCTGAATGATATCCTTATCCGTGTAGGATAGGGAATACTTGTCCATGATTGCGCGTACTCCCTTGCTCCATCCACAGGAGGTTTTCAGATAGGCGGTGATTTCAGGTTGTGACATGGGATGAGTATAGCTGATTTTTGAGAGAATGCAGACTATTTTTTCCCTTCACCGGGACGATACTCTTCCTCGGCTGCCAGCAGTGCTGCACCGAAGCTGACCATATCCTCGCCGCTACGAACGGATTCGAGAGCCTCGCTCTCTTTCTTGAGGGCTTCCTCACTGTATCCGGTGGCCTTGATGGAGAGACCGAGGCGTCGTTCTGTTTTGTCGATTTTGATGACGCGGGCCTCGACTTCCTGACCTGGCTTGAGGACATCCTTGACCTTCTCCACGCGATCTTCGCTGATCTGGGAGATGTGGACGAGTCCGTCGATGTCGCCGGGGAGTTCGATGAAGGCACCGAAGTTGGCAATCTTGGAGACTGTGCCTTTGACGACATCGCCCACCTTGAATTTGCCTTCGATTTCCTTCCATGGATCGGTCTCGATCTGCTTGACGCCAAGACTGATGCGCTGGTTGGCCTTGTCGATGTCGATGACCACAGCCTCGATCTCGTCGCCCTTCTTGAGGACTTCGCTCGGGTGGTTGATCTTCTTGGTCCAGCTGAGATCGGAGACATGCACCATGCCGTCGATTCCTTCTTCAAGTTCCACAAAGGCACCGTAGGCGGTCATGTTGCGAACCTGACCCTTGACCTGCTTGCCAATGATATAGCGCTGTTCGATCTCGTCCCATGGGTTGGGCTCGAGTTGACGCACTCCAAGGGAGATCTTCTGATCTTCCTTATTGACTCCAAGGACGACGGCCTCGATGTCCTGACCGAGGGTAAGGACATCCGACGGACGGACAATGCGCTTGGTCCAGGAGAGTTCGGAGACATGGATGAGTCCCTCGATGCCATCTTCGATCTGCACAAAGGCACCGTAGGGCATGAGGTTGGTGATCTTGCCAGCGACTTTTTTGCCGATCGGGAAACGATCTTCGATCCGATCCCAGGGGTTGGATTGAAGCTGCTTGAGTCCAAGGGAGATGCGTTCCTTGTCCTTGTTGATTTCAAGGACGACAACGGTGAGACGGTCACCGGGTTTGACTGCCTCGCTCGGATGCGTGAGGCGTGCCCATGACATGTCGGTGATGTGGAGAAGTCCATCGATACCATCAAGATCAAGGAAGGCTCCGAAATCAGTGATGTTCTTGACTGTTCCTTCGACCTTGTCACCGGCACTAACAGTTCCGAGAAACTGCTGGCGGCGCTCGCTGCGCTCGGCCTCGATGAGTTCGCGGCGGCTGAGGACGACATTTTTTCTGTCCTCATTGAGCTTCACGATCTTGAAGTCGTAAATATTGCCGACAAATTGCTGAAGATCCTTCGGAGGATTGATATCAACCTGGGAAGCGGGGAGGAAGGCCTCCACGCCGACATTAACCGTAAGGCCACCCTTGACGACCGCCTTGACGCGGCCCTTGATGATACCCTCGGCTTCGAAAAGCTTGACGATTTTCTCCCAATTCTGGCGCTGTGCGGCCTTGAGCTTGGAGAGGACGACCATTCCCTGATCGTTTTCGAGGCGTTCGAGGAGAACCTCGACCTCGTCACCCACATGAACTTCATCCGGGTCGTCAAATTCCGAGGCGGAGATGACCCCCTCAGACTTGTAGCCGATGTCGATGAGGAATTCCTTGGGGCGTTTTTCAAGGACGTGCCCTTTTACGATGCTGCCTTCGCGGTAGTTTTTGACCGAGGCGGCGATGAGTTGCTGAAGTTCAGCGATTGTTGTTGTCATGTTATTATTGATAACTTCTACAGGGTGGCGTGAATGAATGAGCATTCAACCAGCCTTGGCGTGGCCCTTTTTAGCGACGGCAGAAGAGTTCGAAACCCTAGCTATTTTCCACTAAAGAGCAATGAATTTCTCCCATTTCATCAGGGAGATGTTTACGATGCTGCTTTCATGATTCCCTGCATTTCACCAAGACCACTCCATGCGCTCTCTCTGGATGAGCTGGAATCGGGTCTTCGCGAGATGGGAGAGCCTGCCTATCGTGCAAAGCAGATCATGGAATGGAGCTACCACAGGGATAAACGCGTGGCCTCATGGTCAGGTATGACGAATCTCCCCGCGGCACTGAGAACCAAGCTGGAGGCGCAACACCCGATCCGTCTGCCGGAAGTCGTTCAAGTTAGCGGCTCTCGCGATACCACCCAGAAATTTCTTTTGAAACTTCAGGATGGCGAGCTGATCGAGACGGTTCTCATTCCGGCATCACCTGCGCTCTATGGGGAGGAATCGGATCGGCGCACGCTCTGCGTCTCCTCGCAGGTCGGCTGCGCCTATGGCTGTAAATTCTGCGCCAGTGGGCTTGACGGATGGAAGCGGCATCTTACGCCGGATGAAATTGTTTCGCAGGTGTTGCTGGCGGAGAAGGTCTCCGGTGAGCGGATCAACAATCTCGTCTTCATGGGGATGGGCGAGCCGATGGCCAATTACGCCAATTTTATCAAGGCCATCACGATCCTTAATGCCCCATGGGGAGTCGGACTCGGAGCGCGCAAGATGACCGTCTCCACCAGCGGGCTCGTGCCTCGTATCCGGGAACTGGCCGATCACCCCCTCCAGATTAGGCTGGCCATTTCCCTGCATGGAGCAAGCGATGCGGTGCGGAGTCAGATCATGCCGGTGAATCAGAAATATCCCGTTGCCGAATTGATGGATGCCTGTAGCTACTACTGCGAGCGTAAAAAGCAGATGATCACCTTTGAGTATATCCTGATCGAGGGAGTCAACGACGATCCGTCGGAGGCGCGTCTCCTGGCAGAACTGGCGAGGGGAATCCGGGCGAAAATCAATCTCATCCCCTACAACACCGTGGAAGGACTGCCGTGGAACCGCCCCTCAGAGGCTGTTCAGGAGGAGTTTCTCTCGATCCTCAAGAATCGCGGCATTGCCGCCACCATCCGCCGCGAGAAGGGCCATGACATCGATGCCGCCTGTGGACAACTCCGGCGACGAGTTTCCACAGCTTCACTCCTGCCTGGTTCTCTTTAGACAAAAGCTACGATCGAAAACCAATGCCGGATCTTCAAAAGGCGATTTCCTCTCAGAAATACTATTTGTAATAGTCGCGGTAGGTTCGGATCCATTCATCCGCGACCAATTGATGTCCGGCAAAGGTTGGATGAACACCATCCCAAACCCAATACTCAACCGGCGTGTGCTCCTTCGCCGCCTTGTCAAACACCTGCTGCAAATGAACTACCGGCGCGTGATATTCAGCCGCAAGTTTTTCAACTACTGCCTGCATCTCGGCGACTCCCTTCTGGAATGCTTCCCATTTGGGAGAGGTTGACTTTCCCGGCATGACAAATGGCTGGCAGAGTACGAAACGCACCTTTGGGTTTGCAGCGCGTGAGCGGTCAAGCAGACTCCGGTAAGTTTTCTCGTAATCGGCGACGATAAACGGCTGATCCTTCCCAACAGTCTGCAGGAGATCATTCACACCGACTAGGATGCTGATGGTGTCGGGTTTCAGGTTGAGGGTATCGTTTTGCCAGCGGCTATCGAGGCTACCAATCGTATTTCCACTGATTCCACGATTGTAAAAACTCAAATCGGCTTCCGGAAAGTTCGCAGCCTGAGGCGCGGCAATCAGGATCACATAGCTGTGGCCGATGATATGGTTTGGATCGCTTCCCCTCCCTCCATGGGTGATGGAATCCCCCTGAAAAACGATTTTTGTGTGGTCTGAAAACAACTTGGAAACCGGTTCGCCCTTCAAGGCGACAGCCGCAGCCAAAATACAGAAAGTGATGAGAAGAGGAAGTTTTTGCATGGTTTGGTTTAGTGATAGATCTACGGGTTCCTCAATATCTGTTTGGATCCTCATAATCGGACATTCTCGTAAACTCCAGTCTTCACATTCTTCGGAACAACATCAGTATTTTCAAAACTGACATCGCCTTGCAAAATCACACCCGGTTCAAAATGGATAGCCCCTTTGACAGTCAGGGATTTGCAATCGATCAAGCTCGGACCACCCAACGCCTCAAGGCTATCCACCATCTTGTACTCATCGGAGAGCGTGACGACTGGAGGTACACCCTCTCGCGATGCGGCCAGACGAACCTGACCATCCTCCAGCACTTCATAGGCATCGGAACGCAATGCCAA
The DNA here is from genome assembly GCA_037130175.1 of bacterium. Classification (GTDB taxonomy): domain Bacteria; phylum Verrucomicrobiota; class Verrucomicrobiia; order Chthoniobacterales; family UBA6821; genus UBA6821. The sequence continues at coordinate 38,154 of JBAXTN010000010.1, read as the reverse complement.
CAGATCTGCTGTTGTCTTCACAGGGGCAAATCGGCTTCGAGGCACTTGGATAGCAATAGCCCCTGCAAAGCACTCGATGGCGGCACCCATGGCGGTTTCCAACTGCACCACGGGTGTTGACTTCTTGTCTCGTGGATCGACCGTTTTGTTGTTTCTGATCATCGGGAGCGGGAGTACGCCACCATCCACCTGAAGTTGATTTTTCAGGAGATCGAGTTGAATCCAAAGGCTGTTGGTGTTGAAATAGCGATGCTTCTTAATGTCCTGGAACACCTCCAGATCCTCTTCCGGGCATTGTGCCACTTCTCGAAGGAGGAGTCGTCTATCCGCCTTGCGAACTGCGAGATGCCCACCTTTTCGATCCGCGGCAGTCCGTTGAGTGACTTCCATCATGAAGGGCGCACCAGAGTCGGCAAAATAGCGCAGAATCGAATGATCCAGAATCGCGCCCAGATTGTCCGAGTTGGAGACAAAAGCATATTTTACCCCCTCCGAAAGCAGTTGTTCCAGCCAACCGCTTCCCAAGAGTGCCGGATAAAGATCGCCATGGCCCGGCGGGCACCATTCCATTTGGGGATCGGCGGGCCATTCAACCGGTTTCAGGGACACTGCATCAATCTTGGGGATCTGGTTCTGCATCAACTCGATCTCAGAGGCATCCGCCAGGCCGTCAGCTTGGTATTTCTCGAGATGTGCAAGTGTCTCTGCACTCGTACTGAAACTGTTCATCAGCAGAAGCCTGACAGCCGTTCCGCCTCTTTGGCGGAGATCCAGAATCTGTCGCACCATCAGATCCAGAAAATTTATCCCTTCGCGCACCGCTAGCAGGCTTTTCGGCCCCTGCAATCCCATCCCTGTTCCAAGCCCTCCGTTAAGCTTGATCACCACGGCTTGAGCCAACAGTGAACGATCCGCAGTGCTACCCGTTGAGAGTTCTTCAAGGGAGGGGAGGCCCTCGGCTGGAGTGATTGCCGTCTCTGCAATCATTCCCGTCTCCTGACGAATCAGGGCTTCGTAATTGCGTCGAAAGGCACAGATTGCGGCATCTTCCATCCCGGCTGATGCCATTTTCTTCTCAAATGCTTTGAAATGTTTCATGAAATGTGAGGGGGGTTTACTTTCAGAAATGCCTTGTCGTTGCTTGTTGGTCACGCAGAAAGTCTCTGATCAGTCATGGCTATTTCCGGCACGGCATAGATCAATCCACTATTGAGATGATAGGGTATCTCTGCCGCCTCTAGCATCATGCAGATCTCGTCGAAGCAACGGTGGTGAAATCCTCCGATGATTTCGGTCTCCTGTCCACGAACGGATTCGAGCCATTTATGAACACCACCTTCAAAGAGCATCGGAAGTGCGATGGCCCCCTCCTTGATCTCTTTCCAGGCAAGAGGTGAGATCCGCTGAAACCGGGCAAGTTCGCCGGAGACCGAAAAAATTATCTGTTCCATATCTTTCTCGGAAATTTCCGCGCTATGGGAAATCTCCGAATCAAGCAGATGTCTCAGCGTGAGGATTGCAATCTTGCGCTCATCTCCAGATCGAACCGAGTGTGAAATCCATCCGAAGTTTTTGTGAATCATGCGGGCATTTTCGAGCGGCAGATCATGCTCGGCGCCCCAATGAAGAATCCTATCTTGGGAATCCCCGAGTTCTTCACCATCCATCCAGAGGATGTCATTATAGAGAAAATGCACTTCTTCCCGGTTGTTTTCGGCTGCTTCCAACCGGGCGCGCAGTGCGGGTAAAAGATGTTCGAAAGCGTCGAGATACGCGGGCTGGAAGTCAACGCAGATAAGCATGAGTGGAGGGAAGCTAGCCCATTACATCGACATTCCTCAGAAAAATCTCCCCGGTTGATGCAAATAGTTTTGCATGACGCTAGAGATGTCCGATTTCTCATGTAGAATCGTTCTTGGATTTGTCTTTACGAAAATGCCATGATCCCAAGCCCATCTTATGAACCCAATCCAAACCCAGCCATTACTCGATCAAGTCGCCATCGTCACCGGAGCCGGGCGCGGCATTGGTGAATCCATTGCCCGCCATCTCGTTGAGGCCGGAGCCAAGGTCGCCGTCGTCAGTCGCAGCGAGGCCAATTCCTCCAAGGTCGCTGCTGCACTCGAAGCCATCCGTCCTGGTTGCGCCAAAGGATATGCCGTGGATGTGGCCGATTTCGATGCGGTGCAAAAATCGGGGGAGCAGATTGTCTCCGACTTTGGTCGTGCCGACATTCTTGTGAATAATGCAGGTATCACGCGTGACACGCTGGCCATGAGGATGTCCTCGGAAGATTGGGATGCCGTGCTCGATACCAATCTCAAAGGGTCCTTCAACTTCATCCGCGCTCTCCTGCGCACGATGATCAAGCAACGCAGCGGTCGCATAATCAATATCAGTTCCGTCAGCGGACTCATGGGACTTGCCGGACAGACTAACTACGCAGCGAGCAAGGCGGGACTCATTGGTCTCACCAAGAGTCTGGCCAAGGAAGTCGCCAGCCGTGGCATTACGGTCAATGTGGTGGCTCCAGGCTTCATCGAGACCGACATGACGGCAGTGCTGAACGACGAAATCCGAAAGGGTGCTCTCGCTCAGATTCCACTCTCCCGCTTTGGTCAGCCCGAGGAGATCGCCTCCATCGTTGCCTTCCTTGCCGGGCCGACAGCCGCCTACATCACAGGCCAGGTGCTGGCTGTGGATGGCGGCATGTCGATGTAGCGGCAAGGATGAATGATGAAAACTGAGAAGAGGCTCGCGGAAAGATTTTTGCTCTGACCGGAGCTTGTCTTCAGACCTGCCCATTAATTGGGCTGCTTTTGACATTTGTGTGTGTCATTCACTGGATCGGATTATCTAAAGCTCCTCCATTGGAAGGCAATATTCGTCAACTTTCAACGGTCATGGCTGTCGCTCAACTTGCATTCGCTGGTGGACTTTTTCTCGGGATTATAGGGATTGCACTGATTGTTATCGCACTGATTCGTAAATACCGAGAACCATGGTTCTTCTACTTCCTGATTATTTATGGCCTGATCTTACTCGTAGTATTTCCCATCGGATCGGTATTCGGACTCGTGTTTCTAATGACGGCATTTCTCCTTAGGCATGAGTTTATCAAAAAAGTTTCCTGATTCTTTCATCCCTCCCCATCTCCCATGCTTCTCTATCTCCTGCGACATGCCGATGCCTCGCCCTATCAGGCTGATGATTTCTCCCGTCATCTTACCGAAAAGGGTGTTGTCCAGGCTAAGCGGGTGGGGGAGTTTCTGGCCGACCATGGAATCAAGACGAATCTCATTCTGACAAGTCCGCTACTGCGAGCGAAGGAGAGCGCAGAAATCGTGGCTAATAAATTGGGGGGTGTCGATTTGACTCAGGCATCTTGGCTTGCCTGCGGTATGAGACCCGAAGTCGCTCTTAGCGAACTCAGTGCCTACACCCGTTTTGACTCGGTGATGATTGTCGGCCATGAACCCGACTTCAGTTCACTCATCGCCTCACTGATCGGACTGGAATCGGGTGATCGCATTGATGTGAGCAAAGCTTCCTTGACGGCCATTGAGATCTCTCGCTTCACAAAGGGGAATGGGGTGTTACGGTTTTTCCTGCCAGTAAAAATCCTCTGAACACATCGACCCTATGAAGACTCTGCTTCTGACAAACGAATATCCCCCGCATATTTATGGCGGAGCAGGGGTTCATGTGGACTATCTGAGTCGTGAACTTGCAAAGCTGATGCAGGTCGAGGTGCGCTGCTTTGGAGAACAGAATGAGCATCACGGTAATCTTGCGGTGAGGGGGTTTGGAATCGGCACCCCCAAAATGACCGCGCCGAAACCTCTTCAGAGTCCGCTTTGCGCAGCGCGGCGCTGCATTGATTTTAACGGAGCCGGAATCAGCGCAGATATCGTTCATTGTCACACCTGGTACACGCATCTTGGCGGTATCACGGCAAAATTGAACTACGGCATTCCATTAGTCATAACGGTTCATTCGCTGGAGCCTCTGCGACCTTGGAAACGGGAACAGCTTGGCGGCGGCTATGACTTCAGTCTCTGGGTGGAAAAAACCGCCCTCGAGATGGCTGACGCTGTCATCGCTGTCTCATGTGACACGCGTCAGGATCTGCACACTTATTTCAATATTCCCGATGAACGGATCAGCATCATTCACAATGGCATTGACCTGAACGAGTATCAGCCGAAGCAGAATCCCGAGATCCTGACTACATTGGGAATCGATCCCGAGAAACCCTATGTGCTTTTTGTAGGACGCATCACGAGGCAGAAGGGGATCGTCCATCTTGTCAGGGCGATCAGCCGGATGGATCAGGGCTTTCAGATTGTGCTCTGTGCCGGTGCACCCGATACGCCGGAAATAGCATCAGAGATGCAGGCCGCTGTGGCCGAAGCGCGACTGTCCCGATCCGACATTATCTGGATTGAGAAAATGGTTTCCCGACCCGAGGCGATAGCTCTTTATTCAGGAGCCACTGTTTTTGTCTGTCCCTCGATCTATGAACCCTTCGGCATCATCAATTTGGAGGCGATGGCCTGCGGGACTGCTGTTGTCGCAAGTGCTGTCGGAGGAATCAAGGAAGTTGTGGTGGATGGTGAAACAGGTTATCTCGTCCCCTTGGAGCAAATGAAGGAAAGTCCCTTTGAAGCGACTGACCCGGAGAGATTTTCCGCTGATCTTGCCGCCAAAGTGAATCTTCTTATGGCTAACCCTTATTTAGCCAGACGCATGGGTGAAGCCGGACGAAAAAGGGCGGAGGAGCTTTTTAGCTGGGAAGCGATCGCAGAGAAAACTGAGCGACTTTATCAGCAAGTTCTGAAAGTGTAGGTCATGTTTATCGACCGGGTTAGAATTCATGCAAAGGCTGGTGACGGGGGAAGCGGATCAGCAAGCTTCCGTCGTGAGAAATTCATTCCAAAGGGAGGACCTGACGGAGGTGATGGAGGTGATGGAGGCGATGTCATTCTCCGCGCTGACACCCATGTCGATCAACTGGCTAATCTTTTCTTCGAACCCATCCTGAGGGCCAAGCCAGGTGGTCGCGGTTCCTATCGTCAGCGTCATGGAAAATCAGCACCCGACCTGATTGTTCCTGTTCCCGTAGGCACTCTTATCTACCGCTTTCCTGATCCTGAAACTCTTCATGCTCAATCCCAGATCGAGGTGGAGGTCGGTGAGAATGGCGCGATCGACCTCTCTGCCGAGCCGCGATCCAAACGCGGTCTGGGCGATCCCAGTCCTGATGATCTTCTGGCCGATCTCGATCATGTGGGGGCCGAGTTTATCATCTGCCATGGTGGGCAGGGTGGCCGAGGCAATATTCATTTCAAAAGCTCGCGCAATCAGGCTCCCCGCCGATTCACCGAAGGGACATCCGGAGATGAAGGGTGGTTCCTGCTTGAAATGCGCTCTATCGCTTTCGCTGGGCTTGTAGGATATCCCAATGCCGGTAAATCGACTCTTCTTAGTGCAATCTCCCGCGCTCACCCCAAGGTCGGCTCTTATGCTTTCACCACCCGCAATCCTCAGGTCGGAGTTGTTGATCTGGACGATTACAAAAAAACGACGGTTGCGGATATTCCAGGTTTAATTGAGGGAGCTCATGAAAACCGCGGCCTTGGTCATCAGTTTCTACGCCATGTCATGAGGTGTCGTTACCTGCTTATGGTGCTCGATATGGCGGGCTCGGAAGGACGCAATCCCCTGGATGATTTTAACGCACTTCGCAAGGAGCTTGATCTCTACAATCCCGAGCTCTCCTCACGCCCCTGGTGTATTGTTGCCAATAAGATGGATATGCCCGAGGCGGAGAAAAATCTGAAAATATTCAGAAAAAAATTCAAGGGAGTGACCATTCTCCCAATCTGTGCCGAACTCGGTGAAGGGATTCCCGAGTTAAAAGACTTTTTACAGCAGGCAACCGAAGCTGAGGAAGAGGCTCTCAAAAAGGAGGCAGAGGCCAAGGCAGCGGAAGCTAATCAGGAAAAACTGCCCGAGATCGATTACTAATCAGCTCATATCTAAGAGACTGTCTGAAAGTATATATGCTCCTTCAGTCTTTTTTACTCCCATCCTTTGCGCTGGTCTTTTTAAGTTTACTTTTTGCTGCATCCGATGGTGATGGAGCATTGGTTTTTTGATTTAAGATTGCCTTGTTAAGCATTGATTTCAGGGATTCCTCGGGTGTCACGGTTGCTGGGACACTCTCCCCGGGCTGATTTGGCTGCAAAGCCTTTTGAAAGGCAGGGTCACCGGCGACTTGTTGGAAGAGCGGTTCCCGGGCGATCTGCTGAAGCGCCGTATTGCCACCCAGCTTCACGGCTTCGTGCAGGGAGGCAAAGGCATCTTCCCTCTGACCCGTGATGAACTGGTATTTGCAGATGGTGAAAGGAACATCCCATTGGGTGGGTTGTACTTTTTTCAACGCAAGCGCGACTTCCAGTGCCTTTGGTATGCGTTGCTGGGTGGCGTAGTAATTGATCATCTCGCGCAGGAACCCAACATCATTGGGTGTTAACGCAATTGATTTGGAGATCACTGCATCAGCATCGGCCTGCCGTCCAAGAACCATAAGGCTTTGGAGAACTGGGCCGAGAAGTTGACGGTTGGTCGGGTTCTGCTGCAGTGCGGCGATCTGCTGGGGAAGATCCTGCGAGGCTTTCAACCTGGCTTCCGTGACGACTTTGAGACGCTGGAGGATTTTAGAGTTGGGGTCGATCGGCAGACTTTCAGCGATGAGGTCACGGGCATCCTTAAAGCGCCCTTCAGATGTGAGAAGATTGACGAGATTACCGGTTGTTTCCGTATTTGCAGGCCACAGATAAAGTGCCTGACGGTAGGCTCGTTCCGCCTCGGGTCGCATATTGCGGAAGGCATAGATATTACCGCCGGTATTGCGCAGTTTGGCAAAGGAATGATGGGCAAGATCGTCGTTGTCGAATCCCGGAGTCTTCTCCAAATGGTTCTTGATGTAGTCATCCCACCAAGCCAGATCCTTCTCGGCAGTTCCCGGAGGAAGGGCATCCATTTTGTCGTGTTTGATCTCGTAGCAGAGGCCGTGAGGCACTGCATAAGGATAGGACCACTGCATCGGGAAGCTCTCTTCTACAAAGAATCCACGAGGGGTGCCGTCAGCTTTATCGCGATTATGAAGGAAGATCCATTCTGCGACGGCGGAGTTCAAGGCCACTGGATCGCTCTGGGGATTGGGCATTCCTGCCGGATTTTCCTGATATTTGCGCATCAGCACTTCAAACAACGACATGATCTCCTCGCGGTGAGGAAGTGTGAGCCGTTCCTCGGGGTAGGTATGATCACGACCCAGCAGTTTCTCCACCCAGTTGAATTCCGTGGGGCGTTCCGCAGTATAATGAGAGCGGATATAGCGGTTGTAAAATGTGTCGGCCAGGGCATTCTGGGTGACGATATAGAGATCGCGCCTGTCAAAATCAGGGTCTCGTTTGGATTTTTCAAAGCTCTCCCCAAAGACCATGTAGGTGGGAACAAAGCGCCCGGGATCGGTTCCTCCAAAGACAAAACTATCTCTTGGAAGATCCTTCAACATGTCGTGGCCATACATCCATCCGAACCAATGGCCGCGCTGAGTGCTCTTTGGTAATGAGAAAACAAATGTATAGATGGCTGTGAGGGCAAAGAGTCCAACAACAACCCAGCGAACCCATGCAATTTTTGGATTCGATGATTCGAGCCGCGTGAAGAGCATTGCAGCCCCGAAGCTGGCCAGCAGGATAAAGAAGGCATACCCAAGGCTCACATACTGATACTGCATGTCCCAACCCGCGTTATCATAACCATTATTCCATGAGAGGGCCTGCAGAAATGCCGCCAGTCCAAAGGCAATCACCAGAAGGTAGAACCAGATGCGCTGCTCCCTAGGCAGTCTCCAGAAAAGCACGAATCCAAGCAGCACAAAGATGATGGGAATGGGGGAGACATTCCTTACCATCACACTCCAATAAACTTTGCAGAAACCGGCAAAGGACTGCATCTGTGTCTCCTCATCCGGAGCTTTGGGGCCCTTGGCTTTTTCTGGGGGAGGGACACCCATCAGCTTTCCGATCGTTCCCTGAAGCTGGTCGGCGAGGGTTCCCCAGTATTGGGAACGGTTGATCGCATAAAAAAATCCTTCCGGTGTGCTGGTGTAGCTCCAGTTCATCGGCGGATTTGTCGAGGAAGCGATGGGCATGTAGGCGTAGGGAAGGAGACCAACGACAACCGCCACGATGAGAAGAAGGCCTTGACGCCATTCGGTCAGTTTGCGGCGGATGATGACGAGCAGGATAAACCCGGTCCACACACAAAAAAACAGCCTCACAGCTGCCTTCCAGACATCTGGAAGATGGGAGAGGTAGGCAAAGCCAAGATAAATTCCGCTGGCGATCAGAAGGCTATAAATAGCGTATTCCCAGAAGAGCTCGGCATGGAGCAGCAGAATCACAAGCAGGGGAAGAAATGCCAGAGCGAGGGTCGTATGGTGATTACTCATTCCGAGGCAGAAGAGAAAAACAACCCAGACAAAGGCGTTCTTCCAATACGGTCTTCTGATCCAGACATAACAGAGCATGATCAGGGTCATCATCAGCGCGAGATGAAGGGCGTAGAGGCCCTTGTCAACGACCGCGTGAGACCAGATGGGATTCACCCAGGCGCAGGTGAGGGTCGCCGCCACGGAGAGAAGGATGGAGGGGATTTTCTTTACACCGGCCCAGCGTGTGGCACTCAGGGAGACAAGGGAGAAAATGCCCACCCCTATGGCTGTGCAGAGACCCGAGAAGAGAGCTACCTTCCATGAGCCATTGCCAAACGGAAATAGGTTGCTGAAAAGTCCCGCTAGAATCGTCCAGAGCGGGTAGCCTGATGGATGCATCACACCGAAGTGGAGCGCCGCCGTGACCATTTCGCCATCGTCGTTGAGACCTATGTTCGGCATCGCTGTGAACCAATAAGTCACCAGCGAAAGCAAGAAACAGATCAGGGCAATGGTGCGCTCTTCCTTGGTAAAAACACGGAAGGGATGAATCCCTTCCTCTTGTTCTAAGGATGTTGCAAGTGAAGTCGTCTCGGTGGCTGGAGCACTCATGGGTAAGATTGGGTTCTAATGGACTGAAAGGGGATGGCTGATAGGGGGGAATCAGGAAATTATTTTTGAGGGGAACGACGGAGTCCATTCTGGATGAGAAGCCCCCAGACCATGAAAAGTGCTTCGACGATGATCTTCTTGGACATCTTGGAAGTGCCCTCCACACGATCCGCAAAGATGATTGGCACTTCAGTCAACCTGAGTCCATGTCTCCAAACTCGGTGTGTCATTTCAACCTGGAAACCGTAGCCATTGGATTGAACGGTATTCAGCTCGATAGACTCCAACGTCGTGCGACGCCAGCACTTGAAACCACCGGTTGGATCCCAGACAGGAAGTCCTGTGATCCATTTGACATAGTAGGAGGCTCCAACACTCAGGATCAGGCGATTCAATGGCCAGTTGATAACGCGTATCCCTCCGACATAACGGGATCCGATGGCCAGATCTGCACTGCTCTCACGTATTCCTGCAAGGAGTTTAGGAACATCGGCTGGATTATGGGAAAAATCAGCATCCATCTGTACAACGAAGTCATAATGCTGATCGATCGCCCATTGAAACCCGGCTACATAAGCCCGACCAAGACCGCTCTTGCCGGGACGGGAAAGTAGATGGAGCCTCGGCTCACGGGTGGCAGTTTCCGTAACCCATGCACCAGTGCCATCAGGAGAGCTGTCATCGACGACCAGGATCTCCAGTTCCGCATTCTGTGCAAATAAAAGTTCTACCAGCTTTGGGAGATTCTCCCGTTCGTTATAGGTAGGAACAACGACTAAAGTTCGTTCGGACATGGCTTGCGGCAGGTGATTTGAAAAGAGTTGAAGCTAACCGATGAATGTATCGCGTCCAGTTTCAAATCTCCTCCCTGAAATTAAAGGGGAATTGGTTATCTGACATATCCCATGGAGTGCAGCCAGTACATCAGGTCATCGCTCCAGGGGTGAAGTTTGCTGGGATCGGAAGCGCTTTTTCCGAGACCCAAGCCATGTCCACCATGCTGGTAGATGTGCAGGTCAAAGGGAACGCCGTGCTGGCGCAATGCTGCAGCAAACATGAGCGTGTTTTCGACTTTCACCGCTGGATCTTCCCATGTATGCCATAAAAAGCAGTTAGGGGTTTTGTCAGTGACTTGCTTCTCGTTGGAAAGCAGTTCGATTTGTTCTGTGGTGGGAGTTTTACCGAGGAGATTGGATCGTGATCCGAAATGAGTCTCAGATCCCATGGTAATCACAGGATAGCAAAGCACGCCCAGATCGGGACGACTGCTCACGCGCTCCACGGGATCGGGGTCGTCGGGTTTGCCGGCATCAAAATGAGTCAGCAGCGTTGAGGCAAGGTGCCCTCCTGCGGAGGAACCCATGATGCCGATCTTTTCGGGATCAACTCCCATTTTGATAGCATCTGTGCGCACAAGCCGGAGGGCTCTTGCGGCGTCCTGCAACATAACGGGGTGTCGATATCCATGCGAGCCCAGGCGATATTTTAAGACAAATGCAGCCACTCCGTGATCAGATAACCATGTCGCATAACCCGCTCCCTCATGGGCTGCCAGTCCGCCGTATCCACCTCCTGGACAGACGATAATGGCTGCTCCTGTAGCCCTAGACGGCTCTGGAAGGTAAGGAGTGAGAGTGGGTATGTCGTTTGTTGTTGTCCCAAGCGCACCCGGTGCGCCGTTTGGCCAAAGAGGAAACTCTTGTTGAGCAGTGTTGGCGGAGATGTTCATCAGGGAAGCAAGAATCATTGAAATCCCGCAAAGGGAAATGATCGGGCGTTTCGTGGAGAAAATCATCATGTTTTTAGCGCGATGCCTGGCTTGAGAGAGGAATGCCATAGTGCTGGCGGATCTGTTGTTCCTCCGCATCGCAGGTGGAGGCATCGAGATAAATGGGGCCGACAGAACCCTCGAGTATGATTTTATGAAATCCCTTGATTGGGTGCTTTACGGCCTCCGCGATATCCGTCAAGCGATGAATTTCCATGTCATTAATGCTCCGCACAACCCGTTTTCCCAAGTCCTGAAACCCGACTGTCTGGGCAGAGGGAAACAGCGATGAAAGAATAACAAGATGCCCCTGATCACGCGGCAGTTCGTGTTGGAATGCATCCAGATAGACAAGATTTTGTGGTGCCTCTCTGCGCCAGTCACCACCCCATTCCCTAAGGTAGGCGCGGGAGAGTTCCTGAAACAGAAGACCTCCGATAAATGTGTATGGGACGGAATCCCCAACGAGACGGGAGGGGCTGATCTCGGATGAGAGTCTACTGCCCTCCAGTTGAAGTGTTGTGTTTGTTGTGTTGCCCCTACCTTCACCACTAGAACGGAAGTAAGTGATTTCCATGTGATCATCGGGTGCGCTTTTCACGCTGGCGAGGTTACTGAACATGATTTTACCATACACAGGATCAAGATAATTGCCTTCACCGTCGATTGCCTGACCGGCTGCCTTGAGTAGCAAATCTCCCTTGCGCAGTCCTGCCTTTTCGGCGGGGCCGTCAGGCTCGACCCAGGTGACATAAACTCCCGAGTGCTCTTTTCCGGCACCAAGCCATTGTCTCAGCGTCGATCCTCTCAATTCCTCCCAGAGAAGACCGGCCCGGGCCAATCCGTGATATCCCTTTTTTGCGGACTCCTTGAGAAACCGTTCTATGAGAGGTGAGGGGATAATGTCTGCCGACTGGGTTTTGGGATCATAGCGCATGACAAGCCCTGCAAGCTTTCCCCGATCAAGGGCCGGAATGACAAAACTATCCTCCCTCTGAGGGATGACCGTTGAAGTCCGATAAGTGAGGTAGGCAGCACTATCAGCCGGGTAAGGTAATACGGCGACGGTGGTGACTGTGGCCGGACTCAAGGCTGGGACTCCGTTTTGTTCGAGTTGCAATATGTCAAGTTTACTCCCAGCCGTCACATCCATGCCCAACTTAAGAGGAACCGCTCCCTTCAGAAATGACTCATCCGCAGGCCTGATGACGGCGAGATTGCACTCTTCATCCAATGATTCGATCACGGCGGTGCATTTCGGCCCGTCTTCAGGTTTTTCCAACTCAATATAAGTAGAGTGATCAACCATATCGGCAGTGACCAGAAGTCGCCCCCCCTCGATTACCGTACCAAGACCTGCACGGGTGAAAGGCGTTTTTTTGAGCCATGGTCTTTGTAGATCGGGATATTGGATCGTAGCCGTGACCCTAACAACTGAATCGGCCAGCGAGGGAGTTTTTTCTTCTGAGACGGGAGGCTTTTTGCTCTGGCAGGAGGAGAAACTTATTGAGACGACTACAACCAACAATGCCATAATGTGCGGGGAGTTATAGAATCTCATGCAGGAGGGCATTAATTAAGGTTTTCCGGTGATGGAATGCGGTAACTTTCCAGGATACGCGAGGAGGTCTTGATGACTTCTTCCCGATTCAGGACAATCGGCACACCACTACCCATGAGCAGGATGACATCGTAGTTGCCGGGTATTGCAAAGGCTGTCTTGACATCGGCGAGTGAGCGTATTTTTTTCCCGTTGATTGTATCGACGATTCCGGGATGGAGACCGTCGCAATCCTTATTCACAGGGTCAGCCAAGACCCGGCTCAGGACAACAACCTCCGGTCGTTCCAAATAAAGGTGGCGATCCACAAAATCATCGAATGTTCTTCTCAGGCGCAGGTCGCCTGCACCGATCGCTGCCATGAAGTTCCTGTCAAGGGGTTGGAAGAGCAGTCCTCCATGCAGCAGATAACGAGGTTTCTGATCGTATGCATGGGACTGCATGTGAAACGGCCATGTTCCGAGAAGCGGAAATTCAACATTAAGGGTTTTCCCCTCCCGTAGAACTTCGAAATTCACCTTGTCTCCGGCCAATTTTCGCTCCACCACTTCAGCCATTTCCACGGAGGTTCCCTCCAACTCCACCCTAGCATCACTGGTAATGGGATGGCCATCTATGGAAATAAGGATATCTCCCTTGTGGATGAACCCAGCTGATGATCCGGCCTCCTGAACATCCGTGACAAGCACACCGCCATACTGCTTTTCTAGTCCCAGTGCCCTGCGGGATGTTGGGGAGATCAACGGGCGATAGGAAAGCGAAAGATCGGTGTAACCTGTATAGGAACCCTTTGAGATGTCCTTCAAGAAGCGATTGATCACCGGTGTTGGTATCATAAAGCCGACATTTTGGGCCACATCACCTGAGTATCCCTGAAAGGCTACCCCCACCACCTTGCCATTCTGGAGAACTGGTCCTCCGCTATTGCCGGGATTGATGGCGGCATCAATCTGAATCACCAAATGGGAATCAACTGCCGAGTGAGAGTAGGGCTGAAAGTCTATCCGTGACACCACTCCACGCGTGACACTGAGCCGTTCTCCGCCGAGGGGATATCCATAGACACTGACGGCTGATTCAATGCTGGGCACGCCGCCGATAGAGAGCTCACGAGTGCCTTCGAAAAATGAGGCATCATCGACGCTGAGTATCGCAAGATCACAATCGTGAGCGATGAAACGCACTCGGGCAATGTAAGGATGACTCAATCCTTCCCTTGTGAGTGTGATGAATCGGGCATTACTGACCACATGGGCATTGGTCAGGATTCGTTTGCCAGAAATGACAAATCCCGAGCCAACACCTCCTTCAATTCTTCCTGCATCCCACGGAGATCTGTAATCAGGCTCCTGCATGGCGACTTCGATTCTTACGACACTTGCCGAGAGATCAGGGGGGTGGGCATCCGCATCCAGGGGAGGGGCTTTTCCAGAAAGGCTGGGGTAAGAGGGAATTAAGAGGATGCCCAATGTGACGGCAAGACCCCTGTTTATGGCATTCTTAAGCATCGCTGGCCCATACCATTATCCTAGTTGCGAGGATGCGCAACATCCTTGAAAAAATAATACAACTGCCGATCAGGAGGAATTCAATTGCCCGAAATAGCGTCCATCATCCTTAATGTGGAAACATGAATGATACTTGGGGTCTCCTCTTTGATTGGGATGGTGTCGTCATCGACTCATCCTCGCAGCATGAACGCTCATGGGAGCTGCTGGCAGTAGAACGGGGCCTAATCCTTCCCGAGGGACATTTTAAGGCGGGTTTTGGAAAAAAAAATGAAATCATTATTCCAACACTCGGGTGGGGGGATGATCCTGAGGTGATCAGGGAGCTTGCCAACCGTAAGGAGGAACTCTACCGGGAGCTAGTGGCCAACGAAGGTGTCATCATCCTTCCCGGCGCAAGGGAGTTGCTTCAGTCACTGAAGGAGGAGGGGATTCCCAGGGCCGTTGGTTCATCGACACCCCGTGAGAATCTTGATGCACTTTTTGCGGAGACCGGCCTAGATGCTCTCTTCGATGTGGTCGTCTGCGGTAGCGATGTGACTCATGGCAAGCCGGACCCTGAAGTCTTTCTTACAGGCGCACTTAAACTCGGGCTTCCTCCTCGGCAGTGCATCGTCATCGAGGATGCCTTCGCAGGAATCGAGGCAGCCCGTCGTGCTGGGATGAAGGTTGTGGGTGTAGCGACGACCAATCACCTGGATTCTCTGGAGATGTGTGATCTTGCGGTTGCTTCCCTTGAGGAAGTCACTCCCTTAAAACTCAGACAGCTTCTATGACAGCTTCTTCATTATCCATACCACTCTCGCCAGGGGATTATGCATCCATCGTCCTTGTGCCTCTCGGATTGATTATCATCGGAGGCTATTTTGTCATGGCTGATGTGGTGCTGTTAAAACGACGGGGCGATGCCGATTCCGTCACTTCTTTCCTTGGCCTCGGTTCGCGTCCCCGACCCGGACTGCGTCTCGCGTCCGTCTTTTTTTTCACGCTCGCCTCCGTTCTGGCATCCAGAGATTTGATCGCTTTGCTGCATCAGGCCAACCCCATGATGATGGCACTAGCCGTCGGATTGACTTCCACCGTTCTTGCCTTTGCGATCCTTCTTCTGGGCATCCTGCTTCCGAGGGGATTTGGTGAATCCCTTCATGAATCCCTGCCTGTTCGCGCACTCTCACGCCTTGCCCGCTGGCTTACCGTTTGGATTGACCCCCTTGCCGAGTTAGGATGGCTATGTGTCACGGTGATTTTACGCCTGCTACATCTTGATCGTCGACGGTCTGCCGAGGAAACCGAAGAGGAGGTTCTTCAAATGATGGATGAGGGCCTCTCCAGCGGTGCCTTTGACGCCACCGAGAAGGAGATGGTCGAGGGGGTGCTTGATCTTGATGAACAGACAGTCGCTGAACTCATGACACCGCGCTCCAGGGTGGCTTGGCTCGATCTTGATGATCTGGACGAGGTCAACTGGCGGAGGATGGCGGCGGCTGGACATTCCGATTACCCCGTCTTTCAGGGAAATCGCGATAATATATGCGGCATGGTGTCGGTGAAATCCCTCTGGGCTAACATCTCCCTGACAGGATTTGTGAAACTAGCCGATGTCGTCACCCCGGCACTCTTCGTCCCGGCGACGATGACCGCCCCCCGGCTCATCGAGGAATTTCGTAGGGTTCGCAAGCATGTGGCCCTGGTTGTTGACGAATTCGGCGTCGTGGATGGTATGGTGACGCTCAAGGATGTGGTCGAGGCGATTGTCGGTCATCTGCCGGAGCGAGGTGTGCGGCAGCATTATCCTGAGATCATCCTCCGGGAGGATGGGAGTTGGCTCATCGATGCACAGCTTGATTTTGAAGAGACGGCAAAAGCCATTGGCTTAGCACTTTCGCCCGGGGAGATGGAAGCCAACCGTTACCAAACCATCAGTGGTTATGTACTGCATCATTTCGGTCATATCCCGGAGGAAGGCGCTAAACTTGAGCAGGATGGATTTCGTTTTGAAATCGTGGACATGGATCGTCAGCGCATTGATAAACTCCTTGTTTCGCGACACACCGACCATCTTTCGTCGCAGGTGATTCAAGGAACCACCGATTAAGTCCATGGATTCTTCCTTTCATCCCGAGCTGTTTCCCATGAGCACATGCTGGTGGGTCTATCTCATCATCTGTCTGCTCATCCTTGGTGGACTTTTTCTGGATCTGAAAAAGAGAAGTGGTTCGGAGGCGGTCATAGGCCATCGGGAGGCTCTTCTGACTGTGCTGTTCTGGATCGGGTTGGCACTGCTTTTTTGTGCAGGTATTTATCTTTACGGAATCTGGCATTTTCCAGCTGATCCCCGCCTCGTCGGTTTCAGTGCCGAAGCACTTGCGCGACAGAGCAGTTTGGATTTTCTCTCCGGCTATCTTGTCGAGAAAAGTCTCTCGATCGACAATCTCTTCATTTTTCTCGTCGTCTTCGATTTTTTTGCCATCCCGGATAAATACCGCCATCGTATCCTCTTCTACGGAATCATCGGAGCACTGATCTTCAGGGGAGCCTTTATCGCGCTTGGATCACTTCTGATGCAGATCGCCTGGGTGCCGCTTTTCTTTGGAGTCTTCCTGATCTTCACAGGGTTGAAAGTCGCCTTCGGCCCCGAGAACCATCCAGATCCTTCCAAGAATATCGTCATCCGCCTTCTCAAGCGATTGATCCCCATATCGCCACAGTTCCACGGTGAGAAGTTTTTCGTGCGTGAGGCAGGTCGCTGGGTCGGTACGCCGCTACTGGTGACGCTCGTCTTTATCGAAGTCACAGACATTATTTTTGCCGTCGATAGTGTACCTGCTATTTTTGCCATCACGAGAGAACCATTTATTGTCTTCACCTCCAATGTCTTTGCCATTTTGGGACTTCGGGCGCTTTTCTTCCTCCTCGCAGACATGGCCACGCGCTTCCATTACCTCAAGTATGGGCTGGGCTTTATCCTCTGCTTTGTTGGAATCAAAATGGCTTGGCTGGATCATCACTTCCATGGTGGCAAATTTCCCACAGCCTACTCCCTTGGCATCATTCTCTTATCCCTCCTTCTGTCAGGGGTTGCGTCCTGGCTCATTCCACCCAAAAGTCATGATCGGTAGTTGAGCTGCAGAGTATTCCGCGAATCATTTCCCTGACATGTGGCAGTGCCACTTTACAATTCAATCGGCACTCCAGGAGGAGGGGCGATGACCTTCGTTCCAGGAAGGGCAGCATAGAGTTCGCGACGGAACCATTCGACTGCACCCTCATCTCCATGGACGAGCAAGATGGTCTTGGGGCGAACTTTAACTGCATAGGCAAGAATATCCTCGCGGCGGGAGTGTGCGCTGAAGGTAAACTCCTCACGGTGACAATGGAAAGGAACAGGCGCCGCCTCTTTGCCAAGCTTGATGCTGCTTCCTAGTTTCGCACGACGCACGGCTCCGGCTGGGGAGTTCGGATCGGCATAACCAACAAAGAAGAGATATTGCGAAGGATCCGGTAGTACCTTTCTTACAAACATGTTGGAGAGGGTGTACTCAGTCATCATGCCACTAGAGAGGGCATAAATGGCCCTTTTACGAGGGTTAAGAGACTGAATTTCCTGACCGCCTGCGATATAGGGTGCAAGTGCCTCCATGAGGCGGAGCTTGGTCAAATTCCTAGGAACCATGCTGGCCATCGAATCATAGATGGCCGTGATCTTGCTGCTCAGTCCCCCGACATAGAGGGGCGTGGGAGGGATGATGCGTTCCTGCTGCATCTTCCAAAGAAGAGCCATGACTTCCTGGGTTTTACCAAGAGCGAACACCGGAATGGTGATGCTAGCTCCCTCCTCGAGCGCTGCGGCAACAGCGGAAGCAAAGCGCTTCTCTTCCTGCAACCGAGTGAAACCAACAGGTGAGACCGCATCACCCCGGGTGGTTTCCATAACTAACACATCGATGGCTTCCTCTGGAAATCTTGCTCCTGTCTGGATCGTCTGATCCTCAAAATTGACATCCCCTGTGTAAAAAAACTTCTTTCTCTCGGCATGGATCATTACACCGGCCGAGCCGAGAATGTGTCCCGCATCATGGAAGGTCACCGTCGGTTCATCCTGATCCTTAGCAGCTCGCTCTCCATCGAGAGTTAGAGGGTGCTCCAGCGGGCAGTTGCGCCAATGCCTCGATGCCATTTCAATCCCGCGATGGCTGTAAAGCGGCGGATCGACGAGGCCGAGCTGCTCCTGCTGCCGCATCATTACATTAACGGAATTATGGAGCATAACATCGGCGATACGCGCCGTTCCCGAAGTCATCAACACGGGCATCTCGGGATGCCGACTCTGGAGCAGCGGAAGGCATCCGACATGATCCTGATGGGCATGGGTAAGTATTGTGGAACGCAGGCTTCCCTGTTCGATTTCCTCCAGCAAAGGCGTGGAATCATGGCCTACCCGCTCAGGATGCATCCCACAATCGAGAAGCACGGAATCATTTTCCAGATCGAGTCGGTAACAGTTGGCACCGATGCCCGCATCCCGTGTCAGATTTGTAAAACGCATAGCTTGGCACCCTAAAAGTTCCGACAGAGACTCGCGAGGAGCATTTTTTTAAAACTTTTGGCAGAGAGCGGTGTTAACCTTTGATATGCTCCCCCCCCTGCCGGCAAATCTTTGGAATCGTTACGCCGCAGCCCATTTGCTCAACAGGGCAGGCTTTGGCGGTACTCCCGACGAAATCCAAGCACTCGAAGCAAAAGGGATGGTGAAGGCTGTGGAGTCCTTGCTCAATGCTGACGATGACGATGATCTCTTTCCGGTTCCCGATTTGACTCCTCCCAAGGAACGCTTTGCCTACCAACAGCGTTTGAAAGCTGCTCCCACGGAGGAAGAACGGCAGGCGATCAGGAAGGAATTTCAGAACACGGAGCGGCTGGACATGCTCAACATGCGGCTCTGGTGGCTCTACCGGATGCGTTACACATCAGCGCCGCTTCGGGAAAAAGCGACCCTGTTCTGGCATGGCCACTTTGCCACAAGCAACCAGAAGGTGAATGATCCTTATCTCATGTGGCAGCAGAATGAGACGATCCGCCGTTATGCCCTCGGCAAATTTCCCGATCTCCTCAAGGCCATGTCTCGTGATCCGGCCATGATACGTTGGCTTGATCTCGGAAGCAGTCGTAAGGATCACCCCAACGAAAATTTTGCCCGGGAGGTCATGGAACTATTCTCACTGGGGGAGGGGTATTATAGCGAAAAGGATATTCAGGAATCTGCCCGTGCCTTCACTGGCTATAGGATCAATCAGGAGACGGGTGATTTCAGGATGGTGATGCGAGACTTTGATCCCACACCCAAGACATTTTTTGGAAAAACCGCCCCTTTCACAGGGGATGAGATCATTGACATGATTGTCGCAAACCCACAGTGCGCCCGCTTTATCGGGAGGAAGATATGGGTCTTCTTTGTTGCCGAAAATCCAAGCGAGGAACTCGTTCAGCAAGTTGCCGATATACTGATCAGCAATGGTTATGATATCGGGGCGACTCTGGGTGAGATCTTTCGCAGTGCCCCATTCTACGCCACCCAAGTGATCCATCATCAGATCAAGAGCCCTGTACAGTGGATCATGCAGACGACAAGGATGCTTGAAATACCTCTTCCCGACGCGCGCGTTCTGGAGAATTCCCTTGCAGCACTAGGACAGGTTGTCTTTGCCCCACCGAATGTGAAGGGGTGGGATGGAGGGAGAGCCTGGATCAGTGCCTCCAGCCTGCTCTACCGGTATAATCTGGCAGCCTATCTTTTGAGCGGCAAAGCGCGCGTTCTCGGCGGTAATGGCACAAAAACCGCCGTGATTCCTCTGGATAGGATAGTGCCGATCAGGGAGCGCACATCCGCCGACAACCTGCTCGATCAACTCGGTTTCAGGGTCTTTAATGTTCCCCTCACTCCGAAGCAGAAGGAGGAATTCCTCGCCTTTCTTGCCAAATACACAACACCCTATTCGGATAATGTCATTCGTGATCTGATGCAGCTGATGATGAGCACCCCCCAATACCAACTCACCTGACCTCTCCATGAAAACTCCCAAAGAACAAACCCTTCATACCCGCCGCCAGTTTTTGCGCACATCGGTGCTTGGCGGTGCGCTGGCTTCCACTGTCCCTCTGTTTTTGGAAAAAACCTTTCTTACCCTCGATTCGATGGCCGCCGCCACGACAGGCCAGTATCAGACAGGCAAGGATGGGACGATCCTCGTCGTTCTCCAACTGGCCGGCGGGAATGATGGTATGAACACGCTCGTTCCCTTTGCTGATGACTCCTATTACAAAGCCCGCCCCAAGATTGCCCTCCCTGCCGGTCAGATCCTGAAAATCAATGACTATGCCGGACTTCACCCCCGATTAACCGGCATCCATGATCTCTACGGTGCTGGCAATCTCGCCCTGATTCAGGGAGTTGGCTATCCCAATCCCAACCGCTCCCACTTTCGTTCCACCGAGATCTGGCAGACAGCCAGTGATGAAAACAAGATTGAAAGTGCGGGGTGGCTTGGCCGCTATTTTGATAGTTGCTGTCAGGGAGCCGATCCCTCTTCGGTAGGCGTGGCCATTGGCAACCAGACACCGCAGGCATTCTTCTCACCGCATCCCAAGGGAGTTGCATTCAGTGATCCAGAGCAGTTCCGCTACATGAGTGAGGCTGCCAGCGATCCCAAATCGGCGGAACTTTTCATGAGGGAGATGAACGCTCCTGATGCAGGAACCGGCCATAGTAGTCTTTCCGATAATAGCGGGGCCTCCATCGGCATGATCGACGGGGCCCCCGGAGGTGGCGGCGACACGGTGGAGTTTCTTCAGCGCACGGCACTAGGTGCCCAGATGAGCAGTGATAAGATTCTGGCCATCACCCGCAAGACAAAGAGTAGCGTTGATTATCCCCGATCCCAGCTTGGCAACAGCCTCAATCTTGTCGGCCGCCTCATTGCAGGAGGACTCCCCACACGGGTCTATTATGTCTCCCAGGGGGGATTTGATACCCATGCCAACCAGATTCCCTCCCATGACCGACTGATGACGGATTTGAACGCTGCTCTCGCTTCGTTTGTTGCCGACCTCAAGGCGCAGGGAAATTTCAACCGTGTCCTGATGATTTCCTTCAGTGAATTCGGACGACGAGTTGCCGAGAATGCCAGTGGCGGCACCGATCATGGGGCTGCGGCTCCACTCTTCATTCTCGGGGGAGGGGTCAAGCCAGGACTCTACGGCAAATATCCCAGCCTAACCGATCTGCACGACGGCGATCTCAAATTCAGCACTGACTTCCGTTCTGTCTATGCCACGGCCTTGGAAAAATGGCTCGGTGCACCCAGCGAACAAGTCCTTGGGAAAAAATACCCTCTGTTACCGTTTATTTAGAGTGACAAGCAGTGCAGCGACGATCCCTGAAAGGTAGGGAATGATGATTCCTTGATGAAGCAGGAGTAGCGTAAGGGAAGTGATAAAAACAAGAGTCAGCGTGGAAATGATCCAGGGAGATATGCTTAGTTTTCTAGAAATCATCAGAAGAACAATCCAACCGAGGGCGATCACTCCCTGCATGACTAGGGAAAGATGATGCCATACAGCTGACTGGAGCAGAACGGAGAGCGATGCTGCCTTGCTAGCGTCGTTGTGTGTACCGATTACGACGGTGCTCTTATCCCATAGGGTGTCGAATGTCGGACTGATAGTGCCCTGTTCCTTCTGCTCACATTGGAGCAGAAAATCATCAAGCGGGATTTCTAGAATTGATCCAGAGGAGGCATTAGCTTCACCGGCTAAAGTCAGTTGAAGGGGGGTATGATTGCTCAGGAGAAGAATCTTTCTAAAAAGAAGTAGCGATGGTGTTTGTCGCACCTCTTGAGGGAGTGTCCACCACCAGAGTGATCCGACAGGAACCCCCTCGCAGGTGTTGGCAAAAAGAGCGAGTCTCGAATCCGAGCCTGGGGAATTCGTCGTTGAAGGGAAGAATGCATCACCGGCACCCGGGATGGCTTTCCCTTCAATAATGGGCCAGTCATTGCTTCCCGAAGTAAGAGAATAACGAATGAGGGGAATGGATTGGAAGCGGGATGTGGGTGAGGGGAGTTGAGGGAGGACGAGAGCGATGCCCGTTTCTGCGATTCTGGATCGTATCGGTGGAAGGAAGGGTACAGGACCCTGTTCCGGCTCGATCTGACCATTGACCACGATGCAGCGGGGATGAAGGTTCTTTAATCCACGCAAGACCATCGCAAGATCCATGGCGGGGTATCCATGAGTTGTCTTCTGCAAGCTGATCAGAATGACGCGAGGAGGTTCCTCTAAGAAGCGGGCGGGTCCAAGTTCCTGAACGGTGTTGAGCAAGCGAAGTTCTAGAGGATTTAAAAATCCGAGTGCTTGAATGAGCGCGGCGGCAAAGATAAGCGAGACACCGATCAAATTGACGATGATGCCAGGTTGTGAAAAAGTGGACTTGGGAGGCATTAGGATGCTCAGCTTTCCTTACTTTCAACCATTCGAGTCTCACCAAGAAGGGAGAGTGCATGGGCCTTTGCAGAGTCCGACACTCCGCCAAGCATGCGTGCGATTTCTGAGATTCTTTCCGCGCCGTCGACCGGATTGAGTGTGGTTCCAGTGCGACCATTTTCGACGGATTTCACAACTATGAATTGCGATCTGGCGGCTGCCGCTACCTGAGGAAGATGGGTGATACAGAGCACCTGATGTCCAAGCCCGAGCTGCTTCATTTTATCCGCCACCTTGCTGGCAATCTCTCCACCCACATTGGCATCGATTTCGTCAAAAACAAGCAGAGGAATTCTGTCCTGCGCGGCTAGCGCAGTTTTGAGAGCCAGCATGACTCGTGAGATTTCGCCGCTAGAGGCGATCGCACGGAGCGGCTGTACAGGCTCACCGGGATTGGGAGCAAAGAGGAACTCGGCAAGCTCGGCTCCATCGGGGCCAGTTTCACTCTGAAGCTCCAGTGTAATCTCAAAGCCCGCCTGCCGGAAACCGAGACTGGCAAGTTCACGGGCAACAGTTGCTGCGAGTTGAGCGGCGCCTTTGCTACGTTTTTCGCCGAGTCTGGCTGCGGAGAGCGTGAGTTGTTCTGAGGCAGCTGCGAGTTTTTTCCGGGCGGCTTCCTGAAGCTCGGAGAGGGATGACAGCAGTTCCAGTTGCGCTGCCGACTCCACGCCCCGGGCGATGACTTCGGCAAGACTGGGACCATATTTCCGCCGAAGCGTACCGATAAGGTTGACCCGATCTTCCAAAAGCTGAAGTTCACCAGCGTCCACCTCTATCTCTTCTGCATAGTCACGAAGTTCTGAAATGAGGGTGTCAAGACCCTCCATGATTTTTTCCAGACTTTCCTGGTACTCAGAAGCCCTCTCATCAATCCGCCCTAGATCTCGAAGCAGTCGGGTCGACTCAGTGACGGCAAGACCAGCTCCGCGTTCCTCATCCTCCAGACGGCTGACAACTGCGGCGGAAAGTTCGATCAAACGACGGCAGTTCGAGGCTGCCTTGTAGCGTTTGTTCAATAATTCTTCCTCGTCATGAGAAAGCTTGGCGGACGATATCTCGTCCACTTCTTCCTGTAGTCGTGCGATGCGGTCGAGGCCACCGCTGCTGTTCTCAAGCTCCTCAATCTCACGGAGTGCTTCATTCACAGCCGTACGGCACTCCAGATACGATTTTCTCAATGCAAGGGCATCAGCATAACGGTCAAGTAAGAGGGTCTGCTCGTGGCGACTGAAGAGGGACTGATGATCATGCGGGCCATGAAGATCGACAAGCAGACTGCCAAGTTCCTTGAGGAGGGAAAGATTGCAGGGGCTTCCGTTGATGAATTGACGACTGCTCCCTTCGGTGGCTATGGAACGCTTGAGAATCAGTTCTCCATCCATACACAAGTCCACACCGCGATCTTCCAGCAGGGAGTCAATTTCACTGGAGTCATCGAGCACAAAGACCGCCTCGATTCCCGCCGATGGAGCACCCGAGCGAACGACTCCGCGGTCTGCTCTTTCCCCCAGAAGGAACTTGAGAGCTCCGATGATGATCGATTTGCCAGCTCCCGTTTCTCCGGTGACGGCGGTAAAACCGTCAGGAAGTTCCCATGTGAGTTCCTCGACGAGTGCAAGATTACGAATTCGGAGTGACCTGAGCATTGCCGACATGGACGATACTATGCCAGCGTAGAGCCTTTAAGAACAAGTCATGCCATCACTCGAAATCACCTTTCTCGGAACTGGCACCTCCCAGGGGGTTCCAGCGATCGGTTGCGATTGCGCCGTCTGCCTTTCCGATGACCCCCGGGATAATCGTACCAGAACCTCTGTTTTGGTGCAGGCGGATGCCACGAGCTTCGTGATCGATACGACGCCAGAGTTCAGGATGCAATGCCTCAGGGAGAAAGTGAAGAGTATCGGTGCCGCTCTCTTCACCCACGCCCATTCGGATCACATCATGGGATTTGACGACATGAGACGTTTTTGTGAACTGGAGGATCGAGAAATGCCGGTCTATGCAACGTCATATACGATGGAACAGTTGCGGAGCAATTTTTATTACGCCTTCGACGATCCAAAACCATGGAAAAACTATCTCCGCCTCGATCCCCACACAATCACCCATAACGAACCATTTCGGCTCGGTGAGATGACGATTCTGCCTGTGGCGCTGCCTCATGGAAAGTTCACCACCACAGGCTATGTCATCAGTAGGTTTGGGCGGAAACTACTCGCCTATTTCACCGATTGTAGCAGTGTGCCCGAAATGGCCCTGAAAGCGGCGCAGGGAGTTGATGTCCTAGTTCTCGATGCTTTGAGGGACACGCCTCATCACACGCACATGACTTTCGATCAGGCGATTGAATCAGCACGGGGGATTTTTCCGATCTCGACCTATTTCACTCACATGAGTCACGATGTCTCCCACGCTTCGAAGGAGGCAGAGCTACCTGCTACGATGCAACTGGCTTATGATGGCCTGAAGATACGGCTTGGAATGTGATGGGACGCTTTCGTTTACATTCTTTCGCTCTGACGGGGATATTCTCCCTGCTGAATGTACTCGCTGGTACCCCCCAGGAGAATGCCGCCTCGACAATAGTCATCTACAATCAGGACGATCCCAGTTCCAAATCTCTGGCCGATTATTACTGCGCGACCCGATCGATTGATATCACAAGGGAGATCGGTTTGAGAGTTTCTACGAATGAGGAAATCTCACGCACTGAGTATGATACCACTATCGCCGTTCCTCTCCGTCAGGAAATAATAGGGCGTGGCTTCTGGGTGATGTCCGAGGATGAAAATCATCATCCTGTTGTATCTGCATCCTGCATTCATTACGCCGCTGTGATCCGTGGGATACCACTGAAGATAGCCGAATGTACCAATTATCCCGGCGATAATGCCAAACTCCAGCCGCCACCCTTTGGTTCATGCACGGCAGCCTCGGTGGACTCTGAACTCTCGATACTGGGTCTCTACAATTCTCAGATCTCTGGAGTCCTCAATAATCCGCTTTGCAGAAAACCAATTGAGTCGCCAGATGGTTCCAAGCCCTCCGGCAAGAGCAAGCAAGCTGATACACCGCTGCGTATCCCCCCTCAACTTTTGCTGGTGGGAAGGCTCGATGGGCCGAGTGTGAACGCTATCAAAGCAATGATAAGCAAGGGCATCAGTGCAGAGAAAGAAGGACTCTGGGGCTGGGGGTATGTCGATCTTCGCTCCGTGACAGACCCGGGCTACATCCGAGGAGATCAGTGGATCAGAAAGGCAGGGGAGGTGATGCGTAAGCACGGAATTCCTGTGCTCAGCGATGATCTTCCTGAGACCTTTCAGTCAGGATTTCCTATCACCGAGGCTGCTGCATACTTTGGCTGGTATTCAGATAGTATCGATGGCCCGTTCCGGGATACGGCCTTTCACTTTATGCCCGGAGCTGTTGCCGGACATCTCCATTCCTTCAGTGCCACGACCTTGCACGATCCAGGGAAGGGTTGGACTGGGCCGCTGATCGAAAAAGGTGCCAGTGCCTCGGTGGGAAATGTCTATGAACCTTACCTGATTTTTACCACTGATTTTGGGATTATGGAGGAGTCTTTGCTGGCAGGCAGCAACCTTGCTGAGAGCTATTACGGAGCACAGCCAGTCCTCTCATGGATGAGCATCCTGGTCGGTGATCCTCTGTACCGTCCCTATGCGGCGTTTACCAATGCCAATGCCGTGACACCAACTCTATGGACAGACTATCGGCAGATTATTCTGAATCATCAGGGGAATGTCCTCCTGGCTGCACACGATCTCGGAGTGCGGGCCAGGGAAACTGGTGAAAGCCTCTATCTCGAGGCACTCGGAGCCGCACAGTATGATGCGGGAGTCTTTGCGGCGGCTGGAGCGAGCTTCCGGGATGCATCACAGATCGCGAGAGACCCCCAGGTAAAATTTCGACTCCGTCTGGAACAGGCACGGGTCTATGAGAAAAGGGGTAAGCCAGAGAAGGGAGTCTCGTTGCTTGCCATGGAGGCTCCCAGAGTCAGCGATCCCGCACAGCGAAGCCTCCTCTTGACTTGGATCGCAAGGATGAGCCCGTTAAAGCAGAGCAATTCACTACCTGCCAGCAGATGAAGAGCAACTTAGCTTCTCAATGTTCTGATTAACGAAAGTGGGTAATTGAATCCACCACCAAGCTGTTGGTATTACGATTTACGGCGCGATCGGAGCAGAGCAACCAATCCAGCAAGTGAGCCAAAACCTAGAAGGAATGGGGTGGCAGGCTCAGGTACGGAATTTATAGAACTTACGAGCGGAGCACCTATCGTGACTTGCCAGCTTCCGACAGGCAAACCGTTGTATTGCAAATCGTTAATTAACGGGCTATTAGTTCCTCCAAATCGGTCTGAGTAAGCATATCCGTAAACCCTGTTGGATGAGCTACTATCTATAATTGAAGCCCAGATATCATAATATGCGCTGTTGGTCTGGGCATTTGTGAATGGTAAGACTCCGTTACTAGCGATCCACCACTGTCCACTTGGCATTGATCCGATGGCGATACCTGCACTATTCGTGTTAGTGCTGCCTGCAAGTCCGAAAGCGAATGCAGCAGAAAGTTCGCCGTAGATCTGAGATTGCACAGCTGGAAAAGCATTGGATCCACCACCAGTTACAAACGCTTCACTGCCTCCCGATCCAGTTAACAAAGCAGATAAATTGCTGTAACTTGCATTCTGGACAAAATAATTAGATGTTCCAGCACTTGCACCGTAAATGAACTGCGCAGCTGCCGTGGGGTAGTTGCTTCCACCATTTAGGTATTGTGCAGGAACAACCATTTGAATGTTGGTGTATGTATTCGTCGTTTGGGAGATTACATTACTGCTTGCATAACCAATAAGAACAGCAGTTACAGTTCCAGCGCTACTAAGTCCAAAACCATTGTTTTGATCTCCGGTCACAGCATTAGTAAGGGTAAAGGTTATTAGTACATTGGTATAATTTCCACCACTATTGGCAATATATTGTACAGTATTGTAACTAGAGCTATTGGACAAAACAGTATTACTGCTGGTACTTGTCTGAACATAACCCAAGTAGGATGCAAGATTCGTGTAAGTGCCTAAACCATTGCTTTGTCCAATAAACTGACTGGGACCGATAACACGGACAACTTTACCTGTGTCATTTGTAACAATACTTGCGTTAACAGTGTTGCCGTATCCTGACGGTCCGATAATATTTGTAAATGTACTTAGCAGGGACCCTACTTGAGTAGTGTTACTTTCGAGGAATCCAACAGTCTGCAAAGGTGTACCTGTGGCATTGGTACTTTGAAAAGAAGATATACTGAGGAAGCTGCCCATGTAGTTAATCGCTGTTATATCCCCTTGGTCACCAACGTTCGTACCTGTATATGTAATCTCAAAATTTTGATATGGAATTTTATAACTTGGATCGCTTGGATTATTAGGAGCCAATTGACCATTCCAATAGAAGGCGTTTTGTTGTATATAAGGTGTAGTACTTGTAGCGGTATTGTTACTATATAAGTAATTTGTTTGGAAATTTACAAATGTCGAATCGATTGCCTGCCCATAAGAAACAATTATTTGAGCTGAGGATGCATTTGAGACCCATTGAAGTCCACCGTTATTGATGATGGTGGAAAGTTTAATCGAATCAGAATAACCTTGACCATAATTGGTGGTATAACCTGCAAAAACTTGCATGTTACTATTTGTTGGGTTTGCTACTTGATCAACCAGAATGTTTGTGGCATAGTTCCAAGAAAACGGGCTCAAAGAAGTATTATTTACATAGGTTATATCAGGCAGGAAATCTGCAGTCAGTGGCGATGTGGATTTCTGACCGCGAAGGATGGTGACATAGATTGCATCAGAACTCCAGCCAGAAACCGTAATATCATTGGTAAAAAGCATGTTCAGTTGGGCCTTGGCTGTAAGAAGACATCCAAAAAGAAACAGCATGGAAAATACAACCGATCTACACATGAATGAGGAACGCATGATTTTCATATTTTATGAATTTATTTTGTTTATGAATTTATTTTGATTTTTTGTCAAAAAGAGAAATGCAGCAGAATTTTAAATTGGTCAAGTCTATTGAAGACCAGATTGATCCCACCCTCAGTTCGTCTTGAGCACCTCAATGAAGGCTTCCTGAGGGATGTTGACTTGGCCGATGGCCTTCATTCGCTTTTTACCTTCCTTCTGTTTCTCAAGGAGTTTGCGCTTACGCGTGATGTCGCCGCCGTAGCACTTGGCCGTGACATTCTTTCGCATGGCGCTAATGCTCTCGCGAGCTACGATCTTGCCCCCGACAGCAGCCTGGATGGCCACCTGATACATCTGGGTTGGGATGACATCTTTTAATTTGGCTGCCAGAGATCGGCCTCGGGCTTCAGCCTTGTCACGATGGACGATACTGGAGAAGGCATCGACAGGTTCGCCATTGACGAGCATTTCCAACTTTACCATGCGGTCAGCGCGATAGCCCGCTGGCTCGTAGTCCATGGATCCATAGCCGCGTGTGACCGATTTGATCTTGTCATGAAAATCGACGAGGATCTCATTGAGCGGCAGGACTGCGGTGATCATGACCCTGCGGGTATCGATGGAATCGGTGGTCTCCACTACGCCACGCTTGTCCATCATGATCTGCATGATGTCGCCGATATTCTCATTGGGAACCATGACGAAGCATTTCACCACGGGCTCACGGATCTCCTCGACGACACTCATGTCGGGAAGATTGGCCGGATTGTCAACCATGAGCAGATCGCCATTGGTCTTCACGACTTCATAGATGACACTTGGATAAGTGGCGATGATGTCCATATCGTATTCGCGGCGGAGGCGTTCCTGAATGATCTCCATGTGTAGGAGTCCGAGGAAACCGCAGCGAAATCCAAAACCGAGTGCCACCGAACTCTCCGGCATGTAGTTGAAGGCCGCGTCATTGATCTGGAGTTTTCCCATGGCTGCCTTGAGAGGCTCGAAGTCGGCCGTATTGATGGGATAGATACCGCTGTAGACCATCGGCTGAACTTCCTTGAATCCAGGCAGAGGCTCGCTGGCAGGCTTTCTGGCGTCGGTCAGGGTATCGCCGATCTTGATTTCGGCAGTGGATTTGATGTTGCCGATGAAGTAGCCGACATCGCCAACGGAGAGTTTCTCTGTGGCGGTCATCTTGGGGGTGAAGATGCCTACTTCCTTCACATCGTAGGATTGATTGGTGGACATCAACCGGACCTGCGAACCAGCCTTGAGATCGCCTGAAAAGACACGGATATAGCTCACCACTCCACGATAGGTGTCGAAGAGGGAGTCAAAGACAAGCGCCCGGAGGGTCTCATCACCGGTGGGAGGGCAGGGGATACGCTCGACGATCGACTCTAGAATATTTTCAATACCTATCCCCACTTTGGCGCTGGCCTCGATCGCCTCATCGGCGGGGATGGCAAGGAGATCCTCGAGCTGCTTCTTGACGGTTGGAAGGTCTGCGTTAGGAAGATCAATCTTGTTGATCACTGGGATGATGGCGAGGCCTTGCTTGTGGGCGAGGTGAATGTTGGCCATGGTCTGGGCCTCGACGCCCTGAGCGGCATCGACGATCAGGAGAGCTCCCTCACAAGCTGCAAGACTCCGTGAGACTTCGTAGGCGAAATCGACATGGCCCGGTGTGTCCATGAGATTGAGGGTGTACATCTCACCGTTCTTAGCCCTGTACTGCATGCTGACGGGGTGGGACTTGATGGTGATGCCGCGCTCCCTTTCCAGATCCATGGAGTCAAGCAACTGATCTTGTTTGTCTCGGTTGGCAATCGTGCCCGTGGTTTCCAACAACCGATCCGAGAGGGTGGTCTTCCCATGATCGATGTGGGCAATGATGCAAAAATTACGGGTATGGGAAACGGACATGGGTAGCCCTTGATTATCCGACAGGGAAGGGAGAGGGTCAATCCCGATGGCGACGAGTCGATGAAAATCAATATCTGGCTTGCAGTGTACTGGAGTGGACGCAATGCTACCGAGAAGATGAGCACCGATGAGGATTCCAAAAAATCCGGTCTTAGTTATGTCCTGCTGATCGGTGTTCTGCTTGTGGTGCTCGTTGCGCTCTTCACCGTGCCCTATGCGGCGATTGGCATTGCATTCAATAAATTCCGCCATTCGGGAATTAAGACCGAGGAGCCAGTCCAGGAAACTCTCCCCAAGACGAATGAAACAAAGCCATCATCGGATTTGGCAAATCTTCGGGCAACGGTTGAAAAAGCAGCATCCAATGCCATGCCGCTTCCAAAACTTATTGCCGATAAGGACGGATTTCAAATTCAGGTGGTTCCGCCCGCAACATTGGATTCCGCTTCCTCAAAGGTGGAGGATGTCCTGCGAAAGAATCATTACCAATTTGTCGAGGCCTACGATCATGATCTGATCAGAATCATCGTGATTATTCAAAGCAGTCAATGGCCTGAGCTTTCAAGAATGCTCTCCGAGGCTACGGATATATCAGGGTTCCAATACCGCGGACCGAGCGATATGACAACGAGAACCAATCGCACTGATAGCACGGTGGCACGGATTGAGATCATTAGAAAGCCAACTCCGTAAGGGCAAGGAGACTCGTTCTAGCTGTAAAGTGTGTCCTTTCGATTTTATACTTTCACTATTCATGACATATATTATCTGTAGTTATTGATTACTGCGAAAGTTCTATAGTGATTGTCTCAGGGTCTGAATTTCCCTTTAATCGATTCTTTAGCACATGAACCGGATCGACTCTCTCTTTAAGCAGCTTAAAACAACTGGCCGCACTGCCATGATCGCCTACATCACCGGTGGCGATCCGTCATTGGAGATCTCCGCTAAGATTGCGGTGGCACTTGAGGGTGCCGGAGTCGATCTCCTGGAGCTGGGAGTCCCATTTTCCGATCCTCTTGCTGATGGAGCAACCATTCAGGCTGCTGCAAATCGTGCCTTGACCGCAGGTGCCACGGTTTCCGGCATCATCGATCTTGTCCGTGAAATCCGCAAAACCAGTCAGATTCCCATCGTGCTGTTTGCCTACCTTAATCCGGTCTATATCTACGGATTTGCCAAGTTTCAGGCTGATGCAGCAAAAGCTGGAGCTGACGGACTTCTCTTGCTCGATCTTCCTCCCCAGGAGGCATCCCTGAATACAGAACTAGCTTCCTCCACCGGGTTAAAGACGATTCGACTGATTGCCCCAACGACTCCACCAGAGCGACTCAAAGAAATCACGGATGCCTCTGAGGGATTCATCTACTATGTTTCTCGGGAGGGTGTTACGGGTGAACAGACAAGCCTTTCCACGGATATTGCCGAACGAGTTCAGGCAATCAGAGCACTTACCAAGGTGCCAGTTGCCGTCGGATTTGGGATTTCCAACCCTGAGCAGGCCGCCATTGTCGCCGGACTTGCTGACGGAGTGGTTGTCGGCAGTGCCATCGTGCGAAAGATTGCTGAATATGGGAATGAGCCCGATTTGCCAGAGCGCATCGCTGACTTTGTGAGACCCATTGCGGAGGCGGTTAGAAATCAGGCCACCTGATGATATGCTCTCGGCCCCAGAAACGCTTCGCCGTATTCTCGTGCTAATCATGGTTCTGGTGGCCGGATGCGTGGATGCGATTGGTTTTCAAAGCGCGGATATTTTTCCAGCAAATATGACTGGGAATGCGGTGCTGATCGCCACATCCCTTGTGAGAACATCACCTTTGGCACAGGCCGCTGGTCCGGCACTTGTCCTGCTGATCTTCTGTCTGGGGTGTTGTCTCGCAGCCCTCCTGATCCGATTGAAAAATATTTTATCCCTTAACACCACCGCTCTGGTGATTTTTCTTGATGCGTTAGTCATTATTTCCTGCGGAGCCTCACTCTTACTGTTTTCCGGGCTCTTTTCCATAACGCACATTCTGGTAATAGCTTTTGCCATGGGAATGCAAAGCGTGGCGGCACTTGCGCTGAATGTACCCGGCGCAGGCATCACTGTGGTCATTACCAGCACCCTGACGGCAGGCATCTCGAAGGCAATGTCTTTGATAGGCGATTTTTTCTTGAAAGAGCACACTACTCCCCGCTCTGCCCCCGTTTTTCCACTTCTTGTTTTCTTCATCTATTTTGCCGGGGCGTTCATTGGAGTATTTCATCCAGGATGTTCCATAGCCCTTGTGATCCTGATCTTGGGAATCCTTATGAGCGGAGTGGCGATTGCGACAACGATCATCCACAACAGATAATCGTACTTTGTGGCGTGACTCAGGCGGGACGGGTAGTGATAATGCTCCGATGATTTTAGAGTTCACCAAGATGAACGGTGCTGGAAATGACTTTGTGATGGTTGATAACCGCGACGGCAACCTCTCTTTGACCAAGGAACAAATCTCCGGACTCTGTGACAGGCATCGGGGGATAGGGGCCGATGGTCTTCTGGCCGTGGAAGGCACACCCGAATTGCTTCGGATGCGCTATTACAATGCCGATGGAGGAGAGGCTGACATGTGCGGCAATGGGGCCCGCTGTTTTGCCCGTTTTGCGTCAGATCTTATCGGACTCGACCGGGGCGTGCTTTCCTTTAGCACTCAGGCTGGGATTATTTCCGCCGAACTCCTCGATGAGGATCGGGTAAAGATTAGGATGAGCCCCCCTCACAGCGTTCAAATCGCACATTCCCTTCAGCTTCTTGGACAGGATAGGGAGGTACACTCTCTTAATACGGGTGTGCCCCATGCGGTGGTATTTGTCGATCATCTGGAATCTGTCTCCGTGTTTGAGGAAGGGAGAGCGCTCCGACTGCATCAACGATTTGCCCCTGCGGGGACAAACGCCAACTTTGTCCAGATCTTAGCTCCAGGCTCTCTAGCTATTCGCACCTACGAACGGGGCGTTGAGGATGAAACCCTTGCCTGTGGTACTGGTGTCGTCGCTGCTGCGCTGATCCACCACCTTCTGACCGACGCCCCCTCGCCCGTCCGGGTTCAAGTCATGGGAGGTGATGACCTGGAGGTGGGATTTAATCTGGAAAATGGACATTTTCACGAAGTCACCCTCACAGGCCCCGCCGATTTTGTTTTTGATGGCAGCATCACTCTGTAACCCCTCATTTATGACATCCCTTTCTTTTGCTGGAGCTCATACAGCGCTCATCACCCCGTTTCGAGAGGGCGCGCTTGATGAAGATGCCCTGATCTCACTGATCGAATCACAGATACAGGCTGGTATTTCGGGCATTGTTGCCGTAGGGACGACCGGTGAATCCCCTACCCTCAGTCACGAGGAACATCGCAGAGTCATTCAAGTGGCGGTTAGCGCCGCCGCAGGACGCACCTTGGTGATTGCAGGCACGGGTTCCAATGCTACCTCAGAGGCAGTGGAACTCACCATCGAGGCCGAAAAGCTGGGTGCTGACGCAGCTCTCCTGGTGGCTCCTTATTACAACAAACCTTCAGCAGAGGGAATTTACCGCCACTTCAAAGCCGTAGCCGATGCCGTCTCGATACCGATCATTCTTTACAGCATCCCGGGGCGATGCGGCATCGAAATTCCTGTTTCTGTCGTGGCCAGATTGGCATCTGATTGTTCCAATATCGTCGCCATCAAAGAGGCGGGAGGGAGTGTCGAGCGCGTTAATCAACTGAGGGCAGTCCTTCCGGAGAGCTTTGAGATTCTCTCTGGAGATGACTCACTAACACTTCCGTTTCTTGTGGCTGGAGCCGTGGGAGTCATCAGTGTTGCCTCCAATATTATACCCAGTGAGGTTCAGGCACTGGTTCAGAGCTTCTTTGAGGGCGATTTGGAGACCTCGCTTTCGTTGCATCAACGCTACTACCCAGTTTTCCGTGACCTGTTTATCGAGCCAAACCCGGTTCCGATCAAGACTGCTCTAGCGGCAAAGGGAGTCTCCGCTGAAGATGTCCGTCTTCCTCTTTGTGAAATGCTTCCATCGAACAGAGAGCTTCTGCTTAGGACATTAAAATCCGTTGATATTCTATAATTGCAACTTACTGCTATGAAAAAACTTAAAGTGGTTATTTATGGATCAAAAGGAAGAATGGGAAAAGCGCTTTTGAGCTCCATTGATGAAAATCCATCATTTGAACTCTCAGGAACCATTGACGAAGAAGAATCCCTCGAAGCTGTATCAAAAACCGATGCCGTTATTGACTTTTCCCATGCCGAAGCCACGGAACGGGTGCTTCGTAAATGCATGGAATTAGGTAAGATTATTGTCATTGGAACTACTGGACATAATAATGAATTAAGATCTCTAATCAGCGAAGCATCGAAGGTAATACCTGTCATCTTCTCTCCTAATTATAGCGTCGGAGTGAATACCCTCTTCTGGCTTTCCAGAAAGGCAGCAGAAATAGTCGGCCCTGAATATGATGCCGAGGTGATTGAAATTCATCATCACCTTAAAAAAGATGCTCCCAGCGGTACAGCGCGGCGTTTGGCTGAAATCCTTACAGAAGTTCGGGGTCTTGATTATGAGCAGGATGTGCGTCATGGCCGCGAAGGGATGGTTGGAGAAAGGACTCTCAACGAGATCGGAGTTCATGCGGTGCGGGGTGGCGATGTTGTCGGCGATCATACCGTGCTGCTGGCTGCCCCCGGGGATCGGATCGAGTTGATCCACCGCGCTTCAAGCAGGGAAACCTTTGCGCGGGGGGCTTTACGGGCTGCCCTTTGGGCCCGCGATCAGAAATCAGGGCTTTATGATATGCAGGATGTCCTTGGATTAAGTTAGGCAGAGGCACCTCTTTATATTCTCATGCGTGCCGGAATTGCACTTGGCTCTAATCTCGGCGATCGTCACTCCATGTTGGAAATTGCTTTAAAAAATCTCCGCATGATCCATGAGCAAGGTGACTTTCTTGTTTCCAATAATCTGGAAACAGAGCCCGTTGATTGCCTTCCCGGCTCTCCTTTGTTTCTCAATGCCGTTGCAGAGTTGGAGACCTCTCTTGATCCGTTGAGCTTGTTGAATCGCTTGCAGACTCTGGAGATTGAGTTAGGGCGCCCCCTAAAACATGGATTTCATGAACCTCGCTGTTTGGACTTGGACATCCTTTACTGTGACGATTTACAACTGAACC
Source organism: bacterium (assembly GCA_037130175.1). Classification (GTDB taxonomy): domain Bacteria; phylum Verrucomicrobiota; class Verrucomicrobiia; order Chthoniobacterales; family UBA6821; genus UBA6821. Next base: position 2,536 of record JBAXTN010000010.1, on the reverse strand, counting down.
ACCCCCTTCTCCAAGTCCCTCACCCTCGGATGACGGAGCGTTATTTTGTCCTAAAGCCCCTCTCGGAAATTCGACCTCACATGAAGCTTCCTGGATGGTCTTTTAACTGCATGGAGTATTTATTTATAATAAGTAATAAATATTCATATCACATTAATGATTAAATTGATATGAATCTTAAAGAAGTTCTTGTATCAGCTAAGTTAAATGGAGATAAACAGGCATGGCTAACTGCCTATGATTACCCTACGTCACGGCTTTTGGATGAGGCAGGAATTGATCTGCTTCTTGTAGGAGACTCACTGGGCATGGTGGTGCTTGGTTACCCAGACACTGTGGATGTCACGATGGAAGAAATGCTGCACCATTTGAGAGCAGTGCGGCGAGGAGCGTTACGAGTGCCTGTGGCCGCCGATCTTCCCTATGGTTCTTATCACACAACAGATCAGGCACTTACCAACGCAAGACGCATGATTGATGCTGGAGCCCATGCCGTCAAGCTTGAGGGGTGCCTCCCTCAGCAAATTAAGACCATCACAGCAGAAGGAATAGAAGTTATCGGACATCTTGGCATGCTTCCCCAGCATGTTCGCGAGGAGGGAGGATACCATAAAAAGGGGAAAACGGAAGCTGAGGCTCAATCACTTTTGGCCTCGGCACTCACACTTCAGGAGTCGGGGTGTTGTGCCCTTGTTCTTGAATTAGTCGATGCTCCTGTTGCAGGTATTATTACAGAAAAACTGGACATCCCGACCATTGGCATTGGAAGTGGTGCTGCATGCGATGGTCAAATTCTTGTGACTCCAGATTTACTCGGTCTTCAACCTTGGTTTCGTCCTGCTTTTGTCAAAGCAAAAGCTGATCTTGTCTCCCCTTTTCGTCAGGCCATAGCGGACTACATTAGAGAGGTGCGCGATGAGTGATAAAATCCAAGCCAAGGCCTCTGAAGGTCAACGGGCGGTTCTGGCAGGGGTCTTTCTGAATCTCTTTCTCTCTGCCGGGAAGATCACGGGTGGAATTATCGGTCGTTCAAACGCGCTGGTAGCTGATGGAGTAGAATCCCTTCTCGATCTCTTCAGTTCCCTATTGATCTGGGGAGCTCTCCGATACGCCGCCAAACCCCCCGATGAGGAACATCCCTATGGTCACGGGAAGGCCGAATCCCTGGCATCACTGATCGGAGCGTTGGTCTTGGCCATCGCTGGAGCCGTCATTGCCCATACAAGCATCACTCAACTCGCTGCAGTGGCTCATGGTGCCACTCCTCACCGCCCCTCACCCTACACCTTGCTGATCCTTCTTGGGGTGATCTTGGTAAAGGAAGCCCTCTATCAGGTCATGGCAAGCAAGGCTCACCGAATTGGAAGCAATGCCCTTCTGGCAGATGCTTGGCATCATCGCTCCGATGCCGTGACATCGATCGCCGCCTTCATCGGTATCTCGATCAGCCTTGTGGGGGGGCATGGTTACGAGGCTGCCGATGACTGGGCCGCCCTCTTCGCCTGTATCGTGATCTTCTACAGCTCCTTCAACATGCTGAAGCTTTCTTTGGGAGAAATGATGGATGCCCAAGTATCCGACGAGGCAAAGGCCACCATCCTGTCCGAGGCATGTGCTGTGCCGGGCGTCCTCAGTGCCGAAAAGTGCCGCGTGCGTAAAAGCGGCCTCGCCTACCTTGCCGATCTCCATATCCGGGTAAACGGTGAGATCTCCGTCCGCGAAGGACACGGCATCTCTCATGCGGTGAAAGACCGCCTCATGGCCTTAACTTTGCCATTGGAGGATGTCACCGTACATCTCGAACCGGATAAGAAGTGATAGCATTCCTCCTCTGATCGGTAACATGCGGTACTTGCGATAAAGCAGAGTAGAATTTGGCCACAAGAGGCACAGAATTCACAAAAGCTGAGGAAGGGAGGCTCTTGCTCTGTGATCAAGGAAGGCATGATGTTTGCTTGTAAGTGAGGTGATTGATCACTACGATGCTTCAATTTTTTTTTCGTATCCCTTCTTTTTCACCGAGCATCGTGCATTTCAACAACCTGCCCACATCCATGACGAAATTCCTTAAATCCCACCTTGCCGCACTGCTCCTTGTTACAGGTTTCTGCATACACGGGACACTATCAGCCCAGACCATCCCCTTTAACTTTACGGGCGCCGTAGTGACCTACACGATCCCGACGACCGGCACCTATACATTCACCGGTGCGGGTGCTGCTGGAGCGTTTGGTAGTGCCGGCCCTGGTTCTGGGGCCTTGGTAAGTGGTACGGTTAATCTGACAAGTGGAACGGTGCTCTCTATTGCTATCGGCGGTCGCGGCATCGGCCCCGCTGGCGGCGGCGGTGGCGGCACCTTTGTTTACACCGCAGGGAATATCCCTCTTTTTGTGGCCGGCGGCGGCGGCGGCGGTGGATCCCATATCGGCGACGTTGGCGGCAACGGCTCTGGCGTCAACGGCGGCTCCGGCCTCGGCGGCGCTGGCGGCGGCTTGGCTTCCGGTGGAGGCGGCGGCGGTGGCGGCGTTGCCAGCGG
>JBAXTN010000001.1:0-137410 GCA_037130175.1 bacterium | reverse complement strand
TCATACCTTCCCTGCCTCAATCCTTCCTACCCACTCAAAATAGCGAGGAGCCAAAGCTTTTCAGCCTACAAAGAGGGTGTTCAGACATTGATTCAGAAAGTGCATTCCGTCGGCAGCCATATCATTCTCTTCACTGCCACTCCTTATGCCGATCCCGGTCCAGCATTTCAACCTGGCATCGATCCAGCGACCAGGGATCAACTTTTATTGAAAGCCAACGCGCAGGCGGTTGAAGAAACTGCCGCCAACCCCAACAAGTTTGGTTATCGCAGTACCTATCCCTATTATGACCATGTCATGAAGATTTATGCCGACTGGCTTCTGAGCCTGAATGATCCGAAGAAGGATGTCTGGGTGATTGATATGCGCGGTGCGGTATTGCCAAAACTCAAGGAATGTTACGGGAGCGATCATATCCATCCCAATGCGAATGGTCATCATCTGATGGCTGAGACTTTTTTACAGCAATTGCCCCGAATCAAAAAAGATGCGGGTGAAAAATAATCGAACCCGGATGCAATTTTCCATGACGACATGTCTCTGAATCCTGCATTCAAGGATCTCTAGGTATGCGTTGATTTCCCTCCATCCAAGTTCCGGGAATTAGGGTTGCTGTGGGAGGTCTGACAACGACCAGTCCTCCCGCCATCAGCATTCCGTGAAGCAGGGAGAGAGCTTCGGCTCCCGCCAGTTTTCTATCCTGATAGATACCTGCAATCCCGCAATCAGGATCGAGCAGATCCATGCATAGGGAGGCAATTCCTTCGCGATGCCATCGTGAGAGGATTTTTGCCCCGGGCATGTGGTCTTCACTATAACAAAAGAGGAGTGCATCAGGACGATGGAGCCCGATCCATTGTGTCAAAGATGATTCGCTGACCGGAAATTCTTCGTGGTTGAAATGAAGCATTTTCTTGAAATTCTGTGCCGACACGGAAAAAGCCATTCTCCATCCATGATGCAGGATGGTGCTTATCCGGGTATTGAGGATCAGGGCTGGTTTTTCATATCCGGATTTTTTCAAATGCATCAGTACCAATTCCATGGACTGGGCGTGATTGCTCGAAACGGTCGATACCGTAACGGAATGGGGCTGACTGAAAAGGTCAACGCAGTGAAATCCAGTCGGTGATGGCGGAATACATGCGGTTTCAACGGGGAACGAGCGTATGAGCACTCCCTGGATTCCCTGATTCCGAAGCCTCTTCCAGAAACGCTCAGGTGAGTCCAACAGATCATTCAGGGGGAAATAACGGAGTTGATACCCGAGCATGGCGGCCCGCTCGCGGGCACCATGGAAGGGATCGCCTGATTGGAGGGAAGCCAGGCATTCCAGTTCGGAAGAGTGATTGGCCAGGTAAGCAATCGTGCCCTGAAAAGCTTTCTTCCTCCGGGACTCCCGGTAGGTTGCCAGTGCTGAAAGAATCGGATCGGGACGATAGCCCAGTTTGTCTGCAATCGCCCTGACCCGCTCACGGGTTGCATTGGAAATACCAGCCCTTCCTTTCAATGCACGTGCGGTGCAACTGATGCTGATGCCGGCTTCCGCAGCCACTTCCTTGAGGGTTACTCGTTTCATTGTCAGAGTTGCGTCACTGTTGACCTAAAATACATCTTGTTGATGTTGTGGCGGCTTGCCAAGCATTCTCAACCCCATCAACCCCTTATCCAATGAGCTTCCCCCTGTTTTCCTGTCTCAGAACTCTCAGCCTTGTTCTTCTCTTAATCGTTCCAGTCAGGGCGGAAAAGATACCTGTATCGTCCTGGAAAAAGGATGCAAACGGGGTGACTCTCTCGATGAATCCCGGCACACTGAGGCTCAATGTTTGCAATGAACGGGGCATCCGCGTCATCTACACTCCTTCCGCCTCCATTCCGGAGTTGCAGGATGTGGTGCAGATCAGGAAGTGGGAGCCGGTGGACTTTTCCGTGAAGGAATCTCTGGACACTATTGCGATTTTAACCGCGCAGGTGACGGCCATAGTTAATAAAGCCACGGGGGCGGTTGGATTTCAGGATGCCCGGGGGACTCCTCTTCTGAGCGAGTGGCAGCAGGGTGGGCGACTGATGAACCCGCGTGACTCGGAACCTAAAAATCTCTTTTCCATCGAACAGCGCTTCAATGCCGATACCAACGAGTTTCTCTACGGAATGGGTCAGTATCAGGAGGGTGTCTGGAACTGGCGGGGGATGCCTTTGGAACTCCGACAGCAGAACACTCAGATCGTCGTGCCGATGATGCTTTCAAGCCGTGGTTATGGACTCCTCTGGAATAATGCCTCGTGGTCTTTCTTGAACCCCTGTGACACCGTGATTCCTCTTCAGGGGAACGATCTTCCAAAGGAAACCGGTGTTCCCAAGGCGACTGAAGATCTGGCAGCGGCGGCACTCAAGGTCGGAACAAATGGAGCGACTGCGAGTCCGACTCCCAAACCGACCCCAAAACCGCTGGCCATCCACACAGGCAGCTTCACCCCGCAGGAATCGGGCGAGTTCGTCTTCTTTGCATCCAATGGAAATCGGAGTCAGGAGCTGAGTATTCAGATCAACAGCAACACGATTGCCGGGATCACCAACATGTGGACTCCTTATGCGATCTCCGGCGTTTCTTCGTTGAAAGCCGGTGAACCGGTTTCCGTGACGGTGCGTGGGGGAGGGGATCAAGTCGTTCTTTCCGTCCGTCCGAAACAGGATGACCGAACCATCTTCCGCTCCTCGACGGCGGAAGTGCTCGACTACACCTTTTTCTATGGGCCGTCATTGGAGACGGTAATCGCCGGATACCGCGAAGCGACCGGGGCAGCCCCTCTTCTCCCTCGTTGGGCTTACGGCTTCTGGCAGTGTCGGGAACGATACAACACCCAGCAGGAGTTGATTGATGCCGTTGAGGGATACCGTTCCCGTCATCTCCCTGTCGATTTGATCGTTCAGGACTGGTTCTACTGGGGTAAATACGGTTGGGGTTCCTATCAGATGGAGGAAGCCCGCTATCCGGATCCGAAGGCCATGATCCAGGCAGTTCATGACCATCATATGAAGTATATGGTCTCGGTCTGGCCCAATCCCCATGGCAAGGCGGGTGATGCTCTGAAAGTCATGCATGGCGTCGTCGGTAACTCATCCTACTACGATCCAACCAATCCAGATGCCCGATCACTCCGGTGGGAATTCCTCAACGAGGCTTTCTTCTCGATTGGTACGGATGCATGGTGGCAGGACGCTGCCGAACCAGGGGATGACGGGAACTCAATGGAAGGTGCCAAAATCTTTCTTGGATCGGGAAGTCTATGGCGTAATGCCTATCCTCTCTTCCATAGTCAATGCATCTTCGACGGTCAGCGGGCCACCAATCCCGAAAAACGAGTCTGCAATCTGACCCGCTCCGCCTTTCTTGGTCAGCAGCGTTATGCAACGGTTGCCTGGTCGGGTGATGTCGGCAGTGATTGGACAACTTTCCGCAGGCAGATTGCCGCAGGACTCAATTTCTGCATGGCTGGAATCCCTTACTGGACGACCGATTGCGGAGGGTTCTTCCGCCGAGGCACACAGTCTCCTGATGCCAACGAAACCCAGATCCGATGGTTCGAGTGGAGCACATTCTCTCCCATTCTAAGGATCCACGGGTACAAGACGCATACCGAATTTTGGAACTGGTTGCCCGAGACGCAGAGGATCCTCACGGATTATGACAAATTCCGGTACAGGATGCTCCCGTACAACTATTCGGTGGCCTGGCAGGTGACCTCTTCAGGATCAACGATTATGCGAGCTCTACCCATGGACTTCCGTGAGGATCCGGCTGCCTTGGCAATTTCCGACGAGTATTGCTTCGGTCCCTCCCTCCTAGTGGCTCCCGTCACGGAAGCGAAAGCCGATCACCGCCAAGTCTACCTGCCGAAAGGCTGCGACTGGTATGATTTTTGGAGTGGTGATCGCGTTCCAGGTGGATCGAGCATCAAGGCCGCGGCACCCGTTGACAGGATTCCCCTGTATGCCAAGGCTGGTGCCATCATACCGCTTGGTCCCGAGATGGAGTGGAACGATCAAAAGCCTTGCGATCCGATCGAGTTGCGGATCTATCTCGGAGCCGACGGTGCTTTCATCCTCTACGAGGATGAGGGGGATAGTTACCGCTACGAAAAGGGTGATTATTCCACGATTCCGATTTCATGGAGTGAAAAGGATCAGACTCTGACGATCGGTGATCGGAAAGGCTCATTTCCGCAGATGCTCCAGGAGCACACCTTCCATGTTGTCTGGGTTGCTCCAGGTCATGGCATCGGAATGTCGGAGTTAAAGGCAGATCAGGAAGTTGCCTACAAGGGGAAAGCCATTCAGATCAAGAAGCGTTAGTCAACAGAGACAATCCTATGATGCGTTCCATGAACCGATCTTTCCTAAAGTTAGTGTTATCCCTGTGCCTGCTTGTCGCAGGCAATCTCACTGCCCAAACCAATACTCCCGACACCTCAGTCTGGCGTAATCCCAAGAAGCCGCTTGGGGAACGGGTGCAGGCATTGATGTCTCAACTGACTCTCAAGGAAAAAATCTCGTTGCTTTACTGGCTTGCTCCACCCATAGACCGTCTTGGTATTCCAGAATATCACACTGGCAATGAGTGTCTGCACGGATTAGTGCGTCCCGGTAGCTTCACGGTCTTTCCACAGGCTATCGGGATGGCTGCGACCTTCGACCCCGAACTCATCCACGGTGTTGCATCAGCTATTTCCGATGAGGCGCGAGCGAAATGGAATGTCACCGGAGGCAAGCATCTCGGCCTTTATTCCGATGTCCTCACGGTCTGGTCTCCCGTTGTGAACATGGCCCGTGATCCCCGATGGGGACGCACTCAGGAAACCTATGGAGAGGATCCCTGGCTGACAAGCCGCATGGGGGTTGCCTTTGTTAAGGGATTGCAGGGTGATGACCCGCGCTACCTCAAGTTGATCTCAACGCCCAAACATTTCGCCGGCAACAACGAAGAGCATGGTCGCATGGGGAAGAACATCATCTGTGACGAGCGCTATCTTCGGGAATACGAACTCTTTTCGTTTCGTGCGTGTGTGAAGGAGGGTAAGGCGGAATCCATCATGGCTTCCTATACCGCGATCAATGGCATTCCCTCTGTCGCGAATAAATGGCTGCTGACCGATGTTCTTAGGAAAGATTGGGGCTTCAAGGGGTATGTCGTGAGCGATTGTGGTGCGGTTTCCCATGTTGTGGATGCCTTTCACTATGCCGCCACACCCGAGGAGGCCATCGCTGCCTGCTTGAACGCCGGACTGGACATGGAGGGAGGGTATTTCGCGAAATATCCTGATGTGGTGAACAAATACCTTGGCAATGCGTTGCAACAAGGTCTCGTTAAACAAGAAGTGATGGATAGAGCCTTAGATCGAATCCTTACCGGACGTTTCCGACTAGGCATTTATGATCCGCCTGATCGTGTCCCCTATTCCAAAATTCCTGAATCGGTCATCTGTTCTCCGGAACATATTACTCTTGCGAGGAGAGTGGCCGAGGAATCGATGGTTTTGCTCAGGAACGAACCTTTTGGAGGAAAACCTCTGCTTCCTATCAATTCCTCCATGGTGAAACGGATGGCTGTTGTGGGTCCCAACGCAAATGCTGTCAATTTAGGTGATTACTCAGGTAGTCCGAAAAGTAGTGTTTCTCCGTTGGAGGGACTCCGCAAACGCGCTGCATCCACTGGTATCACCATCGATTTTCACCCATGGGAATCGACCAACGAAGAGGTTGTTCCATCGGTAAGCCTTCTTCCACAGTCTGGCAGCACGAATCAATCTGGAAAGGAAACGGGACTATTAGGGTCTTATTATGATTCCACGAACTGCACTGGGACACCGGTTTCCAAACGAACGGATCACCGGATCAGTTTCGACTGGGCACACATCGAGCCTGATCCCCTTGCTTCTAGTTCCAACTTCGGAGTTGTCTGGGAGGGAAAAATTCATTGCAGCCAACCCGGCTTTTACACCTTCTCCCTGGCCGGAGACGGTGGGTTCTCCCTCAAGTTGGATGGTAGGGAGGTAATTTCGAAGCTTAAGGAAAATTCCAGTACAAGACGGAGCGTAAGTGGGAGGGTGCATTTTGACGAATCGGGAGATCATCCTGTCCGTATAGAATACCATCATGACGGCGGCGAGACGGGATTGGCTTTTAACTGGATTCCCGCCCCAGCCCCCGGGGATCTCTCGTATCTAAAGAATGCCGATCTCGTCGTTGCAGTGATGGGCATCAGCACCGAGTGGGAAATCGAGGGAAAAGACCGCAAGACGCTCGGGCTACCGCCCGAGCAGCAGTCATTTCTCGAAAAGGCCCTCAAGGTGAATCCACGCCTCGTACTGGTCACCGAAAGCGGTACTCCCCTGGCGATGCCTTGGGCTGCCACGAACATTCCCTCCATCGTGCAGGCTTGGTATCCTGGTCAGGAAGGAGGAGAGGCGATCGCCGATGTCCTTTTCGGTGATTATAACCCCGCAGGCCGTCTTCCGTTGACCTTTTACGCGGATGATTCGCAACTCCGTCCCATGCAGGAGTATGACATCACTAAGGGACGCACCTACATGTACCTCAAGGAAAAACCGGCCTATGCCTTCGGTCATGGACTGAGCTACACAACATTCAAATATTCCAAATTCAAACTCTCGAAATCCGAGGCTCATCCCGGCGAGCAGATTACTCTTTCCGTGGATGTGACGAATACCGGGGAGCGGGATGGCGACGAGGTTGTTCAGGCTTATGTCCATGCACTCAAACCGAGCGTGCCGCTGCCGCTGAAGCAACTTTGGGCCTTCCGGCGGGTTTCCATTCCCAAGGGAGAGACAAAAACCGTCAACTTGGATCTGGAAACCAAAAATTTCGGTCGTTGGGACAAGGAGAAGCAATTATTCATCGTGGAACCGGGAGTTTATGATGTCGAAGTCGGCAGTGCATCGGATGATATCCGGGGAAGGGGGCTGCTCTCACTGAGCAATGATTAGGATTAGCCAAAAAAAGTTCTGGATATTATTCTCTTCAGAATTATCCCCCCATCCCATGAAGTTCTCCCCCGTTTCTGCGACCTATTCATTCTCACTGCCACGCCCCGTAATTTTTTTGGCATTGTTTTTTTTGGCTATTGCTGGTGTTCGCACAACGACAGCCAACTCTGAGATCTTTCCCGCCGAGCCTGCAGCGAAATCCGCCATTGATTGGAAGGATGGATATTTTGTCATCAACGGAAAACCAACCTTCCTGACTTCCGGTGAGATGCATTATGCGCGTATTCCCCGCGAGCTTTGGAAGGACAGGATCTGGCGATCGAAGATGATGGGGTTCAATACCATGCAGATGTATGTCTTCTGGAATGCCACCGAGGACAAGGAAGGGCACTGGACCACCGAGGACAATATTGATCTCGATGAGTGGCTCACGGAGGTCCAAAAGGCCGATATGTATGCCATTGTGCGGGTAGGGCCCTATTCCTGTGCGGAGTGGGAGCATGGAGGATTCCCTGCATGGTTGACGGCGAAACCCGGTATGACGCTCCGGGACAGTGGTCCGGAGTTTTTAAAATATTGTGATCCTCATCTGGCCTTCGTGGAAAAAATCGTCGCCAAGCATCAGATCAATCATGGCGGCAATGTGATCATGGTTCAGCTGGAAAACGAACACATGAAGGGAGGGTGGGGCACGGATGCCAATGACTACCTGACGCATCTTTATCAGGAGGCTCGAAAGAATGGACTCGAGATTCCACTCTTCTATTCGGGGTTGCATCATGGTGGAGATCCCTCAGGTGAGACTCCGTATAAAGTTGGCACATCACCTTGGTTCAGCACTGAGTTCTGGACCGGATGGATCGGAAAATATGGAGATATGGATCCGGCAATGCTTCAGCAGAAAATCGCAGGAACCTGGAAGATCATCGGATTTGGCGGCGCGGGATATGATTACTACATGGTCCACGGGGGAACGGACTTTGGTTATTCAGGAGACACCTTCATGACCTCCTACGATTACTCCGCGCCGATTGGGGAAACAGGGCAGTTTCACAATTTTTATCACTATGCTAAACGGGCGGCCTGGCTCGCACGGAGTTTCTCCGATCTGCTGACGGGGAGTCATGATGATCCCGAGTTAGTCAAAGCCGACGCCGCTGGACTCAGGGTCAGCACTCGGACGAATCCCAAGGAGGGTTCGCTCGTGATCATCGATAATTTCAAGAACAAGGTTGATCTAAGCAAGCTGCCCGAGATTCCTCCGGATGCGAGTGCTTACCAGGCGCCAAGCGCCGACAAGAGCGGATCGGTGACGACCCGAGTAACTGTCAATGGGGTGAGCCTGCCGCACAACGGGAGTCTCCGGGTTTCAGCAACAGACCCACAAGTCCTCCTGCTGAATGTTCCTTGGACTGACAAGAAAAAGTTCGATTCGATCTGTGCAAATGTCCTGCTAAAAACCGAGATAGGGAGCAAGACCACACTTATCTGCTATGGTGCACCGGGCGATCACGGAGAGATCACGGTTTCCCATGAGAAAGGAAAAGAGTCGAAGACCTACGATTTCACCTATCCCAAGGATGACTCTGTGCAGGAAGTGACGATTGATTCCGGTGATGGTCATCAGGCCCTCATACTCGTCATGAATACTGAAAGTACCAAGAAGACATGGTTGGCAGGAGGCAAGCTGTATGTTGGGCCTACCTTTGTCCGTGAAGATGGCTCCACCGAGTGGCCCCTCGAGGGAGGAAACGGAGTAGTCTACACCGATACGGGAAAACAGGAGATTTCATCAGATGCAAAGTCACTGCCGGATCTGCCCAAATTAACGAATTGGTTGTGGCGCGATGCGGCTCCGGAGCGCGTTGCGGAACTCGATTGCTCCTCTTGGATGAAGAGCGATGGTCCTGTTCCGATGGGTCGTCTTGACGGGTTCCAAAACCGATATGGTTGGTATCGCACGACGATCCCATCCGATAAAGATCAGACCATCGCCCTCAAGCTATCCGGATACCGGGGAGCCTTTCTAATCTGGCTCAACGGAGTACTGCAGGAAAACTTTGAGCATCTTTCCTTGAAAAAAGGAGAGAATGATCTAGCCGTTCTCGTTAAAGCCGATCCCCGTCCAAAGTGGTTTAACTTTACCGGTCCGCCGATGGACGGAGGCTATAAGGGAATCTGGGGAGGAATCAGTACAGACTCAAAGGGAGTGGAACTTCCTCTAGGCCCGTGGTTCCAGTGGATGTCGCCCAAGGATGGTGGTAAAGATTCCGATGATCCGGCGCAATTCTCCCTGCCTGATTACAAACAGGATGCTGCCTGGAAGCCCGCCAATCCTCCGACACAAATCAGGGGTCACAATGTTTTCCGATCCACTTTTGAACTCAAAGAGGGTGATGCCGATTGCTACCTGAAGCTAGAGGGAGCCCCCGGGATGATCATGTATTTGAATGGTAAGCCTTATGAGGTTGGAGGGGCGAACACCAAACTTCTGGTCGGAACGAATGCCCTCAGTCTTGTGGGTGATATCCGCAAGGCAGGAACGGTGATGACTCCAAAGCTCACGCTTTGGCACAACTCCCCGATTGCTCATCAAGTCTGGTATCTGCGCAGTGGCCTGGATGGATTGGAAGAAACGGCTGTCGTCGGACGCGTCACGAACTGGTCGGATTTTCTGACTCATAAGCCATGGAGTGAAGGGCTTCCAACACAAGGAGGCTTGCCGACTTTCTGGAAAACTTCGTTTGCCTACCATCCTCCGGTAGATGCGCGTGAAACGATTGGCCTGACAAAAACGAAGGAATTCCTAGCTTCCAAGAACTGGGAGCATTCAGGACATGTCTGGCTGAATGGTCACAATCTTGGCGAGGCGCCCCAGGACGAACCCCTCTACATGCCTGAATGCTGGCTCAAGGATGGGGAGAATACGCTCGTGATTTTTGATATGAATGGGAATTCTCCCAATGGTATCGAACTGAAACGGTTGGAAGGGTATGCCGTGAAACGCATGAGAAATTAGCCTGATCGATGGAGTTTCCGATAATCACGGGGGCTTTTCCCGGTCCAGCGTTTAAAGGCAGAGGAAAAGACCGCAGGCTCTTGGTACCCGCAACTTCTAGCTATGGCAGCAATTTCCTCATCCGTTTCCAAGAGCATTTTTTCCGCGCTGTTCCTCCTGATTTTCTGCAAGAAAGATCCGGGTGAATCTCCAGATTCTTTCTGCATGGCCACCTCAAACGAGCGTCGGGACATACCTGCCAAGCGTGCCAGTTCTCCGGCATTTAGTTCAGTTCCGGGATTGCTTCTCAAGAAGGCCATGACCCTTGTGACCCCCGATCCCGAGCGGATGCTGGTTTCTCGTTCATGCAATTTTGCAGCGACTCGGTGTGAGCCGGGTATCTGTTGATTTTTGGAAAGTATTTCCAATAAGAGGGAACCAGCCCGTAATCCGATTTCTCTCAATGGGAGTTCAAAACTGGAGATTTCCATTCCCAAGTAAAGCGACTCCATACGCGAATTGCCGACGCCAATCACAGCAAGATCAAGGGGTATTCTAAGTCCCAAATCCTGTGCAGTGAGTATGGCTAGTCTGGCTAAGCGATCAGAAGAACAGAGCAATCCTGCTGGACTAGATAGGGAGGAGATGAATTCCCTGAGCATGGGGGCGGAAAATTCGTTGCTCCCACGAGCGGTATAACCGCGGCTGGCTGCGGTATGGCTATAAGCTTTCCAGAGTTGAGTTGAGTCAGATGGACCCGATGCACCCAGATAACCAAGCGATTTCACCCCCTGATTGAGGAGTGTGGATACAGCTTCTTTTCCTATTCCCTCGCGATCTGTGTCGACCGAAGGAATTTTCTCCCCCGCTGCACTTCCGAGTTGGACAACTGGTACACCTTTAATTTGCAGGCTCTCCAACCAGAGAGGGCTTATAAATTCCCCAATAGCACCGGCTAGTTTATCCAAGTTGGCTAGTTTCCTCAAATGTGTCTCATATCCGCCACTCAGGATGAGGAGTTCAGCAGAGTCTCCAAAGGGAAGTATACTTCTGCGGATTCCCTGAACGAGCTCGATCCCCTGGTCTGAGAGATGAGGGATAGCAAGAGCGATAAAGCGTTTTTGAGGGGCGATTTCTGATTTTGATTCGCCTTTATTGCGCATATTCGTAAATAATAAATACGCAACTACGCAAAGACAATGCTCAAAATGTTGGTATGATGAATCTGTATGAAAAAAGCACTCATTACAGGAATCACCGGTCAGGATGGTTCCTACCTAGCAGAGCTTCTGCTCACCAAGGGATACGAGGTACACGGCATCATCCGCCGCGCCTCGAGCTTCAATACCAGCCGTATCAATCATCTCTACAGTGATCCCCACATTCATGGGACGCGTCTCTTTCTGCATTATGGCGATCTGGCGGATTCCTCACAGATGACCAAATTACTCTATGAGCTCCGTCCCGATGAGATTTATAATTTGGGGGCACAGAGTCATGTCAGGGTTTCCTTTGACATTCCTGAATACACTGGTGATGTCACGGGGTTGAGCACAGTACGACTGTTGGAGGCAATCAGGGAATCGGGGTTGACTCAGGATGTCCGGTTTTATCAGGCTTCCTCATCGGAAATGTTCGGAAAGGTTCACGAAGTGCCGCAAAGCGAAACGACCCCATTCCATCCCCGTTCTCCTTATGGTTGTGCCAAGGTCTTTGCCTACTGGCTCACGGCAAATTACCGTGAAGCCTACAATCTTCATGCTTCCAATGGCATCCTCTTCAACCACGAAAGTCCACGCCGTGGTGAGACCTTTGTCACCCGTAAGATCACCCGTGCTGCCACCCGCATCAAGATGGGCCTTCAGAACGAACTCTTCCTAGGCAATCTCGATGCGCAACGCGACTGGGGCTACGCCAAGGAATATGTCGAGGTAATGTGGCTGATGCTTCAGCAGGATAAGGCGGGTGATTATGTCTGTGCTACCGGCGAGACGCACACGATCAGGGCTTTCTGCGAGGAGTGTTTCGGCCTCCTCGATCTCGACTGGCAGAAATATGTGAAATATGACGAGCGCTACGAGCGCCCGAGTGAAGTCGATTTACTCATCGGCGATCCTTCCAAGCTCAAGAAGCAGATCGGATGGGAGTCCAAAGTCAAATTCAAAGAACTTGTCCGCATTATGACGGAGGCCGATTTGGAACTCGCGCGCCGCGAGCTTGCCTACCAAAATCTCGGGGATGTTTCTGATGGGAATCTCACTCCTCCCTGATTGAACGGATGAATACTTCCTCACGCATTCATCTGGCCGGACATGGAGGCATGGTCGGGTCAGCTTTGGTACGGGCTCTGCGAGCTCGTGGTTTCAATCATCTCCTGCTCTTATCCCGTCACGAGCTGGATCTCTGTGATGCAGTCGCCGTGCGTGAGTTTTATCAACGGGAAAAGCCGGAGGTGGTCATCGTCGCTGCGGCTCGTGTCGGAGGGATCCACGCCAACAGCACCTATCCTGCCGAATTCCTTCATGAGAATCTTGCCGTGGCTCACAATACCATTCATGAAGCCTGGCGTAGTGGGGTGAAGAGGCTTCTTTTCTTGGGAAGCTCCTGCATCTACCCCCGAGAGGCACCACAACCAATGAAGGAGGAATGCCTTCTGACCTCACCGCTCGAACCGACGAATGAAGCTTATGCAATTGCCAAAATCGCAGGACTCAAATTGTGCCAGTACTATCGCAAGCAATACGGAGTGCTTTTTCACTCGGCCATGCCGACCAACCTCTATGGGCCTGGTGATAATTATCATCCCGAGAACTCCCATGTGCTTCCTGCGCTGATCCGTCGTTTCCATGAAGCAGTGCGTGATGGTTCGCCGGCTGTCACTCTTTGGGGTACGGGGTCTGCCCGACGGGAGTTTCTTCATGTGGAGGATCTGGTTACAGGTCTATTGAGTGTGCTTGAGATGAAAGATCCGCCAGATTGGATCAATGTTGGTTACGGTACTGATGTGACCATCCGTGAACTTGCCAAATTAATAGCCAAGGTGACGGGATTCGCTGGTAACCTTGATTGGGACGCATCCAAGCCTGATGGCACTCCGCGCAAGCTCATGGACAGCTCCAAGCTGCTCGCTATGGGTTGGAGGCCAAAATATGATCTCGAGTCAGGTATTCGGGATGCCTATGCGGATTTTTTCACAAGTCAATCCAGCGGTGGGTTGAGGGAGCTATAAGCAGAGAGGGTATTTTTTCCCCTGAAAAAGAAGGGGCGCAGTCTGTGAAATCACTTTTGTTTCATCCAGAAACAAAAGAGGATTTCATGTTTCATCTCATGAACTTCCCCCTTCGTGGTCTGCTCGTGCTGGCAAGTCTTTTGACGCCGGTTTTTCTGAATACTGTCAGAGCCGCTGACGCCCCGCCCGATCCAAGATCTGACACGGCAACGGCGCAGGCCACCAAACTGATCACTCAGATGACGACGGAAGAGAAACTTCTTCAGCTTCTTTCTTATAAGCCGAACGGAGTGCCACGACTAGGGATTCCGAATCTCGAAGCGGGTGAGGCACTGCACGGTGTTGTTAGCAAGGGCTGCACGGTTTTTCCCGCGTCCATTGCTCTCGGTGCAACTTGGGACACGGATCTCATTGGCAGGATCGCTTCGGTGATTGCCAAAGAAGGTCGTGCCGTGGGTTTGGGGCAGGCTTTCACTCCGATGCTAGGTCTGGCCCGCGATCCGCGCTGGGGGCGCATCGAGGAGTCTTACGGTGAAGATCCCTATGCAGTGAGCCGTATTGCAGTTTCCTACATCTCGAATCTTCAGGGGCTGGGATCCGAGCGTTTTGGAAAGGAGAAGATGATTGCCACACCGAAGCATTTCGTGGCGGATGGGGAGCCATGGGCGGGGTCGAATGGGGAGGATTTTGAAATTTCCGAACGCGTGCTTCGCGAGGTCTTCATGCAGCCTTTCGAAGCCGCTGTGAAAGAAGCGATGACCGGTTCGATCATGCCCGCCCATCATGCGCTGAATGGTGTTCCCTGCCATGTCAACTCATGGTTACTCGATACCCTCCTCCGCAAGGAATGGGGGTTTCGGGGATTTATCACCTCCGACATGGGAGATATTCCCAAGGTTGCCGGTGGGCATAAGTATGCAAAGGACTCTCAGGATGCGGCAGTCAGAGCCCTCATAGCGGGGGTCGATATGGAGTTAGTCGGCAATCTCTACATGAAGGATCTCCGTAAAGCGCTCCTAGATGGGAAAGTCCCGATAGAAGTCATCGACAAGGCCGCAACCCGCGTTCTCACCGAGAAAATCGAGTTGCTGGGACTAGGCACACCGCAGACGAATGCCGAGGCTGCGACTTCTCCCCAGCCCGGCGATGCAACCAGGAAAGAGATCACCAGTTATAAGGGAACCGATGATGTCTGGGCCAAGTTGATCGAAGCGGGGAAATTCAACACTCCCGAAAACGCAAAACGGGCTGATTGGAAGGAAGTGCTCAATGATCCCAAACATGATGCCCTGGCCTTTGAGGCTGCGCAGAAGGTGATTACTCTGCTTAAAAACGAAAACAATCTCCTTCCCCTTGACAAGGGAAAATTCAGGCATCTGCTGCTCGTGGGGCCGCTTGCCAAGGATCGGAACTTTGGTGGGTATTCCAATGGATCACCAAAGTCAGCGGTCACGATTTTCGATGCTCTGAAAACCGCTCTGCCGGAAGGGGCCTTTGACTTTGAGGAAGGATGCACGCTCAAGGATGGCGATGAGTCAAAGCTTTCCAAAGCCGTGGCTGCAGCCTCCCTCGCCGATATCATTGTGGCCGTAGTTGGCCATACGCGAGGACAGGTCGGAGAGAATAAGGATCGGGACAACCTTGATCTGATCGGAGGTCAGGAAAAACTGGTCGAGGCGATGCAGTCGACTGGCAAGCCTGTTGTCGTGGTTCTCTCGAATGGAGCACCGCTGACGATCAACTGGATTGCCGGGCATGTGCCGGCCATTTTGGAAGCATGGTATGGTGGACAGGCTGGGGGAACTGCGGTGGCACAGGCACTTTTTGGAGAGATCAATCCTGGAGGCAAACTCCCGGTCACCTTTCCCAAGAACATCGGGCAGGTTCCTTGTTACTATAATCATTATCCCCTTACCGGCCCCGGCGAGTATTATGAATCCAAACTTGGGGTTCTCTATCCCTTCGGTCACGGACTCAGTTATACGACCTTTGCCTTCAGTGATCTGAAAATCACTCCTGAATCCATCACCCCGAACCAGACAGCGATGGTCTCATGCAAAGTCACCAATACCGGAAAACTCGCTGGGGATGAAGTTGTCCAGATGTATGTACGGCAGGATTTTACATCGCTGGTTCGTCCTGTTCTTTCCCTTCGTGGATTTCAACGCATCACCCTGCAACCGGGTGAATCAAAGGAAGTCAAGTTCCCTGTTTCCTTTGAAGATTATAAATTCTGGAAGGAGGGGAGATGGGTTTCAGAGACCGGCGAACTCAAGATAATGATCGGCTCTTCCTCTGTTAATCTTCCATTAAAAGGCCTCTTGAAACTTCAGTAGGTAGCGCGGTTTAAGAAGGGTGATCATCCTGCCAATGATGGGAAGGTGAAGATCCACTCCATTTTTTATAAGCCGTGGAAAAGGCAAACGGATTGGAATAGCCGACTGACTCGGCAACGGCAGAGACCTTGAGTCTTTGATTCAAAAGCAAAGTTTCAGCCCGTCTCATCCTGAGTAGAGTAAGATGTTTCATGGGACTCCTGCCGGTCTCAGAAAGGCAAATTCGCCTGAGATGTTCCGAAGAGACTCCGGCAACCCGGGCAAGCTCGTTTAATGTCCACGGATATGCCAGATAGCCATCCACCTTTTCCCAAAGAAAATGGAGTCGCCCACCAGTCTTGCCTCTCTCGGTTGTTGCATTCCAGTAGGAACCGATCAGCGAGGCCCATTGGGTGGCAAAAATCTGCTCATTATGCCCATTGACCTCGCGATACAGACCGTCGACTGCAGAGCTCAGAGGAAGTGCCTGATTGTAACAGATAAGATGACAGTCGGTGGGGAGCTTCTGCAGCCATCGGGGTGGTTCTGCATAGATGGTCCAGACAAAATCCCAAGGATGACCAGGAAGTGCCCGATATGCTCGTGGTGATCCTTTCGGGCAAAGGTAAGCTTCTCCTGCGCGGCAAATTTCCCACCTGTCATTTAGCAGTACATGCCCTTGACCACCGATGCAGGCCAGAGCAAATCCCCTTGGATTTATTGATGTGGACATTGAGTAGGGACTTTCCGCCCGCGAGACTCCCAGGAGAGCAATGCCGAAGTGCGATAATTTTGGGCATTGCTCCGATCGTACAATCTTTTCCTGAGTTTTGGATCCCAGAATATGGATCTCCTTCCGAGAATGAGTCATGTGTTTCATGGATATCGACTCGAGGTATTCACGAAAAGTTCAAATGTGGATTTTACAAAGATCGAGGTGTGTCTGAACTATTCCACTTTCTCGTTTTTGAATTTAGATGTTAAACTTTATACCCCCCCTATGAAATTGCATCTTTGTTCCGTTGTCCCGATTCGGATCTTCCGATCGTTGCTAGTCCTAACGCTGCTATTCTCCCTATCGCATGTTTTAGGTCAGGGCATTTCCAGCAATCAGATAGCATCCCTACCGGCTCCCTGGCCGCCGCCGCATGATGCAAAAGATTCCCCATTTGCCAAGATGCCATGCACTTCCTATGCGGGTTACAGTGTCAGCAACAATCCTGTAAACCCTCTCTGGGGTGAGAGTGATCCATGGGATTTTGGACCACGAAAGGTGGATTTTGATAGTCAGGGAGTTCGCACGCCCAATCAGATTCCTGCTCCCGGAATTCATCCGCGCATTTATTGTACACCGGCAGACCATGACGACATTGCCTACCGTTTGAAGGAGACCCAGTGCGGCCGTGAGATGTGGAGGAACCTCCTTTGCCAAGTCAACTACATGAAGGGGATGTTTGACCCCAAGGCCGACTACGCCCAACCGAATCCGTACAGCGGAAAGAAGGATCGAATTGATTTCGGCAGGTTGCAGTCGGGCAAGACCGAAGCCGCTGGGAAACGCTACCAGGCACTTGTCCTGGGTGACATGAGCCAGAAGACCGAAGGGTTCTGGCACGTCTTCCCGCTGGAGGCCTTCCGCTGCTGGATCGAGAACGATACCGTCGCCGCCAAGGATCTCGCCTCGGCCGTCACGACGGCGCTCAAAATCGAGCAGGGGAAGCGTGCGGCGAATCCCAAGCTGATGAACGGCCCCCTGGAACAGCCGATCGCCGGGATCCACCTCGGGTACACCTACGACTTCCTTCACACTTTCCTCACGTCGGTTCAGCGGAAACTTCTGCATGACGAGATCGCTAACGGAACCTGGAACCACGACAATTACGGAACCTTCAACGATGCGGTGAACAGCATCAGCAACTGGGCCACCTTCTCCTACTGGCTGATCCCGACGCTCGCCATCGAGGGAGAGCCTGGATTCAACGATCTGAAAGTCCGCGGGTTGTACCGCGGTTGGCGCAACCTGATGACCTACGGATGGTTTCCTTCCGGGGTGGCTTACGAGGCGGAGGCCAAAAACCAACTCGGGGGCGATGGCATATTGGCTTTTACCCTCCGGTGCAACGACTACGGGTTTGACAATCTCGCTACCCATCCCAATGCCCGGGCGAATGTGAACCGCTTTACCCCGCACAGCGTCATCCCGACACGGGACGGCTTCGTAAAGTACGATCTGCTGGGTGGATGCCACTTCATGCCTTTCCCCGAGGATTTGCTTGCCTTCAAGTACCTCATTCCGGGGGACAAGGCGATCGACTTTGCTTACCGCTCGGCCGTGGGAGATCATTATGAAAACCTTCCCAACCGCTGCGAGTCGGGCGGCTACGAGCCCACGGTCGGCGGCGGCAATCACGACCCGATGATTCCCTTCCTCGTCTTCGCAACCGATTTCGATCCTGCCAACACCGACCCTGGCAAGTTCGGCCTTGGTAACACTTTCTTCTGCGGCGACCGGGCCCTGCTCATGACCCGTAGCGGGTGGGGAACCAACGACATGATGATCAACCTGCACGTCCGCCAGGCCAACGGAGGGCATCCCTTCGCCGACCGGAACTCCATCATGGTGGCGGGTGCCGGCCGTGTCTGGGCTCCCATTTACGGGTGGGGCTACGAGGGATTTCAGAACGTCAACAACGGCGAGGTGGTCATCGACGATCATCATCAACCCGAATATGACTTCACTCCGGGTCGGATGGTCGATGTGGTGGATGCTCCCGAAGCCACCTTAGCCGTCGGCGATGCCAAGTATGCCTGGGATTGGAAATGGAACCGTCTTGACAACTGGGGTGCCAAGGGGCGCTACATCGAACAGGATCTGGCAACAAACGGTGTGAAAATCCCGCCGGGTTACGAACTCGAGAAGCACGGCATCAATGACTTCGCGTACTCCAAGCACGATGACGATTACCTGAAGACCCCGCTCGGGCATAAGCCTGATTGGCTCAAAATCAAGGGCTCCGTCGGACCGTTCGTCCGGGCGACCAATTACCCTGTTCAATACGCATGGAGGACGGCCGGCGTGGTGCGTGGGTCTCATCCCTATGCGCTCGTGATCGACGACATCCGCAAGGACGATTCACCCCACGACTACTCGTGCTATCTCCCTCTGGAATACGATGTGCAGATCGTGAAGCGGGAGACGAATGCTGCCGGAGGACTCGATCTTCTCCTGACCGGGGATGATCCGGCGCAGAAAAACGCACCCGGTGCGGGAAGAAACCCGAATCCCCCGCTTCCTTCAATGCGTGATACCAATAACCCGGTTCCTGCCGGGCAACCGATACTCCTCGTCCGCTTCCTGCAGATCGATAACGATCCCAAGGCCGTTCCCTCCACCCAGGCCAAGGAACCGACGATCCTCGAGGACGAACCACCGGCCAAGCCCAAGGGCCATTATCTCCAGCGTGTCCGTCGCCTTGCCATTCCGGCCCACGCGGTCGAGCCGAACTTCAAGGTCCTGCTCTATCCCCACCGGCAGGGTGATCCTTTGCCAACCACCTCATGGGACGGGACGAATGCAGTTGCCATCACTTGGCCTGACCAGAAGGACTTGGTTCACTTTTCCCGCCAACCCAGCGGCAAGACTGATCTGAAAATCACTCGTGGAACGGATGTGCTGGCAAGTGTGGATAAGCCTGTTGCTCCTCTCCCAGAGATTGCCAAATAGCCCTTTTCTCCACGAGTTCATGCTACTTCTAATATTATGAAATCCCCCCTGATCCTGATTCCTCTCCTTTTTTTAAACGCTCCCCTGATTGCTGAAGAAGCGACCAATTATCCATTCCGCAATCCCGATCTTTCAATTGAGAAGCGCGTCGATGACCTGATCTCCCGCCTCACGATCGAGGAGAAAATCAGTCAGACGATGATGGCAAGTACCAACATCCCGCGGCTCGGGATTCCCTCCTACCATTGGTGGAACGAGGCCTTGCATGGTATGGCCCGCAACGGTGTGGCGACAGTCTTTCCTCAGGCCATTGCCCTCGCAGCGACTTGGAATCCCGATCTGCATCGTCAGATAGCCGATGCGATCTCGACAGAAGTTCGCGCCCGCAATAATGAAACAGTTCGTAAAACAGGCGGTGACACGAAGATCTACCAGGGGCTTACGATCTGGTCGCCCAATATCAATATCTTTCGGGATCCGCGGTGGGGGCGTGGTCAGGAGACTTACGGCGAGGATCCTTACCTTACTGGGCGTATGGGCGTGGCCTTTGTGACAGGGCTTCAAGGAACCAATGCAAGCTATCTCAAGACGGTGGGCACTGTGAAGCACTATGCTGTCCACAGCGGTCCCGAGGAGTTGAGGCATCGCTTTGATGCGGTCGTCTCGGAGCGCGATTTACACGAGACTTATCTGCCTGCTTTCGAAGCTGGTATCCGTGAAGGGCATGCATGGTCGCTCATGAGCGCCTACAATGCGGTTGATGGTATTCCCGCCCCCGCCAACAAACGCCTCCTCACCGATATTTTGCGTGATGACTGGGGTTTCAAGGGAGCTGTCGTCGGTGATGTCGATACTGTCGGCGACATTACCGGAGGGCATCATTACACCAAGGATGCTGCAGCAGCATCGGCTCTGGCGATCAAGGCGGGAAATGATCTTTGCAGTGGGAGAACCTATCAGGCGCTTCCTCAAGCTTTAAAGTTGGGACTGCTCACCGAGGAGGATATCGACTCGGCACTTCGCAGACTCTTCCTTGTGCGTTTTAAACTCGGCCTCTTCGATCCTTCTGAGAAGGTTCCCTACACCTCGATCGTGATGAGCGATGCAGATGTGAAACAACATGATGCCGTTGCCTTGGAATCTGCCCGTCAGAGTCTCGTGCTGCTCAAAAATGATGGTACTCTTCCACTGGATCCCAAAGAACTGAAGACTGTGGCTGTGCTTGGTCCCACGGCCGAGGATGGGAGTTCTCTGATCGGCAACTACAGTGGCACGCCTGCCAAGCCGGTTAATATTTTGAAGGGAATACAAAATAAATTAGAACCCCTGGGTATTACGATATTGCATGATCCAGCTGTGCCGCTTGTTACTGGGTTTCGTGAAACAGGAGGCCCTTTTCCTGATGGGGTGCTCTTTACGGATGAGACTCTCACCACAGCCGGACTCAAAGGGGAGGTCTTTTCCTCGGAGAAATTTGAAGGTGAAGCTACAGCCTCACGCACTGATGCTCAAATTGATCTGCTCTGGAATGAGTCTCAACCCGCGCAAAACATCCCTCTGAAAAATTCCCATGTTCGCTGGAGTGGCTTTCTCGTTCCGAAAGTCTCCGGCGACTATGCTTTGAGCATCTCTTTTTGTGGGGCAGCGCAGCTTTATATCGATAATAAGCTGGTTGCCGGTGAGGAAAAGTCCCGCGACCCCGGAGAGATCCGCACGCGTAGTGCCGGAGTCCATCTGGAGGCAGGGAAAAAATATCCTGTGCGTGTGGAATTCCATCAGGGTGCAAATGATCCGACTGCTCGTATCCAGTTTGGCTGGAAGCCTCCAGGAGGCATGGAAAAAGCTCTGGCCATGGCACAACAGGCTGATCACATCATTCTTACGCTGGGTATCACTCCCGGTCTGGAGGGAGAAGAGATGAAGATCACTGCCGAGGGATTCAGTCATGGCGATCGCACCTCCATCCTGCTTCCGAAAAGTCAGCGTGAGTTGCTTGAAAAAGTGGCGGCACTTGGTAAGCCGACAGTCGTTATTCTGAACAACGGCAGTGCGCTAAGCTTTGACACGAGCAAGGCCAATGCAATTTTGGAGAGCTGGTATTACGGGCAACGGGGAGGGGATGCCATAGCAGAAGCATTGGTTGGCGAGGTGAATCCAGGCGGTCGTTTGCCGATTACTTTTTACGCTTCGGATTCCGACCTTCCGGAATTCACCGACTACTCGATGAAGAACCGCACTTATCGGTATTTCAGCGGTCAACCGCTCTACGCCTTTGGTCATGGCCTCAGCTACACATCGTTTGAGTATGGAAAAATCGAGATTTCACAGAGGAAAGCTTCTGTTGCTGACACACTGACTCTCAAGGTTGATGTCACTAACACAGGAAAAATCAAAGGTGACGAGGTTGTTCAGGTCTATGTCCATGCGATGAAGTCACCCGTGCCGATGCCGATCCAATCGCTGGTGGGTTTTCAGCGGATGACCATCCAGCCCGGCGAGACAAAAACCGTGGAGATTCCGGTCAGGGTTGATTCATTCCGCCGATGGGATGAGAAGGGAAATCGTTATGTCGTTGATCCGGGAGAGTATGAACTTTGGATCGGCTCCGCATCGGATCACATTCTCAAGAAAGAGAGCATTACCATTCGGTAATAAGTTCCAGCCTAATCACCTCTCATGCTCCCTTTTGTTCTCTTCATCCTGGTGATAATTCAATGGACCCCTGTTGCCTATGCTCAAGTTGAGATCAATGCCGCCACGAACTGCACGCCAGCCCAGATCGATGCAGTCCATCAAACCGGTTCTGGAATTTCAGGCCCCGGCAAGGTGGTCGAGGGTGACGGTGTTTTAGGGATCGTTTCGGGAACTCCCCTGACGCAGGAAAATCGTGCCAAGATGGCGAGCGGTAAAACTGTCATTGATGGTCTGATTCCCAAAATCAAGCCTGTATGGGATGTCCATATGAGGGACTCGGACATCATCTTGGGAGGTGATGGAAATTACTATATGACCGGCTCCACTGGAGACAACATTTGGAAGTACAATGATGGGATCGAACTCTGGAAGTCATCCGATCTGATCCATTGGAAATATCTTGGCCTTGTTTGGAGTCTGGAAAAAGAGGGAGGCTGGGAAAAGAAATGGCGCGATCATCGTGGCCCGGTTCGTTCCATCTGGGCTCCTGAGATTCGGTATATTCATAAGAATTACTATCTCACCTTTGGAATGCCTCCCGGTGGGATGTCGATCCTCAAGAGCACGACAGGCAAGCCTGAAGGTCCCTATGTTCACGCAACCGATCCGAACAGGCCGCTGGTCGGCGGAATCGGGCCGACGAAGGATTCCTTCCTGATTGATCCGACACTCTTTGAGGATGATGATGGGAAGGTCTACTTTACCTACGGTCCGGGCAAGGTGATTGCACGGATGAAAGATGATCTCAGCGGCTTTGCCGAAGAGCCGCGCAGCGTTAAACTCGCTGATCCCGTTTATGATCCGGCAACGCGGCGCGACCCAGCCAATGATTTTGGGTTTGAGGGAGCGACGATATTCAAGGCCAATGGGAAATATTATTTCGGCTCAACAGACAAGGTGCATGGGCGTTACTCGATGTGCATGGGGATTTCCGATAACATCTATGGCCCTTATCATGGACGGCATGAGACTGTTCCCTGCAACGGTGGGTCCAATTTCTTCAAGGGGAAGGATGGTTATTGGTACACTTCGCTCTTTGGTGATGACAGCAGTGCTCCCTGGCGGGAAAAGCCCGGCATTATCCGCATTGATTTCGACAGCGATGGAAAAGTCATCGTCGCCAAGGAACAGCCTGAGTTCATTCTCCTAAAATAGTTTCTCACTCCGCACCCCAATGAACTCCCCACTGATTACCCTCCTCCTTATTCTTGGTATTGCCTCCTCCGGCTTTACTCAGCAGACCGCTTCCGAAACTGGCCTTCCACAAAAGTTGCAGGATCTGACGGCGAAAGTCTCTGCACTTCCCACAAATGCTGCTGCAGGTATTACGAAAGCGATGCTGTGTATTGCACTCGAACGGGCCAAGGCCTGCATTGATGCCGGGGATACCAAGGATGCGCAAGATCTGATCAACGATGTTGGGACAACTCTCACCAAAAATCCCGAGTCGCTAACCTCCCCAAGTACACAGACCAATACGATTAGCGTGTTGCGACCACCTCATGTGGTTGATGGAAATCCCTACATCGCAAGGTTGGTGGCTGGGGCGAAGGAGGATTTGGCAAAACCAGACAAACCCTTTGCCAAGAATACGCCTACAGTGAATACCTTCAGCGGCCTGAGCGTGGAGGGCGGGAGCCGTTCGGCGGGCGATGAAATGCAGGCCTGGTTGTGGCTCTTTGCAAATCCCGCGAGTCCTCTTAAAGGTGATCCTAAGGTTCTCGAGAGGTATCTCCGGGTTGCCAATGCCTATGCCGATGCCATTGATGTCCATGGAGGGATGTCTCTTGCAGGCACACCTTTGGTTGGGGCCCAAGGAAGCAAAGGAAATGAAAATGCACCCCTTGCTGGGCAGGGGATTTTCGATGATTTTGCAATAGCTCCCGCCTCTTGCGCTCTTCGTGAATTCGCCCAACTCTATCCTGGGCTTTTGCTTCCTTCCCAGAAGGCTTTGTGGGATCGAGCAATGAAGACTGGTGGTGCCGTGATGTGGCTGAAAGCGAAAGATCGGGAAGGAGTCTATGCAAATATCGATCTGGCATTGGCTTTCGAAATGCTGAACTTCGGGCTCTATCTTGACAATAAGGAGTATCTCGATAAATCCCGATTTCTCTATGAGGCTCAGGAAAAAAGTATCTACCCAGATGGTGCCATCGCCTATCTGGGGCATCAGAATGAGTCGGCAAATTATCATAATTCCGACACGCGTGATCTCGCCCGCATCTATGAGGTCAATCAGGATCCCAAAGTCCTCGAATTGCTGAAAAAAACCGAATGGTATGCCCCCGTGACATGCGGAAAACGGGGGGAATTTTGGACGGTTCCCTCATGGAAAGATACATGGAACGATGGAAATCCCATTTGGACGGGAGGTGAATCTGTTGCCGCACTGACAGGCAATCCCTACCTCCGTGGCCTCAATGATACTCTCATCGCAAGCCAGAAGGATCTCAAGGGATGGCCTGCAAGCCGTCTTAATATTTTCTGGTATCGGAATGATGTGAAACCTCTTCCTCTCCCTAATAACTACACGGTGATCGATAGGAACATCGTGGGACCTCGAGCATGGTATGGCCGCTTTAACTATGCCGCCTCCACCCGTCCCATCCCAGAAAATGAACCGGGACTGGCGACGATTATGGGGACGCAATTAACTGATACCAACGGGCAGGCCGGACAGATCCTCATGGGGGTTTATCCCAGAGTGAGACTGTCCGCAAATGAACTTTCCAAGAATGGCTCTTTTAACCGTCAGGCCTTTGCATGGCGCACTTACGGACTCAAATCTGCCATTGTCACAGGCCGTTCATTCAGTGCTGTTGCTGGCAGCTATCAACTCCAGCAATACCGCAGTTCAACGGCTGGCGATCCGGTTGATTGGAGTGCTCGGCAACTCTGGCTGGGACTTCCGGACCGGATCATTGGCTTGGTCGAGATATCCCCAAACAAGGATGGGGCTCAGGCCATTGATGTGGAGGGAGTTCTCAGGCTTGGATCTGGTGGCACTGTGAATGGCAAGCCAACGAAAATCATTTCCACAGGTACGAACTCCTGGAGCTACGGCGATTTGAGTATCACCCTATTTGGTCATAACTACTCGACAGTTCAGACGCCGGAAATTCCTTACCGCCTACCTAAGTTCCCCAATACAGAAATTCGTCTGTTTGACACAAACGGTGCCGTTGCCTCCCAATCACTGAACTCCTATCCTGCAACAACCAAGCAGTGGTTTCTGGTGGAAGTGCGTCCTGAATGGAGTAAAAAAGCGGATTCAGTTTCTATTGTTGACCAGCCAACTGGCGTCTTTGGTTTCCAATCTCAATCGGGGCAAAAAAAATTCGGAGTGCTCTACAATCCCACCGATTCCGTGCTCGAAATTCCTGCATCAGTCTTAGCTAAGGCAGATTCAAGCTCTCTCCATCGCTCCGATGAAACGGTATCTTCCCCTGTTCCAAAAAGTCTTATCATGAAACCGCAGGAACTCGCTGTGATGATCACCTCGCCGGAATCGCAAGATCATCTGAAAGGCTGGGATAGCCTCCAGCAGATGCTTTCTTCTTCGCTCGATCATAAATAAGACTCAAACAAACACCCCATGAAAAACACCCCGCGCACTCTCCTCTCAAATGCACTTCTGTTCTCCCTGCTGTTTGCTCCTCTAGCAAGAGCCGTATCCGAACCGCGTACTTCCGAAAGCGCAGTCACTCCGGTTGAAAAAAGCCGTCACAGTGACTTTATGCGCCAGATCAAGGCTGGGAACGGAGACTTCGGTTTTATTCTGCTGGGTGATTCGATTACGGATGGATGGCCAGGAAAAGGAAAAGAGACCTTTGCACAGTTTGCACCGTGGAAGCCCCTTGATCTGGGTGTCAGCGGCGAAACGACTGAAGAGGTGCTCTGGCGGATCATGAATGGTGAACTCGACGGATACCATGCCAAGGTGGTGATGATCATGATCGGCACTAATAACCTGGGACATTATGGCGACGAGAAGCCGGAGTGGGTCGCGGACGGGATCAAAAAAATCATTGCAACGGTTCGTCAAAAACAACCGCAGGCCAAGATTCTGCTCCTAGCCATCTTTCCCCGGTCGGCGACGGCTCAAGATGCGATTCGTCAGAAGGTGGATGCGACCAACAAACTGCTGCCTACCCTTGCTGATGACAAAAATGTCTTCTTCTTCGATGTCGGCCCCAAGTTCCTTGACCCGCAGGGGAATCTTCCAAAAACACTCATGCCTGATCTGCTACACCCCAACGCCGATGGTTACAGGGTCTGGATTCAGGCAGTGAAGCCAAAGCTCGAAGAGCTTATGGGGACTCCGCTCGCACCAGAGGCTGCGCCAACTGCTCCAGTCCCGACAACCACTGCTAAATAAAAACATCCATGTTCCCCCTCCACCGTACTCTTACGCTACTTATAGCGTCTCTTCTTCCTCTGCTATCGGGGTGTCATCAGCAAACGAAAGAAGCTCGCCAGACACTCGACCTCTCTGGTTCAGAGTGGAAGCTCTGGCAGGATCGATCTGCATCCTGGGAGAACGATACGCTTTTTCTCCCTCCGGTTGATTTAAGCAAGGTACCGGCAAACGCACCGACGGGAGGTTGGGAGTCGCTAGCCAATGGTATTCCAGTTACGGTTCCCGGAACATCCGAGGAGTTTCTGGGGAAGGGACTTGGACCAGAGAGCATGGTCAAGGGAGTGACCTGGTGGGTGCGTGAGTTCACGATGCCCGAGGGTTCCGACGGGAAGAAAATTCGACTTCAGTTTGATTCCGTGCGCCTGCGTGCCGAAGTCTATGTGAACCACAAACTGGTGGCCTATGATCTTGTCGGCAATACCCCTTTTGAGGCCGATCTGACGGGAGTGGTGAAGTCCGGGGAAAAAGTGCAGCTTGCGGTGCGCGTGACTAATCCCGGTGGAAATTTCGATTGGAAAGATGTCGATCCGTTCCAGTGGGGCAAATATCTCATTCCACTCGGACATGGGTTCAGTGGTGTAACGGGGGGAGTTCATCTGTTGATTTCCGATCCTCTCTTCATCGATAATCTCTACATCCAAAACACGCTCAAGAAAACGGATGTGACGGTGATCACTACAATAAAAAATACGACGCCGAACCCAGCCAAGGGGTCCATGGAACTTGTAATCACAGAGAAGGCAAACGGAGTCGTTGTTTTGCAGAAAAAATTGACGGATCTCTCTTTTAAGCCCGGCGAGAATCAAATCACCGCTCCCGTGAGTGTGCCTGATGCAAAACTCTGGGATCTTGATCATCCCAATCTCTACTCAGCGGAAGCCACGATTTTGCTCAATAATAAGCCTGTTGATGCCCTGGCGCAGACATTTGGTTTTCGCTGGTTTTCTCCTGAAGGAGTCGATACCGATGCGGTGCTCAGACTCAATGGGAAGCGCACGGTGCTGCGCACTGCAATCAGTTGGGGATTCTGGCCGATCAATGGCGTCTTCCCATCACCAGAGCTTGCGGAGAAGCAAATCAATGTCGCCAAAGCCTATGGATTGAACATGCTCAACTTCCACCGTTGCATCGGCAATCCGATCGTCTTTGACAAAGCGGACGAGATGGGCCTCCTCTACTTTGAAGAGCCGGGTGGCTATGTCTCCGGGAAGGATGATCCCTTTGCACAGGCACTAAGCAGGGAAAAACTTTTCCGTATGGTGAAGCGCGACCGCAATCACCCATCTCTGGTTATCTATAACATGATCAACGAGCAATGGGACAAGGGAGGTGCGGCGACAAATGCAGCCGTGTTTGATGTTCATCGCAAGGATCTTCAGGATGCCCATGCCATCGACCCAAGCAGGACGATTCTCTACACCTCGGCCTGGGCTGGCCGTGCTCCTGACCCCAGACAGGATCCGGCTAAAATGCATATGATGCCCTATGATTCTAAAGTCCATATGTATGGGTGGTGGGATTTTCACCGTGCCTCAGGACCCGATCTCTGGAGACAGGAGTTCTACAAAGACCCTAATCACCACTACGGTTATACGACAAATACGGCTGAGGTTGTTTATTGGGGCGAGGAGGGAGCGGTCTCGGCACCACCGCGACTGGGACTGATCGAGCAGGATCTCAAGGATGCACCGCGTCTTGGTTGGGACGGGCAGGTTTATCGGGACTGGTATGCAGCATTCGATTCCTATCTGACAACGAATAAACTCCGATCCGCTTTCCCGACTGTTGATGATCTCTGCAAAGCGATGGGAGTGGTCAGCATCGAACATCAGGGACGCAAGATCGAGGACACGCGCATCTGCAATGCCAACGATGGCTACGCCATCAACGGATGGGAGTCGGAGTTAATCGAAAATCATTCCGGCGTGGTCGATTGTTTCCGCAATCCCAAGGCCGATCCCTCGATTCTCGCCTATTACAATCAGCCCCTTTATATTGCGGTGAAGCCGCGCAAGCAGATCAGTTCCTTCCCGGGATCTGTCACTGTTGATTTCTATCTGATCAATGAGAAGGATCTAAAGGGAGCACTCACATTGAAAATTCGTGCAACGACGACCGATGGAATGGAAACTTTTACGAAGGAGATTCCTATCACTGCAACCGGAGGGGATGCTTATGGCCAGTTAATTGCTGAGGCAATTTCGATCCCCATCGAGCATCAGGCAGGCTTTACTACGGTGACGGCGACTCTGGTTGATGGACAGGGTGCTGAAAAAGCAACGGGGCATGATCAGCTCTTTGGCGCCGAGTGGAAGAATATCGCAATTGGAGGGAATGGGGCTGTCTTTGAAAATGGCTCGCGCGCCCGGGATTTTCTCAAGAAATCAAAGGGGATCGATGTGCCGCTTTTCGACGATACTCAGCCTAAACTCGACTGGCTGATCGTTGCCAAGTCTCCGTTCAATGAACCGGCAATTGTTCCCAAGGAAGTGTTCCTCCAGCCAGATGGAAAGACACCAGGCCTTGCAGTCAGCTTCTTCAGCGGAGAGGACTTCTCTAAGCCACTCTATCAGCGAGTCGATCGGAATGTTGATCTCAAGGTGCAAAATGGAGCTTCCCCGGATGCCCATTTCCCGCTGATCGAGAACTACTCCGTCAGATGGGAGGGTGTCATCGTGCCTCCTGCCGATGGTGAATACAGCCTGACGCTGAAGTATCGCAATGGCGCCCGTCTCTGGATCAACGGTAAGCAGCTGCTTGATGAGCAGAAGCCGGGTCGATCAGCCGCCAAACAGTTCAAGGTAGTGCTGAAGGGTGGTGCGTCCGTTCCGATCCGTGTGGAACTGATGCATAAAAACTTCGACACCCAGATGCAGATGCTTTGGCAGACCCCGATTCCCGAAAAGATCGCGGCGGATCAAATTCTTCAACGGGCGGCGCGTGACGGAACAACAGTGCTGATACTCGACCGTGCCGAGAACTGGCTTGATCCTCTTGGAAAGGCTGCTGGCATTCCGCAGGGCAAGGGGTTCGTACTCGGTGGGAGTTGGCTCGGCGGTCAATATTTTGTAAAAGATCATCCGATCTTCGCGGGGCTACCGGTGAACTGTGCACTCAACTGGCCGTATCAAAGTGTCGTGGGAGGCAAGCGCACGGCCCTTGATGTCAACGGCGGCGAGTTGATTGCCGGTGCTTACCACACCTGGCCGTTGCAGATGGGATCGGCAGTCTCGATTCTTCCGGTCGGGAAGGGGAAAGTAATCCTTTCCGGCCTCGATATGATTGATCAACTCGACAACCCCGATTCGGCCGCCGAGGTTGCTCGCAGACTCTTCTGCAACTTCGTCAACTTTGCAGCGCCGTCTCCTAAATAGCCATTCTTAGCATGAAGTTCCCCCCAATCCTTATTGGTTTCCTATCCTTGGGTATCGCAGTGGCCGACACCCCACGCATTCTGGACGACCCCGAGGCATTCATCAGAAGCCATCCCAAGCTTTCCTCCCAGCGCCAGTGGACGGAATTCGCAACTTCCGAACAGATCGCCCTCTTTTCGGGACCAGAGACAGTGTGGCCTTTAGTGCCACCTAGCGACTACGACCTGACGGGATTCGATCAAAAGCGCCTTTATTCCAAGGTGCCACCTCCGGGAATTCATCCGAGGATTCTCTTCAGTCCGGAGGATGTGCCGGTCATCAAAAAACAGCTGGAGTCATCGATTAATGGCCGCCAACTTCTGGCCCAGACGGATTTCGTTCTTTCGAAAACCATTTACGAAATGAATTCCGATGAGGGGAAGATCTTCGCCAAGCTCTCTTCCGGAGATCTCTCTGGATTGGAATGGCTTATCGATGAGAAGACAGGGTTCATCCAACATTATTTCAAGGGATACAAACTCCAGGGAAAACTGACCCCTCATGCCGGTTATTTGCCGCGACTCATGGAGGCTGCCGCATTTCGCGCGTTGATAGACAACGACGAGGTGAAGGGAAAAGAGTTGGCTGCTGCAATGTCTAATTACTGGAAACTCAGAGAGCCTCTTATCGACAAGGTGAATGCTGATAAGGATTCACCTCCAGATTACTGGAGGTCCTATCACCAACTAGTCTCAGCTACCAATCTCGGCTTCGGTTACGATCTCGCCGCCAAGTGGATGACTTCGGAGCAGAGGGAACAGATGCGCCGGGTGATTGCAAAGGCGACCTCCGGAAAACTTTCGTATGGGGAGAACGGCCCGACCCGTTGGAGGGACACTAACTGGACCTCATGGGATCTCACCCATTTTTTGACCTCCCTCGCCATCGAGGGCGAGGAGGGATACGACCCGGAGATCCGAAAGGTGGCCTCCAAGACTCTCCGTGATTACCTGACTTGGGGCATCGATAGGACCGGGGTGATTTTCGAACCGAACGGTAAAAATGGTGGTGGGCTTCTTTTTGGCCTCACCTCCGGAGTCGCACTTGCACGGCGCGGCGAAAACTACCTGGGCCATCCACATCTTCGCAAACTGACTTCCGCTCAAGCGCAGGATGTCGTTCCCCAGGGAGGGATCAATGTGAATAATGGAACATGGGGATGTGCACCGTTCTGGGGGAATCTGGCTTCTTTCCTCAAGGCTCTCTACCCCGATGACAAATCAGCTGACTGGCTGATTCGTCAGGCCCGGCCTGATAATGAACGGA
Source organism: bacterium (assembly GCA_037130175.1). Classification (GTDB taxonomy): domain Bacteria; phylum Verrucomicrobiota; class Verrucomicrobiia; order Chthoniobacterales; family UBA6821; genus UBA6821. The sequence continues at coordinate 106,347 of JBAXTN010000001.1, read as the reverse complement.
CTCCGGACGCTGCCGTTGCCTCCGCCAAGACCCATCCCTCGCTCGATAAACTGGAGACGATTTTGATGACAGATATTTTTACTACTCTGGATTGGAAAGGATTCATGAACAAGGAAGGCATTTTAAAGCCCTCGTGGAATCGTGAAGATCTTCACCTTCCTAATGTATTCAATGATCCAGTGCATGGTCTCTTCGTGGCGCGAAGCGGCGACCAGCAGGACGCACTCTTCCTCATGTTCGAAGCCCGTCCTGATCTTCGTCATATTGGTCACCAGCACCATGACTCCGGACATTTCTATCTGGCTTCGGGTGGTGTCATGTGGGCTGTGGAGGCTAGTCCAAAATCTTCCTACTCAGCAGATCACAACACTGTTCAGATCGACGGTAAGGGACACTCAGATGTAGCTGCCGCACCTCGTGTCCGTTTTCTGGGAGTAGAGACTAATGGCCCACTCATTCTTGCCTCTTCCGACTTAAAAAACGCCTATGACTGCGGGTGGACCACTCCATCGCATTTTTCTTGGCATGACCCGGCGTTTGATTTTTGGAAAATCACACTGGAAACTGATCCAGATGTTGTGGCCCACTTCAAGGGAACACAGCATTACAAGATGCGGCTGTGGGGGGATGATTACACTCGCTCAAATTGGGGTCCAACGATGCGCATTGAGGGCAATCCGGTGAAGTTTGCATTCCGTAGTGCCGGTATAGTGAACGGCAAGCACCCCTATGCGTTAATAATCGACGACATCTCCAAAGATGGATCGTCTCATCAATACGATTGGCTCATGCAGGTGCCGTCCGGAACCAGAATGCTGCCCGCGCCATCACACTCCCAAGGTTCACCGGTTTCAGTCATCCTGACACGATCTGTCGGGCCCGGAGAGTGGGACCGTATGGAGCCTCTTGAGACACTTCCCAAAGGAACACCGGGACTGATGCTCTGTTTTCTCGGATTGGAAAACAGTGAGGCCAGTCATGCCTCGTTTAACGAGGTTGGAAGCGAGAATGCCCCAGTGAAGATTGAGCAACTTGCCGGGAGCATGGTCGTTGGCGGAAGTCCCTTGAAATCGAGGCTCGATGCCTCCCAAAAAGGTATCGATCCCTGTTTCCGAATTCTGCTGATCCCAGTGAAGGGTAGTGAGGCTCTGCCAACGGTGACTTATGATCCCAAATCGTCCGCGGCAACGGTTGATTGGCCGGGACAGAAAGATCGGCTTCGTTTTTCAAAGGAAGTTGATCAGCGAAGCCGGGTAAGATTGGAACGGCAATGAGAGGGAGACTGCGTGCCCGTGTTTTAACAAGTTGAGTAACAGAACTCAGGAGAAGATGTTCAGCATCGCGTCCAAGCGTACCGGTCGGCCTGCATCGGGGGCCGTTATGATGCGGCTCAGTTTGCCATAGTGGACGGTGACGGGCCGTTTTTCAGCGGGCGTCAGGATGACTTCGGTGAGTTGCCCGTTGAACCACTTCAGATCAATCCCCATGTTTCCTCTGGCTCTCAGTCCAGTGGCCTCGCCCTCCGGCCATGCTTCGGGAAGTGCCGGCAGGAGTTGGATTTCATAGTCGCCGGAGGTGCTTCCTCGTAGGTGGCTTTGCAGTAACATTTCCACCACGCCTGCGGTGTAACCGAAGTTCCCATCAATCTGGAATGGAGGGTGGGCGCAGAGCAGATTGGGATAAAGCCCGCCGGGATATTCTAAGCTGACTTGATTTGCCGGTACTGGATTGAAGAACTTTCCGATGAGGCGGTGGGCACGCTCCCCGTCATGCAGTCTGGCCCAGAAATTAATCTTCCAGGCAAGAGCCCAGCCGGTTCCCTCATCAGTTCGGACTTCCAATGTCTTTCGGGCAGCCGCAGCTAGTTCCGGGGTTCGCTCTGGCGTGAATTCGGATGCCGGATGGAGTCCGTAAAGATGGGAAACATGCCGGTGATGAGGTTCCCATTCGGTATAATCCCGATCCCATTCCGGGATCCGTCCCGAGGAGGTGATAGCTATGGGAGGGAGACGATCGAGGGCATCCTTCAGTTGCGTCAGGAATAAGGGATCAACTCCATCAAGCCTATCCGACGCCTCCAAACAGTTGCCAAACAGATCCCTGATGATGGAGAGATCCATGGTGGATCCCGTGGCAATTGCCGCCCGGAAGTCGTCCCCGAATCGGAAGGAATTCTCAGGCGAAGTGGAGGGAGCCGTTGTAAGATGTCCGTCAGGATGCTCGACCAGAAAATCGAGCAGGAATAGGGCCGCTCCCTCCATGACCGGCCAGGCACGATCGCGCAGGAATTTCAGATCCCCTGTGAAGAGAACATGATCCCAGAAATGCCTACTCAGCCACGCCCCTCCCATCGGCCAAAAGGCGTAACGCGAGGCGCTGTCGTTGCGCGACCCCGGTGTCAGGCCCACAGGTGTGGCTGAGCACCAGTAGTCGGTCTGATGATGGGCGGTCCATCCCCTGCAGCCATAGAGTTCCCCTGCCACATTTTCCCCTTCGACTTTTAGGCGTTCCACATAATCGAACAACGGTTCGTGGACCTCCGGCATGTCGCATGGTTCCGCGGGCCAGTAATTCATCTCTGTGTTGATGTTCAGCGTGAAGTTGGACCACCAGGGCGGTTGCACATCCTTATTCCAGATTCCCTGAAGGTTTGCGGGTTGGGAACCGGGTCGGCTTGAAGAAATCAGGAGATAGCGCCCGTAGTCGAACAGGAGGGCTTCCAGTTCGGGGTCGGTGCTTCCTTTGCTGCGGAGGTTCAATCTTTCAAAAAGGGAATGATTCCTAAGGCCCTCGGATGAGCGGCCAAGGTCGAGACGAACCCGGTGAAAGAGAGTGCGGTAATCCACCAGATGGAGTTGCTTCAATCGTTGCCAGTCGGTCGCCGCGGCTGTGAGAAGGGTTTGTAGCACGGCGCTGGAAGGATCCGCGGAGGTAATGCCCGTTCTGGTGTCGCCGAACAGGAAAAGCTCCGTTGCACCCTCCACAAGGAGCCCTTCATCGGTTGTGCTAATCAGCGCACCCGGTGCCACAACCCGGATTCCCGAGACAAAAGTCATTCCTCGATGGCCTGGGCGGTCATCATAGATGATTTTCTCCCCGGGCTTGACTCGGAACCACCCGACATGGAAGGGGGCTTCCCCTTCAAGGATCAGCAGCGAATCCTTCACCTGTAGCCTGTGGTGAAGAGGTGATGTCATGCCAATTCTGCAGTTCAACGCAGCAGGCTTGTTGACGCTCCATTTTAGCAAGAGGCATTGTGAGGGATGACTGACCAGAAGTTCCCTGGAGTGGCACACTCCATCCAGGGTGAATTCCGTAAAACCGGTTGCCGAGTCGAGATCCAGCCTTCTGGAGTATCCTTCGGGTTTTCCGCAAGCCGAGACAATGTCAATAAGGAGATCTCCGACCGGCTGGTACGCTTCGTTGAAACGCCCCGCCATTGAGTCAACGGTCAGGTCATGCGCTTCCCTCAGTTTGCCCTCGAAGAGCAGGCCCCTGATTTCGTTCAGGGATGACAGGCCGTTGGAAGGAATAGGAGCGGAAGCGCTACCTGACCAAAGGGAATCTTCATTGAGATGTATCCGTTCAGACTCAACGCCTCCGTAGAACATGGCCCCCAAGCGGCCGTTTCCCAAGGGCAGGGCCTCATTGAAGTGGGTGGCTGGAGTCTTAAATTGGAGGAGTCTTTGCATGGTTCTCGGGACTGATGATGGATTGAAAAGAAGCTTTTACGGTGAAAACAGTTTTGTATCTTAACACCGATCAAATCGTGGTTTCCAGATGCAAGCGGACTGGGCCCCATCTTCCACTGATTTTCTCAATTCCCCCCCATGCACATCATCTTCAGAACCGCATCGCTTGCCTTGCTACTGTCTGCATCCGTAATGGCTCAGACTCTAACGAATGCATCTTCATCATCACCGGCACCTGCTCCCACACCGGCTTGGCCCGCTCCGTTAAAACCGGAGACTCCTGTTTCTCCGCGGATTAACGGCCCTACTGTTTTTGGCGTGCGACCCGACTCGCCTTTCCTCTACTCGATTCCTGCCACTGGGGAAAGGCCGATGACCTTTGCCGTTGAGGGACTCCCTGACGGGCTGACCTTGGATGCGGCAAGAGGAAGAATCACGGGTTCCCTTGCCAAATCTGGCAGCTATAAGGTGACTCTGATTGCCCGCAATCCCAAAGGGGAAGCAAGACATCCATTCAGGATTGTTGTCGGGGAGCAGATTGCCCTGACTCCAGCAATGGGCTGGAATAGCTGGAACTGCTGGCATGGTGGAGTCGATCAGGAAAAAATGCTCCGTTCAGCGAAGGCGATGATTACCGCCGGTCTTGCTCAACATGGTTGGACCTATGTGAATATCGATGATTGCTGGCAGGGTATCCGAGGGGGGACAAATAATGCTCTTCAGGCAAGTTCGAGAAGGTTCCCTGATATCAAAGGGATGGTGGATCAGATTCATGACATGGGTCTGAAGGCTGGCATTTACCACACTCCATGGGTCATGTCTTACGGAGGGGGTTGCGGAGCGACTTCGGAGGATCCTAATGGTCTATGGGATCCTAAGACTCAATGGCCAAGCGGGCCCGGTAAAAATCCTCCCAATCGCAAGATGCTTCCCAAAGCAATCGGTCGCTACTCTTTTGTAAAACAGGATGCACGCCAGTTTGCCGATTGGGGATTCGATTATCTCAAGTATGACTGGAACCCGATCGAGGCTCCCGATGTAATCCTGATGCATCAGGCCCTGAGGGATTCGGGCCGGGACATTATCCTCAGCCTTTCGAATAACCATGAGAATACCCTTTCACGGACGATCAAGGAGGTTGCTCCGAACGCCGAATCATGGAGGACAACAACCGATATCAGCGATTCCTGGAACAGCATGAGTGGGATAGGATTTAATCAGCAGAAATGGGCCGAATATCAGTCGCCGGGACATTTGAATGATCCTGACATGTTCGAGATTGGTGCCAATGGCGGCGGAAAACTCAAGCGCCTAACTCCCGATGAGCAATACACCCATGTCTCGCTCTGGTGCCTGCTCTCGGCACCACTGCTGCTGGGATGTGACCTCGACTACCTTGATCCCTTCACACTCGGCCTGATCACCAACGACGAGGTGTTGGCCATTGATCAGGACGAACTTTGCAAGCCAGCCGTTTGTGTTTCTCCGGCAGGTGATCTCAAGGTGTATGTCAAGCAACTGGCTGACGGAACCAAGGCTGTGGGTCTCTTCAATACTGGAGATAAACTTGCAACGATCACGCTCGACTGGAAAAAGGCCGGACTTTCAGGCAAACAAATCATTCGCGACCTCTGGCGGCAGAAGGATCGTGGAATCTTTGAAGGCTCTTACAGTGCTGATGTGCCAAGTCACGGGGTGCTGTTATTGAAGAGTTTCCCAGAGAGGGTAGGGCTAGACTAGCTATCTCTTTCCTGTAAAAAATAAATCACCCCAGATGTATTCACTATCAATTCCGCTCCTGATCTTGACAGCCAGCTTGGCTTTTTCCCAGCAGACTAACACTCAAACTCAGGTTTTTCCCTCTCCCTCACAGGTCACAGCCCCTCCCACCCCTCCTGCTCCGCCAGAACCGCGTATCAATGGCCCCTCGGTCTTTGGTGTGCGACCCGGATCACCATTTCTCTATTCGATTCCTGCCTCTGGCGAAAGGCCGATGAAATTTGCTGTGGAAGGGTTACCCGAAGCTCTGACACTAGACGCAGCAACAGGACGGATTACCGGGATCATCACCAAAGCTGGAACCAACGCGGTGACTCTGATAGCCAAAAATGCCAAGGGGGAGGCAAGGCATCCCTTTAAGATTGTGGTTGGTGACCGAATAGCCCTCACCCCGCCGATGGGATGGAGCAGTTGGAACTGTTTTGGCAAGGAAATCTCTCAGGAGAAAATCATGGCGATTGCCAAGGCTATGGAAGCAAGTGGCCTTTCTCAGCACGGCTGGACTTATGTCAACATCGACGACGGTTGGCAGGGGCTTCGCTCCGGATCATCCCTTGCCATGCAGGGAAACATCAACTTTCCCGATATGAAAGGGATGGTAGATACTATCCATAGCCTTGGGCTCAAGGCCGGAATCTACTCGACCCCCTGGGTGACCTCCTACGCAGGATTCCCCGGTGGAAGTGCCGATAATGCGCAAGGTATCTGGAACAAGGGACACGGAATGGGAAAATTCCCCTTCGCCGAAGCCGATGCCAGGCAGTGGGCGGACTGGGGTTTTGATTATTTGAAATACGACTGGCATGTCATTGACCGTCCCCATGTGGCGGAGATGTCCGACGCCTTGCACAAAAGCGGACGAGACCTGATTTTCAGTCTTTCCAATTCAGCACCTTTCGCTGGAGCCAAGGATTGGGCAGAACTGGCTGAAAGCTGGCGCACTACCGGCGACATCTATGATGTCTGGGACAATGGTGATGCGAGTTGGCACTACGGTGTTAGCGAACTCGGATTCTCTCAGGATCGTTGGGCTCCTTTTGCAGGTCCGGGACATTGGAATGATCCCGACATGCTGGTGGTGGGACGGGTCGGTTGGGGAGGGAAGCAGAAGCCGACTCGACTCACGCCCGATCAGCAATACTCCCATATCAGTCTCTGGTGCCTGCTCTCAGCCCCGCTAATCCTTGGTTGCGACCTCACTCATCTCGATCCATTCACGCTTGGTCTCCTGACCAATGACGAAGTGCTGGCCATTAATCAGGATGAGTTAGGAGCGCAGGCTGTTCGTGTCGGCACAAACGGTGCCGTGGATTTCTTTTTGAAGCCGCTTGCCGATGGATCCTTTGCCTTCGGTGTCTTTAACCGGGGAGAATCTGCGGCCACAGTGAACCTTAAAAAATACCACATGATGGGACTGCCTGAAAAATCCAAGGCCCGTGACCTCTGGCGCCAGAAAGACCTTGAGAACTTTGGCAAGGAAACCGTGCTGACCATTCCCGGCGGAGGTGTGGTTCTGCTGAAAGTTACCTCCGTGAAATCCTGATCCGCATAATACCCGCGGATTTCCGCGACTCGACACCCTGCTCCCTTCCTTTCACAATTACGATTTCCCCAATCACCCATGAAAACCCCCTCATTCCTGCTGACCTTGCTTCTGGGAGCCGGATTCGTCTCGGCACAACAGACCACCCCTCCTGTCGCCGCGACGAACTCCGAACCGAGCGCCACCACCCCGACGGTAATGCCGACCCCGTCACCCGCCGCCGATCCGAACCATCCCGTTTCCTCAGTTCTGGGAGAGACCAAGGCACAGCGCGACGCGAGGATGGCCTGGTGGAGGGATGCCAAGTTCGGCATGTTCATCCACTGGGGGGTCTATTCAGTGCCCGCCGGGTATTACAATGGCCAACCGATCAAGGGGATCGGCGAGTGGATCATGAACAAGGGGAAGATCCCGATGGCGGAGTATCAGAAATTTGCCAAGGACTTCACAGCGGACAAATTTGATGCTGTGAAATTCGTCGCCACGGCAAAAGACGCTGGGATGAAATATATCGTCATCACCACCAAGCATCATGACGGCTTTGCCATGTTTGATTCCAAGGTGAACAACTGGACAATCGTCAAGGCAACTCCTTTTGCTAGAGATCCCATCAAGGATCTTGCCAAGGAATGCCGCAAGCAGGGAATGAAACTTGGCTTTTATTATTCGCAGGCTCAGGACTGGAATAACGGGGGGTCGGCTGCCGGAGGCAAGTGGGACAAGGCCCAAGAGCACAGCATGGACGAGTATGTCGACAAGACAGCCATTCCCCAGATCACCGAGATTCTTACCAACTACGGCCCCGATACACCTGCCGTGGTCTGGTGGGATACCCCGATTGACATGAACAAGGAACGCGCTGCCAGGATCGACGCCGTTATTCAGAAACTCCGCCCCGGTCTAATCCAGAACAATCGTCTCGGAGGTGGTACCAAAGGTGATACCGAAACTCCCGAGCAACACATACCAGCCCAAGGCTATCCTGGACGGGATTGGGAATCGTGCATGACGCTCAACGATACATGGGGATTCAAGAAGGATGACACTCACTGGAAATCCACGGAAACAATCATTCGGAATCTTTGTGATATTGCCAGCAAGGGCGGAAACTACCTCCTCAATGTCGGTCCCGATTCACACGGCGAGATTCCTGTGGAGAGTGTTAAAAGACTCGCGGAGGTCGGTGAATGGATGAAAGTGAACGGAGTTGCCATCTACGGAACCACGGCGACACCCTTCGGCGAAGAGCTTGGCAAAGCTGTTGAAGCAGTGGATGGCTACGGGAAAAAGCGTCCCACCTCCTCAGGGAATGTCTGGCGTGCCACGCAAAAGCCGGGTCACATCTACCTGATCATCTTCCAATGGCCAGCCATTGGAACTTTCACAACTCCTCCAATTGCCCAGAAAATCACTGCTGCAACCCTGCTTGCCGATCCATCGACCAAGCTCACTGTCACCCAGGATGAGAAAGGTGTGACGATTTCGGGACTTCCTGCGAAGGCTCCCGATGCCATCGCCTCGGTGATTGATCTGAGCTATTGATGCCATGAGACGCCTTGTCGGATTTATTCTCCCTCTGCTGGTTCTCTCGACTGCCGGAGCCGACGACCTCTATGTTTCGCCAAAGGGATCCGACACGGCGTCCGGCTCGAAGCAACACCCCTTTGCAACTCTTGGTCGTGCTCGGGATGCGGTCAGAAAAGTTTCCAAGGATCAGGATGTGACGATTTGGATCGAAGGAGGGGATTATTATTTTGATTCCCCGTTCCGGCTTGCGGCAGATGATTCCGGAACGGCGTCACACCCCGTTACCTACCGTGCCGTCGATGGCGAAACTCCGCGCCTTCTCGGGGGGCGATCCTTGGGGGCCGCTGATTTCCATCAGGTCAGTGATCCGGCGACCCTGACACGTATTCCGAAGGAACTGAGGGGTAAGATCGTTGAACTGGATCTGACGAAGGCTGGAGTCAAGAACGCGGGGTCTTACCCTGATGTCTTCCACGATCGGGGATTCATGGCCGATCTTTTTTGTGACGGACGCAGGCTTCCGCTCGCCCGTTACCCCAAGAAGGGCTACATGACCTTTGAGAAGGTTCTCGACAATGCCGGGGGACCGACAGATTGGAAGAATCCTGCGGTTTCCACAAAGAAGGTTGATCCGAACGGTCCCGGAGGCACTTTTCAGTACCGTGACGGCGATGCCGGAAAATTCGAAACTTGGAAAGGTCAACTTGATCGCGGTGTCTGGCTTCGCGGTTACTGGCGCGTCACTTGGGAGGTTTCGGGCATACGCCTTGCATCCATCGATACGGCTGCACACACGGCGACCTTCGCCAAGCCGATTGCCGGAGGAATCGGTAACAAGTACACTCGTCCTGCCGGGAATGGCCGCGAATCCTACTGGGTGATGAATCTCCTGGAAGAACTGACCGAACCGGGTGAGTGGTGCGTCGATTTCAAGGATCGGAAGATCTACTTTTACCCACCTTCACGACTCGGGCAATCCGAGATCCTCCTGGCGGACGAAGCGGCACCTGTTGTCGCGCTCGACGGGGCCTCCCATGTGAACCTCGTCGGTCTGACGCTTGAAGCGAATCTGGGCGATGGCATCCGGATCACCGGTGGAGAAGCAAACATGGTGGCCGGGTGCACAGTAAAGAACATGGACAAGTACGCCGTGGTTCTCGATGGCGGGAAAAACAACACTCTCCTGAGCTGCGACCTTCATCATCTTGGTGCCGGGGGGGTCTGGCTTGGTGGAGGGGATGAGGCTTCCCAACCGCGTGTTCCTGCGGGTCACCGCGTCATCAACAATCACATCCACGATTTCAGCGAGTTATCGCTTGTCTACGCTCCGGGCGTGAACTGCGGCTTTACAGGTGGAGGTGGAGGTGGTCATCATCCCGCCGTCGGGATGCTCGTCGCTCACAATCTCATTCACGATACCCCGCACGGGGGTGTCCTCTTCGGGAGCATGGACAGCGTCTTTGAGTACAATGAGATCTACCGTTGGTGCCTCGTCTCCAACGATCTTGGAGCCTTCTATTCCTACGATCTCCGTACCCGTCACTTCGGCAACATCACTTTCCGATACAACTTCATGCATGATTCCCGGATCGGAGACGGCATCTATTTCGACCATGATCACCCCGACATGAAGATGATCGGGAATATTGCCTTTCTGAGAAGCGATGGCAAACGGGGCACGGGATTCCTCTTGAAGCATGGCAGCATGGACAAGGATGGCGTCGCGCAGACCTTCGAGTGCCGTAACAATGTGGCGGTCGCCTGCAAGACCGGGTTTGAATTTGTCAGTATGCTGCCCCATCTAGGTACGATCGCAGACAATGTGGCGGTGCAGTGCGCTCAGCCCTTTGTCTGGCGTGCCGTTGAATCCGGAAAAACGACGGAAACAAACTCCTTTGCTTCAGGAAGTAACCTTGCCTGCGAATCCAACCCCGGATTCAAAGACATCGAAAAACTCGACTTCCGGCTGGCTCCAGACAACCGACTCCTGAAGGATCTGCCGGGATTCAAGGCCATTCCTGTTGAAAGCATCGGTCTTTACATCGACTCATACCGCAAGAAACTCCCTACTGAGGAGGAGCTCGACCGGGTCGGGGTTCATCATCCCCAGGATGGTGGCCTTGGCTACGACATTCTCGACCGACCCCATCACTGATTGAACTAAGTAGTCACCTCTTGCGAATGCCTTTATGAAATACACCAATCCCATCATCCCCGGCTTCCACCCCGATCCGAGTATCTGCCGTGTCGGCGAGGACTATTATCTGGTCAACAGCAGTTTTGAGTATTTTCCCGGAGTTCCGATTTATCATAGCCGCGATCTGATGCACTGGCGCCAGATCGGACATTGTCTAACCCGGGAAAGTCAGCTTCCTCTTACCGGAGTGAAAGCTTCGGACGGAATCTACGCACCGACGATCCGCTATCACGAGGGACGGTTCTACATGATCACGACCAACATGAATGGTGGCGGAAATTTTTATGTCTGGACGGAAGACCCTGCCGGTGAATGGTCCGAGCCGATCTGGGTTGCCCAGAAAGGAATCGATCCCTCGCTCCTCTTCGAGAATGGAAAAGTCTATCTGACAAGCAATGGGAGTCTCTGGGCTCCTGTAAGGGGTATCTATCAGTGCGAGATCGACATTGAAACGGGACGACAGTTGACCGAAACGAAATTTCTCTGGCCAGGCAACGGGGGAGCCTATCCTGAATCACCTCATCTCTATCATATAGGCGAGTGGTACTACCTCTTGATTGCCGAGGGAGGAACGGCGGAGGGGCATAGTTCGACGATCGCCCGTTCGCTTGATCCCTATGGCCCCTTCGAATCCTGCCCTCATAATCCCATCCTCACGCACCGAAGCCTGATGAACGAGATTCAGGCGACCGGCCATGCCGATCTGATCGAGGATCATCACGGTAATTGGTGGGCCGTTTTCCTTGGCTACCGCTACGGCGAATATTCCTGGCATCATCTTGGGCGTGAGACTTATCTCGCTCCCGTGGAGTGGACTGCCGATGGTTGGCCTGTGGTCAATGGCGGCAACAAAGTCACTCCGCTCATGGAAATCGATCGGCCGATGACCCCTTGTCCGGTGCCCGGAAGAGCGGAGTACGATGACTTCAATTCTGAGACGCTTGGCTTCGAGTGGAATCATCTTCGCAACCCTGATCCTGCCGACTACTCACTCACCAATCGTCCGGGTTGGTTAATGCTGGCTTGTGCATCGCCCACACTCGACGAGCTGGCGTCACCCTCATTTCTTGGTCGCAGACAGGAGCATTTTCATTGTGCCGTCACAACCCTGATCGACTTCGTTCCTACAAATGAGCAGGAAGAGGCGGGCCTGACTGTCCTCGCTGATAATAAACATCACTACGAGATTGCTGTCACGATACGCAGGGGAAACCTATGCGCCATCGTCCGCCGCCGCATAGGCACCCTTGTTGCTGAGGTAGCGTGCTCCGACCTTCCATCAGGCCCCATAGAGCTTCAGATTATTGCCGATCCCATTATCTATCGTTTCCTTGCTGGAAAACCCGGCAATTTAACAGAACTCGCCACTGGGGAAGTTCGCTATCTCTCCACTCAAGTTGCAGGAGGTTACACCGGCGTCTATTTCGGACTCTATGCCACAGCCAACGGCGTTAAGAGTCAGGCCGAAGCCTTCTTTGACTGGTTCGACTATAAGGTCAAGAAGGAAACCGAGTAGAGGAAAGGGTTACTCGCGACCTACACTCTTTCTTACTTCCCTGCCTGCTTCTGGTGATAGATTGTGAGACCCGTGAGGTCGATCTCCTTGCTCTTGAATAAAAAGCTAGTGAAGTAGCCGATGATCATTGCGGAGAAGACGAGGATCGGCAGTAGGAAGGCCCAGTGGATGCCGGTGAAAAACTTCACATAAAGTCCGAGGGCGATGCTCAGGATTGCCCCGCAGATCGCCCCTCCGCTGTTGGCGCGGATACTGAACATCCCCAAGGCAAAGATGCCCACAATGCCTCCGCCGAGTAACGAGGAGACAATATTCCAGGTCACCATGATCGACTTAAGGTTGAGTGTCGTGAGCCAGAGGGCGAGTAGCGTGGCGGCGGCACCAGTGACGAAGGAACTGATCCTCATCATCTTGAGGTTGCTCTGGTCGCCTGCTTTTGGGAACCAACGTTCGTAGAAATCAACCGTGAAGATCGTGGCAACGCTGTTCATGCTGCCTGCAACCGTGGCCATGGCACTTGCAAAGATGGCGGCGATGACGATGCCGACAGCACCGTGCGGCATCCCCTGAATGACGAAGAGAGGAACGATTTGATCAATGGTCGATCCTGCATCGAACTTCTCGGGGTGGGCATGAAAATAGGCGAAGATGGCCAGTCCCATGACGGTGACCAGTGTTCCAATGATGGCGCCGCAGGAGAGATTCATGATCGTCACCTTGCGGATTTCCGAGTCCTTGGAGGCGAAGATACGCTGGATCACGGCCTGATCTCCCGCCTGCCAGATCGTTTGCTCCAGAAAGACCCGGCTCATCATGACCCAGACAAGGGGAAACGCGAGATCCCAGCCCGTGATCGCAAAATCGAACTTGTGGTGAATCAGGTTGGTGTGGAGAAATTCACCCATGCCTCCGGGAAGTCCCGCAATACAGATCCAGATGATGGCAATTGGAGCCAGCAACTTAAGGGCTCCCTGAAAGACCAAAGTCCATGTAACCCCCTCAAATCCTCCCATACCCGTGTAGATCGTGGTGAGCACCCCCATGATGACGACGCTCCAGCGCACATCAAGTCCTGTGGTGGCGGCAATTGCAATGGAGGGGAGCACGAGCACGATGCTGGCTCGTCCAAATGTCTGAAACAGGATTTGGATGAAGCTGGCGATCAGGCGCAACTCGGTGTTGAAGCGCCGTTCGAGATACTCGAAGGTGGAGGTGATCTCCAGTCGGCGAAGAATGGGATAAGTGATCCTGGTATTGAAGAAATAGACGGGGACAAAGACTACAAGCGGGAAAAGCCAGACAAGATTGGAGGCGAAGGCCAGAGCAGGAACCGCCATGAAGCTGATGGCACTGGCAGCTGTGGCAAACATGCTGATACCGGCCGCCCACCAGACTGTTTCGCGGTTGCCAAGAGAAAATTCCTCCGCCGATTTCTGCTTGCGGAAATAATAGCCGATGTAACCGATGAATAAAAAATAGATCGCGATCATCAAATAATCGACCCAGTTGAGATTGCGTGCGGTGCGTGGGATCGAGACTTGCAGCAGGTCATGAAGACCTTGGCCACCGAAGATGATAAGATTCCCCGCAGTATCCCGTCCATAGGCTGAACCGTGGAGGGAGAGGGGTTGGCCTGCCGGAATCCATGCATCGGTGACGATGTGAAAGAGCAGGGTGGGGGAGTTCGGAGATTCCGAGAAAGCGAATGGAGTACCCTTGACACTCGAGCTGTCACCTCCGACAACGAGGATATGGGCCTGTCCCGAGGGAATCGCTGTAGCCCCGGCAAGTGCGGTGGGTAGATCGGCACTCCGCGACCATCCCGTGCTGGTGGTTCCCTCCGAGGGTTTGTAACGGTAGATCCAGACCTCCTTGGAGGGAGTAAAATTCGTTCCATTGGCGGTTTCCCTCCCGCCGATCACCTCCACCATGTCATAATGCCCCGTGACCATGGGGAGCACCTTGCCGCTTGCCGGCAGGGGAGCCAGCTGTTTCCATCCCTGATCGGGATGAGCGAGATCAAGGGAGAGCATTTCTCTGGAGGCTTGCTGGTCATTGGCCGAAGTAATACCTCCGACCACATAGAGCTTCTCTCCGGCAATGGCTGCTCCCGCCCCTGCAAGCGGCTTGGGAAGAGGAGGAAGCTCGGTGAATACGAGTTTCTCCCCGTCAAGTGAAACGCGGGTTACTCTGGCTGTCGGTCCGTTGGCAAGCAGACCTCCCGCAAGGATGAGGGTATTCTGATGAACGGCTGATGCGGCCCAAGCCCGTCCGTCCTGAAGAGGGAGATGTTTCCACTCCGTGCCATTTGGAGGAAGAATCAGGGCCTCGTTGATGATGACGCCGCCGTCATGGCTTCCTCCGAGTAAAAGCAAATGGTCGCCGAGCATCCCTCCTGAACTCCCCATGCGGTCTGCCGATGGGGGCGATGGAATATTGGTGGACTTGATGATCGATACCTGCGAGGGCTGACTCGTGGCATCGGCCAGTGCGACGGCAGGAAGGAGAAGCGCTATGATCAGCGGAAGAGTTAAGGAAAGACGGTTTGAAGAAGAGGGACTCATGGGTTGGAAATGGGGGGCAATAAACGAAAACACTATCTCTAGTTAAGCGAAGGGGAATGGTCAATACTCCCTCTTTGATCCGCAGTGCTTCACGACAATCCGCTTTCCTATTTTGCTCCCAAAAAGATTATGAGAAAAAACTGTTGACTTGGGCAAAATAATTTATATGATCGATGTCGTTCATAAAAATATGGAACTCTCCCCCAGTCGTTCGGTAGTCGAATCCCTTGTTCGTGACGCCCTGCTAAGCCGGATAGGTCGCAGCCAGCCCACCTCGCATGCTCCAACTTTGGAGGTTAACAGCTCCGCCCGGCACATGCATATCTCTCCCGAGAATCTGGAGATTCTTTTTGGCAAGGGAGCTGAATTGACCGTCCATAAGTGGCTTTATCAGGAAGGCCAATTCGCGTCACAACAGACTGTCACGCTCGTTGGTCCCCGCAAGCGGATTATTCCGAATCTTCGCATTCTCGGCCCCTGTCGCAGCCTCACGCAAATCGAACTCTCGATCACCGATGCGATTCAGCTCGGAATCGATATTCCAGTCAGAATGTCTGGCGATATCGAGGGCACGCCCGGCGGCTATGTGATGGGTCCCAAAGGAATGCTTGAAATGAAGAACGGCATCATTCGTGCCGCGCGACATGTTCACATGTCCCCTTCGGATGCGGATTTTTACAAGGTGAAGCATCTCGACAAGATCACGCTGAAGGTAACTTCTTCCGGTTGCACCACCCGTTTTGATGATCTTCTGGTTCGTGTTGACCCCAGTTTCAAGCTGGAAGTTCACATGGATACGGATGAAGCAAACGCCTGCGATCTTGAAAGGGCAACCAAGGTCGAGCTTTTTAAGGAAAACGCCGGATAGAATGCCGTCTTGGTTAACAGGAATCGTCACTTTTCAACCAAATCAACCCAACCCCAAATAAAAACACAATGAGCGAAGCAATCGGACTAATCGAAACTCGCGGCTATGTCGGCCTGGTGGAAGCCAGTGATGCCATGGTCAAGGCTGCGAATGTCAAACTAATCAAATCCATCCCTATCGGAGGAGCCTTGATCACAACCGTTGTTCAGGGGGATGTGGGCAGTATCAAGGCCGCCGTCGAGGCTGGTCGTGAAGCCGCCACTAGGGTCGGCAACCTTGTTGCCTCCCATGTGATCGCCCGTCCAGCCGCCGAGTTGGTCAAGTTTTTTGCAGCTTAACCCTCAACCTAGGAAATTAATAATATGGCTGGACAAGCACTCGGAATGATTGAGACCAAAGGTCTCACCGCGCAGTTTGAAGCAACTGACGCAATGTTAAAGGCTGCCAATGTGGAATTGATTGGATGGGAAAAGGTAGGCTCCGGAAATGTGGCGGTTTTTGTCCGTGGAGAAGTCGCCGCGGTCAAGGCTGCCGTCGAGGCTGCAGCGACTGCTGCAAGTTCGATCGGCGAGGTCGTCGCCGTCCATGTGATTCCTCGTCCCCATGATGATCTGGTTGGTCTTGGCAAATTCCTCACTGGGAAGACTGCCGTGCCAGCAAAGTAATCTATTGCAAGCTGAAACCAGCCCCCGACATCAACTGCTGTCAGCCGATGAACTGTTCCGGTCCATTTGGCGTTGATTCAGATTGTGAGTGTCGGGGGAGGTTTTGAGCCGATCATGAAACCCAGCCAAATTCTCGTTGCCAATATCGGCAGCACCTCGTTCAAGTTTCGCTTGATCGAGATGCCCACCGAACGCCAACTCGCCAGCGGCGGGATTGAGCGGATCGGTAGCAATGAGGCCCCTTTTGAACTGAGGATCGGCGACGAACCCAAACAGAAGGGAACCGGTTCATTTCCCGACTATGCCACGGCGATATCCTTTGTGGAAAAATCCCTTGGCGGATTCGATAGCCTTGCGGCAGTGGGATTTAAGCCCGTCGGTGCCCGTGATGTCAGCGGCACCCAGTTCATGGACGAGAGTGTGCTGAAGGCCATGGAGGCGTTCAACACCCTTCTGCCCGCCCACAATCCGCCGTACATCGCCGGCGTTCGTCTTTTCAACAAACTCTATCCCGGCATCCCTTGCATCGGCACTTTTGAGACCGCTTTTTACGACGATGTGCCCATGGAGAACCGTCGTTACCCCATTCCGTTGGAATGGGAGTCCAAATATGGAATCCGTCGTTATGGATTTCACGGAGCCAGTCATCGTTTTGTGACCCAGCGCTGCGCGGAACTCATGGGAAGAAAGGATCTGCGAATCATTTCCTGTCACCTTGGCGGAAGTTCTTCGATAGCAGCCGTTGTCAATGGCAAGGCGATCAACTCCAGTTGGGGGATGACTCCGCAGAGCGGTCTGCCTCAGAATAACCGTGTCGGGGATTTTGATTGCTTCGCCCTGATCTATCTGGCGAGGGATCTCGGACTCGGCCTTGATGTCGTGGAAAAGGCACTCTGCTCTCAATCCGGATTGAAGGGAATGTCCGGACTGCCGACGGGAGACATTCGGGACATCGTCGCCGCAGCAGGATCAGGGAATGAGGATGCCCGCATCGCCTTGAATGTCTTTACCGGTTCAGTGCGCAAATTCATCGGACAGTTTCTTGTGGAGATGAACGGCGCGGACGCCGTGGTCTTTACCGCGGGAATCGCCGAGAACAGTCCGGAACTCCGCGCGAGGATCTGCGACAATCTCGGTTTCTGCGGATTGGAACTCGATCAGGAACTCAATGCAGGCACCCGTGCCAGTGAGACCATGATCTCGACCTCCTCCTCGAAGATCGCTGTCTGGGTGATCCCCACCAATGAGGAACTCATCATCGCCCGCAATGCCTGGGCAAAAATCTCTGAAAGTAAATAAACACAACTCACAACCAATCAAACTCAACCCACCAACACACATGTCACAACAAGCACTAGGAATGATCGAAACACGCGGACTGATCGCACTCGTCGAGGCAACCGACGCGATGCTAAAATCCGCCAATGTCACACTCGTCGGCCCCATGACCCAGGTCGGTAATGCCATGGTCACGGTCTGCGTCAGCGGTGATGTAGCCTCTGTCAAGGCTGCCACTGAAGCAGGCAAAGTCGCCGCACAGAGTCTCGGTGAAGTCATCAGCACGAGCATCATCGCCCGTCCGCATGGTGACCTGGCCGTGGTTCTTCCAAAATCAAAATAAGACCCTTTCCCGATTCGGATGATCTTGGATCGGTAGAGTGTCTGATCACTCCCCTTCCATGGTAATCCGACTCTCAGAAGGCAACCCCTCCACCCATGATCCTCGCACGAGTAGAAGGCAACATCGTAGCCACCAAAAAGAACAGCAAGATGACCGGCACCAAATTTTTGGTTGTCCGTCCCCTGCTGATCGACTCCGCGAAGGCCACCGAATTAAAACCGGGCACCACCACCCTGGTTGCGGTGGATTCCCTCGGGGCCGGAGAAGGTGAAATTGTCCTGGTCGTGCAGGGAAGTTCCGCCCGACTCGCAGCCGAGGATAAGAACTCCCCCGTGGATGCCGTCGTGATTGGCATCGTGGATCAGGTTGAAGTAGCTAAATCAAGCGTCTACCGGGCGAAGTGACCCAAGCAATGACGATTTTCCCTCAGTAAACTATGGCAACTATCGACGAAAAAATAATAGGTCAGGTGGTGAGTGAAGTGCTCAACCGTCTTCAGAACCATCAATCCACCCAGCCAAAGCAAAGCGGAACATCTTTCGGTGTGTATGAAAAGATGGAGGATGCCATCGAGGCCGCAGACCGCTCCTATCAGAAACTCCGGACCTTGGGAGTTTCCGCCCGCAAACAGGCGATCGCCGTGATTCGAAAAATGTGTGTGGCCAATGCCGAGGAGTGGGGCACCATTGAATTCAAAGAGACAAAAATTGGCCGACTGGATCACAAGATTGAGAAACTTAAGATCTGCGGCGATTTGGTTCCCGGAGTGGAAATGCTCGAGCGCATGGCGTTCAGCGGGGACTTTGGCCTGACAATCATCGATTTTGCCCCATGGGGTGTCATAGGAGCCATCACTCCTTCGACCCACAGCGTGCCGACTCTCACCGGCAATGCGATCAACATGATCGCTGCTGGTAATTCTGTTGTCTTTAATGCCCATCCAGGAGCTGCCCAGTGCGCTGCCATGGCTGTAAAGGCCTACAATCAGGCGATCTTCAAGGAGATAGGCATTCCCGATCTGCTGGCCTGTGTTGTCAAGCCGACCCTCGAGACAATCGATGCGATGTTCAAACACCCCAAGGTGCGACTGCTTTGCATCACTGGGGGGCCTGCCATCGTCAATATTGCGATGAAAACCGGTAAACGGGCGGTCTGCGCCGGCCCTGGAAATCCTCCTGTTGTGGTGGATGAAACAGCTGATCTCAAGCGGGCGGCGGCTTCCATCATTCAGGGTGCGAGCTATGACAACAATCTTCTCTGTATCGGGGAGAAGGAGGTTTTTGTTGTTGAATCCGTGGCTGACAAGCTCATCGCCGAGTTGAAAAAGGCCGGGGCAGTTCAACTTGATGCAGCGCAAATCGAGGCTCTTGCCGCCAAGGCGTTTGTTTTTCCAAAGGGAGAAGGAGCCGGATGCCCTCATCCCGTTGTCAATCGCGATCTTGTCGGCCGCGACGCTTCCGTTCTGGCCAAGACCATCGGTCTCGACATTCCTGCCTCGACCCAGCTTCTCTTCGGCGAGACCAAAGCGGATCATATCTTTGTGGATGAAGAGCAAATGATGCCCTTCCTTCCGATTGTCCGCGTTCCGGATGTCGACACCGCGATTGCCGAGGCGATCAAAGCCGAGCATGGCTACAAACACACCGGCATCATGCACAGCCAGAATATCAGCAATCTTACCAAGATGGCCAAGGACATTGACACGACACTGTTCATCAAGAACGGTCCCTGTATGACGGGTCTGGGATTGGGCGGGGAGGGTTTTTTGAGTTTCAGCATCGCCACACCGACAGGTGAGGGGGTCACGACCCCGATGACCTTCACCCGTTCCCGCCGTTGCGTCATGGTCGAGAATCTCAATATGTATTAAACGCCTCATTCATGAGAACCGCAACCATCAGGGGGCATGTCACCTCGACGATCAAGCACGGTAGCCTGGAAGGCTGGCGTCTGCTTGTCGCCGTACCGGACAGCCCTGATGTGCCTCCACAGATTGTGATCGACAATCTCGGAGCCGGTATCGGTCAGAGTGTGATCATTTCGAGCGATGGCAGTGAGGCGCGTAAAATGGTCGGTGATGATCTTAGCCCGGCGCGTTGGACGGTACTCGGTATCGTCGATCCGGAAAGGAGCCTCGCCCTATGAGAATCGCAACCGTCATCGGGCGCGTCACCCTTTCTGTCCGGATACCCTCTTATCAGGGGGAAAGGCTTCTGCTTGCAACTCCGTGGAGAAAGGAAACTCTTTCCGGAACGGAGAAATACGATCCGGCGATCGTTGTTTATGACCAGCTGGGAGCAGGACTGGGACAACAGATCGCCATCAGCGAGGGGCGCGAAGCAGCATGCCCGTTTTCCAAGCCAACACCCGTTGACGCCTACTGCGCCGCACTGGTGGATGAAATCTTTTACAAGGAATAAACTATGAAACTGATCGCACAAAAAGAAGCAGAAGCCTTCGTCAAGACCGGGGCCAAGGTATTCAAATATAATCGCGAAATCCGGCTCACTCCGGGGGCAAAAGACATCTTCAGTGAATCTGATGTCAAACTGGTGTTTGAGGAAATCTCCACTTCCGAAGCTGTTCAACAACCTGCTACCACCACGGGTGCTGGAAATTCAGCAGACGAGACACTCTTCAACTCCAAGGAAGCGCAGTCCCTTAAAGAACAGATCTGCGACATAGGCCGGCGTATCTGGCTCCGCGAATATTGCGATGGCAACGGAGGTAATATTTCGGCCCGTTTGGGCGCCGACAGATTCCTTGTGACCCCGACAGGAGTGAGTAAGGGATTTCTGAAACCCGACATGCTCTGTCTGGTGGATGGCAAGGGCACCCAGTTGGCCGGCACATGGAAGCGCTCCAGCGAGTTCATGACGCATGCGGCCATTTATGAGACCACTCCTGCCGCCGCTTCGGTCTGTCATGCTCACCCCTGCAACGCAGGTGCCTTTGCTATCAAGGGGCTGCAACCTCCCCCTCGTCTGATTCCCGAACTGGAAGTATTTGTCGGAACTGTTGCGGTTGCCGAATACAAGACTCCCGGATCTCCAGAGATGGCCGAGTCGATTCGACCTCTTGCTCCCCAGCATCAGTCCATCATCATGGGCAATCACGGTGTGATCTGCTGGGGAACTTCCGTTGAGGATGCCTACTTCAAGATGGAGATTACGGATGCCTATTGCCGAACTGTGATTCTCGCCCAGTCACTCCCGGGTTCCAGTGCCATTTCCGGCGAGGGGTTGGGTGAACTTCTGACCCTCAAAAAGAAGATGGGATTACCCGATGATCGTTATGGATTGAAAGTCGCCGAACTTTCAGAGGTGGATCCATGGCAGGAGATGTGTGGCTCCAGGGGCTGCTCTTCACCGGTCACT
Source organism: bacterium (assembly GCA_037130175.1). GTDB lineage: Bacteria > Verrucomicrobiota > Verrucomicrobiia > Chthoniobacterales > UBA6821 > UBA6821. The sequence continues at coordinate 84,998 of JBAXTN010000001.1, read as the reverse complement.
CCATGGAATCCGATGACGATTGATGCCAAAGCTCCAAGCGATCCCGAAATTGATGCAATTGTTCAGCAACTGACCGATGCCATCATGTCAAATCTCAAGAAATAAGTATAAACCCCTGACTATTAAATTAACAAAATTATGAAAGTAGCAATCATCGGTGGTGGTGGTCGCGTCGGTTCCTGCGCGGCGTTTGCCCTTCAGTGTTCCGGCATCGTCAAGGAAATTATTCTCTTTGACGCCAACCAGGCATCCTCGGAAGGTGAGGCTCTCGATCTTCTGCATGGTGCTGCCTATTGCGCGGATCAAAACATCTATGCCGGAACTTATTCCGATTGTGCCCAGGCTGATCTTATCTGCATCACCGCCGGACTGCGCCGTAAACCGGATGAGTCCCGTCTTGATCTGATCAACCGCAATGTCACGCTGTTCCGCGGAATCATCCAGCAACTCAAGGAGGCGGGGCTTCGCAAAGATGCGATCCTTCTGGTCGTTTCCAACCCGGTGGACATTCTTACTCATCTTGCTTTTCAGGATACAGGACTTCCCGCCAATCAGGTGTTGGGACTTGGGACAGTATTGGACACCTCGCGCTTCTGCTCACTGATCGCCTCCTCATTAAAACTGCCTCCCACGCAGGTCAGGGCTATGATCTTGGGAGAACATGGCGACACAATGTTTCCAGTCTGGTCGTCCGCATCGGTCGATGGGTTTCCCCTGCTTAAATTTCCCGGCATCACGCCTACATTCCAAACGCAGATTTTTGAGCGCACGCAGAAGAGCGGTGCTGAAGTGATCTCCCGCAAGGGTGGAGCGGGTTATGCAGTCGGTGTGTCCATTCGTGAGGTGATCGACTGCATTGCTCTTGATCGCCAGCTTGTCCTGCCTGTATCCAGTCCTGTCCAAGGTGCCTACGGGATCCGCGATGTGAGTATCAGCGTGCCTACGGTTGTAGGTCGCAGCGGAGTGTTACAACATCTTGAACTGGAACTTTGGCCCAAGGAAATGCAGGCCCTCACTTCATCGGCAAAGGCCCTCAAGGATACCCTCGCAAAAATCAAGTAGGATTCTTTTAAACCACTCTAAGAAAGACCCTGCGGAGTATTCCGCAGGGTCTTTCTTATTCGGAGTGAGCGGTTCCCTCTCAACCCTTTTTCAGCACATTGGCTGAAATCACCAGGTCGGAGCCGATCCGGGTGTAAATGACCTTGCTGAGTCTGATAGGACGCCCCATCGATCGGTATCGCCCTGCCACGGCAGGGACACTTCCTCCTTGCACGATCGGGGCGATGTAGAATCGGATTTCATCGATTAGTCTTTTATCAAAGGCCTCGCCAAGGGTTCTCCCTCCTCCCTCGATCAGCACGCTGGAAATCCCCCGCTTGCCAAGTTCCTTGAGCACTGTGTGGAGGCTCTTTCCAGTGAAAACCAGGGTTCGCTCACGGTGCTTGTCTGTAAAAATCTTCGCATTCGGAGGGAGATCGCCGGAGCGAGTCCAAACCACACGCCACGGTTGGGGTGTTCCCTTTGTCAGTTTGATGCCTCGTATGGTGAGTGAGGGATCATCCGTGCGAACTGTTTCTCCGCCGACAAGGATGGCCTCAACTGAGGCTCGAAGCTTCATGGTCTCCTTTCTACTCTGCGCTGAAGTGATCCAGCGGCGGTGCGGAGGAGAATCAAGGTGTCCGTCGAGGGACATCCCCGCCTTGGCAATGATCCAGGGGAGCCGGGTTGTCTGAAGATGATTCCAGTGGGTGTTGAGTGCCGAACACCTTTCATCGAGGTATCCCATGACAACCTCGATACCCGCTGCACGAAGGACCCTTGCTGCCCGCCCCTGATGCCGTGCATCAGGATCGGTCGCACCATAGATGACTTTTTTTATACCTGCAGCAATGATCGCCTCCGTGCAGGGAGGGGTTCGGCCATGTGAACTGCAAGGTTCGAGCGTGATATAGATCGTGGCTCCTTGCGACTGGGTCGTCGTGACTTGTCTCAAGGCTTCGATTTCTGCATGTGGCATTCCGGCGGCATGGTGATACCCCTTGGTAAGCAGACGGCCATTTTTTACAAGGACGGCTCCGACAGCCGGATTGGGGGCTGTTTTTCCGATCCCCAGCTTCGCCTCCTCAATGGCCATCCGCATAAACCGCTCATCGCGAAAGGAGAGAGGTGGGATGATACCGTGCGATTTCATTCTTTTTGTTTTGCCCTGCTTTACCAGATCCGTCGAGGCTGTGTCATGCCCACAACAGAAACTTCGGCCTCTTTCCGACCCGGCCAGGAAATCACCCTCACTATAAACGATCTTGCATTTGGTGGTAAAGGGGTTGGACGGGTCAATGGTATCGCCTGTTTCGTTCACGGCGTGATCGATGGAGAAACGGTTCGGGTGCGCCTCATCAAGGTAAAAGCCCGATATATGGAGGCCATACTGTTGGAAATTCTGGAAGCCTCTCCACATCGGGTCGATGCCCCCTGTCCGGTTTTTTTAAAATGTGGCGGGTGCAATTATCAGCATATTGCCTATTCCCATCAGTTGGCCTTTAAAGAGAAGCAACTGGGCGAAGCGCTCAGGAGGTTGGGTGGCTTGGAAAGACCTCCCGTTGAAACCATGCTCCCATCACCTCAACCCTATCATTACAGGAATCGTATTTCGGTTCATTTCAAGGAAGGTGTGGTTGGGTTCTATGCCGAGGGTTCGAATCGCATAGTTGCCGTGGATCGCTGTCTGATCGCCTCCGAGGAGGTTAATTTAGGACTCAAGGAGCTGATCAAGTCGCGTCCTCAGACCGGGGATGCCCTGATCGGGGAAAAGAAGCGTTATGGGGGATTCAGACAGGTTAACAATGCCGTGGCGGAGATTTTGAAGGAGACGGTGAGGGCTGCCGTGCAGCCCAAGGAAGTACCTGGTGGATTGCTGATCGACGCCTATAGCGGGGCGGGATTCTTTGGTCATGAACTGCACAATCTCTTTATCAAGGTCATCGGCATCGAACGCTCGGTTGCCTCGGTTGCCATGGCTTCGCGACAGGGTGCTGTCAATGAGGAGTATCATGCCGGGAATGTTGAGGACCTGCTTCCTGATGCGCTTGCTGCCTGTGCTTCACAAAATATAGTGCTTCTGCTTGATCCCCCTGCCGAGGGTCTTGCGGAAGTCGTGACAGACGCGATTCTGGAGAACCCTCCATCCCGTATCGTCTATGTTTCGTGTGATCCGGCAACTCTTGCCCGCGATGCAAAGCGACTCTCGGAGTTCTATCGGCTCGTGCAAGTAACTCCACTCGATATGTTCCCGCAAACAGCCGAGATTGAATCCGTCTCGATTTTTGAACTGCTGGATTAGCCATTCACATTACTCATGCCCATGATTACACGACGCTTTGGAAGAACCGGTCTCGACATGCCCATTTTCTCCTGCGGGGGAATGCGCTATCAGCACAGCTGGAATGACAAGGAGGCGGATGGCATCACCGAAGAGGGGCAGGCTAATTTGGAGAACTGCATTCGTCGTGCACTGGATCTCGGTATCAATCATATCGAAACGGCCCGGGGCTATGGAACCTCCGAAGTACAGTTAGGCCGCATTCTTCCAAGTCTGCCAAGGAATCAAATGATCGTACAGACCAAGGTCGCCCCAGCCTCGGCGGAAGGGTTTCGTGCGACATTCGACCTGTCGATGAGGAACCTTCAGCTCGAGCATGTCGATCTTCTCTCCGTTCATGGGATCAATAACAGTGAGCTTTGGGAGGAGACGATTCGTCCCGGTGGAGCGCTGGAAGCGGCGCGGCAGATCGTGCATGAGGGGAGGGCAACCTTTATCGGATTCTCAACGCATGCGGGTTGCGATTTGATCGGTGAGATCATTGAGAGCGATGTCTTTGATTATGTGAATCTCCACTGGTACTTCATGAACCAAACCAACTGGAATGCGGTGGAGGCGGCGACGAGGCATGACATGGGAGTCTTCATCATCAGTCCCACCGAGAAGGGGGGCTGTCTGCACCAGCCCTCAGGGAAGCTAGGAAACCTAACTGCACCGCTTTCACCGATCGTCTTCAATGATCTCCACTGCCTGTTGCGTACCGAGGTTCATACCCTGAGTATCGGAGCCTCGAAGCCATCCGATTTTGACGAGCATATGAAGGTGCTGCCCCTACTCGCCGAGACTGGGACAGAAGCCTTGCTGCAGGATATTGCAGGAGGACTGGAGGCGGAGTTTTTAAAAATCAACGGCTGGCCCATGCCCTCTCGTTGGGATCAGGAGTTGCCTCCTTTTGAAAAAGTTCCCGGAGAGATCAATCTGCAGGAGATCATCCGGCTTTGGTCGCTTGACCGTGCCTTTGATATGCAAACCTACGGCAAGCTCCGTTACAACCTCCTCGGAAACGGTGGTCATTGGTTCCCTGGTCGGAATGCCGCGGAGTTTGACCAATCCGCAATAGCCGCCCTCTGCGATCAACTTCCGCCCATCCTGCATGAAGCGCATGATCGTTTTGGTGATACGCCGAGGAAACGGCTTCAACAGGAGTGATCCGCACATCCTTTGATGATGTCGACGATCTGATTCTGGCGGTGTGGATTGATTGGAGAGACGAATTGGCTGGCATTGGTGACACTGTATGAGCGAGGCCGTGGAGGGATCCCGATGCGGTCAAATCGGTGCTTCCTTAATTGAACCGATTCTCATTTCCATCCATGATTGATCGATGAAAGTCGCCGTCTTCAATACCAAGCGCTATGAGAGGCGCTCTCTTGAAGCTGCCGCCGAGGGGAGGGGAATTGATTTTTCGTTCTTTGAACCCAGGCTTGAGGCGCAGACCGCACCGTTGGCCAATGGACATGAAGCAGTCCTGATCTTCGTGAATGATGTTGCTGACCGTGCCGTGCTTGAGAAACTTGCGGCGGGAGGTGTAAAATTTCTGGCGACACGCAGTGCAGGGTTCAATCAGATTGACCGTGAAGCGGCCCGTGAACTCGGCATACAGCTTGCCTATGTGCCGGCCTATTCGCCGAATGCGGTGGCTGAGTTTACCATAGGCCTGATCCTGACGCTCGGACGCCATATTCATGAAGGCCACAACCGCGTGAGACGCGCCGATTTCAACCTGGAGGGACTCTGCGGGTTTGAGCTTCGCGACAGGACGGTCGGTGTCTATGGGACGGGTCGCATTGGAACGAATGTTGTGCAACTCCTGACGGGATTCGGGTGCAAAGTTCTGGCGTACGATGAAGAGCCAAATGAGGAGGTCATGCTCCGTGCTTCCTATGTGGATACCCGTGAGGAGCTTTTCAGGTTTTGCGATATCCTGACGCTGCATGTACCCCTGATGCCCTCTACCTTTCACTTGGTGGATGCCAATGCTCTCAAGATGATGAAGAAGGGGGTCTTTATCATCAATACAAGCCGTGGTGCCCTGCTGGACACCCCTGCCGTGGTGGAAGCCCTGAAGGATCGCAAAGTCGGATTCCTTGCCATTGATGTCTATGAGGAGGAGGCGTCACTTTTTTTCGAGGATCGTTCCTCGGATATCATCAATGACGACACTTTTGCCCGTTTGCTGACTTTTCCAAATGTCATCGTGACGGGACATCAGGCATTTTTGACAGATCGGGCACTTCGTAATATCGCGGAGACGACGATGCAGAGCCTGATGGAGTTTGCCTTGGGTCTTCCCTGTACGAATTCCGTGCCGCTTCCATAACGGAAAAATCATCGTCCACAACATGCACAAGGATCAAAGGAATGTCCGAAGATACAGGCAAGTGGTCAGGTGCTTCCGAAAAACCCTATTCCCTCAGGTCTTTTGCTCATTCTGAGTCTCATTTTAAAATTCGGAACATCCTGCGAATGATAAGACAATCGCTGACTTTTTTGCTGCTTCTTCTTTTGCTTTTCTCCGGTTGTTCTCCGGCGGGTAAAAGGGCTGATCTTGTCTTTATCAACGGCGCGGAACCGGAAACGCTGGATCCAGCTGTGATCACGGGTCAGCCCGAGGGCCGCATTGTGAATGCCCTCTTCGAGGGATTGCTTCGCTTTGATAAAAAAGGCCATGCTGTGCCGGGCGTTGCAGCTTCCTGGGAGATTTCACCTGACGGCCTCAACTATACTTTCCATCTGCGTCCCAATGCCCGATGGAGTGATGGAAAAAAAGTCTCTGCTGGCGATTTTGTCAACTCGTGGCAGCGCACCCTCGATCCGGCAACTGCCTCGGCTTATAGTTATCAGCTCTTTTCCGTCGTCGGGGCCGAGGACTTCGCCAATGGCAAATCAAAGGATTTTTCAACGGTGGGGGCAAGGGCGGTTGATGATTTGACGCTTCGCGTGACACTCAGACAACCGACTACCTATTTTCTCGACCTCTGCGCATTTCCCACGCTCTATCCGGTGCGCACGGATCTCATCGCCAAGTTTGGTGACGACTGGGTGAAGCCGGGGAAACTCGTCGGTAACGGAGCCTTTTTACTAGATGCTTGGAAGATTAACGACAGCGTTATACTCAAAAAAAATCCGCTTTATTGGGATCATGCCACGGTTCAGCTCCGTAGTATCCAGGTTCTGCCGATCAGTCAGGCCAATGTTGCCTACAATTTCTATGCGGCAGGACAGGCCGATCTCATAATGGACAAGGGCCTGGCCCCACCATCTCTTCTGGATGCTCTAAAGGTGCGCCCTGATTTTCATGCCGCACCATTCCTTGGATCCTACTTCCTGAGATTCAACTGTTCCAAGCCTCCCTTCTCCGATCCGCGCGTGCGCAAGGCATTCTCCATGGCACTGGATCGAAAGAGGATCACCACCAAGATCACAAGAGCGGGTGAATCGACTGCGCTGAGCTTCGTTCCTCCCGGCATACCCGGTTACAGCCCCCCGGGTGGATTGGCTGAAAAGGCCGATGAGGCAAGGCGTTTGCTGGCTGAGGCAGGCTATCCCGGTGGCAAGGGGTTTCCATTGACGACCTATCTCTACAGCGAGGGAGAGCTCAATGAAGGAGTTGCCGTGGAGTTGCAGTCGATGTGGAAGGAACAGCTGGGCGTGAGTGTTCAGCTTGCCCGGCAGGAATGGAAGGTCTACCTCAACTCTCTTGGCTCGCTGGACTACGGGATCGCCCGGTCCAGTTGGGTGGGGGATTATCCTGATCCCAATACCTTCCTCGACCTCTTTCTCTCGGGCAGCGGCAACAACCGCACCGGATGGAGTGATCCGAAGTATGACAAATTAATCAATGAAGCGGCTGCGGAGAGGAATGCGATCAAACGGTTTGAGATCCTTCGCCATGCCGAGGAACTCCTTGTACGCGAGGAGTCTCCGATTGCACCGATTTTCTTTTATGTCGGCATTCAGCTCTACGATCCCAAGCGCGTCGGAGGCATCGAGGCGAATGTGCTCGACGAACATCCGCTGCGTGAGATTTTCAAAACGAACATGCTCCTCCAGAACCATCCATCACAATGAAATCCACCTTCACCATTTCCAACTGCACCGCTCTGATCACGGGAGCTAGTGCCGGTCTTGGGGCCGAGTTTGCCAGGCAGTTGGCGGCGAAAGCCTCTCGGATCGTTCTAGTAGGACGCAGGGAAGATCGTCTGACGGAGTTGGCATCCTCGTTAAGATCGAAGAGGCCAAGCCTTCAGGTGGATTGTTTCAAAGCCGATCTGTCACTCGCATCCGAAAGGGGACGACTTGCCGCATGGGTGGTGCGTGATGAAATTCCCATCAATCTACTAGTCAACAATGCCGGTCTTGGGGATCTCGGCCCTTTTGACACGGCTCCTTGGGAGAGGCTCTCCCCAATGCTTGATGTGAATATCATCGCTCTGACTCATGTCACACACCTTTTGCTGCCGATGCTGAGAGCCGGGCAACCTTCTGCAATTCTGAATGTCAGCTCAGTGGCCGGATTCTATCCACTGCCGGAGATGGCCGTCTATGCCGCGACCAAGGCGTATGTGACCAGCTTCAGCGAGGCGCTCCGCATGGAGATGGCTCCAGAGGGAATCATCGTCACAGCACTCTGTCCCGGCCCTGTGCCCACAGAGTTCTTTAAGGTGGCAAGCCGTCCCGGTGAAACCATCCGCGCCATGGATAGAGCACATCCGGCCCTTGCTACGACGGCAGAGGAAGTTGTCAGGGCTGCGCTGCTGGGACTTGCTAAAGACAAGCCGGGCGTGATCCCAAACAAACTCCTCGCTCTCCTTGTGCGAGGTTCCCGCCTGCTTCCCTTTCCCCTGATTCGTACCGCCATCCGGATGGGTGCCGGGCCTAAGAAGCCGGTGAAGAGGGAATGATTAATATGGAACTCAGGAACTCAGCGGATTTTTCCAACGGATCTCTGGAAAGCGTGCGAAGTCGGTATCCGCTGTGTGGATGGTAGCACTCAACCGCATGGAGATGGCCGCGATCTGTGCATCGGTGACGAGGTTGCCACCGGTTCCTGCTCTTTGGAGGAGACGGCGGGCCACGGTCAGGTCTTCCAGAGTGGAGTCGATCCAGGAGACGGAGGGAAATGAAAGCCAGTTCTCCACGTGATCAAAAGCCAGCTTCACCGTGAGGGGTTTCGGAAAAGCAATGCGGTGAGTGCTGATTCTAACAAAGGCAAATAGAACCACGGAACAGAGTCCGATTTCCTGTTCCTCCAGCAGCAGGTTCTCCCACCAGTCCCTGGCTGCGGTGTGGTCGGCGCTGTCGGCGTTTAGCGCATGGAGCAGCAAATTGGCATCCGGGAGAATCACCGGGGCGTTTCCTGCTTGGCAGTGGATAAAGATCGGTATGTCTCTGCCTCGAGTTCATCTGCCAAATCGGTAAGTCGCACGGGATCGATCCCGGGCATGATCCCCATCGATACAGGAGGGAGGAGTTTTGGAAGTTCGCGGGATTTTGGTTTGAGTGCTGACCTTACAGCATCGTTGAGGATCTGCTTGAAGCTCTTTCTGGAGCGGTGGATCTCATCTCTAAGAATCCTCTCCACATCGGAATCGAGTGTCACTGTGGTTCTCATAAAAGGCATCAAAGCATCATTAATATCTGCTGTCAAGATGCGATCAGCACTGAACTCGTTGGGGTGACTGGGATATATTCATCTCTGCACAAAGATAGAGGGACTCTTAGTGAGGAGGCTTGATGCCTCTTCTTTCCTTCCCTACATTTCTGTCCTATCCCCTCCGTTCCATAGCTTGTTTTAAGATTCTTCTGGTTTAGTGGGGAAAACTCATCTCCCCATGAATGCGCAAAATTCGCCGGTTCCCACGAAATCTCCCGCTGAAATCTTGAAGGATCTCAAGGTTGATCCAGCAGTCGGACTCTCGAGTGATGAAGCCAGGGCACGCCTGCTAAGGGATGGTCCCAATGAGATCGAGGAGAAACAGTCCAGCGCCCTGATCGCCTTCCTGGGGTATTTCTGGGGCCCTCTTCCTTGGATGGTCGAAGCACCTGCCCTGATGGCGCTCCTCATTCGCGACTGGGTCGATTTTTCCATCATCATGTTCATGCTGATCTTTAACGGGGTGCTTGGTTTCTGGGAGGAGAGTGCCGCCAAAAATGCGCTGGCAGCACTGAAGAACTCCCTCGCGCTGGTGGCGAAGGTTCTGCGCGACGGGAAGTGGGATAATATTCCGGCCAAGGATCTGGTGGCCGGTGACATCATTCGCATCAGACTCGGGGATGTGATCCCGGCAGATGGAGTGTTGCTGGAGGGTGACTATCTCGATGTGGATCAGGCAGCCCTTACGGGAGAATCCTTGGCGGTGAACAAGTTACCCGGAGACACTGTCTATGCTGGCTCCATTGCGAAAAAAGGCGAGATGACGGCAGTCCTCACCACGACCGGAGGGAACACCTTCTTCGGACGCACTGCAAAGCTGGTTGCCACAGCCGGAGCAAAGTCTCATTTCCAGGCGGCGGTTGTTGGAATCGGAAATTTTCTGATCCTTCTCACGCTGGCCCTCGCCGCCATTCTGATCGTGGATCAGCTCCACTGCATGCGGGGACATTTCACGCAGCACAATCTCCTGAGACTGGCGGAATATGTCTTGGTGCTTCTGGTGGCGGCTGTTCCGTTCACGACCCCGGCAGTTCTCTCGGTGACGATGGCCATGGGTGCCAAGGTGCTGGCCACTAAAAAGGCCATCGTCTCGCGCCTTGATGCCATCGAGGAGTTGGCCGGAATCGATATTCTCTGCTCGGACAAGACCGGGACATTGACACAGAACAAACTGACTCTCGGCGATCCGCTTCCCTGGGACGGGACGACCGCCCAGGAGCTTATTCTCTCCGCCTCGCTTGCCTCCAAGGCTGAGGATAATGATCCCATCGATCTTGCCATTATGGCCGGGTTGACGGATCGCTCGGTGCTGCGAAGCTTCAAGCAGGTGGCCTTTGTCCCCTTTGATCCGGTGAGTAAACGCACCGAGGCAACCTTGGAGGATGCCTCTGGAAAGCAGTTTCATACGACCAAGGGGATGCCTGCCGTGGTGCTTTCACTCTGCGCTCTGGACGATGTCTACCGTCAAAGTATCGAGACTCAGGTATCCGATCTGGCAGCCAAGGGGATGCGCGCGCTTGGGGCTGCCCGCAGTGATGCCTCGGGGGCATGGCGGTTCCTCGGCATCCTGCCTCTGCTCGATCCGCCCCGTGTCGATTCAAGGGAAACCATCGCCCAGGCAAGGGAACTCGGCGTGCAGGTGAAAATGCTCACCGGTGACGATGTGGCGATCGCACGCACGATCTCCGGCGAACTCGGCATGGGAACAAATATCCTGCTTGCCACGGATCTCTTTGATGCCGATTCGAAGGATGGAGAGCTGACCGGTGACGGAGCTGCGAGGATCATTGCAGCCGATGGATTTGCCCGTGTCTTCCCCGAGCATAAGTACGGCATTGTGAAGGCACTCCAGACCGCTGGGCATATCGTCGGCATGACCGGTGATGGTGTGAATGACGCCCCGGCGTTGAAGCAGGCCGATGTCGGCATTGCCGTCTCCGGAGCCACCGACGCCGCCCGCGCAGCCGCAGCCCTGATCCTTACCGCCCCCGGTCTCTCGGTGATCATCGACGGCATCATGGAGGCGCGGCGTATCTTTGAACGGATGATGAGCTACATGCTCTATCGAATGGCCATGACGATTGCGATCATGTTCTTTGTCGTCTCGGCGGTCGTCTTCTACGGATTTTTCCCCCTGAGTGCCGTCATGATCATTGCACTGGCCCTTCTGGATGACCTTCCCATAATGACCATCGCCTATGATAACGCCACTGCGGCACCGAAGCCGGTGAAGTGGGACATGCCGAGAGTCTTCTTCATCTCCTCGGTATTGGGAATCTTCTCGGTGGTGGAAACCTTTGGCCTGTTTTTTGCCGCCCGGGATTTTCATCGGCTCGACCAGCCCCACATCCAGACGATGATGTTTCTGCAACTCGTCGCCGGGGGACATCTGATGCTTTTCCTGACAAGAACCACGCATGCTTTCTGGAAACCTCCCTTTCCCCAGAAAACGCTCTTTCTGGCGATTGTCGGGACACAGGTGGTCGCGGTTCTGCTTTGCGGATTTGGCGTGGGAAGTATCATTCCTTCGCTTCCCTGGAAGCTCATCGTCTGGGTCTGGGTCTATAACATCATCTGGATGTTCCTTCTCGATTTTGTGAAGCTTCTTATCTACCGCATGCTAGACAACTTGAATCTGTATGGAGGCATCTCCTTCCTGAACATGATCAGAATTCCGCTAGGCCCCTTTCAGTCCATGCATCGACGCCAGTAATTCCACCCAGATCCCATGACCAACTATTCAAAACTCTATCTCGCCAAACCGGGAAAAAGGATCCGGTTGTCGAAAATCGACCCGGCTAATCACGAGGGACTCACCCATCACGGACAGGCCGAGACCCGGCTCAAGAAACTACTCGGGCGGATCGTCGAACTTCAGGCCATGCTCTACGCTGAAAAAAAGCAGAGCCTGCTGATCGTTCTTCAGGGGCTCGATGCGGCGGGGAAGGATGGCGTGGTGCGTCATGTGCTCACGGGATTGAACCCGGAGGGAGTGAAGGTCGCCGCATTCAAGCAACCGACCGGCGAGGAACAGTCTCATGATTTTCTCTGGCGAGTGCATCCCCATGCCCCTGCCAGGGGGGAGATTGCGATCTTCAACCGCTCGCACTACGAAGATGTCCTTGTGGCAAGGGTTCACAAGCTGGTTCCCCCCAAGATCTGGAAACCACGCTACGGTATGATCAATGATTTTGAACGCCTTCTCTCCTTGGAAAACGAGACGGTCATTCTCAAGTTCTTCCTGCACATCTCGCCAAACGAGCAGTTAGCACGGTTTAAGGTCCGCCTCGACGAACCGGATCGCGAATGGAAGATCAGTAACAGCGACTATTCCGAAAGGGAACTCTGGGATGCCTACACCGATGCTTTCGAGCAGGCAATCCAACGCACCTCCACCAAGGAGGCCCCTTGGTTTATCATCCCCTCCGATCACAAATGGTTCCGCGATTTTGCGATTTCGCAAATCATCGTGGATACACTGGAAGGAATGCGCCTTGCCGCACCGAAACCAGAAGTTGACATCAGGCAGATCCGCAGTGAGTTCTCCAAAGCGGAAAGAAAACTTTCAAAAAAAGACCGGATCTCCGTTGCTCAAAAGGTGGTAAAAAAAGAGAAAGCCATCCGCAAGGAACCCGGTATCTCGACCTGGACAAAGGATTCATAGGAAAACGAAAAATGAAAGAGGGGACGGGTGTTGTCCCAGCATGAAGATGTCGAGAGTGCCTGATGCACGGGAAGAAAAATGATCTCTTGTGACATGCCCCTCGGGAAGTCATGGAGAGGTTTCTGTCATTCTATCGGAAAAATCCGCTCCTCAGCGCTTCATTGACGATCGCTACATGATCAGTGAAACTCTTCCCTGTGAAAAGTTTCACCCGATGGTCCACACGCGAAATTGATCCAAGGTCAAACGAGGCCTTTGCCTCGGCGATTGAGCTGATTGGTCCCGAACTCTATTCCGTTGAGGAGCGAATTTCCGAACAGTCCAAGGCTCTCGATTCCGGTATCGAGCATTATGTCGAATATGCCCTTGGAGGGAGTGGTAAACGGCTCCGACCTGCGCTGGCTCTCCTCTCGGGAGGTGCCACCGGGCGTATTGTTTCCGATCATGTCGATCTCGCCGTGATTCTGGAACTCATCCATATCGCCAGTCTTGTGCATGACGACATCATGGATGGCGCAGATCGTCGCAGGGACAGGCCGACTCTCAATGCCAAATGGGGAAATTCCCTCACGGTGCTGGTGGGTGATGTCCTCTTCTCCCATGCGCTGAAACTCTCGACCCAGTTTTCCAATAACGAAATTTCCCGACGCATTGCCGATGCCGCCGCCGATGTCTGCACGGGAGAGATACTCCAGACCCAACGCCGTTTTGATCTGAATGTCACCCTGGCAGAGTATTACCGGATGGTGCAGATGAAGACAGGAGCCCTCTTTGCTTCGGCCTGTGAACTGGGAGCTTTTCTGAGCGGAGCCTCTCCCGCCGTGATCGGGGCACTTAAGAACTACGGTAACAAGATAGGTATCGCTTATCAGGTGCTCGATGATTGTATCGATCTGGTGGGAGATGAGGAGATGATCGGAAAGACCCTTGGAACCGACATCGCCTGCGGCAAGTTCACTCTGCCTGTGCTGCTTCTGCTCCAGAACTCCACACCCAAACAACGGGATGAGCTTCATGCTCTGCTCCTCTCCGAAGAGGGGATTGCTCCAGCCCGACTCCTCGAATTGGTCACTACCCGGGGTGCCTTGGCCTCGACCATCATGGCTGCTCAAAGCTTGGTCAACGAGGCGGAGGCGGAACTGGATCTCGTCCAGAAGAATCGTCACGCCGCCGCTCTCCGCTCAATGACCGATTACCTGCGCGGAGTCCTCACATCCCTTGGATAAGATCGCTCCGACCTGCATGAGGGAATCTAGGTTTGAGGAACTCCCGGATTCGGAACTCCCCCGTGAGCGTCTCTGGCGGCATGGAGCCGCAGTGCTGAGCGATGCCGAGCTATTGGCGATCTTTCTTCGCACGGGTAAGAAAGGACAGAATGTTCTGACGATGGCGGCTCTTCTCATCAAAGAATGGGGAACTCTGCGCCGCCTTGCGGGATGCTCCCCTCAGGAGCTGGCCAAGGTTTCCGGGATCGGACCGGCCAAGGCCTCGGAGTTGAAGGCAGCTTTTGAGATGGGATGTCGGATGGCTCGTCCTGAGGCCGAGAAGATTCGTGTCGATAAGGCCGGTGTGATCTATGATCTACTGGCTGGGGAACTCCAATCCCTCCCCTATGAATCCCTCCGCGTTCTGCTGCTCGACACCCGGCACGGACTTCTTGATGAACGGGAAATCTCCAGGGGAAATCTCAACGAAAGCATTGCCCATCCCCGGGAAATCTTCCGCCCTGCCATAGCCAAGGGGGCGTATGCCATCGCCGTGGTGCATAACCACCCCTCGGGCGACCCCCAGCCCAGTCAAGCGGATCGCCGTCTCACACGACGCCTGGCCGAAGCCGGGACACTCTTGCAAATTCCGCTGGTCGATCATGTCATCATCGGTGCTAAACTGGGGGCCAATTCACCCTACTTCAGTTTTCGGGAAGCCGGTCTTATCTAAACAACAACTAATCCATCTACGAGTGATGACAACGATTCACCCATCCGCTTTTGTTGATTCCGATGCCCAAATAGGTGAGGGGGTCAGGATCGGGCCAGGGGTCATCATTGAGGCAGGGGCAGTGATCGGCGATGGTTGCAAGATCGAGGCCCGAGCGGTGATCAGCGGTCATGTCCGCATGGGGGCGCGGAATACCATCGGGCATGGTGCGATCCTGGGAGGTGATCCGCAGGATTTTGATTTTAAGCCGGGGACGGTGAGTCATGTGGAGATCGGTGATGACAATATTTTCCGGGAATATGTGACCATTCACCGTGGAACCAAGGAGGGGACATCAACCATGGTCGGTAACAACAACTTCCTCATGGTGGGAGTCCACCTCGGGCACAACTCCTCGGTCGGCAATCGCGTGATCATCGCCAACAACTGCCTGCTGGCGGGCTATGTTGCCGTCCATGACGGAGCGGTGCTGGGTGGCGGCTCCGTCTTCCATCAGTTCATCCGTGTGGGACGGCTCTGCATGGTGCGGGGAGGGGAGCGCTTCGGCAAAGATATTCCTCCCTTCCTGATCGCCTACGGGACGAATCTAGTCTCAGGCATCAACGCCGTCGGCCTGCGCCGCTCAGGAATCAGCTCCGAGGCGCGAATGGAACTCAAACGCGCTTTCCGCCTGCTCTATCTTGAGGGGCATAATCTCTCCCAAGCCCTTGAGGCGGCGGGAAAAATCTCATGGGGGCCGGAGGCGCAAAGTTTTTTCAATTTTGTCTCCGAGGCCAAGAAACGCGGTATCTGCTGGGTTGATCGTTCGCGTTTGGAAGGGATCGGCGAAGAGGAGTGACTCGAAGTCCTACAGCGCCCGCAGTGCAGCACCGTGGACTGAGTGGACGGGAACCCCATGCTTGGCTGCGGCCTCGGAGCAAGAGGAGAACTCGGGAGATTGCTGGATCACTTTACCTCCAAGCAAACCGACTTTCACAGTGATCGGTCCGTAGGGGGTCTCCACCGTGCGATGATGGCGATCGAGGATCAGTCGCTGCATGGCATGGCGACGGATACCGAAGGCCGTTGTGTGCCGGAGGATCAGCGTGGAGAGGTGATCGGCCAGTTCGGGAGCGCAGAGGACTTCGAGAATCCAGCCGGAGCGTCCTTTTTTCATCACGGTTGGAGTGAGGGTGGCATCAAGTGCTCCTGCCGTGAGAATGATTTCCAGTGCACTGGCGGCATGCTCGGGAGTGAGATCATCGAGGTTGCAGCGGAGTTCGACCACTTCATCCCGTGAATCTTTGCCCGCCGCCGTAGTACCAAGGATCAATCTCAGGGCGTTGGGTCGATTGGGAGTCTGCCGGGAACCAAGGCCATAGCCGATGGCCGAAACAGCCATCCCGGGCATCGGGCCGAAGCTGGTTGCAAACTCCGCCACCAGAGCTGCACCCGTCGGGGTGATATGCTCCCAAGATTCCTCAACCTGACGGAAGGGGATGCCCTTGAGGATGGCCAGGGTTGCTGGAGCGGGGAGGGGAAACGAGCCATGGGCACAGTGGATCGTTCCCGTTCCTTCGATTAGGGAGGCGCAACTGACGGTTTCCGGCTTAAGGGAAACGAAGCCCGCACAGGCCGCCACGATGTCAGCGATGGAGTCCTCGGCACCGACTTCATGAAATCCGACGGTCTCGGGAGGCACTCCGTGAATCGCCCCCTCGGCCACGGCGATCCGTTGAAAGATGGACAAGGCGTGGCGTTTCACCTCGGCATCCAGCCCGCTCTGCTCCAGAAGAGCAATAATCCCGGCGTGATCACGACCATGAACATGAGCACGACTGTGAAGCACGATCGGAGGATTGGGTGGGTTTTTCTCATCCAGCTTCCGGTATACTGCCGTGGGTTTCGCATGCCCGTCATGTTCGTCAACACAGAATCTCCATCCGGTAATGCCGCCGCGATCTCCCCGTTCAAACCGGCATGTGGGAAGAGTGATCGGGAGTGAAGCGAGGGCATTCTGAAAGACGGATTCCTCCACACCCAGATCACGGAGTGCCGCCACGGTCATGTCACCGCTGATTCCGGCAAAGGGGTCGAGATGAAGATGTCTCATGGAGCAATAGGAGGGATTGTCAGATATCCTGATTCTGTGTCTGATCAGCCCATGCTCACACACCCGCCAGCGCGAATCAATCGCAGGGGAGGATATTTCGGTATCTGCCTGTTGATTTTAATGCTCTCTGGTGTGGCCGGATCCAAAGCCTCGTTTTCCGACACCACGAAGCCAAAAATTCCCACCATGGAGGAGATCAATGCGGCATTCGGCATACCCCTGCTGAGTACCGAATCTCTCTGGAGTGAATCCGATGCCACCGTGGCAGGACGGCTCAGACTGCCTCGGGAATCGCAAACGACCTATGAATCTGGTTATCGAAGCTATACGCAGACGACTCTGCTCGGGGCAAAGGCATTCTCGATCTTTCTTCAGGGAATCAACGGAAAAGTCGCCAACATCTCGTTCCTCTTTGCAAACAAGGGAGATATCAATGCGTTTGCCTCATCGAGTGATCAGGTGGGAATCGCGCGGGCCGCACAGCTAGCGAAGCAGACCAAGAGTTCTCAAGATTTTGTCAGTCCGCAGATGATCGAGGCATATCAGGCCGCGATACGAAAGGAGCTGAATGATCTGAGAACGAAGTTGGAGGGGCTCTTTGGGCCATCCAAACCCGCATTCATCGGCATCTATGCCAATATGCAGGAACGGGGTGAGCGGTGGGAATGGCAGGGAATCTCGTTTTTTCTAACGGCTCCCCGTAACGAATACATTGTGCTGAGGCTGCTTCCATCCTCCACCTTCGAGAGAACAGACGGGGATAGGATTGCATTCCAGGCCGCCAAGGCTCTTCTCCCGGCCCGTGTCAACCGCCGCCCCAACGGGGATGTGGTCATCACCGACCTACCCATGGTTGATCAGGGGCCGAAGGGATATTGTGTTCCTGCCACCTTCGAACGCGTCATGCGGTATTATGGTTTGCAGACGGACATGAACCTTCTCGCGATGGCGGGGCAGACCGGGGCCGGAGGAGGAACATCACTCTCCAATATCTGCAATGCGGCTTTCAACATTGTGAATAATGCCGGAGGAAGAGTCACCCAGGGGATGGTGAGTGTGAGGGTCAACGATATCGCCCCCTATCTTGACAAGGGGCAGCCCCTCATCTGGTCACTGTACAGTTCCCGGGAATTGAACCAGCGCGCCAATCAGCGAACCCGTGATCGCAGGAATGTCACGGATTGGAATGCCTGGAAGCAAAATCTGCAGACGAGTGCCAAGTCCACCGCAAACAGGCTTCCGACGAATGTCGATGCCCATGTCTGCCTGATCATCGGTTATAACCGCAATACCGGGGAAGTCGCCATCTCGGATTCCTGGGGGCCGGGTTATCAGGAGCGTTGGATTACTCAGGAGGAGGCCATGGCTGCGAGCATGGGGGCGATTTCCGTCATTGGCTGGTAAAAATAATTACAGCATCGGGTGGTCAAAAGGTGCTTGGTTTGGTAATCAGACACCTCACGATTCACTCCCTCCTGTCATCTCAATGTCCCAATCCATCACCCAACAAATTTCGACTCTCTACAATGTGGAGGGTTGGTCTGAGGGATATGTGAAAATCAATGATGCCGGTCATGCCGTGATGCGACCCCGGCGCAGGGAGGGCGAGGAGATCGATCTTATGGAATTGGTGGGAGAGGCGGGGGAACGCGGTCTTCATTTTCCCCTGCTGGTGCGTTGCCACGATCTGCTGCGCGACCGGGTGCGTCGCCTCAACGAATCGTTTGCCCGGGCCATCGAGGAGTGCGGATACAAAAACCAGTATCGCGGTGTTTTCCCGATCAAGGTGAACCAGCTTTGCGAGGTTGTTGAGGAGATTGTCGATGCGGGGCTCCCCTATCACTTCGGAATTGAGGCAGGGAGCAAGCCGGAGCTGATCGCCGCGATCGCCGTGCATTCCGATCCTGAGAGTCTGGTGATCGGCAACGGTTACAAGGACGACGAGTTTATCCGTGCGGCACTGATCGGCTTGAAACTGGGAAAAAAAGTGATTCTGGTTGTGGAGAAACTCGAGGAATTTCACCAGATTCTGGCCGTTGCCAAGCAGGTTGGCGTGACACCGATGATCGGTGCCCGAGTCCGTTTGCTTTCAAAGGGTGCCGGCAAATGGGCCACAAGCGGGGGGGAGAATGCCAAATTCGGACTCTCCACCGCGGATCTCGTCTCGATGAGCGATACGCTTCATACGGAGGGGATTCCCGACGCGCTCGTCCTGCTCCATTATCATGTCGGCTCCCAGGTGCCCGACATCGTCACCATCAACCGGGCCACGCGTGAGGCAGCCCGCTTCTATGCCAAACTCAGGAAGATGGGGCATTCCCTCGGCTATCTCGATGTGGGTGGCGGGCTTGGCATCGATTATGATGGCTCCCGGACAACCTTTGACAGTTCACGGAACTACTCTCTGCACGAATACACACGCGATGTGGTCTATAATATCATGGAAATCTGTGATTCGGAGCATGTGGAGCATCCGGTGATCGTGAGTGAAAGCGGTCGATTTATCGTGGCACCCCATTCCGTACTGATCATCGAATCCTTTGGTTCGATTGAAAAGGAGAGTCACAACGAGATTGTCACGGTTGACCCTTCCGATCCGAAGCTGGTGGCGGATATGATCGAGATCAGGACGGGGCTCAACGAAAAACGCCGTCTGGAGCATCTCCATGATGCCCAGCAGATCCGCGATCAGTCCCAGTCGATGTTTGATTTGGGACTGCTGGATCTTCGTGCCAAGGCCAAGATCGACACGCTCTACTGGCAGATCGCCGCCGAGATTGTCCTCCTCCATCGCGGGATGAAGCAGGTGCCTGAAGAAGTACGCGAACTGGAAGTCGCCCTTGCCGATCAGCTGCTCTGCAATTTTTCCGTCTTCCAGTCGCTACTTGATCATTGGGCTCTCGGCCAACTCTTTCCCGTGATGCCCATCCATCGTCTCGATGAGCTTCCCGACCGTAGCGGTACCCTCGTGGACATCACCTGTGACTCTGACGGAAAGATGGCAAAATTCATCGACTTTCAGGATGTGAAGGAGACGCTTCCCGTCCACCGGGTGAAGCAGGGGGAACCCTACTATCTCGGAATTTTCCTGAGCGGTGCCTATCAGGACATCATGGGTGATCTGCATAACCTTTTTGGCAGGGTCAACGAGATGCATGTCTTTCTCGATGAGGATGAGGATGCTGGCTACTATGTGGAGGAGATCCTGCCGGGAAATACAGTGGATCAGGTATTGACCCTTACCCAGTGGGATACCAAGGAACTCGCCCGGCGCATCAAGATTCAGGCTGATGCGGCCCTCAAAAGTGACAAGCTCAAGCCCAATGAAGCGATGCGCCTTGTCGATGAATACGAAAAAATGTTCCAGTCCTACACCTATCTGGACTTCACAGCCCGCCGTCCCAACGGATCAACCACCATCGCCTCATGAGAAATCGAAAGGCCGTTAGGCTGAAGACTGTCAGACTATTAGCCAGAACCAAAAACCACCCCAGACTTCTGACTTCTGACCGGAGAAAGACTGAATGTCATTAGCTTGCCGGAAATTAAAATACTCACTTCCTACTCCTTGTTCCTTCTTACCTAACACCCTTCAGCCTAAAACCCTACTCCCATGAGTGAATCTTCCCAACTGAAACATTCCCCCCTCGAATCTGCCCATGTCGCCTGCGGGGCTCGCATGGTGGAGTTCGGAGGCTGGTTCATGCCCGTGCAATATACGGGGATCATGGATGAGCATCGTGCCGTGAGATCCTCCGCGGGGATGTTTGACATCTCCCACATGGGCGAAGTCACTGTTTCGGGGGCTGGAGCACTCGCTTGGCTGGAGAGCCTGCTCACCAACCGTGTGGGCAAACTGGCGATCAGCCGCGGTCAGTATACGCTGATGCTGGATGAAAAGGGAGGCGTGATTGACGATCTCATTATCTACCGCACGGGTGAAAGTGACTATTTTCTCGTGATCAATGCGGCCTGTCGGGAGATCGATCTGGCGTGGATGCGGAGCCATCTCCCGGGTGATGGTACCGTTGTCTTAACAGATCTTGGAAATGACTACGCCGCCATCGCGCTTCAGGGGCCGGATTCTGAAAAGATCCTCAGGAGCCTCTATCCCGCATGTGAAGTGCCCCGACGCAATGGAATCGCCATGATTGCTGAAGCAGGCTCCGAAGTCCCTTCCCTTGTAGCCAGGACAGGATATACGGGAGAGGATGGATTTGAGCTGTTTGTCCCTGTCACTGATGGGGTGCCGCTCTGGAACGCCCTCATCGCAGCC
Organism: bacterium; assembly: GCA_037130175.1. Lineage (GTDB taxonomy): Bacteria > Verrucomicrobiota > Verrucomicrobiia > Chthoniobacterales > UBA6821 > UBA6821. The sequence continues at coordinate 63,990 of JBAXTN010000001.1, read as the reverse complement.
GGTGTGAAGCCTGCCGGACTTGGTGCCCGCGATACGCTCCGTCTGGAGATGGGTTATCCCCTCAATGGTTCCGATCTCTCGCGTGAGCGCACGCCTCTTGAAGCCGGTTTGGGCAGATTTGTTTCGCTTGATGACCCTGAGAAGCCCGATTTCTTAGGTTGCGAGGCACTCAGGTCGCAACGCGGCGCAGGGCTTCCATCCCTCCTGACCCCGATCAAAATGACGGTTCAGGGACCTCCCTTGCGTTCCCATTATCCTGTATTGAGTGAGGGAGCCGTGATTGGCGAGACCTGTAGCGGGGCACTCTCTCCAAGCCTAGGGGAGGGGATTGCGATGGCCTACCTTCACCCGGATTTCTCCATTCCGGGAATTTCGCTGGAAATTGAGGTGCGTGGTCGCCTTTATCCCGCTACTGTGACCCCGCTCCCGTTTTATAAAAAGCCAACATTATAAGATCCCGTTTTACTCCACTCCACCCGCGCATCACATGAATGTTCCATCCGACCTCCGTTACGCCAAAACCCATGAATGGATCCGTTCCGAGGGTGGGACGGTCACAGTGGGCATCACTGATCATGCTCAGGCCGAGTTGACCGATATCGTTTATGTTGAGCCACCCAAGATCGGTGCCGAGGTGAAGGCCGAGGCAACCGCTGCGGTTGTCGAATCCGTCAAGGCAGCAAGCGACATCTACTCCCCTGTTTCCGGCATCGTGACGGAGGTGAATGAAGAACTTGCGACCAATCCCGCATTGCTCAATACCGACCCCTTCGGTCAGGGCTGGATTTATAAACTCACCCCTTCCGCTCCCGCCGAGATAGAGACTCTTCTCACCCCGGAAGACTACAGCGCCCAGATCTCCTGATGAGTACATCGGGAACTATCAACAAGGAAACACTGGATGCGGTCTTTGCCCGCGGGCGTTTCTCCCGCCGCCATCTTGGATCCCATCATCGGGGTGTTTCGGAAATGCTCGGGAGCGTTGGTTGCGGGACGCTTGAGGAGCTGATCTCGGCGACCGTACCTGAAGAAATCCGCACTAGGCGTTCACTCTCACTCCCTCCGGCAGCTTCGGAGGAGGAGGCACTGGCGGAGTTGCAACTTCTTGCCTCGCAGAACGAGTTGCGTCCGAGTTACATCGGCACAGGGTATTACGGAACATACCTTCCGGCGGTGATCCGCAGGAACATTCTCGAGAATCCCGGCTGGTACACGGCCTACACCCCGTATCAGGCCGAGATTTCACAGGGTCGTATGGAAGCCCTTGTGAATTTCCAGACCATGGTCTGCGACCTGACCGGTATGGCGATTGCCAATGCTTCCATGCTCGACGAGGCCACGGCAGCCGCGGAGGCGATGGCTATGTGCCATGATCTCAAGAATTCTCCCCGGTTCTTTGTCTCCGAGGGATGTCACCCTCAGACGATTGCACTTCTGCAAACTCGTGCGGAACCTCTCGGCATCGAACTGATCATCGGGAATCCCGAGGCGATTCCCGAAGCCGGTCTCTGCGGTGGCATTCTGCAATATCCGGCCACCGATGGAGTCATCAGTGATCCCTCATCCTTCATTGCCAAGATCCATGCTGCCGGAGGACTGGCTGTGGTCGCTACCGATCCGCTTGCCCTAGTGCTGATCAAACCGCCGGGTGAATTGGGTGCCGATATCGTGGTTGGATCGAGTCAACGGTTTGGCGTTCCTATGGGTTATGGAGGGCCGCACGCCGGTTACATGGCCGTGCGCGATGAGTTCAAGCGCCGCCTCCCGGGTCGCCTTGTCGGGATCTCCCGCGATGCGGAGGGGCATCCTGCCTACCGTCTGACCCTTCAGACTCGCGAACAGCATATTCGTCGTGAGAAAGCGACCAGCAACATCTGCACCGCGCAGGTGCTGCTCGCCGTCATGGCCTCGATGTATGCTGTCTATCATGGTCCCAAGGGACTTCGTGAGATCGCGGAGCGTATCCACCTCCATGCGCTCAAGCTCGCTGCCACACTCTCCAAGGCGGGATGGGATGTCGTTGAGGCCCCATTCTTCGATACCGTGCGGATCAACCTGACACCCACGGAGTCTGCCTCCCTTCGTTCCCGGGCGGAGAAGGCGGGGATTAATCTGCGATTCCTCGATGACACAGCGGTGACCATCTCCCTTGATGAGACGATCAGGATCATCGCGCCACTCGTGGAGTTTTTTGGCAAGGGGAGCGGCTCCACAGCGACCAATCCGCTTGCCTGGCAGACTCCCGATGAGCTGAGGCGCACGACTCCCTACCTCACGCATCCTGTCTTTAACTCGTATCATACCGAGACGGAAATGCTTCGCTACATGAGGAGGCTTGAGGCAAAGGATCTCTCCTTGACCACCTCGATGATCCCGCTTGGATCATGCACGATGAAGCTCAATGCCACGGCAGAGATGCTTCCCGTGACTTGGGAGACCATCGGATCACTCCACCCCTTCATCCCGCCGTCGCAGGCTCAGGGATACGCAAAGATATTTACCCAGTTGGAATCATGGCTGGCCGAGATAACAGGATTCCATGCCGTCTCTCTCCAACCAAATGCAGGATCCCAGGGGGAATATGCCGGCCTGCTTGTCATCCGCGCCTACCACCGCTCTCGCGGTGATGCCCATCGCACCGTCTGCCTTATTCCCGTCTCCGCTCATGGAACCAATCCCGCCAGTGCCGCCATGGCCGGCATGGAGATCGTCGGAGTTTCCTGTGATGCCGAAGGGAATATAGACATTGTCGATCTAAAGGCCAAAATTGCGCTCCACCGCGACCGTCTTGCGGCACTCATGGTCACCTATCCATCGACCCATGGAGTCTTTGAATCGACCATCCGGGAAATCTGCACACTCATTCACGAAGCTGGTGGCCAGATCTATATGGACGGAGCCAACATGAATGCACAGGTCGGACTCTGCAGTCCCGGTGACATTGGGGCCGATGTCTGCCATCTTAATCTCCACAAGACCTTCTGCATCCCTCACGGGGGAGGCGGCCCCGGAGTGGGGCCGATCGGAGTTGCCGAGCATCTGGCCCCTTTCCTTCCGGGACATTCCGTCATTCCCACGGGTGGTGCCCTGGCGATCAGCGAGGTCAGTGCCGCTCCTTGGGGAAGCTCCAGCATCTGTATCATCAGCTGGATGTATCTCCGCATGATGGGGCCCGATGGACTTGCTGCGGCGAGTGCCATCGCCATCCTGAATGCCAACTACATCGCCAAGCGTCTCGAATCCTTTTTCCCCGTCCTCTACAAGGGAGCCAATGGAACCGTTGCCCACGAGTGCATTCTTGATCTGCGGGAATGGAAAGGCCGTGCCGGAGTCGAGGTGGAGGATGTCGCCAAGCGCCTCATGGATTACGGCTTCCATGCCCCGACCATGAGCTGGCCGGTACCGGGAACCCTCATGGTGGAACCGACCGAGAGTGAGTCCAAAGAAGAACTCGACCGCTTCTGCGATGCCATGATTGCCATCCATGGAGAGCTCATAGCCATTGAGCAAGGGACTCTCGATCGTACTGACAACCCCCTCAAGCGTGCTCCGCACACGGCACTTGTCGTTACCTCTGACGACTGGACTCGGCCCTACTCACGCAAGCAGGCTGCCTATCCTGCCCCTTGGCTAAAGGATCACAAATTCTGGCCCTCGGTTTCCCGCGTCGATAATGTGTATGGTGATAGGAATATCTTCTGCTCATGCCTACCAGTTCAGGGTTAGGCCCATGATCTTGGCGGATAGCGGCGTTGCTACGCAGTCCGCGTAGGAGTGGCCCCCAATCTCAGCGACAGCGGAGGCTGGCGCAGCCCGTGCATGGACGGTGGAAAGGCGGCGGAGGAAGGCAGGTGCCGTGACCCGCGGAGCGGTTCGCTGCAGCGCATGGTTAGACGTTGCGGGTTCTTCATGGAGTTGCAGCATCGGCAAATGAATCGGCAAACTTAATCTCATCGAAAAAGAACCTCTGGGCACATAGCCCGTTGTGCCGATAAATGCAGCAGTCTACGGCAAAAGTCTTCGCAGGCGTTGGCTTGGTGGGGTAGCGTGCGCGATCATAGCCGACGGCGGTATGGTTGAGATTGAGTTTTTCGCTGCCGTCCATCCACACAGTGACGCAGCCGTCTTTGCCTGAAGGATCAGGCCTGACTCGAATGACCCATTGCCTCCACAGTCCCGTCTTGACGGGTCCGAGATTAAAGTAACGTGGACGGCCCGGACTCTTCTCCCATGCGTTGTGTTCGTCATCACGCAGAACGAGGGCAAAATTTCCATGCGCGTTTGCATCGGCCCACCCTTGGGCTCGGGCATCGGTCTCATTGATAATGGAGAGAGTCACTGGCGGGTGGAATGGGGAGCCCTGCCACCACTGCTCGAAGATGAGTTCTTCGCCCGCCTCGGGGAGTAGTCTGTAACTCGCCGCGTCAATCTTCAGGGCAAAGCCATGAAACCAATCCTTCACCCGCACGACGGACGGGGAGAAGGGATCATCCGGCGAGACGATGCTGAGGGACACCTTGTGGGCAGCTTTGCGGCTCTTCTTTTCCTCGTGTGGGGCGATCTGCAATTCGAGCGCTGCCTTGCCCTTGAAGTGCTCCGCCTCGTTGGTTGTCGCGGTCGCCACGAGGACTGGAATCGGACTCATGCGCTCGCCCTGCTTAAATCCAATCTTGAAGCGGTGACTGCTCGTCGGCTCAGAATACCAACCGTTGCCTGGGTCCTTAGTCATGTCGTATTCGATCACGCTACCCTCGGCGGTGAGGTGACTGAAAAGCTCGGCATGTCCAGGTGAAGGGAGCAGTACCAAAGATGTTAAGATGGTGAGGAGTGCCTTCAAGCTTTGAGCTAATATCGATGCAATTCCTGGAAGTGTATCGCGAAGCCTATCAAGGCGTTAACGGATGAGTTGGAAGGTTTCCATCGTCTAGGGTTCGGCTCTCATAGGGTGATCTTTGAATATAAGATGATCGTAAGGAAACGGATAATCACCTGTGTCTTTGCCGGATCACGCCGCTGGATCTATGAGGTCTTTCAGAGCCGGTTTATGGAGTAAAAAGGGGGGTGCCCGATCAGATCCTAATCAGGGGCCTCCACCATGGAATCCCGCCGATGATCACGACAAGTGAGATTCCATACCAGATCATTGCCATTCTGTAAGCCTTCACTGAATCCGTCGCTTTTCTGCTTTTGACGGCCCCTATATGGGCCAGCGCAAGGGCGATTACCATATAGGTCGTATGCTCCACGGCAAAGAAACGGAGATCATGATTTTTCATTCCGACAGCGGGATTGGAAAAGACGGCATGCACGATCGGACTGGCGATGGAGAGGAGAATCCCCACGAGGAACTGCGTGTCGAGAAAGGAGACATAGATCAGCCCCAATACCCTTCCCAAGGGTGCAAACGGACCCCTGCCTGAGATCCCGATCAGGCACCCGATGATGGCGGCAAGGCCCGCTATCAGGACGAACCAGCGCAGGGTGCTGTGGATGGCAAGGAGAGTGGGGTAGTAGTTGGTTAGCATGGGATGTGTCAATGGGATCAGGGGGTTACCTTCTCGAAACTCGCTGTCACAGCTTCCTCATCTCCTTTAGGGTCGTCGTTGATCGTGACGAGGATGTAGCCGTAGGTGTTTTGTTTGTGCTCGCGCCGGGTGAGTTCATACCCGTCATGATTTCCAAAATAGGTTTTGTCGGGATAGAAGGGGGCTCCGGCCGTCCCGGCGACAATCTGATTGAGGTGATATTCCTTTGGCCAGCGCCAGTTCCCTATCTCCATCCAGTCGTACATGTGATCATGTCCGGTAAAAAAGTAGCGACACCCGTACGCGTGGAGTAACTCAAGGAACTTGTCCCGGTCGGTGGGATGCGCCGCCATGTTGTCGCTGTCCGGATGCATCCCGCAGGTGAAGGCCATCTCGTGGGCAAAGACAAAAATATGTTTAGCCCCGTCAGTCTTTGCTTTTTTAAGGGCCTCCTCCAGTCCCACCAAATCGACGCGGTGTGGGGTGGCGGGCATGAACTGATCCAGTCCGATGACGACGGTTTCGGGATGTCCGGGAGGTGAGTAGGAGTAGCTGAATCCTTTTTGATTTGGAAAATAGGAGGCTTTGCTGGCATCCAGAGTTGGTTTGAAAGCGGTGAGCCAAGCCTCGCCATTGGGATCGCCGTTGATCTCATGATTGCCACGGACAGGGAGTATCGTCAGGGAGGGAGCTTCAGTATGCGCGAGTGATTTCCATGCGGCGAACTGTTCGCCGATTTTGGCAGGGATGCGGAGATTCTCCCCATAGACGAGATCGCCGGTGAAGAGCAAAAAGGCAGGTTTTTTCCGCTCTATCTCTTGAAGAATTTTTTTAAGCACTTCCCGATGGATCCCCGTGGGATCGATGGTGGCTGCGGTGACATCGGTGCGGTCATCTCCGGCCACTGCAAAGGACCATGTGGCCGCCTTGATCGCTGGAGCTAGGGAGAGTAGAAGTATGAACGCAGACGCTCTAAAAAGGTTCATGGGTGGTTAGGGTAAATAAGGCAAACGGGTTAAGGAGCTCTTATTAGAAATCGGAGGACTTGGCCTGGAGTTTCCGAAGCAGGGGCTGGTGTTCCCTGAGCGATTCCGCAGGAAGGTGGTCGATGAAAAGGACGCCATGGAGGTGATCGTGCTCGTGCTGGGCAGCACGGGCCAGCAGACCTTCGGCTTCAAAATCAAGTGTGTCACCCGAGAGTTCCTGACAGACGATACGCACGCGTGCAGGACGGTCCACTTCATCCAAAAGTCCGGGAATGCTGAGACAGCCCTCGGTGCCGATTTCACGATCCGTGCCCACAGGGTGAATCTCGGGGTTGATCATTACAAGAGGCATCAGGGAATCCAGTTCGATCTCCCGCCCGTCCAGCCATGCCCTGCTTGGACGATCCTTGCTCGCAACCATGACATCGATGACGGCGAGTTGGATGGAGCGACCTATCTGCTGTGCGGCAAGTCCCACGCCTTCCTCCTCATACATGGTCTGGAGCATTTCTTCAGCCAGAGCCAGAATGGAGTCGTCGATCTTGTCGATGCGGCGTCCCTTGCTGCGCAAAGCGGGGTGTCCATATTTGACAACTTCCAGAGGTCCAGTCTTGGAGGATGTATTTTTTTTGCGACTCATGATCGGCCGTTTATTTTGCGGAGGGTTTGGTGACGGCAGGAATATTTTTTATTCCGGCTTCCTGGAGAGCATCCAGCACCGAAACCACTGTTCCGAAGGGAGCTTCCTTGTCGGCCTGCATGGTGATGGAGCAACCGGGATGGGATTTCTGCACCCCCCTGATTGCAGCGGCCAGCTCCTTCGCCGCAACGGATTTGCCATCCAGCATGATTTCATCAGCACCCTTGATTTGGAGAAGGACGATTTTCTTGGTTTGCTGGGGTGCGGATGATGCGACCTTGGACTCGGGCAGGTTGATCTGAAGCTGTGGCAATCTGTCCTTGAATGTCGTCGTGACGATGAAAAAGATCAGGAGAATTGCCAGAATATCAATCAGCGAGACGATCGTGATCGAGGGCATTTTTCTCCGTTTTGTGTAAAATCGCATGGATAAGGGATAGTAAAACCTAAGCACTAAGGAAGCACTGCTTGAATCGGTGTTGCCCTGAAAATCTGCCCGTCATCGAGGCTCTTGTAAAGCGGCTAGGCTCGTCGCCGGCATACCAGGAAGAGGCCTTGTTTGCCATGAACGGGGCGTCATTCCCGTCTGACGGCGAAACCATCTGGAGAAATAATTTGCGTCCGAGAAGCCCAGTTTCATGGCCGCTGCCTGAATCCGACCGCCTTGGGAGAGGATTTCTTCGGTTGCCTTCAGCAGTTCCCGGTCCCGCCATTGTCCCAGTGTGAGTCCTATGCTGCGCCGGACGAGCCGGTTGAGATGGTCCTGCTGGAGTCCCACGCGGCGCGCCAGTTCACCCGGCATGGGTGGCAGTCCGCCCGGGTCGATGGCCCGAATCAGCCGCTTGCTGATGGCTGATCCCTCGCTGGCAGCGGGGGAGAGTGCCATGCAGGCCCTGCGACATGAGTCCAAGAGCAGTAGGGTATCCCCGCCGGCTCCGAGTTCGAGTGATCTGGGGGAGGATTGTTTTTCCGGATTTTCATGGGAAAGCTTGTTGATCCTTTCACGGACACGCGCCAACTCCTCGGCGGGTAGCCATCCCGAGGCTATTCCAAATTGTTTCGGACCGGTTCCGCTCAGATCGGCAACCAGACAGATGGCAAGCCGCGGGGAGTGTTCCAGAAAGGAATGCTTGGTGCCCGGGGGGATGAAAAAGACGGCTCCCGGACCGACGGGGAGGCGTCTTTTTGCGATGCGTTGTTCGCCGCGACCGCGGAGATAGAGAAGCAATTGCCCATGGGAGTGGTGATGCGGTTGATCCTGATCAAAGGGTTGCAAGTGTCGATTGACCCGTAGCTCGCGTACCGTCCAGTCGCCGCAGCGCAGATGAAGTCGCTTCAGAAGAATCGGACGGATAGGATGTTTCTGTGCCCGACGGGTGCCGGTTCGTACGATTCCCTTTTTTGGTGTGGTGTTGGAGTTGGAGATCACTAGAACTTAAAAACTAGGACAAAAATAAAGTCGATTTAATGCTATTAAAAGCGTTTTCTGCCAATGACAGCAGGGAATGGTTCTGCAACGATTTCCCCCCATGAGCAGACCTGTCATTCTCGTCACCGGAGCCAGTCGTGGGCTTGGCCGTGGCATTGCCCTCACTCTTGCCGCCGAGGGATATGACCTCGCGATTCATTACGCCGCCAACAGTACCGCTGCCGAAGAGACTGTGGCCGCCTGCAAGGCGGTGGCGCTGAGTCCGGAGCAACGCTTCCTTCCTGTTTCAGCCCAGCTTGGTTCCAATACGGAGCGTGCCGCCATGATGGCACGCGTTCTTGACGAACTCGGCCATCTGGATGCCCTGGTCAACAACGCCGGCATGGCGCCGCGTGAACGCGCCGACATTACCGAGGCGAGTGAATCAAGCTTTGACGAACTGATCTCGGTGAATCTGAAGGGGCCCTATTTTTTGAGTCAAAGCGCGGCACAGTTCTGGCTTAAGAATCCGGGAGCTTCCCGTCTCTCGGGCGGGTACAAGCTGATCTTTGTGACTTCCATCTCCGCTTCCACAGCCTCCGTGAACCGCGGTGACTATTGTATTTCCAAAGCGGGGCTGGCGATGGCCTCACAGCTCTGGGCCACGCGTCTCGCCGCCGAAGGGGTGCAGGTGCTCGAACTCCGTCCCGGCATCATGGCGACGGATATGACGAGCGGGGTGAAGGGCAAGTACGACGCGCTGATTGAAGATGGGTTGGTGCCACAACGCCGCTGGGGGAATCCACAGGATGTCGGGCTTGCCGTGAAGGCGATCTGCCGTGGTGATTTCCCCTTCAGCACAGGCGATGTCATCTATCTCGATGGAGGTTTCCATCTCCGCCGTCTCTGATAAACCCCATCCCCTTGTTTCTACCCTCCACCTCCCAACATCATGATTCAGATCGACACCACGCTTACTCCCGTTTCACTGAAGTCCGCTGCCGACCAGGTCTTTGAAGCGTCCGCTCCAAAGATAGCCAATCTTCAAAAACGCTGGAAGGATTCCGATGGCACACCTGTCTTTACCATTGAGGGAAAATATACTTCCCGTGGATGGACGGAATGGACGCAGGGATTCCAATACGGGGCGGCGATTCTCCAGTTCGATGCCACGGGTGATGAGGAAATGCTGCGCATCGGACGCGAGGGAACCCTTCGCCTCATGGCTCCACATCTCACCCACATCGGGGTGCATGATCATGGGTTCAACAATGTCAGCACCTACGGCAATCTCCGCCGTCTGCTTCAGGAGGGCCGTCTGCCAGCCAACGAGTGGGAGGGCCATTTCTATGATCTTGCGCTCAAGGCCAGTGGTGCCGTGCAGGCTTCGCGCTGGACACAGCTGACGCCGGAACTGGGATACATCTATTCTTTCAATGGTCCGCACTCCCTCTTCTCAGACACGGTTCGATCCCTCCGGGCTCTGGCTGTGAGTCATCAACTGGGTCATCGCCTCATGGGTGAGAATGACAGGGCGGCCAATCTCCTTAGTCGCATCATCCAGCACGCCGAGACGACGGCCCGCTACAATGTCTATTTTGGCAAGGGACGCGACATCTACGATCTCCCAGGTCGTGTCGTCCACGAATCGATCTTCAACACGAATGATGGAAACTACCGTTGTCCATCGACCCAGCAGGGATATACCCCCTTCTCGACATGGACGCGCGGACTCGCATGGATTCTCTGCGGATATCCGGAGCAGATGGAATTTATCGAGCGACTCCCTGACGAAGAATTAGCTCCCTTCGGTGGAAAGCAGGCAATCCTCGACCGCTTCCTTGAAGTCTCCAAAGCCGTTGCAGAATTTTATATCCGCGAGACGCCGACCGACGGCATTCCCTACTGGGATACGGGTGCTCCGGGACTTGTTCATCTGGGTGATTACAATGACCGTCCGGCAGAGCCGTTCAATGACTACGAGCCGGTTGACAGCTCCGCGGCTGCGATCGGGGCGCAAGGGTTGCTGCGGCTTGGTCGTTATCTGACCCGTCATGGAAAGACTGAGGAAGGTTCCCGCTACGCTGCGGCTGGACTGACCGCATCGCGCACGCTCTTCTCCGAGCCTTACCTGAGTCTGGATCCGAAACATGAGGGACTGCTCCTGCACACGGTCTATCATCGTCCCAATGGCTGGGATCACATTCCGGCGGGTCAGAAAGTTCCCTGTGGCGAATCCGCCCAATGGGGGGACTACCACCTTCGTGAGCTGGCCCTCTACATCAAGCGCGAAGCCGAGGGACTTCCGTATCTTACCTTCTTCGGCAAAGTCTAGGAACCAAGCCTGATTTGCTCTGTCGATTCACTTAATCTCCCTTAGCCAGCCATCCAAAGAAATCCAACTGTCGTCCAACAATGATCATTTCCGACCTTTCACAAATTGCAGGCCGCACCTATCCCGCCCGCCGTCGCACTCAAAACATCGTCGGTGGGGCAGCCCCGGTTCAGGCCACCAACTTCGCCATGGGCAATGTCACCCTGGAGCCCAACGGTGGACAGGTGCCCTGGCACAATCAGGAGCAGGAAGAGGTCTATTTTATCGTCGAGGGTGATGGGGAGATGTGTCTCGGGAGTGAACGCAAGGCAGTGAGCACAGGTCAGGCTGTCTATATTCCCTCGGGTGTTTTTCATCAACTTACCAATGTCGGCAGCACACCGCTTCGCATGATTTATGTCTATGGCCCTGCCGGAGATGTCGCTCATTGGAGGCAGGAACTCGAAGGCACGCTCCCCGTCGCCGGAGTCGATGTCCCGGCACTTCCCCAGGGGGCGCAGCCGCAGTGCACCAAGAAACCGGAATAATTTTTACTCCCACCAGAAAGAACAAACCTCCACCAACCAACCTTATGAAAGAACACCGCATCGGCATCATCATGAACGGCGTCACCGGACGCATGGGCACCAACCAGCATCTGCTCCGCTCCATCAAGGCCATCATCGACCAGGGGGGCATCCGCCTTGGAGACAATGAGATCATCATGCCCGATCCGATTCTGGTCGGTCGCAGTGCTTCCAAGCTTGTTGCCCTTGCCAAAAGAGCCGGACTCCCCGAAGACCGCATCTCGACTGATCTTGATGCCGTTTTGGCCGATCCCAATAACCAGATCTATTTTGATTCCACCCTCACCGGACAACGGCCCGACGGGGTGCGCAAGGCGATCAAGGCTGGGAAGCATATCTACTGCGAGAAGCCGACGGCCACGACTTCCGAGGAGGCGCTCGCTCTTTTCAATGAAGTCACTGCTGCTGGACTCAAGAACGGCGTGGTGCAGGACAAGCTCTGGCTTCCCGGCCTCCTGAAGCTGAAATACCTCATCGACACGGGTTTCTTTGGCAAAATTCTTTCGGTAAGAGGCGAGTTCGGTTACTGGGTTTTCACCGGCGAGTTTGAGAAACTCCAGCGCCCCTCGTGGAATTACCGCAAGGAGGATGATGGAGGCATCATCGTCGACATGCTCTGTCACTGGCAGTATGTGATCCAGAATCTTTTCGGTGAGATCAAGTCACTCACCTGTCTCGGTGCCACGCATATTCCCGAACGCTGGGATGAGCAGGGCAAGACTTACAAGTGCACCGCCGACGACTCCGCCTATGCCACCTTCGAGTTGGAAAACGGCGTCATTTGCCACTTCAACTCCTCTTGGAGCGTTAGGGTGAACCGTGAGGATTTACTGACCCTGCAAGTCGATGGCACGCATGGCTCTGCCGTTGCCGGACTTCGTGATTGCAAGGCCCAGTCCCTCGCAGCGACACCCCGTTGCATCTGGAATCCCGATATTGACAGTCCGATTGATTATAAGGATGGCTGGACACGGGTGCCATCCAACGACACTTATGACAATGCCTTCAAGGTGCAGTGGGAGCTTTTCCTCAAGCATGTCGTCAAGAATGATCCCTTCCCATGGAATCTTCTTCAGGGTGCAAAAGGAGTCCAGCTTGCCGAACTGGGGATCCAGTCTTGGGAAGAAAGGCGTTGGCTCGATGTGCCGAAACTCGGCTAGTCATTTTTAGCGGTACGAATTTGTGAAGGGTTGCCTGAGCAACCCTTCACAACTCGATCATCATGGGGTGGAGATATTTATCCTTTATGGATCATCTGAACGGGTAGATTCCTCCTCTCGGCTTTTTAGTTTGCCAGAAGCTTGTAGAAAAAATGTAATGACATCCCTGTGAATCGATCTGTCGCCAAATATGTTCTGATGGCGCTGCTGGCATCCTTTTCGACCGTTTACGCCGGGAATCCTCCGGTTACAGAACTTCAGATTGACCTCAAGGCTCCGGCGAAGCTCTTTGCTCCGACCTATGCAGGATTGATGACCGAAGAGATCAATCATTCCTACGACGGTGGTCTCTATGCCGAGCTGATCCGTAACCGAGTTTTCAGAGACAATGAGACCAATGCCGATGGCTGGTCGATCAGTGTTCCGACCAATGCCCGTGCGACAATGAGTGTGACAAGGGATTTTCCATTAACGGACAAGTTGCCCAATAGTCTTCAAGTCGATATTTCCAAGGTAGCTACGAACCATCCGATTTTGATTTCAAACGCAGGCTACTGGGGCATCCCAGTGCAGCCCGACACGATCTACAAGGTTGTTTTTTGGGCCAAGGGGAACAATGAATGGAGCAGCAAGTGGAATGGTAAACACGAGGGGACGAATCCTCCCCTTCCTCTCTTCCGTTCGCCGTTGGGTATTTCATTAAAGAGTGCGGATGGAGCCAAGGTGTATGCCACCTCGGAGTCACCTGCGTTGACTGGCGAATGGCAGAAAATCGAACTGACTCTCAAGACCGGCCACGATGTGATTGCAAGCAAGGAGAATCAGTTTGTTATCAGCGCTGCTGCGCCCGGTTTCTTCAATCTGAGTCTCGTTTCACTCTTTCCGCCGACTTATAAGGATCGTCCGAATGGCACGCGGACTGATCTGATGGAAAAACTTGCTGATCTTCATCCTCAGTTTCTCCGCTTCCCCGGAGGGAACTATCTGGAAGGGGACAACCTCTGGGAACGCTTTGACTGGAAGCAGATGCGCGGACCGCTGGAGTTTCGTCCCGGTCACCAATGCTGCTGGCACTACCGTTCTTCGGACGGATTCGGGCTCTTGGAGTTCATGGGCTGGTGTGAAGACCTCGGTATGGAGCCGGTGCTTGCGGTCTTCGCCGGTTACTCCATGCACCAGCAGCCTGTCTGTGCCGGACCGCTGCTTGATTCTTATGTTCAGGATGCTCTCGATGAGATCGAGTATCTGACAGGTGATGCGAAGAGCTCCCATTGGGGAGCCTTGCGCGCCAAAGACGGACATCCCGAACCCTTCAAGCTCAAGTATATCGAAATTGGGAACGAGGACATGTTCGACAAGTCCAAGAGCTATGATGGGCGATTTGCCCAGTTTTATGATGCGATCAAGGCGAAGTATCCCGAGCTCCAACTGATAGCCACGATTCCTGTAAAAAGCAGGAAACCCGATGTGGTGGATGATCACTTCTACCGAAAGCCAGATGCCTTTGTGAAAGATTTTCACCATTACGATCATGTGGATCGAAACGGACCAAAGATCTTTGTTGGCGAATGGGCCACGACGGGATTAGATCCCTGGTCCAAGCAGAGCAAATCATCCACAACGCCAAATTTTTCCCAGGCACTCGGTGATGCAGCCTGGATGTGCGCGATGGAACGCAACGCCGACCTGATCGTCATGCAGTGCTACGCGCCGTTACTAGTGAATGTGAATCCCGATGCCTCACAGTGGAAACCCAACCTGATCGGTTATGATGCCCTTTCCAGCTTTGTCTCTCCAGCATGGCATGCGCAGGCCCTTTTCAATACACACCGTGGAGATTCCGTCGCTGCGGCGAATTTAACCGGCGAGAGTTCCGCTCCCGATCAGCAACTCTGCTACTCGGTGACGAGGGACACAGCAAAGGGGTTGATCTACATCAAACTGGTCAATGTGCAGAAGGTTCCCCGGGAGGTGAAGATCAACTTGGGTGAAGGAGTGGGAATCGAGCCGGAAGCTGAGACCATCATCCTCCACGCTGATAATCCGGATCAGCTCAACTCGATTGAAAAGCCGAACGCCGTCGTTCCGGTAAAGGGGACGATTCACAACGCTTCTTCAGATTTTAGCGTCAATGTTCCTGCAAACGCCTTGATGCTTTTGACGCTTCGTTTGAAGTAAAAACGGTGTCGGAAGACCGCTTAAGGCAAAAGTGTAGCCCTATTTGCCGCCGCACTTCACCCCTAGCAACCTGCTTTTACCGAGTCACCCAGATCGAGCACTTCGTGCGTCCAGTTGGAGATCCGCTCATGGAGTTCGGCATCTCCGGCGAGTGATTGACCATAGGATGGGATCATTTCCTCCAGCTTGCTCTTCCATTCTCCCGAGACGATTTTTTCAGGGAAGCAATTGTCGAGAAGAGTCAACATAATGGAAACGGAGGTGGATGCTCCCGGGGAAGCTCCCAGCAGGGCGGAAAGAGAGCCGTCCGCGGCACAGATGACCTCTGTGCCGAATTGAAGAGTTCCTCCTTTCTTTGGATCCTTCTTGATGACTTGTACGCGCTGACCTGCATGTTCCAATGTCCAGTCTTCCAATTTGGCGTCGGGAATAAAATCTCTGAGGGCATCAAGACGATCCCTCGGCGATTGAAGAACCTGTCCGATGAGATAGGTGGTGAGGGGTATATTTCGAAGTCCCGCAGCCGTCATGGGAATCATGTTGTCAGGTTTCATCGAGAGGGGAAAATCAAGCAGGGAACCGTTTTTTAGATATTTGGTCGTGAATCCTGCAAAGGGGCCGAAGAGAAGCCCCTTTTCACCATCGATCATTCTGGTGTCAAGATGGGGAACGGACATCGGTGGTGCTCCCACGGAGGCTTTGCCATAGACTTTGGCATTGTGTTGTTCGATTAATTCAGGGTTTGTGCAGCGGAGCCATTGTCCGCTGATGGGAAAACCTCCAAAGCCTTTGCCCTCCGGAATTCCTGATTTTTGGAGCAGCGGAAGTGCTCCGCCTCCAGCTCCAAGAAAGACAAAGTTGGTGTTGATGCTGCGCTTGTTTGTTGTGATTTTGTCCTTCACTTCAATCCGCCAAGAGTTGTCTTTGTTTCGCTCAATATTGCTCACTTCGTGGTTGAGATGAAGGGTGACGCCATCGAGTGTGCTTAAATACTCCATCATGCCGCGGGTAAGGGCTCCGTAGTTCACATCGGTGCCATCAGCGGTGCGGGTTGCAGCCACCGGTTCGTGATCATCCCGGTTCTGCATAACAAGAGGCATCCAGTCACGGAGTTTTTCAGGCTTGTCGGAAAATTCCATTCCCTCAAAGAGATGGTTGAGAGTCAGTTCGGCATGGCGCTTCCTGAGATAATCACAATCAGCCTCTCCCTTGACGAAGCTCAGATGAGGAACTGAACGGATGAAATTCTCCGGCATGACGATGCGGTTTCGTTCCACGAGATAGGACCAGAGTTGCAGTGAAATCTGGAAGGACTCATTGATTCCGATCGCCTTGCTGCAATCGACGGAACCGTCAACCCTCTGCGGAGTGTAATTCAATTCGCAGAGTGCGGCATGACCAGTTCCGGCGTTGTTCCAAGCATCGGAACTTTCCAACGCAACGCGGTGAAGTGATTCAAAAATCTCGATGGAGAGCTCAGGCTGGAGTTCTTTGAGAAGCACCCCAAGCGTGGCACTCATGATACCAGCACCCACGAGAACGACATCAGGGAAGGCTGATTGAGAATCGGCAGGGGGCGTTTTGAAGATTTTTGAAATGTTTTTCACTGTTTTTCAATCGAGCAAGAAACATGCCATGAAGCATGACAATTAAAAAAATGCCCCCCGGTCATCCTTTTTGTGGATGAGCCGGGGGGAAGATTCTGCTCTTAGAGTTTTACTGTACGGTCGCTTGCCTAGTAGCGGTAGTGAGCTGCCTTGTAGGGACCATCGACCGAGACATCAAGATACTCGGCCTGATCCTTGGTGAGGGTTGTGAGCTTCACGCCGATCTTCTCGAGATGGAGACGTGCGACTTCCTCGTCAAGAATTTTTGGCAGGACATAGACGCCGGGCTTGTAGGTGTTGCGATTTTTCCAGAGCTCCAGCTGGGCGAGGGTTTGGTTGCTGAAGCTGGCACTCATGACAAAGCTAGGATGACCGGTGGCGCAGCCAAGGTTGACTAGGCGGCCCTCGGCGAGCAGGAAGATTTCATTGCCATTAGGGAAAGTGTATTTGTCCACCTGGGGCTTGATATTGGTGCGCTTGACGCTCTTGTCCCCCTGAAGCTTGTCCACTTCGATTTCGTTGTCGAAGTGTCCGATATTGCAAATCACGGCCTGATCTTTCATGCGCTTCATGTGCTCGTAGGAGATCACTCCCACATTTCCCGTGGTCGTCACATAGATGTCGGCACGGCCGAGGGTATCCTCAAGCGTGGTGACCTCGTAGCCTTCCATGGCTGCCTGAAGTGCATTGATCGGATCGATCTCGGTGATGATCACGCGTGCTCCCTGACCACGGAGAGACTGGGCACTGCCCTTGCCCACATCGCCGTAGCCGCAGATCACTGCGACCTTGCCGGAGATCATCACATCCATCGCACGGTTCAGTCCGTCGACGAGCGAGTGGCGACAGCCATAGAGGTTGTCAAATTTTGACTTCGTGACGGAGTCATTCACATTGAACGCAGGAACAAGGAGTTTGCCCTTCTCGTGAAGCTTGTAGAGGCGGTGAACTCCGGTCGTGGTCTCCTCGGAGACACCGCGCCAATCCTTGACCATGTCGTGCCAGCGGGTTGGATTCTCGGCATGGACTTTCTTGAGAAGATCCTTGATGACCTGCTCCTCGTGATTACCGGATGGGGTGTTCACCCAGCCATCACCCTCTTCAAGTTCAAAGCCCTTGTGCAGGAGCAGGGTGACATCGCCACCATCATCGACCACCATCTCGGGGCCCTTGCCGCCATCAAAGGAGATCGCCTTATAGGTGCACCACCAATATTCTTCTAAGCTCTCGCCCTTCCAGGCAAAAACAGGAACTCCGGTCACGGCAATCGCTGCCGCGGCCTGATCCTGCGTGGAGAAAATGTTGCAGCTGGCCCAGCGGACATCAGCGCCCAATTCGGTAAGAGTCTCAATCAAGACCGCAGTCTGAATCGTCATGTGGAGGGAGCCGGTGATGCGGACACCTTTAAGAGGCTTTTCCGATGCGTATTTTTTTCGGATGGACATAAGGCCGGGCATTTCCTGCTCGGCGATGACGATTTCCTTGCGACCCCACTCGGCGAGAGTGATGTCTGCTACTTTATAATCTGTGGTGCTCATTGTGAAGTTGTTGGGTTGTGTCGTGGTTGAAGAGGAGGAAAGGGTTACAGCTTGGCAGCGGCGAGTGCGGCCTTTTTGAGAGTGGCCGCCTTGTCGGTTTTTTCCCACGAGATGTCGGCGCCTTCCTTGCCGAAGTGTCCATAGTTGGTCGTCTGGGAATAGATCGGGCGACGGAGTTTGAGCTGGCTGATGATTTCTGCCGGCTTGAAGCCAAAGGTTTTTTTGACCGCAGTCTCAATTGCCTCTTCGGGAACTGTTGCCGTACCGAAGGTATCAATGTGGATCGAGACAGGATCAGGATGACCGATGGCGTAGGCAAACTGCACTTCGCACCGGGCTGCCAGACCAGCTGCCACGACATTCTTGGCAACATAACGCCCCATGTAGGCGGCTGAGCGATCGACCTTTGTGGGATCCTTTCCGGAGAAAGCACCTCCACCATGACGGCCCATGCCACCATAGGTATCAACGATGATTTTGCGCCCAGTGAGACCCGTGTCGCCCTGTGGGCCCCCGATGACAAATCGACCGGTAGGATTGATCAGAAACTCTGTCTGCTTGGTAAGCATCTTGGCCGGAATCACCTTGCGGATGACTTTATCGATGCAGAACTTCTCGATCTCCTTGTGGGAGACTCCATCGGCGTGTTGAGTCGAGATCACGACATTGACGACCCGTGTCGGCTTGCCATCGACATATTCGACCGAGACCTGGCTTTTGGCATCCGGACGGAGCCACTTGGCAGCACCGCTCTTGCGCAGGCGGGTAAGCTCACGACCGAGACGGTGTGCATACATGATGGGAGCGGGCATCAGCTCAGGTGTCTCGTCGCAGGCATATCCGAACATCAGTCCCTGATCTCCGGCACCCATTTCGGCGGTTTTCTTACCCTCCGCCTTTTTCGCATCCACCCCTTGGGCTATGTCAGCACTCTGCGAGGTGATGATGTTGTTGATGAAGACGCGGTCGGAATGGAAGACATCGTCATCATTCGTGTAACCGATCTCACGGATGGCATCGCGGACAATCTTGCCGATGTTGACCGCAGATTCCAGTGAGGCTCCCTTCAGTTTTGGCACAGTGATCTCTCCACCGACAACCACGATATTGCTCTTGGCGTAGGTTTCGCAAGCGACGCGGCTCATTGGGTCAAGTGCCAGACAGGCATCCAAAATCGCATCGGAAATTGTGTCGCAGACTTTGTCGGGATGGCCTTCGCCGACCGATTCAGAGGAGAAGATGTAGCTTCGAGACATGGGATGGTGGGGTTGTGTGTTTTGGGTTGAAGTAGAGTAAGTTATTGCAACAGAGGCTTTACTTATAAACATATATGTATATGTAAATGGGTGTGGTGTCAATTCTTCAATCTCTAAGAGCTCTCTCGGAGCCTACGCGTTTGCGTCTCCTCTCCCTTCTTTTCCATGAAGAGCTTACGGTGGCCGAGCTTCAGGAGACCCTCGGCATGGGACAGTCCCGCATCTCCGCCAGTCTGGGTCAGCTCCGGCGTCAGGGACTCGTTCTGGATCGCAGGGTCGGCAAAAACATCTATTACGCCGCAGTTCTCACGGCAGTTGCCCCGCTTCGTGAAGTGCTTCTCTCCGCTGTAGCTGAGCTGCCGGAAGCTGAGAGGGATCGACAGGCGCTTCAACTTGTGCTCAACAAACGCAGGGATCGAGCTGCGGACTACTTTGATAAATTAGCCGGAAAATTCGGACGCACCTATATACCTGGCCGTTCCTGGCAGGCCCTCGCTCACGGATTGTTACGATTGCTACCGCCGCTCGTGATTGCCGACATGGGTGCGGGGGAGGGGACTCTTTCCCAACTGCTCGCCAGGACATCGAAACAGGTCATTGCCATTGATAATTCCCCGAAGATGGTGGAATACGGGGCGCGTATTGCCAAGGAGAACGGCTTTCAGAATCTTGAATACCGCCTCGGAGATCTTGAGGAACCGCCGATCGATTCCGAATCTGTCGATGTGGTTATGTTCAGTCAAGCTCTTCACCATGCAGCCCGTCCCCAAAGGGCCGTTGAGAGCGCCTGGCGCATTCTCAAGCCGGGTGGGCGCATCCTCATCCTCGATCTGGCCAGCCATACCTACGAACAGGCAAAAGAACTCTACGCCCATGTCTGGTTGGGATTCTCCGGGGTTGAACTCCACGCCATGATGGAGAAATCGGGTTTCAAAAATCTGGAAATCAGCGTGGTGGCGAGGGAGCAGCAGGCTTTGAACTTTCAAACGATTCTCGCCACTGGTACTAAGAAATAAACAGGCTGATTGAGATTTTTGCGTAGCACTGCGTTGCTGCTCGGTTGCAGCAGTTCATTGTTCTGACCTACAAGTCTTCAGCCTTTGGGGCTAACTACCTTTTCTTTAAAGGTTTTTCATGCGCCTCAGCGCGCAGCTGTTTCACAGCATCCGCCCAATCGGTGGAAGGATTGCCTGGCCAGCACAATTTCTGACGGCGTTCCCCGATGAAGTAGGCACGAAGAGCAATGGCATCATGTGAGAGAATAGGTTCCTTGACCGGTGGTTTGGGATCAAGGGAGATAGTAGTGGTTGCTTTTGAAGTTTTAGCCTTGGTGACGCGCTTTTTGCGGGTGGTAGCAGGAGCAGTTTTTACTGTTTTAACTGCCTTTGGAGCCTTTGGAGCCTTTGGAGCCTTTGGAGAGGCGGTTTTCTTCACGGCAGATGCTGGTTTTAAGGGTTTTGTAGCCATAATAATTCTTACATTATTAGCGAATTCTATGCCGTTCCTCCCGCTCGTCGAATTGTTTTTTGTGACAAAACCGTTTCATTGGGGATCTTCTCTCTCTACACTGTAGGGATGAAGGAATTTCTCATTCGCTGGCTTATCACGACTCTGGCAGTCATGGGGGCATCGTACATCATCCCCGGAATTTCCTACGACAGCACGGGAACTCTTGTTGGCGCTGCTCTCCTGCTAGGCATTATCAATGCGATCATACGGCCCGTGTTGCTGCTGCTGAGTCTCCCCTTCATCATTGTGACGATGGGATTCTTCATTCTCGTAATCAATGCGCTGATGCTGCTTTTTGTCTCTTCCATGATTCATGGATTCCATGTCGAGGGCTTCTGGAACGCCCTCTTTGCCGGGATCGTCATTGGGTTGATCAGCTGGCTCCTGAGTAGTTTTTTCCGCTCCAGTGACGGTCATATTTACTCAGTGAATCACCATGCGCAGATCAAAGAGGCCAATGCTCGGGTGGTCTCGGATGAGTAGGCGAAGCCAGAAATTTCGCGCAGAGACGCAGGGGCACGGAGCAAATGAGAAAAACTCTACCAAGCTCCTTCTTGAGTTCCAGATGTTCAAAGTTTCTCCATGATTCCGTTTTTCGATCACACCCCTGCGGCTCCTAAGATCTGCGGGATCACCACTCCCGACGATGCCCTCGGCTGCATCGAGGCAGGAGCGGGAGCGCTTGGTTTCAATTTCTACCCGCTCTCACCCAGATCGATTCCCGTGAATGGGGATCTCTCGTGGATCGCGAAGCTGAAGGCCGACTATCCCGATATCGCCTTGGTGGCCGTGGTGGTGAATCCCGACGCTGAGTTACTTCAGAAACTTCGTGAGGCAAGATGCTTTGATGCTATCCAGTTTCACGGGGACGAATCTCCAGAGTCCTGTGCCACCGAAGGTGCCGCTTTTAATTTCTGGATCAAGGCCCTTCGAATCCGTAGAGAGGCTGATCTTGCCAGCGCGCCGTCCTATCAGACGCCGTTTCTCCTGCTGGATGCGGCGGTGCCCGGAAGCTACGGGGGGAGTGGAAAAACCACAGATTGGAGCCTTGCTTCAAAATTCATTTCCGAAAATCCCAAGCGAAGAGTTCTTCTGGCTGGAGGATTGACGCCCGAAAATGTGGCGGGGGCTGTACAATCAGTCTTTCCCCATGCTGTCGATGTCGCCAGTGGGGTGGAGGTGGCTCCCGGACGGAAAGATCCCGTAAAGGTGAGGGAGTTCATTGCGGCGGCCCTCGCTATCTGAATTTCCAAGAGTTTAATATGGAATTGCCAGCCCGGCCGTTGCTTCGCATCCGTTACGGCAGGGACTCAGGAAGCTGATGAGAGATAAGTCAGGCGGTGATTTTCCATTATTTATAGACGCATTATTTCTTTTCCTGATTTCCTGAGTTCCAGATTCAAAAAATTATGTGCATCCTTCTCCGTTCCAACTCTTCACCCACTTAACCCTTTTAACCTTTTTACGAATCCCATGAGCACCACTTATCATATTGCAGTACTGGCAGGAGACGGCATTGGTCCCGAAGTCATGGCTGAGGCCATCAAGGTTCTCCGTGCCGTGGAAAAAAAGTTCGGATTTCTTATCCAGGAAACCCCGATGCCCGTGGGCGGCGCTGGCATTGATGAGAAGGGAAAAGCACTTCCCTCGGAAACGCTCAAGGTTTGCGAAGATTCAGATGCGATCCTTTTCGGTTCTGTCGGCGGCCCCAAGTGGGAAAGTCTCCCACCCAATGAGCAGCCCGAGCGTGCCGCTCTCTTGCCCCTGCGAAAACACTTCGGACTCTTTGCCAATCTCCGTCCCTGCATCTGTCTGGCGGAGTTGGCCCATGCCTCACCGCTTCGACCCGAATCGGTGGCCGGTGGAGTTGATGTCCTCTGCGTGCGTGAACTTACGGGTGGTCTCTACTTTGGAGAGCCAAAGTTTTTGAAGGAGAGCGGTGAGGACGAGGCCGATCCAATCGCTGTCGATACGATGGTCTATAAGAAGAGCGAGATTGAGCGGATCGCTCGTGTTGCTTTTGAAGCGGCACGAGGTAGGGGCAAGAAGCTGACCTCCATCGACAAGGCGAATGTTCTTCAGAACGGCATCCTCTGGCGCCGCACGGTCAATGAGATTGCGAAGGAGTATCCCGATGTGACCCTCTCCCATCTCTATGTCGATAATGCAGCCATGCAGCTCATCAAGAATCCGAAGCAGTTCGATGTGGTTCTCGCGGAGAATCTCTTTGGCGACATCCTGAGCGATGAGATGGCCATGATTGCCGGATCGCTTGGCATGCTCCCGAGTGCTTCGCTTGGTCAGTCCAAGGGTGAGTCCCGCCGCTTCGGCATGTATGAACCGAGCGGGGGAACTGCTCCCGACATCGCGGGGAAGGGGATTGCCAATCCGATTGCCCAGATTCTCAGTGCCGGGATGATGCTCCGTCACTCACTGAATGAAACCGCCGCTGCCGATTCGATTGACACGGCTGTCCGCAAGGTCATTTCCTCGGGCCTCCGTACCGGAGACATCTGGTCCGAGGGGACAACTAAAGTCGGCACCGCTGCGATGGGCAGTGCCATAGCAGCGGCGATTTGAAGTTTTGCTGCAAAATGTTGCAGAGGGTTATCAACAACTGGGTATATGGTGGATTTTTGGCCGCCTTCCTATTGTTGGGATTGATGCCGGCATTTTATCGATCGTGGGATCTCACTCTGATTCTTGTCTTTCTTCAGTTGCCCGCCTACATGCTGCACCAGATGGAGGAGCATGATGACGATCGCTTCCGTCATTTTGTAAATCGGATTCTGGGAGATGGACGCGAGATCCTCTCCAAGAAAGCTGTCTTTGTGATCAATGTTCCCGGTGTCTGGGGGGTGAATCTCGTTTCCATCCTCATGGCTTACGGGATGGATATAGGATTCGGGCTGATTGGCATCTATCTGACCCTGATCAATGCATTCGTCCATCTTGTTCAGGCGATTCATCTTCGGTGCTATAACCCGGGACTGATCACGGCTGTGATTCTCTTCCTTCCTGTTGGTGGAATAGCACTCTGGAAAATCTGCGCCACGGGAACCGTTCCGATGATCTATCACATTCTGGGATTGGGTAGCGCTGTCGCCATTCATCTGGGCATCGTGGTCTATGTCATGAGCAGTCTAAGGAAACGCTGATTAAATCCCATAATGGCCGTTGATGCGAGTCCTCCTCCGATTGGCCGGATTTAGTCATACCCCGTTCGCGGGAAAAGCCTTGCCAAAACTCCCCCCTGAAAGGCATTTTTGAACATGGCAGCAATCAACAGCGATCACAGTGACGAAATATTCTACCGCTCGGCCGAATCTTTTTTCACGGCCAACTCCGCCATCGGACTGACTTACGATGATGTGACTTTGGCAACTCTGTACTCGGAAGTCCTTCCTAGTCAAACCAAGCTTGATTCACGACTGGCTGATAGTCTTCAACTCAATATTCCCATCGTCTCCTCCGACATGGATACGGTGACGGAATCACGCATGGCGATTGCCATGGCTCTCAACGGCGGTCTTGGCATCATCCATTACAACATGCCTGAGAGCGAGCAACTCAAACAGATCAGCCGGGTCAAATATCATGTCCAGGGGCTGATCCAGGATCCAATCAAGGTACTGCCCGACCAGCGGATCGGGGATATTCTCAGAATGATTGAGGAGAAGAAATTCGGGTTTAGCACCTTCCCCGTCGTTGATGCCCAGGGCAGGCTTATGGGATTGCTTTCGGGTCATGTGGTGAAACCCCGTTACGCCGCCAAGACTGTTGCTGAAGCACTGACAGAGCGTCAGCAAGTCCACACCATCTCCATCAGGGAACTGGGCAACGACCCGATCGCCCAAGCTGATAAATTTTTTACCGAGCATGTGGGTATTCACAAACTGCTGGTGGTCGATGACGAGGACCGGCTTCACGGACTTATCACCATGAGTGATGTGGAAAAAATCACTCAGGAACGCAAGGCTCAGTTTAAGCCGGCACGCGACTCTCAGTTCCGACTGATTTGCGGCGCTGCAGTTTCCGCCACCCGCAATGCCTTTGGCGAACTCGACCGTGATCGGATACTCGGCCATGTTGGGACTCTTGTTGAGCGGGGAGTCGATGTCGTTGCCGTTTCGACGGCACATGGTCACAGCAAGGGGGTTGGCGACACGGTCAAGGTATTGAAGGATGCCTTCCCCGCACTCCCGATCATTGCCGGCAATGTCACCAGTGCCGCGGGGGTGGAGTATCTGGCCGAATGCGGTGCCAATATTATCAAAGTAGGGCAGGGCCCCGGATCCATCTGCACAACCAGAATCGTGGCCGGAGTGGGGATTCCACAAATGACGGCTCTTTATGTCTGCTCCAAAGCCGCTGAAAAGAAAAAGGTTTCGATCCTTGCCGATGGAGGAATCACTAAATCGGGAGACATCGTCAAGGCGCTAACCCTAGCGCAGGGTGTCATCTGCGGTGGAATTTTGGCAGGTTGCACCGAGTCTCCCGGCGAGGTCGTTGAAATCGGAGGAAAGCTCCACAAGCAATACCGGGGAATGGGCAGCCTGGCAGCCATGAATGCCGGGAGCGCCGCTCGTTACGGCCATCAAAAGGGAGATACGACCCGCAAAGTTGCAGCCGAGGGAATTGAAGCGCTGAAAGAAGCAAGTGGTTCCGTCGATCAGGTGCTGACAGGTCTCATCGGCGGTATCCAAAGCGGAATGGGTTATCTCGGAGCGGCAGATTTGACACAGCTCCGTGCAAAGGCACGCTACATCCGTGTCAGTCCTGCGGGTCAGCGTGAGGCCGCCCCTCATGATGTGGTGGAGTTGAAGACGCGAAGCTGATTCTCGACCTTCTTTGCTACAATGAACTGAGTCGTGGGGCTGTTACCAGCCCAGCACCATGGCAAAAATCAGCGGCGCCACGATGGAGGCATCCGACTCGACAATGAAACTCGGCGTGTCGATGCCAAGCTTGCCCCAGGTGATTTTTTCATTCGGCACCGCTCCGGAATAACTTCCGTAGCTCGTGGTGGAATCACTGATTTGGCAGAAGTAACCCCAGAGTGGGATCTCGGGCCGCTGCAAATCCTGATGGAGCATTGGCACGACACAGATAGGGAAGTCTCCGGCGATACCTCCGCCGATCTGGAAAAATCCGATCGAGCCGATAGTGCCGATCTGTTTGGAGTTCTCCGTGTACCACTCAGCAAGTTCCTTCATGTATTCAATGCCGGTACGCACGGTGTGGATATTCTTCACATCACCACTGATGCAGTGGCCGGTGAACATATTACCCAGAGTGGAATCCTCCCAGCCGGGAACGAACATGGGCAAATTTTTCTTGGCAGCTTCCATCAGCCAACTGTTCTTGGGGTCAATCTGATACTCCAGCTTGCCACCAAGCAGAATGCGATACATGAACTCGTGGGGGAAGAGTCGCACACCGGCAGCATCGCAGGCCATCCATTCCTCCAGGACGACACTCTCGATCCGACGCATCGCCTCCATTTCTGGAATGCATGTGTCGGTGACACGATTCATGTGGCGATCCAGCAGGGCTACTTCGTCCTGTTTTGTCAGATCACGGTAATTGGGTACCCGCTCATAGTAATCGTGGGCGACAAGGTTGAAGACATCCTCCTCCAGATTGGCTCCCGTGCAGCAGATGGCGTTGACCTTCCCCTGACGGATCATTTCAGCCAGAGATAGTCCCAGTTCAGCCGTACTCATCGCTCCAGCCAAGGTCATAAACATCGTGCCGCCTTTCTCCAGATGGGCTGTGTAGGCATGAGCAGCATCCTTCAATGCAGCGGCATTGAAGTGGCGGTAGTGATGCTCGATGAAACTGGAGATGGGGCCGGGTGTTGTGCTCATTATCGTGGTCTGGATCAGGGAACGGGATTTAATCAGCGGTTCCTTAGTAAGAAATGGTTCGTTTTACCGCATTGGCACTCTTGGTCACCACATGGCCTGCGGAACTGATATCCTGACCGGCTCCGCCGATGATGCCACAACCAGTGAGGCTCAGGATAAATGCCGCACCAACAACCAAAGTAAGCAGTGTTTTCATGGGGTTACTTGATACGCATGATGATGCACCGTGTCGATCCGAGAGAGGAATAAACTCGTGGGATCAGTGAGTGGTTGCTTTTTTTCTGGCATCCCGCATTTCCTTGCAGGCAATGGCCCACTCCTTCTGAAAGGCGGGATTTTTCAGGAACTCTCCTGCTAGGAATTTTCCATAGATTTTTCCGGCCCGGACATCGGCTGGGAAGTGACGGCCTAGGATGACGCGATACCAAGCCTTCTGCCTTGCCTGGGAATGCAGTTCCTTGGCCATGTCTGGAAAGGCATTTGAGAGCATTATCGCCCAGACAAATGCCCGGGTGGTGTGCCCACTAGGATAAGAGTACCCATTGCTGTTTTCCTTGTCACCGGTCAGATGCCAGTAGATGGGGCGTTCCCTGCCAAAGTGATGTTTTGCGATCTGTATGGCTTCCTTGGTCTGGTCATAAACTTGATCGAAGAGTTTTGCGGTTTTTGGCAGATCCCGGCTGTTGAACCAACTTCCCAGCGTGTCTGAGTAATCAAAGACGCTGTCATGCGATGCCGTCATAGCCCTGTCAATCTGCCCCCTAGTGCTGGTGGAACGGGCGTTCTTGAGATAGCCCGTGTCCATTTTGTATTGCTCCGATCCTGGTTGCGGAGGGGCGGGGATAATGGCCGTGATATTATAGCTTGCCGGATCAATGAACTGGGCCGAATCAGCATGCCGTGTAAATAAAAGCGCCAGTGTCAGGGTAATGACTGCGATGATTGTCTGGCGAGGGAGGGATCGGATGAAATGCATGGTTGGGCTAAAATGAAAAGTGAGGGATATCGGAATCGATGATCCTGCGGTTTATTAAAGACCGCTTCAAAGAAAATCGGTGGAGGGATGTTGTTGAGGAGAGGGGTAGGTAGATGACTTAATCCGATTTAATCAGGGTTTTCCTAAAGGCTATCTCACATTGATTTCCTCACTCCAAGGCTGACATCGAAACCGATGCACCGAGACAGATCAAAAATGATAGAAGGAAAAGGTATTTGTGGTTCCCGAAGTCTTCTGTAAGACCAAACCATAAATCGGATTTGGAGGGATGGAGAGAGGGCCTCCACCGGGTATCAGCGATAGAATGCTGGCTCCATCGACTCCAAAAGGGGTGCGAACCGTATTTGTGTCGTTCAAGGAGTATTTCACAACGGCATATTGATTGCCGTTGTGATCGCTCTCCGCAACAACATCCGTCATGTACAGGGTGTCGGGACCAACGGACAGAATCGTTGGTTGTGATGGGGTTTTAATCGTCGCCAAAAGTTTTCCTGAAGCGGAGATCCAGAGAACTGCAATTCCTATCGGATTAAAACTACCATCCTGGACTTTCGCAATAATCGCTGCATTGCCTGCTTTATCGGAAGCATAGTTCACCTCCTGCCAAAAGGCAGAGGGAACCCCCTGGGGTGTTGCCGGAGTAGTGATGACATATTGCCACTGGGGTTTTAGAACCTGTGCCGGGCTGCTTAAAAGGGGACAGCAGACAAAAAGACATGTCAGCAAACTGATCATTGAATTGTGTTTCATTCGATGTGAGATGGCTCAGGGTAATGTGTTCACAACCAATACCCGAGTTCCAGATCCTGCTGGAGACTATTTTTTCGCGGATTTATCCGATTCTTCTATTGGAGGGAGGAATCGCATCTGCCGATCGATGCGCGGGATGCGGATGGTGAAAACCACACCTTTGTTTTCCGCACTCTCCAGCATGATTTCCCCGCCGTGTGCGCGGATGATGCGCTGCACGACATGCAAACCGAGGCCGTTACCGGATTCTTTTGTCGTGTAATAGGGCTGGAATATCCTGTCGATTGAAGCTTGAGAAATGCCGCCACCCGTGTCGCCGATGCTCACCCAGACATGGGAATCATCGCTACCCGTGACCACGCGGAGCAGACCCTGGCTGCCCATGGCCTGAAAGCTGTTGCGGATAATGTTATAGAGTGCCTGCCGCATTTGATCGCGATCGAGCAATACCGGGGGGAGGGCCGATGAAGGCGCGATTTCCACGGTGATGTTCCGATTTTCGATTTCACTCCGTAAAAACTGGACGGTTTCAAGGATCAGCGCATTGAAATCACCGGGATGACATTCAAGAGGAGCAGGCCTGACGGCTTTTAAAAATTGTGAGATAATCTGATCGAGTCGGCGAACTTCACCACGGGCAACGCTCAGTGACTCTATAAAATCGGCCCTGTTTGCATCCGAGAGCCCCGGTTGTTTCAACTTGCGCTCCAGCAGTTGGAGTTGGATGTCGAGAGAATTGAGGGGATTGCCGATTTCATGTGCCACACCTGCAGCTAGAAGTGTCACTGCGGAAAAGCGTTCG
Organism: bacterium; assembly: GCA_037130175.1. GTDB lineage: Bacteria > Verrucomicrobiota > Verrucomicrobiia > Chthoniobacterales > UBA6821 > UBA6821. Next base: position 34,863 of record JBAXTN010000001.1, on the reverse strand, counting down.
CTCTCGATGGTCTCCTCTCTTTCCCTCTGCGCCTCGGTAATGTCTCTCAGGATAATCGCGCGTCCCACAAGGCTTCTGCGGGAAGGTTCCCTCTCATCGCTCATCAGTGGAGCCACATAGAAATTGAGAAATCTGCGTTGAGGATAGAATATTTCCAGATCGCGGCTCATCACATCACCCGAATGCGCCACCGAACGAAGATCGAGACCGGGAATCGCCTCACCGAGTCGCCGGCCCATGTTTTCAGCGCCAATCATTCCGAAGAAAGAACAGGCAGCCTGATTCATATAGATGATCCTATCCTGAGGATCAGTAACGATGACCCCTTCCAGAAGGGCGTTGAAGATTGTTTCCAGAAAGCCCTTCTCTCGCGAGAGGAGTTGCAGATAATGCCCGATGTCATTCGGTTCGACGAATCGGATCCGCTCGACAAGTTTGTCGATGAACCCCCTGTTCATCAGGCCAAAAGGGATTCGAGTTCGGCAACACGCTTTTCAAAGAGAGCCATGGCTGCTTCCACCGGAGCCGGGGAGCACATTTCCACGCCAGCTTTGGCAAGAGTCCTAATGGGAAAATCACTACCCCCGCTCTTCAGAAAGTTGATGTAGCATTCGGTATCACCCGTTTCCAGAACTCCCTTGGCCAGGGTGATCGCCGCCGAGATGCCGGTGGCATATTTATACACATAAAAGGCGCTGTAGAAGTGTGGGATACGGAGACATTCAAGCTCCAACACTTCGTCAATCACCACGCCGGGGCCGAAGTAAGTGTCGAGAAGGCTGCGATAAAGTCTGCGAAAGTTCTGTAGCGTCAGGGCTTCTCCGGCCTCTTCGGCGGCATGGGTCGCCTTTTCAAATTCGGCAAACATCGTTTGACGGAAGAGAGTGCCGCGCAGGTCATCGATCTGCCGGTTTAGCAGATAGGCACGCATGGAGCGGTCAGTTGTCTCGGAAAGGAGATGCTCCGTGAGCAGAATTTCATTGAAGGTAGAGGCCACTTCCGCGAGGAAAATCGGATAGTGATAGGTTTGAAAACTCTGTGATCGTGCCGCATACCAGGTGTGCATCGAATGCCCCGCCTCATGGGCCAGTGTGTAGATGTCGGAGAAGACATCCGGCTTGTAATTCATTAGGATGTAGGGAGGTCCCTCGTAGGTGCCGGAAGAAAAGGCCCCGCTTCTCTTGCCCTTGTTCTCATACCTGTCACACCAGCGCTCCTCACGAAGTCCCTTGGAGAGCGTTGCTGTATACTCGATGCCAAGCGGTGCCAATGCCCGGATCACCATCCCGATCGCATCATCAAATCCGACATCACTCTGGACTGCCGATACCAGCGGTGCATAGGTGTCATAGACATGCAGATCAGGTAGATTAAAGACCTTCTGCCTCAGCGCATAATAGCGATGGAGGACGGGCAGTCGTGAGCGCACTGTCTGAATCAGACTCTCATACACAGCAACGGGAACATCATCGACAAAGAGGGAAGCTTCCAATGCAGAGGGGTAGTTCCTGGCCTTGGCAAGGAAGACATCAGCTTTGACCGAATGAGAGAGGGCGCTTGCCAGCGTGTAGCGATGATCCGAAAATTCCGTGTAGAATTTCTCAAAGGAATTCTTTCTGACCGAGCGATCTGGTCTCTGAAGGAGTGAGGAAAAGCTGCTCTGGGTCAGTTCGATTTCCTGACCGCGATCGTCTCGAACCGAACCAAACGACATGTCGACATTGGTCAACTGGGAAAATGTCTCATGATGTCCCGAGATCACGGGTAGGGAGAGGGCAAGTAAACGCTCCTCGGTATCACTGAGAGTGTGCGGTTTGAGACGACGAAGGCGTTGCAACGGAATGATCCAGTCGGCCAGCAGGGGGTCGGTCAGATAGGTGCCGAATTGTTCCTCAGAGAGTGATTGAATTTCCGGGGAAACCCAGGAGCAGCTCTCACTGATTCTTGCCCCGAGTGACTGAAGTCTTCCATCCCTGTCTAGGGAGACGGCATCGGAACTATCCTCGGATAGTCGAAGTCCTGCATACTGCCCAAGTCTCTCGCTGGAGCGATCGATCAATTTTTCAAATTCCAGCAGGGAGAGCAAATCACCGGCACTTCTTGAGAGCGTTCCCCTGAATGCCTCAATGCCTGTGTATCGGGTCGTCAGATCATGGAACTCTTCCTCCCATACAGCGTCATTGGCAAAGAGAATGGAGAGATCCCATGTGTCGCCCTCAAGGACTTCACTACGAATTTTTAATCCGGATGAGGGGATCTCACCCGATAGATCCGCGATACGGCAAGCCAAAGGCACAGGACAATGCATCAGATGCTAAAAGTGGCTGAATTTTCAGCGACTACTTCTGAGATTTGCCTTGGGAGGCAACGGCTGCCATCGAGGCGGCAATCGCCTCCTGATCGCCGAGATAGTAATGACGGATCGGCTTGAGATTCTCGTCGAGTTCATAGACGAGCGGAACCCCGGTTGGGATGTTCAACGCAAGAATCTCCTCCTCGGTCATGTTGTCGAAATATTTAACGAGTGCCCGCAGAGTGTTGCCATGGGCCGCAACGATCACTTTTTCTCCCCGCTTCACAGCTGGAGCAATCTCATTGTGCCAGTAGGGAAGGACGCGATCGACCGTATCCTTTAGGCATTCGGTGAGTGGTAGTTCGGAGGTAGGAACATTTTTGTAGCGAGGGTCGTTGCCGGGGAAGCGCTCATCGGATTTTTCCAGTGGAGGAGGAGAGACATCATAGCTCCGACGCCAGATGAGCACCTGATCATCACCGAATTTTGTCGCTGTCTCCGCCTTGTTCAGACCTTGCAGCGAACCGTAGTGCCGCTCATTGAGTCGCCATGACTTCTCAACTGGAATCCATAGTTCATCCAGTTCGGCCAGAATCGCATTGAGAGTGTAGAGCGCACGCTTGAGGACGGATACAAAGGCGCGGTCAAAGGAAAACCCCTCGGCTTTCAGCAACTCACCGGCTGCCTTGGCTTCACTGCGCCCCTTGTCATTCAAGTCGACATCGGTCCATCCGGTGAATCGATTTTCTTTATTCCAAGTGCTTTCACCGTGACGAATGAGGACGATCTTGTGCGCAGGAGTAGTCATGGGATGGATAATAGACAAGCGTGGCTCCGTGAAAATCTGAATTTCTTAAAAAATGCGACTTCTGACCGAATGTCGCGGCCCCCTGGCTTGCCGCAACGGTCTCTATGCGATTAAATCAGCGTTTTCCTAAGTAAATCGCCGCAATTGGCTATCTTTGCTTCAGCCATGATTCGAGGGAGACTCGCAGGAGTTCTTCGTTGGCGATCAAGTATTCGTTTCCAAGTTGGAGCGGGATTGCGGCTCCTGTGTCGGTGACAATCTCAAGAACAAGGGTGCGTTTGCCCGGATGTTTTTTGATCGCTGTGGCGATGGATAAAAGGCTTTCCGGACTCAATTTGCTGCGGTCAATCCGGAGGCGAAGCGGTTTCTTGGATGGCTTCGGCGTAAGGGCCTTGAAGTCGCTCGCATTAGCTTTGATCTCTTCATCCCGGATGCTGATACGGACATTGCAGGAGATGACCGTGCCAGGTTTGAGGATCAGCTCATTCTTGCTGAAGGACTCATCCCAAGCGGTCATTTCCAAGCTTCCCGTGTCATCTTCGAGCGTCATGATCCCAAAGGGACGGTTGTCTTTTTTCGTAAATTTCTTCTCCACTGTGGTGAGTAATCCGGCAAGTCGCAGACTGCCCGGTTCGGTCATGGCCAGGGCTTCGGCAATCGATCCGTAGTTTCCCGATTCCAGATTGCCCCGGTAGTCGTCAAGCGGATGCCCCGTCACATAAAAACCTAGGAGTTCTTTCTCGTGCGCGAGTTGTTCGGCACGCGTCCAGCGTTCGACGGTGGTGTTTCCCTCCCCACTCTTCTTCGGGGAGCGCGAGGGGGTAAGATCCGTCATCGAGTCGAAGAGGGAGACCTGTCCGCTGGCCCGGTCTTTTTGCACGGAGGCGGCAGCACCTATGGCCCCCTCGATAGCCAAGAAGAGAGCGGCACGATGGCGGCCGTCCCAGTCGAAGGCACCACATTTGACGAGACTCTCCAAGATCTTCTTGTTCACCGATTTGCAATCGAGACGGGAGCAGAAATCCTCCAGGGACTTGAAGGGGCCGCTGGTTTCCCGATCCTTGATGGCGGCTTCCATGGCACCTCCACCGACATTTTTGATCCCCGCGAGGCCAAAGCGGATTGCAAGCCCTCCGGGAAGGGTTTCGGGAAGGAATGTCAGTGCGCTTCGATTGATATCAGGAGGGAGAATGGTGATTCCCATGCGACCGCATTCGGTGACCAGTGCGGCGATTTTATCCGTGTTGTTAACGGCGTTTCCCAGCAGGCCAGCCATGAACTCAACAGGATATTTTGCCTTGAGATAGGCTGTCTGATATGAAATCAGACCATAGGCGGCACTGTGGCTCTTGTTGAATCCGTATTGGGCGAATTTCTCCAAGAAGTCGAAGATCGCATTGGCTTGTTTGGCAGGAATATTGTTCACCCTTGCACACCCTTCCACAAAGACTTCGCGCTCTTTGGCCATCTTCTCCACATCTTTCTTACCCATGGCGCGGCGAAGGAGATCGGCCTGTCCGAGCGTATAACCTGCAAGGGCACTTGCCGCCTGCTGTACCTGCTCCTGATAGACAATGATGCCGTAAGTTTCGGAGCAGATTTTTTCCAAAAGAGGATGGGCGTATTCGATTTTTTTGATGCCTCGTTTGCGCTCGATATAATCGTCGATGAACTGCATCGGCCCTGGGCGATAGAGGGCGATAAGGGCGATGATATCGGTGAAATGCTCGATCTGAAACCGTTTTGCCGTAGCCGTCATGCCGCCGGACTCGAGTTGGAAGACGCCGATTGATTCTCCCCTGTTGAGTAGATCAAAGGTGGCTTTGTCATCCATCGGTATCTTGGAAAGATCAAAATCGGGTGTGTGGCGATGGATGAGTTTCACTGCGTCATCAATCACAGTGAGAGTCGTCAATCCCAGAAAATCCATCTTGAGCAATCCGAGATCGGTCAGCGGAGCCATCGAGTATTGGCTGACAATGCTGCCATCATTGGCTAGGGCGAGGGGGATGTAATCGGAGAGATCGCGGTCTGCGATCACGACTCCGGCTGCGTGCACACCGCTATTGCGGGAGAGTCCCTCCAGTATGCTGGCGTAGCCCCAGAGTTGAGCTGTGGAAGGTTCTTCTTCCACGGCCTTTTTAAGTTCGGGATTCTTATCGATGGCCCCCGGTTCATGGTGTCCCTTTTTTTCGATGCCATTGAGCGTGATGTTGAGTTCATTGGGAATCATCCGTGCGATGCGATCACCATCGCCATAGCTCCATCCAAGTACCCGTCCCACATCGCGAATCACGCTTTTGGCACCCATGGTGCCGAAGGTGATGATCTGGGAAACAGACATCTTCCCATATTTTTCACGCACATAATCAATGACTTCACCCCGACGGTTCTGGCAGAAATCAACATCGATGTCGGGAGGGCTGATTCGGTCGGGATTGAGGAATCGTTCAAAAAGCAGATTGTAGCGCAGGGGATCGAGATCGGTGATACCGAGGACATAAGCGACGAGTGAACCCGCTGCCGAGCCGCGACCCGGGCCAACAGGGATACCCCTGCCCTTGGCATAATTGATGAAATCCCAAACAATCAGAAAGTAACTTGTGAACCCCTGCTTGGACAGGACCGAGAGCTCGTAATCAAGCCGCTCCCGGATGGCCGGATCGCTGGATGCCCTCTCACCATACCGCTTGCGCAGCCCTTCTTCACTGAGTTCGAGCAAATACCCTTCCCGGGTTTTCCCTTCGGGGGGAAGGTAATCCGGATACTTTGATTTTCCAAACTCCAGCTTCGCATTGCACCGCTCCGCGATGGCAAGCGTGTTACTGATGGCTTCCGGGTGATCGGCAAAGAGGGAGGCCATTTCCTCACCGCTCTTAAAATAGAGTTCGGGTACATACCGCATCCTCTTCTCGTCATGAATCATTGCTCCCGTGCCGATGCAGATCATGACATCGTGCGCCTCGTGATGGGCACGATCGAGAAAGTGAACATCGTTCGTGGCGACCAGATCGAGTCCGAGGTCGCCCGCAATCCCGATGAGCCCCGCACGATTACGCCTTTGCTGCTCGATTCCGTGGTCGGCAAGCTCGATGAAGAAGTTCTCCCTGCCAAAAATATCGCGATAGGCCGCGGCGGATTCTAGAGCCTTGGCTGTCTGTCCCTCGCTCAGTGCCATATTGACCTCACCCTTGAGGCAGCCACTCAGGGCGATAAGCCCTTTGCTATGCCTGGCCAGCAGATCCTTGTCGACGCGGGGTTTGTAGTAAAAACCCTCCAGATGAGCCGCCGTGGAGAGCTTGACGAGATTCCGATACCCCTCGTCATCCGAGGCAAGAAGGGTCATGTGAAATGCTGCATCCCTGCCGCCATTGGCGGTTTTTTTCTCATGCATGGAACCGGGGGCAACATAGATCTCACAGCCTATGATCGGCTTGACCCCTGCTTTTTCAGATTCCTGATAAAATTCGACGGCTCCAAAAAGATTCCCATGATCGGTCAGGGCGAGAGCCGGCATGCCCAGGGAAGCCGCCTTTTTGATCAAATGTTTCATCCGAATGGCCCCATCCAGCAGCGAATACTCGCTGTGTACATGCAGGTGAACAAAGGGGGTCTCGGCCATCGTTCGATGCTACGATTCGTGGAGCCCTGGGGCAAGTGTTCGAATGCCCGCTTTTCCGTTAGAGCGGTTTAAGTAATTCTATAGCCATTCCTTGCGGCGGCATTGGGCCATTTAGCAGTGTCGCGTCGCTTGGGCTGTAGGGCACGACTACCGCCTCATCACTTGCTCCTTGCCAACCGACCCCATGGCACTCGCAAGTTGATGGCCACACTATTATTTAAAACGCGCTAAATTTTCCCCGCTATCACGAGCAGGCCTTTAAGCGTGAGCAGAGGATCAACCAGATCGATGATTTTTTTTCCCCCACCGGATCGGGATAATCGGTCAACCAGTTCCGCATCACCTCCGGTCGTCAAGACGAAGGGCTTTTTGCCGTCAAAAGTCACCCGGGTGATTCTGGTCACCACTTCACGGACGATGCCGACTACTCCGAGCAGAAGTCCGATTTGGATACCCTGCCGGGTGCTTTTGCCAACGACGGATTCAATCCGTTGAATCTTGGTGAGAGGCAGGAGGGCCGTTCTTTCATGCAGGGCCGAGGCGGCTGTGGCCAACCCCGGAGCAATGATGCCGCCAAGGTAACACCCTTTCGGATCGATGATGTCAAAGGTCACGGCTGTGCCGAAATCAACAACGATTGCGGGCAATCTTCCGAGGCTGACCGCGGCGGCGACATTGGCCAGCCGATCCGCTCCGATCTTTCCGGGTTTGGGATACCGGATATCGACACCGGCAGTCTTGTGATCCAACCAGAGGATGGGGCATGGGAGTAGCTTCCCAAGGGATTGATTGGCTTTTGGAACGACTGACGAAATGACTGCCCGGTCAGCATTTGGGAGTTTTTTTTTCAACCTTTCAGCCAGCAATGGGGTAGGAATCTTTTGAATGCTTCCAATGACTCCGTTTTGAACGATGGCTATCTTGCTGAAGGAATTGCTGACATCAATGAGAAGCAGGCGTTCTCCTGATACTGATGAGGTGGAATGATTTGGTAAATGACACTTCATCAGGCTGCGGCAGCTCCCGAGGCATTGGCCAGATCAGCTTCCTCCGGTGGAAGTGCCGCCTTGAATCGATTCTTATCAATCGCCTTCATATAGGCTTCATGGGCACTGATTGTCCCGTCGAGCATGCGTGCCCAGATGGCATCATCCATAAACTGCATTCCCTGGGATTTTCCAGCAACAATGACATCCTGAAGCTTCTGGGTGGCCCCTTCACGGATGATTGCGGAGACAGCGGGGTTGACCTTGAGGATTTCGTTGATGGCAACGCGCCCTTTGCCATCGGCTTTTTTGAAGAGGAGTTGGGCCACCACTCCGCGCAGCGAGGAGGCAAGCATCGTGCGCACCTGTGATTGTTGTTCGGCAGGGAAGGCGTCGATCATGCGATCCACAGTCTTGCGGGCATTGTTGGTGTGCAGGGTGCCAAAGACAAGGAGTCCTGTCTCGGCAGCGGTCAGTGCAAGCTGGATGGTCTCCAGATCGCGCATTTCGCCGACGAGTACGATATCCGCATCCTCGCGCAAGGCTGCCTTGAGTCCGGAGGCAAACGAGGTGGCATGTTCCGGGACTTCCCGCTGGGTGATTATGCTCTTCTTGTTGCGATGCACAAACTCGATCGGTTCCTCAATGGTGACGATGTGGCGACCGTAATTGGTGTTGATATAGTCAATGAGCGCCGCCAGCGTCGTGCTCTTGCCTGATCCGGTGGGGCCGGTGACCAGCACGATGCCGCCGCGCATATCACCGAATTCCTTGATGACCGGGGGGACATTGAGTTGTTCCAAAGTCAGGATCTTCGTGGGAATCAGACGGAAGACGGCGGCATATCCAAAGACCTGCTTCAGGTAGTTGCATCGGAACCTGCTTTCCTCATCCATCTGGTAGGCAAAATCGAGATCCCCAGTCTCCTCATATTTCTCCCATTTTTGCGGGGTGCAGATCTCGCTGAGCATGTAGGCCATTTCCTCATGGGTAAGCGCTTCATCGCGAATGGGAACAATCTCGCCATGCCGACGAATCTTTGGAGGTTGTCCTTCAGCAAGGTGAAGGTCCGATGCTCCATAATCCACAAGCACCCTGAAAAAATCATCGATATAGGCCATGGTATAAAAATTGGATGGGTTTATTTCCTTGTGACCAATTCCATCTCGGTTTTGTTTTCGGATCGATAGATTGCTTCTTCCGCGGTGATGAGTCCCGGCCGATAGAGATCGGCTATCGAATCGTCCATCAGGATCATTCCTGCCTTGCGACCGGTCTGAATAATTCCCGGCAGCATAAAGGTCTTGGATTCACGGATGACATTTGCGACTGCTGGTGAATTTGTAAGCATTTCCATGGCAACCACCCGTCCCGTTCCATCGGCCCTGGGAATGAGTTGCTGACTGACGATGCCGCGAAGCGATTCGCTGACCATGATCCGAATCTGATCCCTCTGATCGGTAGGAAAGACATCAAGCAAGCGATCCAGTGTTCTCGGGGCGTTGCTGGTATGGAGCGTGCCGAGAACCAAGTGACCGGTTTCCGATGCCGAGATTGCAAGTTGGATGGTCTCCAGATCGCGCATCTCACCGACCATGATAACATCGGGATCTTCACGGAGTGCCCCACGAAGCGCGGCAGCAAATGATTTGGTATGCGTGTGAACTTCGCGTTGGGTCACCTGGCAGCCCGCCGAGGGAATGATGTATTCGATCGGTTCCTCAAGCGTGATGATATGATCGCTGCGGTGAAGGTTGATCTCCTGGACAAGTGCCGCCAGCGTGGTCGTCTTGCCGCTGCCCATCGGACCGGTGACAAGCACAAGTCCGTTGTGATACTGGGTGAGCAGTTTGAGCTGCGGCGGCATCCCAAGTTCGTCGAGCGTGCGGAGAGAGCTGTTGATGATGCGAAAGGCGAGATCATACCCGAGGCGCTGGCGCACCACGCTGGTTCGGTACCGACCGTTTGCGTTGGTGTAAGCAAAATCGACATCCCCCTGCTCAAAAAGCCGGGCGAGCTGATGTTCGTCAAGAAAACCGCGTATCAGTTTTTCCGTATCTTCCGCCGTGAGGTGGGGCGCATCGTCCCACATTGGAATCAGCTGCCCGTAGCGGCGGCATGTAGGTTGGCTTGTCACGCTAAGGTGAACATCCGACGCCTCCCTCTCTTTCCCCAACAGGAGATATTCATCAACATGCGCGGGGAGTGTATTCTGACTTGGCGAACTCATGAAAATTCGGACTCGTGGGCTATGGGCTAGGCTGGATCAACAGCGTTTTGCTTCAAGGGGAAAATCGTTGGCAACCAATTAGAGAATCGTTTTCTAAGTTTTGTTTTTTTTGGCCAGGCCGCCTTGAACAGTCTTATGGGCATATTCCAGGATGATCGGTTTTAGGATCGGATAGAGTAACTTCCCTACTTGAAGTGCTCCCGCTACCCATCCCGCCTTGGCGAGCGTGACGGAAGGGCTGATGCTCCCTGTTGAGGAGGCTGCCACCGTGGAAACGGCACGATCGGGAGAACGCCTCATGCCGAAAATTGTCGTCAACAGTCCGGCACTGACCGCGCCGGTGAGCCATAAAAACGGATGTTGCTTGAAGGACTGCTTGATTTTCTTTTGCAGGTCGAGTTCCGAGCAAAGGGCGCTGTATTCCTGTGCGATCTCCAAGCGGCTTTCCCTGACGGCTTTTAACAGAAGTGGGGAAGGTGTCATTGCGGGGAGGAGGCAGAGGTTCCCGATGATTTCTTGGAGTAATTGTCGAGGGAGTCCAGATCCCGACGGATTTCCGATGCCGTTTCCGCGTAAGGTCGTGGCGTGGTACGGACGCGCAGGAAGAAGAAGATCACGCCGGCCAGTACGAAATGAAGAAGCGTCACCAAACCGAAGGCCGCAGGCCATCCCCAACCTCCCCCCATGGTCAAAATAGACACCAGTGTGGCGAGGAGGGAGAGATAGGCGATGACCACGGCCACGATGAGGGCAACAAGGAGCAGGATCGATGCCAGACTCTGCCGGATCAGCAAACGGGTCTCCTCCGCCGCAAGTTCTGTCAGCGCCAGCAGATGGCGCAGCAGGGCAAAAAGGAGACCTGACACCCGCGACGGTATGCCGCCGGGAAGTTCGTTCAGATCCATGGTTGCAGCTCTGTTTCTGGGAAGATGCCGACGGTTTTCAATTAGCGACGGCGGAAAAGAATGCCGAGAAGAATACCGGCTGCAAAGGTCAACCCGACAGCCTTGAAGGGATTATCCCGGACATAATCTTCAGCCTGATCGGCAAGATCCTCCAGTTGGGTCTTGTATTCGGCTGCTGCCTCACTGGTGATTTCCGACAGATCGGCATACCGCGTGCGTGCCTGGTGGGAGAGATCGCCATATTTTTCCTTGGCTGTCTGCGAGAGATCACCATAGGTGGAAAGGGCTGCATCCTTCAGATCTTGCGCTGCTGCTTCGAGTTCTCCACGGCTTGCAGAATAGGCATTGAGAGCACTTGTCTTGGCTGCTTCCGCGACCTCACGCGCCGCCGCCGTGGTGGCTTCAAGCGCCTTCTTGGCATGGGCTTGGCTGCTCTCGAGTTTCTCGGCTGCCGAGGTGGATGATTTGTCTTCGGTCATGGTCGTAATGGGTTGGGTGAGGTATGCGTTGATCGACAAAGGGAAAGATCGCAGAACCTCCCTGCTTGGCAAGATCACATCATGGTTTTTGATACATCACCGGGGTTGCCAGCGAAAGCTGATGCCGCATGGTAGCCAATGTTGATCCAGGCATCCTCGCAGACCAAGAGCGACGATTTCGCAACTGCCGGGAATTTTTTTATCAATCAGTGACTTTGGAGTTTCTCCGGACAAATCATGAGTAAGGTCACTGTAGGTGTTTAAAAGCAAAAAGAGAGGTTGCTCCGAAAGTGCCATCAGGGCCATGTCCAGAAGCAGAGGCAAATGTTCCGATAACCTCCAGAGTTCCCCATGCTTACCCCTTCCGAAGCTGGGGGGATCCATGATGATGGCATCGTAGCGGTTCCCCCGGCGGATTTCCCGTTGCAGATATTTCAAGGCATCCTCGACGACATAGCGGATCGGGGCAGCCTCCAACCCCGAGAGTCTGGCATTGTCCGAACACCACGCAACCATGGCACGCGCCGCATCGACATGGGTGACGCTGGCCCCCGCCGATGCCGCGGCAAGTGTAGCCCCTCCGGTGTAGCCAAAGAGATTGAGGATTCTGACCGGGGTGGCGCGTGGAGGGGTTGAGGCGATAACCCCTTGTATCCAGTCCCAGTTGACAGCCTGTTCGGGAAAGAGACCGAGGTGTTTGGATTCGGTCGGTCTGACTTGGAAACTGAGTGATCCGTGACGGATGATGCAGGGATCAGGGAAAGGATGAAGCCATTGCCATTTTCCTCCCGATGCATGCAGTCCATCATAGTGTCCCTGCCAGGAGGGCAGATTTGCGGGATGACTCCAAGGCCATGTGGCGGCGGTTTCTGGGCGCTGGACAATGATGCCACCCCAGCGCTCCAGTCGCTGGCCTGCTCCCGTTGCCAGAAGTTCATAGCCATGACAAGTCACCGTGTGTGTGGCGGCCATATTTAGAATCCGCTGTGAAACTGGATGATCAAGAGCCATGCATTCAGCCCTCCGATGATGAGAGCCATGAGCCATCCCACAAGCCGTATCCATCGGGCATTGACAAACTCACCCATGATTCGTTTGTTTCCGGAAAACTGCACGAGAGGCACTACCGCAAAACTCAGCTGCATGCTCAGAATCACCTGGCTGATCAGGAGAAGATGAGTGGTGGCTCCATCGCCGCAAATGGCGAGGACCAGCACGGCGGGAACCACCGCAATAAGGCGAGTGATCATCCGGCGCATCCATGGTTGGATTTTTATCTGAAGGAATCCCTCCATGACGATTTGTCCGGCCAGGGTGCCGGTGAGGGTGCTGTTCTGCCCTGCTGCCAAAAGGGCAATGGCAAACAGGGTGCTTGCTCCGGTGACTCCAAGCATCGGGGTGAGGAGTTTGTAAGCTTCCTGAATCTCCGCAACATTGGTTCTGCCGGAACGATAGAAGGTTGCCGCTGCAAGGATCAGGATGGCCGCGTTGATCAGGAGAGCAATGAAGAGGGCGATGTTGGAGTCGATGGATGCAAACCGGATCGCCTCCCGTTTTCCAACCTGATCCAAAGGATAACTGCGTGTCTGGACAATCGAGGAATGCAGATAAAGGTTATGCGGCATCACTGTCGCACCGAGGATACCGATGGCGATGAAGAGCATTTCGTGATCAGTGACTATCGAGGGGGAGGGGATGAAGCCGTGCAGGATGGGAATGAGATCCGGTTTGGAAAACAGAATTTCCAGTCCGAAACAAAAAGCGATGGTGGCAATCAGGGTAATGACCAGTGCCTCGATATAACGGAATCCCTTCTGTTGCAGCATCAGCAAAAGCAGAACATCCAGCGTCGTGATGATGACACCTGCCATCAGGGGAAGATGAAAGAGCAGATTCAGGGCAATGGCGGAGCCGATCACTTCTGCAAGATCGCAGGCTGCGATGGCGATTTCGGCAAAGATCCAAAGTGGGATGGAGGCTGTTTTTCCATACTCCCGGCGGCAGAGTTGGGCGAGATCCTTGCCGGAGGCGATTCCCAGCTTGAGCGCAAGATACTGCAGGAACATGGCGGAAATCCCCGACATGAGAATCACCGAAAGCAGGGCGTAGTTGTATTTGGAGCCTGCAGCCAGATCCGTAGCCCAGTTGCCGGGATCCATGTAGCCGACGGCCACGAGATACCCCGGCCCTGCAAAAGCGATGAGCTTACGCCAGAATCCCGGTTTGGAAGGGATTGATAACGACCGATGAACCTCTGGAAGGCTTGGAAGTTGAGAAGGAGACATGAAAAAGATTAGCCTTGGCTAATTTAATAATACTGGGCTATATTTTTTAATCAAATCAAAATCCAGATTTTCCCAAATCCCCCTCGACCAATGATCAAAACAGGACATCGATCATCCTCCGCGGCAGAAGATTATCTTGAACGAATCCAGGAACTGATCGACGCAAAGGGATATGCCAGGGTGGTTGATATCGCCGAGAGTCTCGGGATTTCGCAGGCAAGCGTCACGAATATGGTCAAGAGGCTTGATGTGGAAGGATTGCTTCATCATGAAAAATACCGTGGCCTGATTTTAACCGATGAAGGGGAACGGATTGCCCGTGCCATCAGTCACCGGCACAAGATCCTGACCGATTTTCTACGGTTAATGGGAGTGTCGGCTCAGGAAGTGGAGCGCGATGTGGAGGGTATGGAGCATCATCTGAGTGCCTCTTCCCTTGAAGTCATAGAAGCCCTCTTTAAGGAACTTTCATCAAATAAGGCGCTTTTGGACAAAATCAAAGTTGCCTCCAAACACTCAAACTTGCCATAGGGACTGACGCGACATGTCCGGTTCATGAGTGTGGTATGTGATCACAGGAGAGCTTCATTTTCTTGTGCGCAATGCCTCGCAAGAGTAGGATGATCTGATCCTTCCCATGTCCACCTTCAAGCAATTAGCCTCACTTTTGGGAATCTCGGATCGCCAGCTTCGCCGTTATGCTGAAGCGGGAAAAATTGTGGGAGTCTACACAACAAAGGGGGGACACTGGCGGCTTCGCGGTCAATTGACACAAGCCCGTGTTGATCGTGCCCGCAAGGTGCTCAGGCTCAATCCGGCCATTGCGGCGGTGCGGAGAAAGGAATATTTCAAACGCGCCAACTCGGTCATCAAAGATGTCCAGAAGCAATGGAAGCAGACCTTTGAACCGCCGAAAAAAAAGCCCGCCAAGCCGGTGAAACAAAAAACTCTTCCGGCAGTTCCAAAACCGGGGGAAGGAATTCAGGGGGATCTGTTTTCTCAATGGTGAGGACATTGTTTCCAAAGCATTGGAATTTTTTGCGGGGACTTGGCATTTCTTGAAAAAAACACCACTCTGCGCAGCCGTGACAAAAAAAATCCTATTTTCCTGGCTGCTCATACTTATCCTTTTTGCGACCCATGGCGCATCGGCAACAGGTGTCCCCGTGGGAACTCCCACCGCCATAGCCACACTCTCCCGTCGATCAGCCAAACCGGGCGAGCGTGTTGAGATGGTAGTGACAGTGCGTTCCGCTGCACACCCCATTGTCTGCATACCGTCTGATTTATCGGGACTTCATTTCCAGATTTTGGGAAAGCCCCGCCTGCTTCAAGTGGATGGGGAGAGCGTTTGGCTGTTTCGTTACCGCGTGACCCCGGTGCGCAACGGTGATTATGAAATTCCCCCCCTGCGCGTATCGGAGGGCAATGCCCTGATGGAAACGAAGCCTCTTTTTCTCCATGTGACAGCCTCAGGCGAACGGCCTCCTCTTTCCGCCAAGGAACTTTCGGCAGGTGTGAATATTCCCGAATCACTAGGTGAGGAAGTCCTCAAAGCTGCACCACAACCGACTCCCAAGCCCACTCCTTCCCCGACCCCTCACGACACGAGGGATATCGGATCCAAAATCGGCTCCTCCTGCTGGAAAGGTCTCAAAGCCTTCTGGAATTATTCGGGAAAATAATCCACACTGGAATAATTCCTGAATTGTCAAACCTTGCAGGGATGGTTAGTGTCGCAATTTGTCCCCCAATGACTCCTCTGCTATTTCTCCCAAAAATTTTTCTTGCCGGTGGTGCTTTCCTTGGAGCACTCCAGTTGCCGCAGGAAATTCCGGTTGATAACCACACCCTTGCCGGTGAAAAAATTCCTGCGGTTCAGGTGGTGACGCGTTCACGCTGGGGGACTCCGATGCTTCCTGACGGGAAGGGGGGCTATAGTTTGATTGCTCCGATCAACAAGAAATTCATCGCCCAGAGCCTCTGGATTCCTCCTGTCTCCGGTACTCGCCCCGATATTGAAGTGCCTGCTTCCACCAATCAGCCTGCCGTTCCGTCCGTCCCCACGGTTTTCGCCCCTGCTTCCGTGCCCGCTGCGTCATCCGCACCCGCGATATCAACGCCAGCGGCTGTGCCGAATAAATAAGGGTTGATCGGGGTTGGGGATCTATTGGTGCCCTCATCCCGGATACGGGTTTTTTTTCTGGTTAAGAGCGCTGCTTCCGATTGCAATCTTCCGCGACATGTCCTCACTTGCCGAACTCTTTTCTAAAAACAAATCGTGGGCTCAGAATCTTATCTCCAGAGATCCGGCATTTTTTGAAAAACTCTCCGTTCAGCAGCATCCCGAATACCTCTGGATTGGATGCGCCGACAGTCGTGTCCCTGCCGAGGAGTTAGTCGGACTTGCGCCTGGGGAGCTCTTTGTTCACCGCAATGTGGCCAATGTGGTCGTCCATACCGATTTCAACTGCCTCTCTGTCATTCAATTTGCCGTCGATGAGCTCAAGGTGAAGCATATCATCGTCTGCGGTCATTATGGATGCGGTGGCATCATGGCAACATTGCGCGAGGAGAGGGTCGGACTGGCCGACAACTGGCTCAGACATGTGGATGATGTCATTCAAAAGCATCAGGGTTTGCTTGCCCGGTGGGATCATGATGACGCCTCCCGCTGCAATCATCTCTGTGAACTCAATGTCATCGAGCAGGTCTCCAATGTCTGCAAGACGACCGTTGTGCGCGATGCCTGGGAACGCGGGCAGGAACTTATCGTTCACGGCTGGATCTATGGCATGAAGGATGGCCTGGTCAGGGATCTACATACGAGCGCCTCATCTCTCGAAGAAGCACGCGCCAACTACCTGAAAGCAATCACCACCCTGCCCGAGTAGACTGCCTGCGCTGTCGGGATTCTTCCTTTGATTGGTATTACTTCTCTGTTGGTTCGTTGGCAGCCTTCCATCCGGCAATACCCGGCTTGAAATGCTGCACATTGGTGTAGCCAAGCTTTTGGGCAGCTTCCGCTCCCCGTGCATAGGCTCCGCAGTGTTCGTTGCCGCAATAGGCGACGATCAGTGAAGACTTGTCAGCGGGCAGCACCTTGGCCAGATCAGCTGCATGAGCTGTAAAATCGATGGCTCCGGGAATATGCCCATTGTTGTAGGAGACAGGGCCGTTCACATCCAGAAGCGTGGCTTTCTTCGATGCGATCGCTGTCTTCAAATCCCCCAGACTGATGTCCGGGAATGACCCTGCGACTGCATTAAGGGCGAACAGGAGAATGGCAACGAGAGGGAGGATTTTCTTCATGGTTAGGATACTAGCACCCTTCCATGAAATCGCTACCGAAAAGCAGGTTTTTCCAGAATCTCCTCAGGGGAAATTTTTTTGGCTGCATTGTGTGCCGGGATCTTCATCCATTCTTCGCGATGAAGTTTTGCGAGATCTGCCATGAACTCCTTGTTCTCCAGCAGATTGGCAAAGATCTCCTCCGCCAGCACCCTGGATTCCAAGACATCCGAAGGGAAATGCATCCCTCCGATAATCCTGTCCTGGCAGACTTGCAGGGCCGAGGAGAGAAAGTCATTGCGATCAGACTGATCAAGTGCTCCAAGCACAAGGGCAAACAGCCATGCACGCGTCGAGTGTCCGCTTGGATAGGAATAACCATCCTCCTTGGTTACAAGAGTTTTCACCAGATCGGGAAACGCCCGGTAGGGGCGGAGGCGGCGATAATAATCCTTCAAATAGTTTTTAGGCAGATTGGCCGTGGTTTCCAATCTGCCAAAAAATTCGGCTGTCTTGGGATAAGCATCCGGAGTGAATTGAGGCCCGAGTACTTCTGAAAAGGAAAAGACATTGAAGCTCACGGTTTGTTCGGCATGTGCGATCACTTCTGGGGAGGCATTGTTCTGGATGGCCAGGACGCAATCCAGATCGGCTTTTTCAGCAGGTGAACTCATGGTGGGCGGAGATGGAATCAATGTGATCAGGTTGGAATAATCAGGCAGCTTCCAAGCAAGCGGAGCAGGCGCAGGAGCCTTCTCCTTGGCAACGAGACCGGGAGTACAAAACGAAAGCGTCAGAACGAGAGCCAACAATTGCATGGAAAATTTCATGTGCCTTGCAGCATCAGGGGGAGGGGCTCAAGCGTCAAGATGGGGAAATACGACGGATCATCTTTGCCCCGAACTGAAGATCAACTTGGCAAGGGATTGAACCGGGTGCATAGTCATCGACTCGCAAGCCAGCGTGGCGGAATTGGCAGACGCGCCGGACTCAAAATCCGGTATCCTCTAAAGATGTGCAGGTTCGACCCCTGTCGCTGGTAGCTCTTAAAATGGGCCTCTAAGAGCTTTTGCAATTGAAAACAGCATTCTTTATCTCTTCTTCCCTTTTCTGCCTTTGAGCACCGTTTTTGGTTTTGGTCGGTTGTTCATGGCCGTGGTGATGGCTCCCCCACTTTTGAGTTCCATGATCTGATCACGAAGCAGTGCCGCCCGTTCGTATTCCAGCCTTCCCGAAGCCTCCTTCATTTCAATTTCCAGTTCGCGAATGAGGGTGCCAATGTCGAGCGGCATTTCATTGATGTGCGCGGAATTGGTATCGCTTTCAATCAGGACACGGAGGCTCTCCTGCACGGGGCGCTTCACACTATGAGGGGTGATGCCGTGAAGTCGGTTGTGCTCCATCTGGCGCCGGCGACGATCCTCGGTGATGTCGAGGAGTTCGCGCATGCTGCCGGTGATTTTATCGGCAAAGAGATAAACTTCCCCGTTCACATGGCGGGCGGCGCGGCCTGCTGTTTGGATGAGTGAAGTGCGACTGCGAAGGAAGCCCTCTTTATCGGCATCCAGTACGCAGACAAGACTGACTTCGGGAAGATCCAGCCCTTCACGGAGGAGATTGATTCCAATCAGGATGTCAAATTCCCCCGCTCTCAACGAACGCAGGATCTCCACGCGCTCGATGGTATCGATGTCACTGTGGAGATAGCGCACCTTGAGTCCGACATCTTTGAGGTAATCAGTGAGATCCTCCGCCGTGCGCTTGGTGAGGGTGGTAATGAGGACGCGTTCACCTGACTCCACGCGCTGCCGGCAGAGTTCGATTGTCTCATCGATTTGACCCTTGAGCGGTCTGACCATGATGCGTGGATCAAGAAGCCCCGTCGGGCGTATGATCTGCTCCACGATCAGGGGGGTGCCATGGGTATCGGTTTCCAGGATCTCGTTTGCCGCATTGGCCTTGAGAGGAAGTCGGGTTGAGTCAGGTTCCAGAAACCCCTCGTTGCCGACGAAGCTGTTCCGAAGCTCAATGTCACCAGGAGTGGCACTGATGTAGAGCCCCTGACGGTTCATTTCCAGAAATTCGGTAAAATTCAGCGGTCTGTTATCGAGCGCACTTGGTAGGCGAAATCCATACTCTACGAGCGTCATTTTCCTGGCTCGATCCCCGGCATACATTCCGCCAACCTGGGGTAAAGTCGCATGGGATTCGTCGACAATGAGGAGCGTATCCTCTGGCAGGAAGTCCATGAGCGTATAGGGACGCGATCCTGCCTCGCGTCCTGTGAGATGCCGGGAGTAATTCTCAATACCGTTGCAGTATCCCATCTCCTGCATCATCTCGAGATCATACTCGGTGCGCATCTTGAGCCGCTGAGCCTCGATGAATTTTCCATTCGCCTCAAACTCGGCGACTCGCTCCACCATTTCTGTGCGGATGTTGCGCATGGCAGGCTGCATTTTATCCTTCGGCGTGACGAACTGTTTTGCCGGAAAGAGAGTCAGGTGGGTGAGTTCACCACGCGAGCGACCGGTGAGGGGATCGAAGAGCGTCATGCGGTCGATTTCATCTCCGAAAAACTCCACGCGCACCGCTTCGTCCTCATTCTGAGCCGGAAAAAGTTCGACGACATCACCACGGACGCGGAACTTGCCGCGATCAAACTCAATCTCATTTCGCTCGTAGAGCATCTCGACAAGTCGGCGTAGGACTTCCTCACGGGTGATGTGGTCGTGCTTCTTGATCGTGAGCACCATCTGAAGGAAATCCTCCGGCGAGGCGAGACCGTAGATACAGGAGACGCTGGAGACGACGATGACATCACGCCGTGTCAGCAGCGAGCTGGTCGTGGAGAGACGGAGGCGTTCGATCTCCTCGTTGATCGAACTGTCTTTCTCGATGTAGGTGTCCGAGCGTGGGATGTAGGCTTCGGGCTGATAGTAGTCGAAGTAACTGACGAAATATTCGACGGCATTGTTAGGGAAGAACTGCTTGAATTCCGAGTAGAGCTGCGCGGCAAGCGTCTTGTTGTGGGACATGATCAGCACGGGGCGATCAAGATTGTGGATGATATTGGCAGCGGTGAAGGTCTTGCCCGATCCGGTAACTCCGAGGAGTGTCTGATGACGGTTGCCCGCACGGATCGAACGGGTCAGTTTCTCAATGGCCTGCGCCTGATCGCCCTGAGGCTGGTAATCGGAACGAAGGTCAAAAGGCATAAAGGGTAAGGATGAAGCAGTAAGGATTAAGGATGAAGGATTTTCTGAACTGGTTCTTCATTTGAAGCTCCTATAGTGTAAAAAGATGAACAAACGATTGCTCGATCCGCTCTTGCTTCCGATTCTGGAGAAAGTGGAAGAAGGGAAGCGGCTGAGTGCCGAGGATGGGATGACTTTGTATTCCTCGCCTGATCTAAATGGCGTCGGCTATTTGGCCAACATCGTGCGTGCCCGAAAGAATGGTAATGTCGCAACTTATGTCTTCAACCGCTATATTAACTACTCCAATGTCTGCATCCTGAGTTGCCAGTTCTGCGCCTTCAGTGCAAAGAAACGGGATGATCACGCCTTTGAAATGGCCGTTTCCGAGGTGGCGGCCAAGACTCGCGAGGCCTGGGAGAATGGAGCTACTGAGATCCACATGGTGGGAGGATTGCATCCGACTCTTCCAGCGGAGTGGTATTTAGAACTCCTGCGAGCCATGAGGGAGGCTGCACCTGGGATAACGATCAAGGCATTCACGGCGATTGAGATCCGCCATCTGGCAGATCGTATTTTCAAGAAAACTCTTCGCGAGACGCTGGAGATCATGAGGGATGCCGGGTTGAATGCACTCACGGGGGGAGGGGCTGAAATCTTTGATCCGGTCATCCGTGATACAATCTGTCGAGGGAAGGAGACGGCAGAAGAATGGCTAGAGGTTCATCGTACATGGCATCTGATGGGGCAGCGGAGTACGGCAACCATGCTCTATGGTCATATTGAGACTGCGGCGCATCGGGTTGATCACCTGCTGCAACTTCGCTCTCTCCAAGACGAGACGAGAGGATTCACCGCATTTATTCCGTTTGCCTTTGTTCCCGAGACTACGGAACTGGCCCATATTCGACCCGCTTGTTCCACAGACGAACTGAAGAATCTGGCCATCTCCCGGCTGATGCTCGATAATTTCGACCACATCACCGGCTACTGGATCAGCCTTGGACTCCCTCTGGCCTCTATTGCCCTGAACTACGGCGTTGATGATCTGCACGGGACGATTCAGGAGGAGAAAATCTTTCACATGGCCGGAGCCAAGACACCCCAGCAGCAAACCATCGCAGCAATGGAAAAGGCAATCAGGGAAGCGGGTAGAGAACCGATGCAGAGGGATACCTTCTATCGCCGAATTGAATCTACTTTAAAACGGACATCTGAAGTAGGAAATGCGGGTTTGATCCCTGTGGGAGTATGAACGAATGGGTGCCGAGGATCGGCAGTGTTCCTTATCTCAATGCAAGGCCGCTTTTAGAGGGATTGGAGTATCCCATCACAGAGTTAGTGCCGGCTCGGCTCTGTGAGGAATTTCAAAAAGGAGGGCTGGATGCGGCTCTTCTTTCCTCAATAGATGTCCTTTCTCAATCTGATGCCTCTGTTGTCGATGGGGTGGCAATAGGATCACAAGGGGCAGTTCATAGTGTCATTCTGGCCTACACAGGAGAGTTGGCTGCGCTCGGTAAGATTCATCTTGATCCCTCATCTCATACTTCAAACGCGCTGCTTCAGATTATTCTCAGTGAGTTTTATGGATTGAAGTTGGATTATGTCCAGATTGAAACATTGGAGTCTATTGAATTACCGAGAATATTGATAGGTGACCCGGCGATTGAGTATCGCAAGCAAAAGGTCTCTTCAGAAATCAAATTTCTTGATCTCGGGGAGGAATGGTATCGATATACGGGACTTTCATTTGTCTTTGCTCTATGGATAGTTAGAGATGAATTTATGCAAAAAAAGTCACTTGCTGATGCCCTTCGCTTCGCAAAATCACGAGGCGTCAGCCGATTTCCAGCTATTGCTGCCCAGACACCGGATCCAGTCTTTGCCCTTCGCTATTTTACCGAATGGATTTCTTATGATCTCGGTGACGCAGAGAAGCGGGGACTTGCCCTCTTTAAGAAATTACTCATCAAACATCACTTGATTTCTGCTCGGGAGACATGGGCAAATTTCATCTGATTCCGGTGATTCCAACGACTACCCAGGCAGTGTTTGATCTTTCCTTATATGATGACTTGCATTGCATGTATCCCTCTGCTAATCACGCTAGCGTGAATTCAAAGTTTCTTCGTTCCTTTGTGAGTCCGGCTCTTTGCCTTGTCGTGACTCTCTCCTTCCCTGCCTGCCAAAAAAAAGAGTCGGCACCTGCCGTAAGGCCACCCATTCCGGTGACTCTTGGAACGGTGATTCGAAAGGATATGCCCAATCACAAGGAGTGGATCGGTAATGTTCAGGGAACTGTGACTTCGCTGGTGAAGCCGAATGTCTCCGGCAATATCATCCAGCGCTACTACACCGAGGGAAGCGTGGTGAAGCAGGGAGAGCCTCTTTTTCAGATTGATCCAGCTCCTTTTCAGGCGACCCTCGATCAGGCCAAGGCCGATCTAGCCTCGGCTCAGGCTGACGCCACGAGGACAGAGCAGGATTTTGTCCGAGCTCAGAACCTGTTGGCAGGCAAGGTGATCAGCATTCAGGAGTTCCAGAATAAGCAGCAAACCTATCAGGCCAGCCAAGGTACCGTCGCCGCCAAGCAGGCGGCCGTGCAGGCAGCGCAGGTGAACCTTGATTTTACAAAAATCGTGTCACCAATCAACGGCATGGCAGGTCTCGCAAATTACGAAGTAGGAACCTATGTCGGTCCGCAGTCTGAGCAACCACTGACCACGGTTGTCGCCATCGATCCCATCAAGGTTGTTTTCCAAGTGGGACAAGACGATTATCTGAGTTTCATCAGTGGAAGTCTGAGGGATCCATCCCATGCCGAAGAGCAGAGAAAGGAGGATACTGCGGAAGGTATGAAAATGTTGCTTTCCGATGGCATTGCCTATCCTCACAAGGGATCCTTCAGGGCTGCCAATAACCAGGTCAGCACCCAGACAGGATCGATCACGGTGGAGGGACTTTTTCCAAATCCGGGAATGTTGCTGCGGCCCGGGCTCTTTGCGCGGGTTCAAGCGACGATCGGAATGCAGAAAGATGCCCTGGTCGTTCCGATCAATGCCCTGATCACAATTCAGAACATCAATCAACTTGCCGTAGTGGGTCCCGACAACAAAGTGACGATCAAGAATGTAAATGTGGGCATCACGACCCGGGAGGAGGCTGTCATAGTTTCCGGTGTCAACGAAGGGGATAAAATTGTGACCCAGGGAATACAGAAAGTAACGGATGGCTGTTCGGTCATGCTTTTGCCCGCTGCTCCATCATCACCCTCTCCCGGCTCCCCCGCTGAAGGTAAAGATTCCGAAAAGAAAATTCCCACTGCCGCACCCTCAGCGACACCCACAGCCAAGTCATAGGGCGTAGCCTAAGATACCGCCATGCCCAAGTTTTTCATCAACCGGCCGATTGTGGCCATGGTTATCGCGATCATCACGGTGATCATCGGAATTGTTTGTCTCGTGGGGCTACCCGTTTCCCAGTTTCCGGACATTGTCCCCCCTCAGATCCAGGTGCAGGCATCCTATCCCGGGGCCGATGCCATGACTGTCCAGCAGGCTGTGGCCACGCCGCTCGAACAGCAGATCAACGGTGTGGATAACATGCAGTACATGTACTCCCTGAACTCCAGTTCGGGGCAGGCGCAGCTGAATGTCATTTTCGCAAATAAAACCGTTCCTGTCACCGATCAGATCCTGACCCAGATGCGTCAGTCACAGGCGCAGTCTCAGCTTCCGTCGCAGGTCACGAAACAGGGAATCAATGTGGTGAAGACCTCTCCTTCTCCCTTGATCTGTTTTGCCCTTTACACGGAAGATGATCGGTATGATGCCGTCTTCCTGGCCAACTATGCCTATGTCAATATTGTCAATCCGCTAACCCGTCTCACGGGTATCGCCAGTGTGACGATTTTCGGTGCCGGGCAGTATGCGATGCGTCTCTGGCTCGATCCGGCAAAGCTTGCGAACTTCAACATCACCACCCAGGAAGTCTTTGACGCCGTCAGCCAGCAGAATACCGTGAATCCCGCCGGTCAGACCGGGGCTGAGCCAGTGCCGCCCGGTCAGCAGATGACCTTTACGGTGCGTGCGCCCGGACGGCTCGTCACCGAGCAGGAGTTTGCCAATATCATTATTCGTGCGGACAAGAATGGTTCCGTGGTTCGCGTGAGGGATGTCGCCCATGTCGAACTGGGGGCCCAGACCTACAATATTGCTGGCCGGTTTAACGGCCATCCTGCCGCCATTATTGCCGTCTATCAGCTTCCGGGAAGCAATGCCCTCACTGTTGCTGATCAGGCCCGGAAGTTGATCGCCCAGTATGTGCCGTCATTTCCAGCCGGATTGAAATCCACCATTGCCCTCGATACCACGCAGGCGGTGGTGGCAAGCATGCACGACATTCAGAAGACGCTCGTCGAGGCGATGATCCTGGTGCTGATCGTCGTTTTCCTCTTCCTGCAGAACTGGCGGGCAACTCTTATTCCAGCGCTCGCCGTGCCCGTTTCGCTAATCGGAACCTTTGCGCTCTTCCCTCTTTTTGGCTTCTCCCTTAATACCCTCTCTCTTTTTGGATTGGTGCTGGCAATCGGACTTGTGGTCGATGATGCCATCGTCGTGGTGGAGGCCATCGAACACCATATCGAGGAGGGACTTGACCCCAAGTCTGCCGCCATCAAGGCGATGGAGCAGGTGACGGGTCCGTTGATCGCCACAGCGCTCATTCTTTCTTCTGTCTTTATCCCGACGGTCTTCCTGCCCGGGATCACGGGTGGTCTCTACCAGCAGTTTGCACTGACTATTTCCATCTCGGTGATCATCTCGACCTTCAATGCAATGAGTCTCAGCCCTGCCCTGGGCGCGATGCTGCTTCGTCCCCGCACCGAAACCAAGGGACCCTTGGGAGCCTTTTACAAGGCCTTTAACAAATCCTTCGATTGGGGTCGTAACAGGTATCTCGGAGTTTGCGGATTCCTTCTTCGCAAGAGTTTTATCGGGGGAGCACTTCTGATCGGAATGGTGCTGCTTTCGGGTTTCTTTGGATCCAAGCTTCCCCCCTCCTTCGTGCCGGAGGAAGACAACGGGTATCTGTATGCCTTCTCCCAGCTTCCTAACGCTGCCTCGCAGCAGCGAACTGATGCCGTTTCCAAACAGGTGGCGGATATTGTGCAGAAAATCCCCGGTGTCGACCATGTCACGACGATCGTCGGTTTTAATCTGCTCAGCGGCGTGCAGACGACTTACAGTGCCTTCTATTTCATCACCCTGAAGCCTTGGGAAGAGCGCACCAAGCCGGGTATGGATGCCTTCGCCCTGCTCCAGACGATCAACAAGAAAATTGCACCCGTTCCCGGGGCGATCAACTTTGCCTTTCCTCCTCCGGCGATACCCGGCATCGGTACCTCGGGAGGGACGACCTTCATTCTGGAGGACCGCCTTGGCATTGATCCAAAGTTTTTGGAAAAGAATTTCGGCGTCTTTATGGCTGCCGCCAAGAAACGCCCTGAAATCGGCGGCATGACCTCCACTTATCTCCCTTCTGTTCCGCAGATCTCCATGACCATTGATCCTGCACTTTGCATGATGCTGGGTGTAGATCTCAATGAGGCATACAAGACGCTGCAGTCGTTTCTTGGCGGTGTGCCTGTGAATTACTTCAACCGCTTCAATCTCCAATATTACGCCTACATTCAGGCAGACGGTTCGAGTCGTACGGATCCCAAGAACACATCCCTCTTCTATGTGCGTAACAAGTACGGTGACGCCGTACCGCTCTCAAGTCTTCTTCAGGTGAAGCCGATGCAGGGACCGGAATTCACGATGCGCTTTAACATGTTCAATTGTGCCCAGATCAATGTGAACGGGGCTCCCGGTTTCAGCACAGGGCAGGTGATGAAGGCATTGGAAGAGGTGTTTAAAGAGACGATGCCCTCCGGCATGGGCTATGATTACTTCGGTATGTCGTTTCAGGAGAAGCTTGCGGCGCAGGGAATCAACCCGATGGCGATCTTTGCCCTCTCACTGCTTTTTGTCTTCCTGATCCTAGCAGCCCAGTATGAAAGTTGGTCGCTACCCTTCAGCGTGCTTTTGAGCACTCCCGTAGCGGTCTTCGGCGCTGTCATGGCTCTCTGGGCGCGTCACATGGACAATGATGTCTATGCCCAGATCGGTCTGATCATGCTGATCGGCCTTGCTGCGAAGAACGCCATCCTGATTGTGGAATTTGCCAAGGAGGAGGTGGAGCGGGGTCAGCCTGTGTTTCAGGCGGCTCTCGATGCCGCCAAGCTCCGACTGCGCCCGATCCTAATGACGGCCTTCGCATTCATTCTCGGATGTGTGCCGCTCTGGGTGGCCACCGGTTCAGGAGCTGTTTCCCGAAGGGTGCTCGGTTCGACGGTGGTCGGAGGAATGCTTGCCTCGACCCTGATCGCGATCTTTGTCATCCCCGTCTGCTTCTCATGGTTTGAGAAACAGAAAAAATCAGGGGAGGGGATTCAGCAGGAAAAAAGCTGAAAATTTTGAGATCTCTTGCCAGCGAATGTTTCACTGCGTGTTTAGAAGTCTAGGCAAGCCCCTTCTTTTGTAACTTTCTGCTTTTAGTTTTCGGGATTTGATCCCTAGCATCCGCCTCCTATGGATACACCTCCCACATCACCTGTCTCACCATTTCCCGAATTGCCTGTGCCTCCGATCTCACGAGGTTGGGCGATAGCCGGTGGATTTGCCATGATCCTGTTGGGATTTTTTGCTCTCGGAGATCAGCTCTTGTTCACCGCACTTACGGCCAATCTTATCGGAATCCTGCTGATGTTCGGATGCGCCTTCCAGTTGATCAAGGTCTTCACGATTACGGGATGGAAGAGCCATCTCTGGTATATTCTTGTGGCTGTGGCCTACGGTGTGGCCGGCTATTATTTTATCTCTCACCCCTTGGCTGCTGCGCTCGTCCTCACCTTGTTTCTCGGATGGGCCATCCTGATTGGCGGGATTTTCCGTGCACTTCTCGCCTTTAAGTTGCGTCACCACAAGGGGGCCGGGTGGGTTCTTTTCAGCGCGGCCATGTCGCTGATTCTGGGTGGACTTATCATCTCCCAGTGGCCAGCAACAGGCCTTTACATCCTCGGACTTTTCCTTGGGGTTGAACTGATCTTCGCCGGGGTCGGTTGGCTGGGCTTGGGACTTTCCAATCCGAAGCAGGCCTGAGAAATATTTTCCAGTCTCACAATATCGTGAGTGAAGAGGAGGGCATGCTTGACTCCCCGTCATGATGCTCATCGAGCACTCAGGTAAATTATTTTTCATCAACTGCACTGTATGACTTGAATTGTCATACAGTGCGGTTAGTAATATCAAGTTGCCCCTCCCTGCGGTGTACCTTATCAAGCATCCATGAACAGAACTCTACTCACCAATTATAAGGCAGTTGTCCTGCTCATAATGTGCGTGATGTTTTGCGGTGTTCTTCATGCCGATCCCACGGAGGCCTCGGCGGATGATCTTTTCAGAACGGGAGCGACAGCATTCCAGTCCGGGGATTATGCGGGTGCTGCCAAGAGTTTTGAAGCGGTTCTGGCAATGGGGCCTCAGGGTGAAGCGCTGGAGACCATTCTCTTTTCATTGGCCGGTACCTACTACAACCAGAAAAATCTGCCCAAGGCCGAGGAGTACTTCAACAGGTTGCTGAAAGAATTTCCTGATGGTAAAAACAAGACCAAGGCACTGATCTCGCTCTCGCAGATTCAGTTACAGTCCGGGCGCAAGGAGGAGGCTGAGAAAACGCTGAAAAAAGCCTCCGAAGGTCCGGGCGATCTTGCTGCACGGGCCAAGTTGGCCCAAGCCTCGATGCTCGTCGATGCGGGCAAACAGAAAGAGGCAGCCGATGTGCTCCGTCCCATGGTTGAGGGAGGGATCAAGGATGACATAGGCGTGCAGGCCGCCATGGCTCTCACAGAGATCCAGGCGAAGCAGGGTAATCTTGACGAGGCACTGAAGACGCTCGATCAGCTTCAGGCGACTAGCAATTTGGTGGATAACCCACTCCAGCTTGACATTCTCGCTGTCAGGATCGGAGACGGATTGTTGGGACAGGGGGATCGGCAGAAGGCTCTCCGTATGTATGCCATCGTGCGTCCGAGGGATGTGGTGCTGAATCTTCAGAAAGACCGTATTGCGGCGTTGGAAAAACAGATAGCCGACAATCGTGCCCTGCTCCAAAGCGATCCCAAGGCGGTCATGGAGGTCAATTACACCAATGCCCGATTGCAGGCTGCCGCTGACAGCTTGAAGAAAGTGATGGCTGATTTCGAAAAAATGCCCGACACACAGGTTGCGGTACGCATCCGTCAGGCGAAGGCTTACGATGAGCTCGATCTGAAATGGGAGACTATTCTGCTCTGGGAGAGTCTGCTTGAGAACAGTGACCCCAAAGTCCGCGAGGATGCGCTCTTCAGCATCGGTGCCGCCTACTGTTCTCTGGGGCGCCCGGATGATGCCGTGCCCGCACTTGATAAATACCTCGCTGAGTTTCCAACTGGAAAATATGCATCCCAGGCGAATTACTTGAAAGGGGCGGTCGCCCTTGAAGCAGGAAACTTTGTCAAGGCCGAGACGGTGTTCGGAGAACTGCTTGGCAAAGGGGACAACTCCGCCATTGCCGCAGACATGCAGTTTCTGCTCGCCAACTCCCAGTTTGCCCAAGCCTGCGATCCGAAGAATCCCAACACATCCAAGTATGAGGCAGCCGTCCTCAACTATAAAAAATATATCGAGAAATTTCCTGACGGGAAATTCGCCGAGGAGTGCATGTATCGCATCCCCCTCTGTTATTTTCAACTCGGTGATTACGGGAAGGCTCTCGATGCCTTCCAGGCATACGAAAAGAAGTATCCGACCGGCACATTCATCGGTGACTCGGGATATCGCATCGCCCTCTGCTATAATGCCGCCAACAAGTATGACGAAGTGTTGAAGCGCTGTGACGAGTGGTTGGCAAAATACGCCGGTCAGACCATGAACGCGGAGATTCTAGCCCTCAAAGGGGATGCCTACGCCTCCAAGGACATGAATAAGGAGTCTGCCGAAGCCTACCGGAAATCGGTTGATCTTGGCGAATCGGACGAGTTGCTCAAGTATTCCCTTTTCAAGGCCAATGAGCAGTATCAGAAACTGAACGAGTGGGACGATGTGGTCGAGATGTTCAGCAACTTCGTCAAGAAGCATCCCCAACATCCCGCTGCTGTGGCGGCTGTCTATTGGGTCTCCAAGGCCAAGATCAAGCAGGGCAAGGCCGAAGAGGCCAAGAAGTATCTAGCCGACAATATCCTGATCAATATCAACGATCGTTGGAAGGATGCCGTCGAGCAGTTGCTCTCACAGCTCGCCCAAACCTGCGCGAAGCGCTCCCGTCCCCTTCTGATCCAAAAATCCTCCGGCACGGCTTCCCCTTCCCAATCCGCTGCTTCGGGTAGTGCATCCTCCGCGACGAATTCCGTTGCTGCTTCTGATCAGGCCACTCCGGCCCCGCGCCCCTCGGCAACCCCCTTGCCTCCCTACGATGCCCAGGCAGATTTTGATAAATATCTCAATGCCTCGAATGCGGGGACATCTCCTTTGGCTCAGGCGCGCCTACGCTATGCCCAAGCTCAGCTTGCGGGATTTACCAAGAAGCCGGATCGTCAGAAGGAACTGCTGGCCTCGATTTACAAGGACTTCTCCGCCGACCAGCTTAGTGCGATGCTGCTTGCCACCTCCGGGGATATCGCGCTTGAAAAAGGGGAGACGGATAAGGCCGAGGCTTTTTATAAGGAACTCATGACTTCCTTCCCGAAGAGCGATCTGCTCGAGTACGCCTACTACGGCATGGGGGCAGTGGCATTGGCCCGTAACAAGCCCGATGAGGCGATTTCTTGGTTCAATGATGCCGTCGATAAAGCTGCCGCTGAGGCCAAACTGGCAGAGATCACCTATGGGAAGGGTCAGGCTCTTCTGATGCAGGGCAAGCTGGATGAGGCCAAGAAGATCTTTGAGCAGGTTGCCGCCACCAAGGACTGGCGTGGAGAAATCACAGCTAGGGCCTTGCTCTCTCTGGGCGATCTTGAAGAAAAGCGTGGTAATACCGCGGCGGCAATCCAGTACTATCAACGCATCTTTGTCGCTTATCAGCGCTATCCGAGCGTCGTGATTCCGGCATACCTCAAGGCAGCCGATGGATTCATCAAACTCGGGGCCCCTGACAAGGCGGCGGCACATCTTCGTGAGTTACTTGCCAACCCGAAGCTCTCCCTCTCTCCGCTGGCTGATCCTGCCCGTAAAAAATTGGAGACGCTGCCCGCAGCTCCGGTGACACCTGCCGGCGCAGCTTCCTCCCCCGCTCCCAAGAAACCATGAAAAATCTGAAGAATCCATTTCTCATGCTCTGCGGGATGCTGCTCACTGTAGTGATGCTTCATGCGGAGGATGTGACCACCACGGATGGCCAGGTTTTTGCCAATACCACGCTGCGTCGTTCAGGCTCCATGATCATGATCAAGGTCTTACTGCCGGGAAGCACGAGCATGATGGAGATGGGACTTCCCATTGCCCGAATTGCCAAAATAGGTTTTGCCGAACCTCCTGAGTTGGCAAAGGCAAAGGAAGCTGCCTCCAAGGGAAATGCCCAGGAAGTCATCAAACTCACAGCCACATCCATGCCGGCCCAGGCTGACTTCAAAGATGTGCCGGGATCATGGTGGTTCCCGATGGCCCAACTCCGCCTGCTGGCATTGGCCAGCCTTGGTAAGGATATCGAGACAGCCAATCTGGCCCGCGAGATCGGAGCAACCAAGGCTCCGGGATCTGACACCCTCTCCCGGGGAGGCACCCTTTTTGCCGCGTTGGCTTCCTCCGATACTGAAGCAGTCTCTGTGGGGGCCAAGGGATTGCCCCGTATCGGAGGTGATCTGGGGTCTGCCCTTGCCCAGCTTGCTCTTGGTCGCGCACTTTACCTCAAGAGGGATTATCAGGGGGCGTTGAGAGCCTTTCTCACGATCAAAATTTTCTATCCCTCCGTTGCTCTTCTGCAACCGCCTGCCCTTATGGGTGCGGCCACTTCCTATGTCGGTCTTGAGGATCCCAAGAGAGCTCTTCAGGCATTCACTGATGTCGTGTCGCTCTGGCCTGATTCCCCGCAAGCCGCAGAGGCAAAAAAACGCGCCGATATCCTTTCTCATTCTTGAAATAAATCCCAGCACCCCTACCGTCAACCATAACACCCATGAAATACCGTAACACCTACCTGATGCTCCTCCTTGCAGGCTTCCTCTGTTTGGGAACCTCCATTGCTTCCGCGGAGGAACCTGCCAAAAAAGATGCCAAGGCAGTTCACTCCAAGTCATTCCTTGAGACTTTGGTGGAGGGGGGATGGGTCATGTTCCCGATCGCAGTCATGTCGGTGCTGACCGTTTATCTCTCCACGGACGGAGTCAAGAATACCTCCCTTAAGAAAACCTCTCCTCCAGATTTTGTGGCGGAGGTGAAGCTTTTCTTTCAGCAGGGGGATTATGTGGGTGCCTACACATTTTGCCGTGACAACAAATCGCCCATCACCAATGTGCTGCGGGTTGGCATTTCCCTGCTAGGTGATGGCAAGACCATCGTCGAGGAGGGGATGATCTCGGAAATGCACAAAGAGAGTGCCAATATGGGGACGCAGATCAACTATCTCTCGGTTATCGGTGTGGTGACTCCGATGATCGGGTTGCTCGGGACAGTGACGGGTATGATCAAGGCGTTCAGCACGCTCGGCAGTTCGGGAATTGGTGATCCAGCCAGTCTCTCCGGAGCCATTGGCGAGGTGCTGATCGCCACGGCCAGTGGTCTTGTGATCGCCATTCCTGCATTCGGAATGTTCTACTTACTTCGCAGTCGATCCACTTCGGCCATTCACCATATGCAGGACATCATCAATCAGCTTTTCCGCAAGATGCCCTATGAGGCGCTTGCCGGAGTCCATATCAGCGGCGAGGAGATCTATGCAGGAATGCCGAATTGGTTGGTGGATGAAAATCAACAGTCGGTGGCCGAAGTGGAAATTGGGACAGAAATTGACCCATCAACCGGAGAGGTGGCCTAGTCAGGCCCCGCTTATCTGAGCCATGGCTGGAGGAGGAGGCGGACTAGAGAAAGGGGAACCTGATTTTCAGATTGCCCCGATGGTCGATGTGCTGCTGGTGATCCTGATTTTCTTCATGGTCATCACTTCGGCCCAGGTTCTTAATATCGACAAGACGATCAAGCTTCCGATTGCCCCAGAGGCTGCCAAGAAAGACGATACCCGTTCGGAGGCCATTATCAATGTACGCTGGGATCCCGTGGCCAACCGTAGCTCCTATAATTTTCAAGATAGGATTTATGAAAAGGGAGCCGAACTCGTGGCTCCGATCAAGGAGGCGAAGGCTTATGGGGAAAAAGTCGCCGCCAGCAAGATGGGCTCCAATCAGGAATTCCGAATCGTCATCCGCGGTGATCGTGATGTTCCCGCCCTCTTTGTTTCCCATGCCATGAGTGCCGCCGCCGATGCAGGTGTGTCGGATATCTCCTTCTCGGCAGTCAACCACGATTAGTAGAATACCAGCATCCCATGAAAGCATTTGTCCAGGAAGATGACGGAACGATGGGGTTCCAGATTGCCCCAATGGTCGATGTCGTCTTCGTGATCATGCTCTTCTTCATGGTCATGGCAGGGGCCGTGAAAGTAGAGAATGAACTCTCCACCAAACTCCCGGGAAATGCAGAGAGTTCCAATAATGCAGAGTTCACGGATGAGACGATCATCAACATTTCAGACGAGGGAGAAGTCTCGCTCAATGACGAACCGTTTGATTCTCTGGAGAGTGTGGATCTTCCCCAACTCCGTGCCACTCTCATGCGTCTCAAAGAGAATGCAGATAGTGCCAAGCAGCCGGTCATCGTCACCATTGTGAGTGATGCTCATGCCAAATATAGTCGTACCATCGAGGTTCTCAATGCCTTGGCTGCGGCCAAGATCAGCAATGTGACCTTCAATGTGGATGAGGAATAGCCGCCTCCTTTCACTATCATGAGCGAAGCTGATTTTCAGGAAGAGCATCACGAGCATCACCTCCCGAAGCGCAATCTTTGGCAGCGATGGACGGCATGGAACGGAAGTTTTCTCGTCATCAGCATTCTTCTCCATGTCCTGCTCTTTGGTGGGGCGACGATGGTGGTGGTGCAGGTTGTCCAGAACCGCAAGGAGAAGATGAAGTTCACCGCACCGCCGCCAAGTGCCAATGCCTCCGCCGAACACAAGGTAAAACCTTCGAAGAAAACCGCAGCCGCGGCCCCTGCCATCTCCAAGCGCATCACCTCCTCTGCTGCCAATGCGAGCATAGCACTCCCCTCGATGGATTTGAACTCAACCGGTCCTGATGTCATGGCCTCGGTGATGAGCGGCATGGGAGCCTCTGGCCTTGGATCCGGAGCTGGAGGAGGAGCGGCCGGCATGGCCTCGATGCCGTTGGCAGGACTGACTGCCTTTGGATTCAAGGGAGGGGGGGGGGCTGGATTAAAAGGGTATTTTTATGATCTTAAACAGACCGCCGACAAAAAACCAACGACCGTGATTGGAGATGTTGCTAACGCAGAACATTTTAAAATATTTGATGAATTTTTTACTGCGGGATGGGATGAGAAAGTTTTTGAAAAATATTATAAAACCAAAGATCCCATGGTCACCTATCAGATCTATATTCCGTCGATGCGGGCAGATGCAGCACCCGAGGCATTCGGTGTGCAGAAGGAAGTGAAACCAGGACATTGGGTGATCGTCTACAAGGGAAAAGTCACGGCGCCGAGGGATGGAACTTTCCGGTTTGTCGGATATGCCGATGATGTGGTGGCTGTTCGTTTTGATGGTCAGAATGTCTTCTTTACGGGTACTTGTGGTTCCGGTGTATTTTTGAATCAGATGGTGAATAAGTTTTTCAAACCGACGACGCCACCTATCAAACCAAGACCAGGTGTTCCCGATCAGAACGACATCGGTACAAAAGGGGTGGGAAGCTGGTTTTCCGTCGAGTCAGGAAAAACCTATCCGATCGAAGTGCTGATCAGCGAGGTGCCAGGTGGTTGGTTTAGCGCCTGGCTTCAGATCGAGGAACGCTCTCCTAAAACACCCTATCCCAAGAGAACTTTGCCGGGCGCTGAGAAGTATTTGGCCTATCCTCTCTTCCAAGCCAAGAAAGGGTTGCCGATACCCGAGCGCAAGGTGGAATTGACAATGCCCCCAAAACTGAATCCAGCTGTCCAGGCTAGGTGGAAACCAAACGAATCTGCTCCTGAACTGGCGCCGGATCCTGTCATCTTCACCGGGAAGTAAACGGAACTCGCTTTGCGGAGGTCATTCTTGACGCTGATGGGGCTCTTTCCCTAGCGTTCTAGTTTCCTGATGAGTATTTGTTACGCCGTCCCTCGATTTATTTTTTCACCAGTTGCGGGAGTTCTGCTCTGTATGATCATGTGGCCAAATCTGATGGCGCAGTCAGAGGGGTTGGTGAAACGGGAACTTCCTTCTTCTGATCTCTCTGCCTTTGGTTCACCCGCCGATCAGCTCGCAGCAGCCGATGGGTTTGCAGATTCGGGCGAGTATGAAAAAGCGATCGCCGGATATAGAAATATTGTCCGCAATGCTCCCAAGAGTTCCGAAGCTCCCAAGGCCCTTTTTGCGCTGGCCCAGATTTTACAGAAAAAGGGTGATCTGTCAGAAGCCTTCA